>CAIUMD010000014.1 GCA_903900155.1 uncultured Caulobacterales bacterium | reverse complement strand
CGAAGTGCTGAAAATAAAAAGTCCAAGTCCAAACCCTGCCACACAATCCAAAACACCCTGACGCGGGGTGGAGCAGCCCGGTAGCTCGTCAGGCTCATAACCTGAAGGTCACAGGTTCAAATCCTGTCCCCGCACCCAAGGTCCCAAGTCGCCTTAGGCGTTTATACCCACCCCGTCCGATTGCGGTCGGGGCTTTTTTGTATCTGTACGTGCAATTTAGAGTGGCATTCTCGCAACGCTCGCTGCCCCAAACGCGAATTTTTCTGCCTTTCGCCGCCTTCCGGTCGACATTCTCCGTTCAAAGCCCATAGCGCAGGGCGCGGTTTTGCGTCATGACTTCCGTCCGGAAGACGCGGGCCGACTATCAGCCCGTCGATTGAGGTGTTTGAGGATAATATGGCGAACGGTGTCGTTAAGTGGTTCAACCCGGCCAAGGGCTTTGGCTTCATTCAGCCCGAGGACGGCGGCCAGGACGTGTTCGTCCACATCGCCGCGGTTGAACGCTCGGGCCTGGCGGGTCTGAACGAAGGTGATCAAGTCAACTACGAGCTGGAAGAAGATCGCCGCTCGGGCAAGACCTCGGCCGGCAACCTGCGCGTGACGGGTCAGGGCGCTGTCCCGGCCGGTGGCGGTCGTGGCGGTCCCGGCGGCGCGCGTCCCCCGCGCAGCTTCGACGGCCCGCGCGGCGGCGGCGGCGGCGGCTTCTCGGCCGGCACCGGCGAGAGCGGCACCGGCGTCGTGAAGTGGTTCAACACTACCAAGGGTTTCGGCTTCATCCAGCCGGACAACGGCGGCGGCGACATCTTCGTGCACATCTCGGCCGTCGAGCGCGCCGGCCTGCGCGGGCTGAACGAAGGCCAGCAAGTCGGTTACGAGCTTGAGCAGGACCGCCGTTCGGGCAAGACCTCGGCCGGCAACCTGCGCATCCTGTAAGGCTGCAAAAGAAAAGGCCGCCCGAACGGACGGCCTTTTCGAAAGACTTTTGAAGGGCCCCGCCGACGCTGAAGTGTCGGACGGGGCCTTTCGGCATTCTGGAAGGGGCTTTAGACCTCCGCGCGCGCCCGTTCCGAGGCCGCCTGGTTCACCGCCAGGGCCGTCAGGTTGACGATGCCGCGAGCGGTGACGCTGGGCACCAGGGCGTGCACCGGCTTGCTCATGCCCAGCAGCACCGGACCGACCAGCAGGCTCTCGGTGGCGGCGCTGAGCAGGGTCAGGCCGATATTGGCCGCGTCCAGGGTCGGCATGACCAAGAGGTTGGCCGAGCCCTTCAGCGGGCTGTCGGCGACCATGCGCTCGCGCAGATGCTGGCTGAGGGCGGCGTCGGCGTGCATCTCGCCATCGACCTCAAGATCGGGCGCCTGCTCGCGCAGGATGGCCAGGGCCTCGCGCATCTTGCGGGCGGTCGGGGAGTTGCTGGCCCCGAACGAGGAGTGCGAGAGCAGGGCGGCCTTAGGCGTCAGGCCAAAGCGGCGGACGGCCTCGGCGGCCAGCTGGGTGCACTCGGCGATCTGCTCGGCGGTCGGGTCCACGTTGACGTGGGTGTCGCAGAAGAACAGCGTGCCGTTGTCCAGGATCAGCGACGACATGGCGTAGACGCGGCTGACGTTTTCGCGGCGCGGGATGATCGGCAGGACATAGGTCATGTGCTGCCACCAGTCGCCGCTGCCGCCGACCAGGGCGGCCTCGACATAGCCCGACGACAGCAGCATCGAGGCGGCCACCGTGCGGCGGCCCTCGACGCGGCGTTGCGCGGCGATCGGCGGCACGCCGCGACGGCCGACCAGGCCCTGATATTCGGTGACCAGCGGGGCGAAGAGGTCCTTGTCGGCCTGCGGGTCGACGATCTCGACCTTGCCGCCGATGTCCAGGCGCAGGCCCATCTCGGCGATGCGGGCCTTGATGACCTCACGGCGGCCGATCAGCACGGGCAGGGCCAGGCCCTCGTCGACGACGGTCTGGACGGCGCGCAGCACGCGTTCGTCCTCGCCCTCGGCATAGGCCACCTTGACCGGCGCCTTGCGGGCCCGCTCGAACACCGGCCGCATCAGCTGGCCCGAGCGGTAGACGAACAGCTCCAGCTCCTGGCGATAGGCGTCGAAGTCGGCGATCGGCCGGGTGGCCACGCCGGTGTCCATGGCCGCCTTGGCCACGGCCGGGGCGATCTGCAGGATCAGGCGCGGGTCGAAGGGCTTGGGGATGATGTACTGCGCGCCGAACATCGGCGCGACGCCGCCATAGGCCGACGCGACCACTTCGGAGGCCTCGGCGCGGGCCAGCTCGGCGATGGCCTCGACGGCCGCGACCTTCATCGCCTCGTTGATCTCGGACGCGCCGACGTCCAGGGCGCCCCGGAAGATGAAGGGGAAGCAGAGGACGTTGTTGACCTGGTTGGCGTAGTCGCTGCGGCCGGTGGCCATGATGGCGTCGGGGCGGGCGGCCTGGACCAGTTCGGGCAGGATCTCCGGCTCGGGATTGGCCATGGCCAGGATCAGTGGGTTCGGCGCCAGCAGCGGCAGCCATTCGGGTTTGAACACGCGCGGAGCCGACAGGCCTAAGAAGATATCGGCGCCGGGGATCACCTCGGCCAGGGTTCGGGCGTCGGTCTGGCGCGCATAGCGGGCCATGTTGTCGAGCATGTCGTCGTCGCGACCGGCATATACGACGCCCTTGATGTCGGTCAGGGTGACGTTCTCGACCGGCAGGCCCATCGAGACGAGGAGGTCGACGCAGGCCAGGGCGGCCGCGCCGGCGCCTGAGGTCACCAGCTTGACGTCCTTCAGCGTCTTGCCCTGGACGAGCAGGGCGTTGCGGACGGCGGCGGCGCAGACGATGGCGGTGCCGTGCTGGTCGTCGTGGAAGACCGGGATGTTCATCCGCTCGCGCAGCTTGCGCTCGATGATGAAGCACTCGGGGGCCTTGATGTCTTCCAGATTGACGCCGCCGAAGGTCGGCTCCAGCGCCGCCACCACCTCAATGAAGCGGTCGGGATCCTCGGCGTCGACCTCGATGTCGAACACGTCGATGCCGGCGAACTTCTTGAAGAGGACGGCCTTGCCTTCCATCACCGGCTTGCTGGCCAGCGGACCGATATTGCCCAGGCCCAGCACGGCGGTGCCGTTGGAGATCACGGCGACCAGGTTGCCGCGCGCGGTGTAGTCGCGGGCGGTGTCGGGATCGGCGGCGATGGCTTCGCAGGGCGCGGCGACGCCGGGGGAGTAGGCCAGGCCCAGGTCGCGCTGGGTCGCCATCCGCTTGGTGGCCTCGATCGCCAGTTTCCCGGGCCGCGGAAGACGGTGGTAGTCCAGGGCGGCTTTACGGAAATCCTCGTCCATCGATCGTTCCTCTGGGCGGCCTGCGCGGCGCATCTGCTGGCTTCGTCTGAGCGCGAAGCGTCAGAGTCTTTGCTAGCGGGGTTGGCGCAGCAATTCCAACCATTCGCCGCCTGTCGCGCGTTTTTTACTGGTACCGGTACCAATTGGCCGCCGTTCGAACGGCGATTTGCGGCTCTCGCAAGTAATAAATCTATTATATAATGCCTGCGCTTCGGGCGCCTTACGCCCCCTTGTTCGGCGCTTGGCCTTCCGGCGCGATCCGTGTGGGGCAAGGCGCTGGACAAAGGCGTCCGGAGCGACCGAGATCGACCCACGGTCCGGAGATAAGAGGGCGGAACATGAGCGGACTGACGACACACATCCTCGACCAGGCGGCCGGCAAGCCGGCGGCCGATGTCGTGGTGCGGGTGTCGCGGTGCGAGGGCGGTAACGTTCAACTGCTGGCGGAATTCCGCACGGACGCCGACGGACGTGTGCGGCTTATCGCCGGAGAGGCCCTGGAGATCGGCGGATACCGCCTGGAGTTCGCGATCGGCGACCACTTCAAGGCCTCCGGCCTGCCCGTGACCGATCCGCCGTTCCTGGATGTGGTGGTCATCGATTTCGCCGTCTCGAACGTCGAGCAACATTGGCACGTGCCGCTGCTGGTCTCGCCGTACGGTTATTCCACCTATCGGGGCAGCTGATGGGCGCGACGATCCGCTTCCTGCTGGACGGCCAGGTGCAGGAGGTCCGCGGGGCCAACCCGACGACGACCCTCTTGGAGCACTTGCGCGGCCCGATGCGGCGGACCGGGACCAAGGAGGGCTGCGCCGAGGGGGACTGCGGTTCGTGCACCGTGCTCGTCGGCGAGGCGGCCAAAACTGAAGAAGGGGGCGATGCGGTGAGCTGGCGGGCGGTGAACAGCTGCATCCAGTTCCTGCCGATGCTGCACGGCAAGGCGCTGCTGACAGTCGAAAGCCTCGCCAAGGGCGGCGAACTGCACGCCGTCCAGCAGGCCATGGTCGACAAGCACGGCTCGCAATGCGGCTTCTGCACGCCGGGTATCGTCATGTCGCTGTATGGGCGGGCGATCGCGGCCAAGGGCGCCGGCGCGCCGGTCGGCGAAGTGCTGGCGGGGAACCTGTGCCGCTGCACCGGCTATGGGCCGATCATCGAGGTGGCCAAGGGTGTCGAGGCCGAGGCCGCGCCGGCGGTCGATCTCCCGGCCGTGCGCGACGAGACCATGCTCAGCCTCAGCTACGAGGACGAGGTCCACGGCGTCACCCGCACCTGGTTGTCGCCGCGTACGGTCGACGAACTGGCGCAGGCCTATCTGGCGCATCCGGACGCGACAATCGTGGCCGGAGCCACCGATGTCGGCCTTTGGGTCACCAAGCTGCGCAAGCCGTTGCCGACGCTGATCGGCATCTCTGAAGTCGCCGAGCTCAAGGCGCTGGAGGAGACGGCCGAGGGGCTGCGGATCGGCGCCGGCGTGCGCTACGTCGACGCCATCGAGGCGGTGGCCAAGCTCTATCCGGACCTGGGCCAGATGATGCGGCGGCTGGGCTCCACCCAGGTGCGCAACAGCGGCACGATCGGCGGCAACATCGCCAACGGCTCGCCGATCGGCGACATGCCGCCGGCCCTGATCGCGGCGGGGGCGACGCTCATTCTGCGGCGCGGCAATGAGCGGCGCGAGATGGCGCTAGAAGCGTTTTTCCTCGATTACGGCAAGCAGGACCGCCGGCCCGGTGAGTTCGTCGAGGCCGTGATCGCGCCCAAGCTGGACGCGGGTCGGATCTTCAAGGTCTTCAAGCTGTCCAAGCGCTTCGACCAGGACATCTCGGCGGTGTGCGGGGCGTTCTCGCTGGCGGTCGAGGGCGGGGTCGTGACCGACGCCCGCATCGCGTTCGGCGGCATGGCCGGCACGCCCAAGCGGGCCAAGGCCTGCGAGGCGGCGCTGGTCGGCCAATCCTGGACCGAAGCGACGATCGAGGCGGCGATGGCGGCGCTCGATACCGACTATGCCCCGATGAGCGACATGCGCGCCTCGGCGGCCTACCGGTCGCTGGCGGCAAGGAATATGCTGCGCAAGGTGTTCCTGGAGCGCCAGGATGTCGAATCCCGTGTGATGCCGGAGAGCGCCGTTGGCTGACTCTGCTGCCACAACGCCGGTGATCGAGACCGCGCCGTTCCAGGGCGTGCACGCGGCCCTGCCGCACGACAGCGCCGCGCGGCACGTGGCGGGCTCGGCGGTCTATATCGACGACATGCCCGAGCCGGCCGGCCTGTTGCACGTGGCCTTCGGCATGAGCACCAAGGCGCATGCCAGGATCACCCGCATGGACCTGTCGGCCGTCCGCACTGCGCCCGGCGTGGTGCTGGTGCTGAGCGCCGAGGACATCCCCGGCGAGAACGACGTCAGCCCCGTCATCCACGACGACAAGCTGTTCGCCGCCAGTGAAGCTTCTGGGGGCGAGGTCTATTGCGTCGGCCAGAGCCTGTTCGCGGTCGCCGCCACCTCGATCGCCGCCGCGCGCGCCGCGACGACCAAGGCCGTGGTCGAGTACGAGGATCTGCCGGCCGCCATCGACATCGCCGCCGCCCGCGACCTGGATCTGAAGATCGAGGCCAGCCAGCGCATGGCGCGGGGCGACGCCCAGGCGGCGCTGGCGACATCTCCCCGCCGCGTGCAAGGCAAGTTCGCGATCGGCGGCCAGGACCACTTCTATCTCGAAGGCCAGGTCGCCCTGGCCACCCCGCGCGAGGACGGCGACGTCCACGTCTGGTCCTCGACCCAGCACCCCACCGAGGTGCAGCACCTGATCGCTCGCGTCCTGGGCCGGCCCGACCACTGCGTCACCGTCGAGGTGCGCCGCATGGGCGGGGGCTTCGGCGGCAAGGAGACGCAGGCCTCGCTGTTCGCCGCCGCCGCGGCCCTGGTCGCCGTGAAGACTGGTCGCCCCGCCAAGGCCCGTCCGGACCGCGACGAGGACATGGTCATGACGGGCAAGCGGCATGACTTCGAGGCCGCCTATGATGTCGGCTTCGACGATGAAGGGCGGCTGACCGGGCTTTCGCTGGAACTGGCCTCGCGCTGCGGGGCGACGACCGACCTGTCGATGGCGATCAACGACCGGGCGATGTTCCACGTCGACAACACCTATTTCCTGCCGGCCATCGAGATCGTCTCGCACCGCTACCGGACCCACACGGTGTCCAACACCGCCTTCCGGGGCTTTGGCGGGCCGCAGGGCATGATCGCCATCGAGCGGGTGATGGACGCCGTGGCCGCCGCCACGGGCCTGGACCCGCTGGCGGTGCGTCGCCGCAACCTCTATGGCGGCGAGGGCCGCAACCTCACGCCCTACCACCAGGTGGTGGAGGACAATGTCGCGCCGCAGCTGATCGATGAACTGGCCGCCTCCTGCGCCTACGAGACCCGCCGCCGCGAGATCGAGGCGTTCAATCGCTCGAGCCCGGTGCTGAAGAAGGGCATCGCCCTAACGCCGGTGAAGTTCGGCATCTCGTTCACGACGACCTTCCTGAACCAGGCCGGCGCGCTGATCCACCTCTATGCCGACGGCTCGATCATGCTGAACCACGGCGGCACCGAGATGGGGCAGGGGCTGAACGTCAAGATCGCCCAGATCGTCGCCAGCGCCTTCCAGGTCGGCATCGAGCGCGTGAAGATCACCTCGACCGTCACCGACAAGGTGCCCAACACCTCGGCCACGGCGGCCTCGTCGGGCGCGGATTTGAACGGCATTGCGGCGCTGAACGCGGCCGAGACCATCAAGGCGCGGCTGGTGCAGTTCGCGGCCAAGACGTGGAACTGCCCCGAGCACGACATCGCCTTCACCCCCGAGGGCGTGCGGGTCTGCGGCGAGACCTTCGAGTTCGGCTGGTTCATCCGCCAAGCCTATCTGGCGCGGGTGTCGCTGTCCTCGACCGGCTACTACGCCACGCCCAAGATCCACTACGACCGCGCCACCCACACGGGCCGGCCGTTCTACTATTTCGCCTATGGGGCGGCCTGCAGCGAGGTGCTGATCGACACCCTGACCGGCGAGATGAAGGTCACCCGCGCCGACATCCTGCACGACGTGGGCAAGTCGCTGAACCCGGCCATTGACCTCGGCCAGATCGAAGGCGGCTTCATCCAGGGCATGGGCTGGCTGACGACCGAGGAGCTGGTCTACGACGCCCAAGGCCGCCTGCGGACCCACGCGCCCTCGACCTACAAGATCCCCACCATCGGCGACCGGCCGGCCCATCTGGACGTGCGGCTGTGGAAGGCCGGTCGCAATGTCGAGGCGACGGTGCATCGCTCCAAGGCCGTGGGCGAGCCGCCGCTGATGCTGGCGATCTCGGTGCATAGCGCCATCAACCACGCGGTGGCCAGCGTCGGCGACTATACGGTCTTTCCGCAGTTGGATGCGCCCGCGACGCCAGAGGCGATCCTGATGGCCTGCGAGGATGTGCGGAGACGCAGCCATGCGTAACTGGGCCCGCGCCGCCCTGGCTCGCCTGGACGCCCATGACGAGGCCGCCTTGGTCACCGTCCTCGCCACCGAAGGCTCGGCCCCGCGTGAGGCGGGAACCAAGATGGTGGTCTGGCGCGGCGGCCAGGACGGCACGATCGGCGGCGGCAATCTCGAGTATCGTGTCGCCGACCAGGCGCGGCGGATGCTGGACGGCGGCCAGGCCCATTTCGCGATCCAGGACTATCCGCTGGGCCCGCTGCTGGCCCAGTGCTGCGGCGGCCGCGTGCGCCTGTTCCTGGAGCGCCTGAACGACAACAGCCGCGACTGGCTGACCGAGGCCGCCAAGCGCATGGACGCGGCCCAGCCGTTCGAGGTCCGCACGCGGTTCGATCCGGGCCTGCTGACCAAGATGGTCGCGCCGATCATGGCCAGCGAAGGCGAAGGCCCAACGGTCAAGTTCGGCGAGGCCGCCGCCACCGCGCGCGGCGCGCGGCCGGTGCTGGGCGACGTGATGGTCGAGCGCGCCGAGGCCCCGCGTCCGCCGCTGCTGCTGTTCGGCGCCGGACATGTGGGGCAGGCCATAGCGAAAGCCTTCGAGCCGCTGCCTTTCCGCCTGTTCTGGTACGACAGCCGTCCCGAGACCGCCGATATCCCTGGCGTCACCGTGCTGGAACCGGCCGAGATCGCCGCCAAGGCCATGGGCGCGGGTCCCGACGCCTATGGCCTGGTTTTGACCCACGACCACGCCCTGGACTATGCGCTGGTCTCGGCGGGCCTGGCCGGCGGCGGATTTTCGTACTTCGGCGTCATCGGATCGAAGACCAAACGCGCCAGGTTCATGAGCCGGTTACGCGACGATGGTTTCTCGGAAGTTGTACTGACCCGGCTGACCTGTCCCATCGGCTTGCCACATTTGAAGAGCAAGGCGCCGGAGGTGATCGCGGTCTCGGTCGCCGCCGACCTTCTGATGCGCCAGGAAGCGGCGCGAGCCCGAAACGACGAGAGTTCCAGTGCAAGCTTATAGGGCGTCTATCCTCCACCTGCTGGACGATCCCACCAAGACGGAGGAGGGCGCGGTCGCCTTCCACAAGGACGGTCTCCTGCTGGTCGAGGAGGGCCGCGTGGTCGGCTGCGGCGAGTATGCCGAGCTGTCGCCGTGGCTGGGCCAGGCCGAGCTGCACGACCTGACCGGTCATCTGATTACGCCCGGTTTCATCGACACCCACATCCACTTCCCGCAGGTCGACGTCATCGCGGCCCACGGCAAGCAGCTCTTGGACTGGCTGGAGCAGCACACCTTCCCGGCCGAGGCGGCCTTCGCCGATCCCAAGCACGCGGCCGACACGGCGGCGTTCTTCCTGGACGAACTGCTGCGCAACGGCACGACGACGGCGCTGGTGTTCGGCTCGGTGCACAAGGTCTCGGTCGACGCGCTGTTCGCCGAGGCTTTCGACCGCGACATGCGGCTGATCGCCGGCAAGTCGCTGATGGACCGCAATGCGCCCGAGGGCTTGACCGATACGGTCGAGAGCAGCCGCGCCGACATGGAGCAGCTGATCGCTGACTGGCACGGCAAGGGCCGCCTGGGCTACGCGGTGACGCCGCGCTTCGCGATCAGCTGCAGCGACGCCCAGCTGGCCATGGCCGGCGACCTTTTGGCCCAGCATCCCGACGTCTGGATGCAGACGCACCTGTCGGAGAACGTCCACGAGATCAAGGAGACAGCCAGGCTGTTCCCCAAGGCCAAGGACTATCTGGACGTCTATGACCGCTTCGGCCTGCTGCGCCAGCGCTCGGTCTTCGCCCACTGCGTCCACCTGAAGGGCGAGGCCTTCCAGCGCCTGGCGGCCAAGGGCGGGGCGGTGGCGTTCTGCCCGACCTCGAACCTGTTCCTGGGCTCTGGCCTGTTTCCGCTGGAGGAGGCCTGCTCGCACGGGGTGAAGGTCGGCATGGGCACCGATGTCGGGGCCGGCACGAGCTTCTCGATCCTCCACACCCTGGGCGAGGCCTACAAGGTGGGGCAGCTGCGCGGCGACGCGCTGGATCCGTTCCACGCGCTGTACCTGGCGACCTTGGGCGGGGCGCGGGCGCTGGATCTGGACGGGGTGATCGGCAACCTGGAGCCGGGGAAAGAGGCCGATTTCGTGGTGCTGGACCTGGCCGCGACGCCGCTGCTGGCCAGGCGGCTAGCGGAAACGAAGAGCCTGGAGAACAAGCTGTTCGCGCTGACGGTGCTCGGGGATGACCGGGTGGTGGCGCGGACGTATTTGGCGGGGGTGGAGCGGTATCGGCGGGGGGCTGCCTAAGGAAATCTGCTCCCCCGCTGGGGGAGCTGTCGCGGAGCGACTGAGGGGGCTACTCGGCCTACGCCGCGCTGCCCCCTCCGGCCCTCTGGGCCACCTCCCCCAGTGGGGAGGAGATTTCAATCAGTCGTGCGCGGCCTTCATCGTGTCGGCATAGAGCTTCAGCAGCCGCTCCCCATCCACGGCGATCGTCGCCGCCTGCACCGGCTGATCATCCCAAGCCGACGGCCCAAACAGCTCGCCCTCAGGGCTCTGACAGGTCTGCCCGAGCGTGATCCCCTCGGTCACCACCCGCACGGCCCCACGGCGCACCTGGAACAGCGTGGGATCGATCACGAACGCCACCGCCGCGGCGTCATGCACGCAGCAACCGACGATGCCGTCACGGCCGCCGTAGAACGCCGCATAGGGCTTGGAGATGTCGTTCAGGAACCCGCCGGCGTCGGATCCGCCGGCCGCCAGCGCTTCCATGAATTCCGGCGACATCACCACCTGGGTGGTCACGTCCAGGCTGACCGCCGTCAGGTTCCACGGCGCGGTGAAGACCTGGTCGGCCGCTTCCGGGTCGTTCCAGATATTGGCCTCGGCCACCGGCGTGACATTGCCCGGCTTGCCGGCCACGCCGAACGCGCCGCCCATGATGACCACGGACTTCAGCAGCGTGGCGACTTCCGGATCGGCCTGCAGCGCCAAAGCGAGGTTGGTCAGCGGACCGACGGCGCACAACACCACCTCGCCCGGATACTGGCGGGCCAGGTCGATGATCGCCTGGTGGGCGGGCTTGGCCTCGGGCTGGGCCGGGATCAGGCCGGTCAGCTCGACGTCGCCCAGGCCGTTCACGCCGTGCACGAAGGTCGGCGAGGGGTTGCGCGGGCGGGTCAGCGGCTTGTCCGTCCCCTTGTAGACCGGGGCCTTCAGGCCGAAGCGGTCCTTCAGGTACAGCGCGTTGCGCGTCGTGGTCTCGATGTCGGAATTGCCGAAGATGGTCGTCACCGCGATCAGGTCGAGGGCGGGGCTCGCCTCGATGAACAGCAGGGCCATCGCGTCGTCGATGCCGGGGTCGGTGTCGAAGATGATCTTGGTCGTCATTCGGAGGCTCTAGCGCTTTTCTTAGTTCGAGGCGAGGCGCTGATCGGCCCCGCCTTGCATCAGGGACACGTGGGCGCAGGCGACCTTCCAGCCGTCGTCGGTGCGGATCCAGGTCTGGCTCTGGCGGCCGATCTTGCCGGTGTCGTCGCGGCGGAACTCGACATTGGCGACGGCGAAGTCCGACCCGAAGGTCGTGATCTCGGTGCGCAGCCGCGTGCGTGGCGGGGAGCCGCCGGCCCGGCCGACGCGGAAGGCGGCGATCTCAGCAAAGCCCCACAGGTTCTCGGCCACGCCCAGCCGCACGGTGTGGGGCGAATTCCAGAATGCGCCGTCCAGGGCCTCGACGTCGTTGCTCATCAGCGCCGCCTCATAGGCGTCGACCAGAGCGGTGACCTGCGCCAACACGGCGGGATCGTTGACGATCATAGGGCGCCTTTTGGGGGATGGGCGGCCACGATGCCTGCGCGTTGCAGGCGCAGGGCGGCGGCGAAGGCCAAGTCCTCGCGCCAGGCCGGGGCGATGATCTGCACGCCGATCGGCAAGCACCCCGGACGGTTCACCGGCGCGGCCACCACGGGCAGGCCGACATAGCTGATCGGCTGGGTGAAGGCGCCGAGGTTCTTGCGCACCGAGACGGGGGCCCCGTCCACCTCCATGGTCGCCTGGCCGATCGGCGGGGCGGGGCACACCGAGGCCGGAGCCAGCAGGATGTCGTAGCGCTGGAAGACTTCGCGCACCTGGTCGCGGAAGACGGTGCGATAGCGCTGGGCCGCGCGGTGAACACCCTCGGGCAGCAGCGCCCCGGCCAGCAGGCGATCGCGGACGGCGGGGTCGTATGCCATGGCCCGAGCGGCCAGGTCGTCGTGGTGCAGCTGCCCGCCCTCGAAGGCGGTCAGGTTGAAGGCGGCGGCGCGGGCGGCGGCCGCGCCGGGCAGTTGGACCAGGTCGTCGGCCTTCAGCGCCATGGCGACGCGGCCCAGGGCCTCCAGCACTTCCGGGAATGCGCCTTGCTGGAACCAGCCGCCCAGCACGCCGACGCGCAAGGGCCGTTCAGCGAGCTCGTCGAGGCGGCCGGATAGCGGTTCGGCCTCGCGCACGCAGATGTGGTCGCCCTCAGGATCGGCGCCCTGCATGACGTCATAGGCCAGGGCCAGGTCCTCGACCGACCGCGCGAACGGGCCGACATGGTCCAGGCTCTCGACGAACGGGAACGTTCCCTGGCGCGACAGGCGGCCATAGGTGGGCTTCAGCCCGAACACGCCGCACAGGCCGGCCGGGATGCGGATCGAGCCGTTGGTGTCCGAGCCCAGGGTCAGGGGGACCAGCCCCGCCGTCACGGCCGCCGCCGAACCGCCCGACGAGCCGCCGGCGATCCGCGTCGGGTCGTGCGGATTGTGGACCGGCCCGTCATGGGCGTTCTCGGTGACGAAGCCGTAGGCGAACTCGTCCATGTTCAACGCGCCGACCAGGATCGCTCCGGCGGCGGTCAGGCGCTGCACCAGCGTCGCATCGTGCGCAGGCGGCGCGGCGTCGCGGCGGATCTTGGAGCCGGCGATGGTCGGCAGGCCCTCGATGTCGAACAGGTTCTTCACGGCGAACGGCACGCCAGCCAGCGGACCGGTCACCTGGCCGGCGTCGACCGCGTCCGCCTGGGCCAGGGCGCGCTCGGCGGTGACGGCGGTGAAGGCGTTGATCGCGCCATCCAGGCGGGCGATGCGCGAGAGGGTGGCCTCGGTCACGGCCCGGGCGGTGACGCGGCCGGCGCGGACCTCGCCGGCGATCTCGACGACGCTGCAGAAGCTCACGGTTCAAAGACCTCCGGAGCCTCGCCGGCGGCCTCTCCGAGCGCGGAGACGAACAGGCTGGTCTGGGTGCGTAAGAGGGCGATGTTGTCGATCAAGCCGGGCAGGATCGTGGACGGGATGGCCAGGTCGCGCTCGGCGGCGCGGGCGGCGGTCCAAGGACCGATCTCGACGTCCCTGAGGTCCAGAAAGCCTTGCGTTTCCACGTCCAGAGCCATGCAGCCTCGACTCCATAAGTAAGAAAAAATTTCATACACCCGGGTTCCCCGGCGGCGCCAGTCCCGCTTGGCCTGGAACGATGATCCGCCCAAGCCGTCGTCACTCACGACGCCGAACGCCTGCGGGAAGGGCAGGGAAGGACGATCTGCCTTCGATCGACGCGCCAAGCCTTGGGTCCACGCTCGCGTGAGCGCGAGATGCGCATGTAAGGAAAGGCTTACTTGATGGCGCATCACCGACTGGCCTCGGCTCCCGACACCGTCCGCTTTGGCATGTTCGACGCGGCGTTCGATCCCGTGCTGACGGTGAACCCCGGCGACAGCGTGACCTTCGAATGCGTCTCGGGCGGGACCGAGGTGATGCCGCCGCCCGGCTCGCCCTATGCCGTGCCGGCCGCGCTGCAGGCCATCCACGACAGCAACCCGGCTCGCATCGGCCCGCACATTCTCACGGGCCCCGTGGCCATCGCCGGCGCCGAGCCGGGCGACATGCTGGAGGTGCGGATCGAGGCGATCGAGCCCAACAACGATTGGGGCTATTGCGCTGTCCGGCCGCTGGCCGGGACGCTGCCGGAGGACTTCCCGGACCGCCATGTCAGCCATATCGCCGTCGACAAGGCGCGGGGCGTCTGCAAGCCGGAGTGGGGACCGCAGCTGCCGCTGGCCCCGTTCTTCGGCACGATGGGCGTCGCGCCGCCCGCCAAGTACGGCCGCCTCTCCAGCCGCGAACCGCGCGAGCACGGCGGCAACATGGACAACAAGGAGCTCACCGCCGGCGCGACCCTGTACCTGCCGGTCTGGGTTCCGGGCGCGAACTTCTCGGTCGGCGACGGCCACGGCCGCCAGGGCGATGGCGAGGTCTGCGTCAACGCGCTGGAGATGGGCCTGACGGGGACGTTCACCTTCGTGTTGCACAAGGCCGCGAGCTTCGTATGGCCCCGCGCCGAGACGCCGACCCACTACATCCTGATGGGTTTCAACGAGGACCTGGACCTGGCCATGAAGCAGGCCCTGCGCCAGACGATCGATTTCATCACCGCCCGCACCCGCCTGACCCGCGTCCAGGCCTACCAGTTCTGCTCCCTGGCCGTGGACTTCCGTGTCACCCAGACCGTCAATGGCGAGAAGGGCGTCCACGCCCTGTTGGCCAAGGATCTGCTGTTCTGATCCGACGGCTGCGTTAACTCAAGGTTGCTCTTTATGATTATCGTCTAAAACGCGAAAAATTCACTTGAGAACGATCTTGGGTTGATCGTCAATGCCTCCGCCCCATCCGGGGGCTGGAGGTCTACGCATGTATCTGACGGGAACCGCAGGCGACGATATCCTGGTCGGCACGGCCGACGCGGACACCATCCTGGGCCTGGGCGGCAATGACAGCCTGCAAGGCGGCGACGGCGACGACCTGCTGAACGGCGGGGCCGGCAGCGACACGCTGGACGGCGGCGCGGGCGAGGACACGGTCAGCTACGAGGATGCCGATCCCGCGCCGGCCATGAGCTTCCTGATGATCCATCTGGGCGGCTCGGCCTGGGAACTGGGTCCGAACCCCAGCCCGTGGACGGACAAGCTGGTCTCGATCGAGAACGCCATCGGCTCGACGGGCGTGGACTGGATGGTCGGCACGCTGGGCGACAACAAACTGTACGGCGGCAAGGGCGACGACAAGCTGGAAGGCAAGGGCGGCGCCGACGTGCTGGACGGCGGCGAGGGCAACGACGCGATCAGCACCGACAGCTATTTCGACCCAACGCAGGCGGGTTCGCTGATGATCGGCGGCGACGGCGACGACAGCCTCGGCAGCGGCAATTCCAACGACACCATGCTGGGCGGGGCCGGCAATGACAGCCTGAGCGTTCGGAACTACGCGACGACCCGCGTCGTCGACGGCGGGACGGGCGTGGACACGCTGGCCTTCACCGACGACATCTTCAGAAGCTTCTCCAGCGGCGTCGTCGTCGACCTGAACAAGACGGGCGTCCAGACGG
This sequence comes from uncultured Caulobacterales bacterium, assembly GCA_903900155.1. Taxonomy (GTDB): domain Bacteria; phylum Pseudomonadota; class Alphaproteobacteria; order Caulobacterales; family Caulobacteraceae; genus Caulobacter. Next base: position 96,085 of record CAIUMD010000014.1, on the reverse strand, counting down.
TCGCCTCGGGCGTGGCGATCACCATCAGCAGCGTCGAGAACCTGACCGGCAGCAACGCCGGCGACACCCTCATCGGCGACGCCAACGACAATGTGCTGAGCGGCGGTGCGGGAGACGACCAGCTGTACGGTCGCGACGGTAATGACACATTGCGTGGCGGAGACGGCGACGACTATCTGAACGGCGGCGCAGGCAAGAATGTCATCGATGGCGGGTCTGGCAACGACACGGTCAGCTACGAGGGCGCAGTCGCCTCCGGCCAGCTCTTCATCAACCTCTTGAACCAGAGCGTGTCAGTCTTCGGCCCCTGGGGGATCGAGGTTCAAGACACCCTGACCTCCATCGAGAATGCGATCGGCTCGGATGGCCAGGATTGGATCGTCGGCAGCACCGGCGACAACCACATCAGCGGCGGCGCGGGCAACGACATGATCGAGGGCAAGGGCGGCGCCGACGTGCTGGATGGCGGTGACGGAAATGACCTGCTCGCGACCGGTTGGCCTTTCGGCGCGGCGTCTTCCGGTTCGCTCATGATCGGCGGCGACGGCAACGACACGCTCCAGAGCGGCAACTCCAACGACACCATGCTGGGGGGAACGGGCAACGACCTCCTCGAGGTGTCGAACTACACTACCGACCGCGTCGTCGACGGCGGGGCGGATGTCGACACCCTGGCCTTCAGCACGACCGGCGCGGTCTTCTCGACCGGGGTCTCCGTCGACCTGGGCAAGGCGACCCAGACCGTCGCGCCCGGCGTCGTGCTGACGCTCTCGAACGTCGAGAACATCCTCGGCACGCAGCTGGCCGACTCGTTCCACGGCGATTCCGGCGCCAACCGTCTGTCGGGCGATCAAGGCGACGACTGGCTGTATGGCGCGGCCGGCGACGACGTGCTGCTCGGCGGCGACGGCGCGGACGAGCTTCGCGGCGGTGCGGGCCAGGACCTGCTGAACGGCGGCGTCGGGGCGGATACCTTCGTGTTCGCGACGGACGAAAGCCTGGCCTCGGCGCCGGATACGATCGCCGACTTCACCGCCGAGGACCACATCCAGTTCCTGGACAGCCCGGCCGGCTCGGTGACCAACTACGCCGAACTGGAAGCCCCGAGCCCGGTGGGCCTGGCCTCGCTGTTCGCGGGCGAAGGCATTCGCTACGTGGCGGTGCAGGCAGGCGGCGACGTCCTCCTCTATGCCGACCTGGGTGACGAGGGGACAGGCTATGACGAGATGATCGTCCTGACCGGCGCCAGCCTCTCCTCGATCGACGCCGGTTCGATCCTGGGGCTTTAACTCCACCTCAACGCGTGGCGTCGCGATGGTCCGAAAAGGCTGAACATCGCGCGCCACGCCCCTTCTCGAAATGCGCCAACCTGTGGATGAGTCCCTAGCGGCGTAAGGCCCGCCTGTGCCGAAGCGGCACAGTTCGCGCTCCGGGCGACCGCTTTCGTCGTTAATTCTCCCCAAAAGGCTGAAAGCGGTTCGGCGCCAGCTTTGCAGTCCCTAGGTCACGCTTCGGTTGTGTTCAGGTTTGGGGGAGTTCGACAATGGATCTGCAAGGCACGCAAAACGCCGACACCCTGACGGGCGGCGCGGACAGCGACACGATTTACGGCCTCGGCGGCAACGACACGCTGAAGGGCCTGGCGGGCGACGACGTCCTGGCCGGACACGACGGCAACGACACCCTGCTGGGCGGCGCCGGCGACGACTATCTGCTGGGCGGCGCGGACAACGACACCCTCGACGGCGGCGACGGCAACGACTGGGCGGCCTATGAGGACGCCACGGCCGGCGTGAAGGTCGACCTGAACATCACCGGCTCACAGAACACCGGCGGCGGCGGCACGGACAAGCTGTCCGGCATCGAGAACCTCTACGGCTCGGTCTTCAACGACACGCTGACGGGCGACGCCAAGGACAACATGCTGGTGGGCGACACCGGCAATGACACGATCAGCGGCGGCAAGGGCAACGACACCCTGTGGGGGGACGCGGGTAACGACGTCCTCGATGGCGGCGACGGCGACGACTATATGGTCGGCGGCGCGGGCGACGACATCATCAAGGGCGGCGCGGGCATCGACTGGAGTTCGTACGAGAACGCCACGGCCGGGGTCACCGTCGACCTGACCAAGGCCACAGCCCAGAACACCGGCGGCGCCGGGACCGACACCATCACCGGCGTCGAGCGGCTGTACGGGAGCAAGTTCGACGACGTCCTGACCGGCGACGCCAAGGACAACTACCTGTGGGGCTCGGACGGCAACGACAAGCTGTACGGCGGCGCGGGCGACGACCACCTGTCGGGCGGCAACGGCGTCAACGTCATCGACGGCGGCGAAGGTTGGGACACGGTCGACTACGCGTTCAGCAGCAAGGGCGTGACCATCAACCTGCAGATGGGCGTGATGCCGACGGGAGGCGCGCCGCTGACCAGCGATTGGCTGACGTCGATCGAAGCGGCGATGGGCTCGGCCTACACGGACCTCATCACCGGCAACGACGCCGAGAATTATCTGTTCGGCGACGCGGGTAACGACATCATCACCGCCGTGAACGGCCGTGACACGCTGGACGGCGGCGATGGCGATGACTTCCTGATCGGCAGCTATACCGGCGCCGGCGACATGCTGATCGGCGGCGCGGGCAATGATCAGCTGTCCGTCACCACCGGTTCGACGATCGTCGACGGCGGCGAAGGAAACGACACCCTTCAGACCTTTACCTACACCGGCGTGACGGTCGACCTGCGGATCGTCGGGGACCAGGAAATCGCCAAGGATTTCCACGTCGATCTGCGCGGCGTCGAAAACCTGATCGGGGGACACGGCGACGACCATCTGACCGGCGACGCCGGCGCCAACGTCATCGAAGGCCTCACGGGCAACGACGTCATGGACGGCGGCGCGGGCTTCGACATCGCGGCCTATCGCAGCGCCTCCCAAGGCGTCCGGGTCGATCTCTCCAAGGTCGGCATCGCCCAGGATACGCAAGGCGCAGGGGTCGACACCCTCACGAACTTCGAGGGTCTGAAGGGCTCGGTGTACGCGGACATCCTGATCGGCGACGCCAACGCCAATACCTTCGAGGGGGGAGCGGGCGACGACATCATCGACGGCGGTGCGGGCGCGGATACGGCGATCTATTTCGGCGCATCCAAGGACTACACCTGGACCCGCAACGCCAACGGAACCTGGACTGTGCGCGGCGTGTCCGAGGGCGTCGACACCCTGCTGAACATCGAGACGCTGAAGTTCTCGGATAAGTCGGTGACGCTGTCGCCGTCGACCACGACGGTGACGGTGGACAACCTGATCGCGCCGAAGGTGCTGGTGACCTCGGCCGAGGGCTTCAAGGACACCATCCTGTCGGCCGACGGCCGACAGGCCTATGTCGCCACCGTCGACGGTAACGTGGCCGGTATCGACACCGTGACCGGTCAGCACTTCAGCATCAAGGTCGGGACCGATCTGGGGGGCATGGCCCTGTCGCCGGACGGCCGCTATCTGGCCGGAGGGGCAGGTTCAAGACCGCTCGTCGCCGGGCGGCGCGCAGTACAAGATGGCGGTGGTTCACATCCTCGACCTGCAAACCGGGGCGGTGCAGGATTTCCGGACCACGTCGGTGAACGGTTATGGCTTCTACGACGTGGCCTTCATGAGCGACGGTAAGATCGTCCTTAGCCAGTATTCACCCAACTTCAGCATGCCCCCGCTGACCACGCTGGACCCCACCACAGGCCAGTTCACCCAAGGCGTGGAAAACTACTATCCCCAATCGGGCGTATTCTCGGCGAGCGACGACCTGAAGAAGGTTCTCATGGCCCCGATCAGCATCTCGACCGGGCCATTGTACATCCTCGAGACCGGCAAGGGGCAGACGGCGGCGCACAACCACTTCGCCTATGATGACTGGACCGGCGGCTTCAACAGCGGGCTCCAGGCCATCTCGGGCGATGGGGCCCTGGTCGCCCGAGCGTACTATCCGGGGTACATCTCGATCTTCGATGGCGGTCTGAACTATCTGGGCAACCTCGCCGATTTCAATCCGTACGCCACGGCCGTGTTCGGTATGGATTTCAGCGCCGACGGCAAGCATCTGTACGTCGTCGACGCCATCCAGGACCGGATCCTCGACTTCTCGACCTCGACCTGGGCGCTGGAAGAGGTCTACGCGATCGGCGTCGACATCGACGCGACCACCGGCGGCGCCAACTACGGCGATCGCGTGATCATGAGCAACACCAGCCAGCGCATGGTGATCACGGACGCCGGCAAGGTCATCTCGCTCGACATGGCCTTCCTGAAGCTGGCCGGCGGCACGGACGCCGCGGACGTCATCACCGGCAAGGAGGGCGGGGACTATCTGCGCGGCTTTGGCGGTGACGACGTGATCACCGGCGGCTCAGGAGCCGACACCGTGATCGGCGGCAAGGGCGCCGACAAACTGACCGGCGGCTATGGCGCGGACACCTTCGTCTTCGCCAAGGGCGACACGATCTGGTCGACCACCAGCAACGCCGGAGTCGACGTGATCACCGACTGGGAAGTCACCGACAAGCTGGCGTTCGGCCCGCGCGTCCAGATCGTCCGCTACGGCGAGTACACGGCGTCCAGCTGGACGGCGGCGGCCACGATCGCGCCGCAGATGATCGCCTCGCAGAACCTGACCTATCTGGCCGTCCAGGTCGGCCCGGACGTCTATGTCTTCGCCGCGCCCAGCACCGCCGTCAACACCGGCGCCGTCGAGAGTGTCGTCAAGCTGGCGAACACCACGCTGGACAAGATCAGTCTCGACAACTTCCTGCCGGTCGGCGACGAGTTCGGCAACTATCTGGTCGGCGGCGCGGGCGACGACCGGATCGACGGCCAGGCTGGCGCGGATATCATCGTCGGCGGCAAGGGCACGGACGTGCTGATCGGCGGCGACGGAAACGACGTCTTCCGGTTCTCGACCGGCGATTCCGTAGCGTATTCCATCGGCGGCGACGGCGTCGACTCGATCGTGGACTTCCGACCGGGTGATCGCCTGCAGTTCGACGAGAACTTCACCGGGACGGTCAGCCTGATGGGCAACTCCACGCCCTACTACAGCGAGGCGCTCAGCATGGCGATGAGCCAGCTCAACGCCAGTCCGGGCGACGCCACGCGCATCAGCGCCATCCAGGTCCGGAACGACACCTTCGTGTTCGTCGGCCATGTCGACAGCAGCGGCGCCCACCTGGACAACGTCGTCAAGCTGATCGGCGTGACGACGGGTTCGATCCAACTCGACTCCTTCGTCGTGAGCTGACCCTCCGCAACCTCCACCGCGCCCCCACGTTGACCTATGGTCAGTGTGGGGGCTTGTCCGCTTCCGCCAGAACGCCGGCGCGTGAGACCGGCTCTTCGGAGGGAAGCGTATGAAGTCTGTTCTGCCCGTCGTGGCGCTGCTGGCCCTGGCCGCCTGTTCGCCCCAGACCGCCGAGAAGAAGGCCGAGGCGCCCGCCGCCGCGCCGACGGCGACCGCGCCCAAACCGCCGAAAGCCGACATCCCGGCCGGCGACTACGCCCTGGACAAGGCCCATTCGACGCTGGTGTTCCGCCTCAGCCACCTGGGCTTTTCGAACTACACCGCCGCCTTCGCCAATTTCGACGCCAAGCTGAAGTTCGACCAGAACAACGCCGGCGTCAGCGCGCTGGAGGCGACGATCGATCCCAAGTCGCTGACCATCCCGGCGCCGCCCGAGGGCTTCCTGGCCGAACTGACTGGCGCACAGTGGCTGAACACCGCGACCTATCCGACCATCACCTTCAAGTCGACCAAGGTCGAGACCACCGGCCCCGACACCGGCAAGGTGACGGGCGACCTGACCCTGCACGGCGTCACCAAGCCGGTGACCCTGGATGTCACCTATAACGGCGGTTATGCCGGCCATCCGATGGACCCGCATGCCCGCGTCGGCTTTTCGGCCAAGGGGACGTTCAAGCGCTCGGACTTCGGCATGGCCTACGGCGTGCCGGCGCCGGGCACGACCATGGGCGTCGGCGACGAGGTTCAGGTGACCATAGAGGCCGAGTTCAGCGGCCCGCCGCTGGCGACGCCGCCAGCGACGCCCCCCGCCGCCTAGCGCGCCCCGCGCGTCAGGTAGGCTTCCAGCAAGGCCAGGGCGTGGTCCAGCCGCGCCCTGCGCCACTCGGGGGCGGTCATGTCGGTGTCCAGGGTCGCCGACAGCGAATAGCCGTTGGCCAGATGGAAGCGGCTCATGGCCGCGATGGTCACGTAGATCTGCACGGGGTCGAGGCCCGGCCCGAACAGGCCCTGCTTCTGGCCGCTCTCGATCAGCCGCTCCATGGTGTGGCGCAGCGGGAAGGCGGTCTCGGTCACCACGCGCGACTGCGAGGCGAACTTGCCGTGCTGCAGGTTCTCGTTGCGCAGCAGGCCCTCGAAGCGGGGGTTCTTCTCGAAATAGTCGAAGGTGAAGCGCTGCAGCTCGAGGAAGCCTTCCAGCGGCTTGTCGAAGTCGATCTTCAGCTCGGCCTCACGCGCCCGCAGGTCCATGTAGGCGCTTTCGAGGACGGCCATATACAGGCCCTTCTTGTCCCCGAAGTAGTGGTACAGCATCCGGATGTTGCACTTGGCGGCCTTGACGATCCGCTCGATGCGGGCGCCGGCGAAGCCGGCCTGGGCGAACTCCTTGAGCGCCGCGGCCAGGATCGCCTTCCTTGTGCGTTCGGCGTTGCGCTTGCGCGGGACGCTGTCCCCATCACCCAAGGAAGAGGCGGTCTTGTTCGCGTCCAGGACGGCGTCGGTCACGGGATCTTGGCTCCCTGATTGATCCAGGCGCCCAGCTGGGCCCGCTCCTCTACGGTCATGCCGGTCTCGTTGCCAAGAGGCATGGAGGTGGAAAGAACCGCCCGTTCACGGATTTTCGGGGCATAGGTGCGGATGTGTTCAGGGTTGTCGAAACTCGCGCCCAGCGGAGGGGCCGAGAAGCCGGGGTGCGTGGGCGTCGCGGCATGGCATGTGACGCAGTGCTTCTGGATGATCGATTCGGCGGTGGCGAAGGACACCGGGCTGGTGATCTCGACCTTGTCCTTGGGCTTGATGCTGGCGATGGCCGTCGCGCCGAAGATCAGCATCGCGCCATAGAACAGGAACTCGTGCCGGATCCTGCCGAAATGGCGCTGGATGAAGAAGTAGCGGATCGAGATCGCGCCGGCGCTGATCAGGGCCAGCAGCAGCCAGGCCTTCGGGTGTCCCGAGACGGCCGGATAGTGGTTGCTGATCATGATGAAGATGACCGGCAGGGTCATGTGGGTGTTGTGCACCGACCGCTGCTTGCCCATCGCCCCCAGGCGCGGGTCGACGGGCCGGCCGGCCAGCATGTCGGCGACGATCTTGCGCTGGTTGGGGATGATGATCAGGAAAACGTTCCCGACCATGCAGGTGCCGATGATCGCGCCCACGTGGATGAAGGCGCCGCGATCGGAGAAGATCTGGGTCAGCGCCCAGGTCGCCGCCGTCAGCGTCGCGAACCAGACCACGCCGAACAGCTTGCCGTTCTTGCCCAGCGGCGAGCGGCACAACGCTTCGTAGACCGCCAGGCCGCCGAAGATGAAGGCCAGGCCCGTGGCGATCGCCTGGGCTTGCGTGAAGGCGTGCTTGGCCGGGTCGATCAGATAGACCGGCGCGCCCACATAGTAGAGCACGGTCAGCAAGGCAAAGCCCGACAGCCAGGTGGTGTAGGCCTCCCATTTGAACCAGTGCAGGTGGTCAGGCATGTGGGCCGGGGCCACCATGTACTTCTGCGAATGGTAGAAGCCGCCGCCGTGCACCGCCCACAGCTCGCCCTTCACGCCGTCCTTGGGCGGGCCCCCATCCAAAGGTTTGGGATCGCGCAGATTGTTGTCCAGCCAGACGAAGTAGAAGGACGCGCCGATCCAGGCCACGCCCGCCACCACGTGCAGCCAGCGCAGCGCCATGCCGGTCCAGGCGGCCAGATCGTAGTCCATCAGGCTTTCACCGCATCGAGCAGCCGAAGTTTCGAGATCAGGCCGATCTGCTGGATCGCCTCGGCGATCTCGGCCGCTTCGTCGTGGGCCAGGCGCGCCTGCATGGCCGCCAGGATCGAGGCCTTGTCGTTCAGGCGCACGGCGATGATGAACGGAAAGCCAAAGCGCTGGCCGTAGGCGGCGTTCAGCTCGTGGAAGCGGGCGAACTCCTCGGGCGTCAGGAGGTCCAGGCCGGCGCTGGCCTGTTCGGAGGTGCTTTCCGCAGTCAGCTGCTTGGCGATCGCCGCCTTGCCGGCCAGTTCCGGGTGGGCGCGGATCAGGGCCAGCTTGTCGGCGGTGGTCGCGGCTTGCAGAACCTCCATCATCGCGTCGTGCATGGCCTCGACGCTGGCGAACGGCCGCTCGCTCCAGGATCGCTCGACCACCCAGGGGGACAACTCGAACGCAAAGCCCAGGGCGGTGGTGAAGCCGGTCTGGTTCATGCTGTTGAGCAGTTTCAAGGATAGAGCGGGAGCCGAACTCACAAAACACCTCCCCGCGTCGTCATCCCGCGCTTCAGGCGCGGGACCCATTTGTCCGTCGCAGGGGCGAGGGAGATCGCGCTCTCACGTGCAAGCTGAACCATGGGTCCCGCGAACATGTCGCGGGATGACGGGTTTTGACGGATGGAGATCATTTGAGGCTCCCCGAATACGGATGGGCCGCGATCCAGTGGCGGGCGATGTCGATGCGCTTGGCCACCCAGACACGGTCGTGCTGGGTGATGTGTTCCAGGAACCGCCGTAGGGCGCAGATGCGGCCGGGCTTGCCGACTACGCGACAGTGCAGGCCGACGCTCATCATCTTCGGCGCGGTCTCGCCCTCCAGGTACAGGGCGTCGAAGGCGTCTCGCAGATAGGTGAAGAACTGCTCGCCGGTGTTGAAGCCCTGCGCCGCCGTGAAGCGCATGTCGTTGGCTTCCAGGGTGTAGGGCACGATCAGCTGGGCGCGGCCGTGTTGGTCGTCCCAGTAGGGCAGGTCGTCGGCATAGCTGTCGGCGTCGTAGAGAAAGCCGCCTTCCTGCGCGATCAGCCGAGCGGTGTTGGGGCTGGTGCGGCCTTGGTACCAGCCGAGGGGGCGCTCGCCGGTCAGGCGCGTCTGGATCTCGATGGCCTGCTGGATGTGCTCCAGCTCCTGCTCGGCCGTGAAGTGCTGGTAGTCGATCCAGCGATAGCCGTGGGTGGCGATCTCCCAGCCGGACTTCATCATCGCCTCGACGGCCTCGGGGTGGCGCTCCATGGCCTGGGCGACGCCGAACACGGTCAGGGGCAGTTGGAACTCTTCGAACAGCCGCCGGATGCGCCAGAAGCCGGCGCGCGAGCCGTATTCGTACAGGCTCTCCATCGACATGTTGCGCAGGCCCTGAATGGGCTGGGCGCCGACCATTTCCGACAGGAAGAACTCGGAGGCAGGATCGCCGTGCAGGATCGAGCGCTCGGCGCCTTCCTCGTAGTTCAAGACGAACTGCACGGCGACGCGGGCGCCGTCCGGCCAGTTGGCCTGAGGCGGGTGTTCGCCGTAGCCAATCAGATCTCTCGGATAGCTCATCCGAACACCTTCGCCGCGGCGTCGACGCCGGCGCCGGCGGGGGTCTCGAAGCCTTCCCAGCGCAGCACCGCCTCCAGCGCCGCCAGGGTCTGGAGCACCGCGTGCTTGCGGGCGTTCACGCCCATGGTTCCGATGCGCCAGATCTTGCCGGCCAACGGTCCGAAAGCCGCGCCGATCTCGATCTCGAACTCGGTGCGCATCCGGGCCTTCACCCGGTCGTAGTCGACGCCGCTCGGAGCGATCACGCCGGTGACGTTGGTCATCTTGTGGGCCTGGTCGCCGTAGATTTCGAGTCCCAGCGCCTCGATCCCGGCGACCATTGCCGCGCCCGCCTGCCTGTGGCGGGCGAAGCGGGCTTCGAGCCCTTCCTCCAGCACGATGCGGGCGCATTCGCGGGCGGCGAACAGCATGCTGGCCGCCTCGGTATGGTGGTTCAGGCGCTTGTCGGACCAGTAGTCCATGATCATCGCCAGGTCGAAGTAGTTGGAGGCGATGCGGCGGCCGTTGCCGCTCGTGCCCGGCGTCGCCAGGCCTTTCTCCACATGGCGACGGCCGAAGATGTGGTTGGCGGCGCGGTCGCTGATGGTGATCGGGGCCGAGCCCGAGGGGCCGCCCATGCACTTCTGCAGGCCGGCGGTGACGATGTCGGCCTGCCACTTGTCGGTCGGCACGCTCATGCCGCCCAGCGTCGCCGTGGCGTCGACATAGAGCAGGGCGTCGTGGCGGCGGCAGATCTCGCCGATGGCCTCGATCGGCTGGGCGATGGTGGTCGAGGTGTCGCCGTGCACGCAGGCGACCAGGCGCGGCTTCACGCGGGCGACGGCGTCCTCGATCGCCTGCGGATCGACGACCTGGCCCCATTCGCCCTCGACGAAGGTCACCTTCGCATCGCAGCGCTCGGCGATCTCGGCCAGCAGCAGGCCAAAGCGCCCGGCATTGACCACCACCACGTCGTCACCCGGCGACAACGTCGAGACCAGCGCCGCCTCGATCCCGGCGCGCGAGGCGCCGTCGATCAGGAAGGTCTGCTGGTTCCTCGTCTCGAACACGCCGCGATAGAGGCTCATGACCTCGTTCATGTAGCCGGTAAACTCGGGATCGAACTGGCCGAGCAGCTGCACCGACATGGCCCGCAGCACGCGCGGATGCACGTTGATGGGCCCAGGACCCATCAGCAGGCGGGCGGGGTGGTCGAGTTCTTTAAACGTGTCGGTCATGCGCGTTCGCGTCGTTCTAGCTTGTCGATGAAATGGAGCATGGCCTGGGCCGCCAGGGCGCAGTCGGCCTCGGTGACGGCTTCGGCCGGGTTGTGGCTGATCCCGCCCTCGCAGCGGACGAACAGCATGGCGACGGGGCAGAGATCGGCCATCACCATGGCGTCGTGACCCGCCCCCGACGGCAGGCGGCGGGCGGACAAGGAAAGGTCGGCCAGCGCCGCTTCCAGCAGGCCCATCAGCGACGGATCGCACGGGCTCTCGGCCAGGGCCTGCATCAGCTTGACCTCGGCCCGCAAGCCGCGCTTGGCGGCGATGGCGTGGATCTCGGCGCTGATGGTCAGCACCGCGTCGTCGCGCGTCGCGGAGGTCTCGGCGCGGATGTCCATCGAGAACTCGATCGCGCCGGGGATGACGTTGAAGGCGCCGGGCAGGGCGGTCATGCGGCCGACCGTGCCGACCAGGCCGTCGGTTCCCGCGCGGCAGATCCGCTCAAGGGCCAGGATGGCCTCGGCGGCGGCGGGGCCGGGGTCCTTGCGCAGGTTCATCGGCGTCGTGCCGGCATGGCCCGCCGTACCCTCGATCCGCACCATCAGCCGCTTCTGCGCCGCGATGGCGGTGACGACGCCCAGGGCCAGGCCCTCGGCCTCCAGCACCGGACCCTGCTCGATGTGGGCTTCCAGGAAGGCCAGCACGTCCTGCGGCTTGCGCGCGGCGCTGGCGATGGTGTCCGGATCGCCGCCGAACGCCTTCAGCGCCTGCGCCACCGACACGCCCTCGGCGTCCGTCATGTCCAGCGCGCTGGGATCCAGCGTCCCGGCGATCGCCCGACTGCAGCTCATCGAGGCGGGGAAGCGTGACCCCTCTTCGTCGCCGAACGCCACGACCTCGATCGCGAACGGCAGGCGGCGGCCGGCGCGGTTCAGGGCCTCGACCACGTCGATCCCGAGCATGATCCCCAGCGGCCCGTCATAGCGACCGCCGTTGCGGACGCTGTCGATGTGCGAGCCGATGATCAGCGCCTTCTCGCCGGACAGCTCGCCTTCGTAACGACCGATCAGGTTGGCGGCGGCGTCGCGGCGCACGCTCATGCCGGCCTCCAGCATCCAGCCGGAGAGCGTGGTCAGGGCGGCCCCGTGGGCGGGGGTGAGGAATCGGCGCGTCAGCTGGCCCTCGACCTCGCTGTAGGGCGCGACGCCCAGCAGGTCGCAGCGGGCCTTCGCTCGGCTGCCGATGTCGAAACCCACGGTCACGTCCGCTTCCATCCCGAAACCCTAGCAGGGTGCGCCCGCCATCCCTCTGCGCCAAGCGTCGAAGGGAAAGGATCCCGCTCAGGCGCCCGCATGCGCGCCATGTCGAGACGGCGGCGCCTCCTGTTAAGTCATAAATCGCTTACTTACGGAAGGGCGGAGGCTTCGGCCGCCAGCGCCAGTCGCCGCTTCGGGAACGCCTCCGGCACTTCGTCGCGCAGGAAGGCCATCATCTTTTCGCGGACTTCGCAACGCAGGTCGAAGGTCCGGGGCGCGTTGCGGGCGCTGACCAGGCATCGGACCTCCATGACCTCGGCGGTCAGGTCGGTAACGGCCAGGTTGACGACCTTGCCGTCCCAGAGGGGCGAGGCCTTGGCGATCTCTTCCAGCTTCGACCGGAGCCGGTCGACCGGGGCGGAGGGGTCCACATACAGCATCGCCGTACCGATCAGGGCGGCGCTCTCGCGGGTCCAGTTCTGGAAGGGCGTCTGGATGAAGTAGCTGAGCGGCAGCACCATCCGCCGCCAGTCCCACAGGCGCACGACCACGTAGGTGGCGTTGATCTCCTCGATGTTCCCCCATTCCTTCTCGACGATCACGGCGTCGTCGATGCGGATCGGCTGGGTGACGGCGATCTGGATGCCGGCGATCAGGTTGGTCAGCAGCGGCTGCAAGGCCAGGCCCACGATCAGCGAGGCCGCGCCGCCGGCCGCCAGCAGGCTGACGCCCCACTGGCGCACGCCGGGAATGGTCATCAGGGCCAAAGCGAGGGTGAAGATGCCGACCAGGATGGCCACGGCGCGCCGGAGGATCCGCACCTGGGTGATGTGCTTGCGGGCCAGCAGGTTGTCCTCGACGTCGACCTTGAAGCCTCGCAGGTAGAGGGCCGCGCCAATATCCAGTGCGGTCATGGCCATCCAGCCCAGCAGCAGGATGAACAGCACCAGCAGCACATGCTTGGCCCCCGTGGCCTGGGCGGCGGTGAGGGGCGCGGCGGTGACCGCGGGGCCCAGGGCCGCGACGATGAAAGCCATGCGTGTCGGCCGGCGCGTGCGCGCGATCAGCGGCTGCCAGAATTCGTTGTGGCGCGAAATCGCGTGCCTTACGCCCGCCACGACGAGGGCATGGACGGCGAGGGCGACCACAACGGCGATCGTGATCAGCACCGTGCTGACCAGCCACGGCGGCGCCCAGCCGAAGGCGGCGATCCAGCTCTGGAGTTCAGTCATGCCTCCCGAACGTCTCGCAAGTGCGAAAGCTCCGAGCAAAAGAAAGGGCCGCGCCGGTGATCCGGCGCGGCCCAAGTCAAGCGTTGGGAGGAAATAACGCTTTGGGAGGAAACTAGTAGACGAACCGGATGCCGGCGAAGATCGAGCGGCCCACGGCGGCGTAGCGCGTGGCGACCGGGTCGTTCTGGTAGGCCCAGCGGTTCTCGGTCTGGTTCGTCAGGTTCAGGGCGTCGACCGACAGGGTCAGGTACTTGTTGAACTTGTAGGTCATCGAGCCGTCCAGGTTGAACGTGCTGCTGTTGCCCAGGAAGTCGTTGACCAGCGGGCTGTCGCAGAAGCCCGGCTCGCAGGTGCCCGTCGCGATCGGGTACTGCGTGCGGTACTTGGCGCGATAGGCCGACGACAGGCGGACGCTGAACTTCTCGACTTCATAGAAGACCGTGAAGTTGAAGGCGTCCGGCGAGGCGCCCGTGAACGGACCCTTGGCGGTGGTGGCCGGCGTGCCCAGGCGGGCGTTGGCCGGGTTCACGATGTACTCCAGTTCCGACTCCAGGTGCGTGGCGTTGAACTGGACGCCCAGGTTCTTGAAGTACCAGGGCAGGAACGTGAGGTTCTGCTGGTAGTTGAACTCGATGCCGCGGATGTAGCCGCCCGGCGCGTTGCCGAACTGGCGGACGTCGAACGGGTTGTTGTTGTCGATATAGGCGACGGCCTGAGCATTGGTCTGGGCCGCGCGCAGGGCCGCGATGGCTTCGGCGTCCATGATCGAGCCGAGCGTGGCCGACGACACCAGGGTCTGCGGGAAGCTCGAGATGTCCTTGTTGAACACCGCGACCGAGACCAGGGCGCCCGGCGCGAAGTACCATTCCAGGCTCAGGTCCAGGTTCGTGGCGCGGAACGGATCCAGCTTGGGGTTGCCGACCGTCAGCGAGCCGCCGACCGTGGCGCCGTTGGTCGGCACGCTGATCGAGGTCACGTTCGGGGCCAGGTTGGCCAGCAGCGGACGGGCCATGACCTTGGCCGCGCCGAAGCGCAGCAGCAGGTTGTCATACAGCTCGTACGACACGTTCATCGACGGCAGGACGTCGTGGTACTTGTTCGAGCCCGCGATCGGACGCGAGCTGTTGGTCAGGCCGGTCGAGCCGACCTCGGTCAGGGCGTAGCGGGCGCCGACATTGCCGCGCAGTTCGCGGCCGAACAGCTGCCTGTTGAAGTCGAACTGGACGTAGGCGCTGGTGTCCTTCTCGTCGACCGAATAGCGGTTGGCCGCGCTGGCCAGGTACGACAGGCGCCAGTCGCCATACTTGTTGATGCAGTTGCAGTTGAAGCCGAACAGGTCGGTCATCTTCTGCAGGTCGGGGGCCAGGAAGGCGGTCGTCGTGCCTTCCGGGACCTTCAGGCCGGCGCCCCAGTTGATGACCTTGCTGACGGCCGCGACGTTCGAGCCGGCTTCCTTCAGGCTGGGGTTCAGTGTCTCGCCGGTCAGGCGGCGATATTCCGAGGTCGAGAAGCCGTACTTGCGCTGGCTGACGCCGAACCGGACAGCGGTGTCGTTGTCCAGATCATATTTGAAGTCCACGCGCATCGTCTCGTAGGCGTTGCGGGTGTAGCGCTGGTAGTTGCGCAGGGCCGAGTAGCCCTTCACGAAGTCCCAGGCATTGGCTTGGGTGGCGTCGAAGCCCAGGTTCAGCACCGGCATGTCGCCGCCGCCGCGAGCGTCGTAGGTGACATAGTCGTTGCCGGCCACGCCCTGGCCGCTGTCCAGACGGATGAAGTCGGCCAGCAGGCCCTGCGTCTTGTTGTTCGACGAGGACTTGCCGTAGACGGCGACCATCGACAGGCGGTCGTTGAACTCGTGTTCCAGCTTCAACGACGACTGGCGGAAGTAGGTCGTGAAGAACGACGCGTCGGCGGCCGAGCGCAGGTCGACATTGCCCAGTTTCAGATAGTCGGCGTTCGCGCCCGTGGGCGAGAGCGCCGCGTCGATCAGGCGGACCGACGGGCGGCCGATGAACTGCGTCAGCATGGCCGTGCCGGTCGGATCGGCCATGTAACCCACCGAACCTGGGTTGTTGTAGTAGTCGTACGGGTCCAGGTTGTACGGGTTGTAGCTGTTGGTCATGCCGGCGACGAGGCCGCCGCCGTTCATGGACTGGCCGCAGTCGATGGCGTCCTGGATCGCGCTGGCGGCGCGCGCCGTGCAACTGGCGTAAAGGGCGCGCTTGGCCGCGGCGGTGTCGCCGGCCGTAATGGTGTTCAGGGCGGCGTTGGTGTTGTTGCGGTTCAGGCCGACGGTCTGGACCTGGTAGTTGACCGACTGCTGCGCCAGCTCCGAATAGACCCAGTCCAGCGAGATCGTGGTGCGGCTGGTCGGACGCCATTGCAGGGCGCCGGTCAGGCCCGTGCGCTTCTGGTTGAGGTCCTGCTGGTTCAGCGTGGCCAGGGCCGGGATGCGGGTCAGGGCGCCGGGGGCGGTGATGCCCGAGCCGACGACCGTGGCGCTCGAGGGGTTGTTGACCAGGTTGTAGGCGGTCGGGTTCGAACCCACCAGGGCCGAGCAGACGGCGGCGTTGGTGATGTTGACGCCCGGGATCACGCCGTTGTTGCACGAGGTGCCGGTCGGGGCGGCGAAGCCCTGGCGGCGCGGCGTGGCGGTGGTCGAACCGGTGCCCAGGAACGTGGCCTGGCGATAGGTGTAGTCAGACTGGCCAGCCTGGCGCTGGTAGCTGTCGATGATCTGGTTGCGCTTGTTGTAGGCGATCGAGAAGAGGGCGCCGAACTGGCCCCAGTTGGTGTCCCAGCGGTCCGAGACCAAACCGGCGAAGCGCGGCGAGTGGGTGCCGCCGTTCTTGTAGTAGGCGTCCTGCACCGACAGGGCCAGGCGCTTGCCCTTGAAGTTCAGGGGCTTGCCGGTCTCCAGGTCGACCGTGGCGCCCAGCGAGCCTTCGTCGGTCTCGGCCGAGGCGGTCTTCTGGACCTTCAGGGCGCTGAACAGCTCCGAGGCGAAGGTGTTGAAGTCGAAGCCGCGCGAGCGGTTGGCGCTATCGCCCGAGTTCGACGGACCGGCCGTCGACAGGGCTTCCAGGCCGTTCAGGCGCACGCGGGTGAAGTCGCTGCCCAGGCCGCGGACGGTGATGGTGCGGCCTTCGCCGTTTTCACGGTCGATCGAGACGCCCGGCAGGCGCTGCAGCGATTCCGCCAGGTTGGCGTCGGGAAAGTCGGCGATGTCGTCGGCGTTGATGGCGTCGACCATCACGCTGGAATTGCGCTTCATGTTCAGCGCGCTTTGGACGGCGGCGCGGTAGCCGGTGACGACGACGGCTTCGACGGTGTCGGACTCGGCGGCGGTCGGGGCGGCGGCCGGGGCAGGCTCAGCGGCCGGCGCGGGCTGGGCGGCCTGCTCTTGAGCCAAGGCGGCGCTGGAGAAGCTCAGGGCGGCGGCGAGCGTCAGCGCGCCCAGCGAGGTCTGAGCCAGAAGCGCACAGGCGCGACGATGCTTGGAATGAGTTTGCACGGTTCCCTCCCGGAAAGTTGGAAAAGGGTCCCGGCTCTTGTTGTTGGTCGGCCGGTCCCAAAAATCGCTGGTACCGCTAACTGCAACCGGTGTCATGCGCAAGAGAAACCGGTGTCATTTGAAACTTTGTCAGTTGTGTCGAAAAGCGAGCGCCGTAATCCGGCCCTGTTCGGGGTGGTGGAAATAACCGGTTGTTAGGCGATCAACGGGTTGAAACTTCTAACGGAAGCCGGCGTGGGGCGGCGATACCGAGATTTCGAATGGGGCGGTTTCCGGCTGCGTTGCGAGCGGCGTCCTTAAGGGGTTGTGTGTCCGCAAATTCGCCCAGTTTCATCCCAGGCGCTCGCAATTCAGCCGCCTAAGATGGACTACTCTGCCAAACCGAGGCGACCTAGTGGCGCTTGGTAGGGATGCAGGGCTTCTTTGACGAGCTCCACGAGCGGCGTCGCTGGTCGGTGTGTCGCTTGAAAATCCCGCATTTCCTCCACCACATGGAGAAAGGCGGGAGGGATTATGATCCCCGGATCGGACCAGTCGATCCTTGGTATATAAGGCGTTGCGGGAAGCACGGCATCGACAAGTTTCCGGACGAATGAGCTTAGCAGCATCTCTGCTGATGGCTTAGTCTGAAACTTGGCTGTCAATGCGATGCGCATGAGCATGTGGGCTGCGACAGAGCCGTTGATTTCAATCGTGCCGTCGTCTCGGACACGGACGTCGAACGCTTCGGTTTCCGGCGTGCTCATGTCTTCGATTGTGGGCAGGTGCGCGCGCGACCGCAACTAGCACGCGCTGGCGTGACATGTTTAGCTTCGACGCGCCGTCGAGGAGGGCTGTATGCCAAACACGCTGGGCCTGGACGACGATCTCGACCCCGTGGAAGCGGTGTTCAGCCTAGAGAAGGCTTTTGCGCTCGACATCAGCGATGCCGAGGCTGAGGCGTGCACGACCGTCGGCGATATCTTCGACCTTCTGGAAACTCGTTTCGCTGCGCGGATGGGCGAGCCCGGGTCGTGCATGACCTCGATGGCGTTCTATCGCCTTCGACGGGCGCTGCAGGCGATGCGGCCTGATCTCGATTGTCGGCCGGACACCCCTCTGGCGATCTATGCGGGCCGAAACGCCAGAGGGTTTCTCAACCAGCTTCGACGCCGTAGCGCGATGCACATGCCGGGCCCGCGGGGGAGATGGCTTGGCGCCGGCGGCGGCCTCCTCGCTGTGGTGAGCTTGGTCGGCCTGATTGTCGCCGCGACCCAGGGGGCGATGATCCAGTGCGGCGTGACGATTGCGCTGATGGTCTTCGGCGCGGCGTTGATCCGGCTGGACCCTGGCGCCTTGCCCGCCGGCTGCGCCACGGTCGGCGACCTCGCCATCAAGGCCGGCGCGCTGAACTACGGATCGCTGGCGAGCGCCGGAGGGGCGGTGCGCGCCAAGGATCTCTGGGATGCGATGGCCCAGGTGCTGGCCGAACATAGCGACCTGCCGGCCTCCGCCATGAGGCGCGACACCTTGATCCTCCAGTCGGCCGCCTGAGGCGAGGGCGGCTTACACCCCCGCCCAGGCCTCCAGGTCCTTCAGCGCCCGGAGGCTCATCAGCCGCTTCTTCGCCCGGCCGCGTTCCTTCAGCGGGATCTTCTTGCCGTCTTCGTCGACCTTGGGGGCTTCGAGCGGCGGCAGCAGGCCGTAGTTGATGTTCATCGGCTGGAAGCTGCCGCCGTCCAGGTGGCCGCCGGTGATGTGTTCGACCAACGCGCCCAGGGCGGTGGTCGGGGGCGGGGCGTCGATCGGGGCGCCCTTGCGGTCGGCGGCGGCGAAGCGGCCGGTCAGCAGGCCCATGGCGGCGCTCTCGACATAGCCCTCGACGCCGGTGACCTGGCCGGCGAAGCGCAGGCGCGGGGCGACCTTCATCCGCAGCGACTTGTCCAGCAGCTTGGGCGAGTTGATGAAGGTGTTGCGGTGCAGGCCGCCCAGGCGGGCGAACTGGGCGTTCTCCAGGCCCGGGATCATGCGGAAGGTGTCGGCCTGGACGCCGTGCTTCAGCTTGGTCTGGAAGCCGACCATGTTCCACAGCGTGCCCAGGGCGTTGTCCTGGCGCAGCTGGACGATGGCGTAGGACTTGACCAGCGGATCGCGCGGATTGGTCAGGCCGACCGGCTTCATGGGGCCATGGCGCAGGGTCTCGCGGCCGCGCTCGGCCATCACCTCGATCGGCAGGCAGCCGTCGAAATAAGGAACGTTCTCCCACTCCTTGAACTCGGACTTGGGGCCGTCCAGCAGGGCGTCGATGAAGGCCTCGTACTGCGCCTTGTTCATGGGGCAGTTGATGTAGGCGGCCGCGTCGCCGCCGGGGCCTTCCTTGTCGTAGCGAGACTGACGCCAGGCCTTGTCCATGTCGATCGAGTCGAAATGGATGATCGGCGCGATGGCGTCGAAGAAGGAAAGCTGGCCTTCGCCGGTCATGTCCAGGATCGCCTGGGCCAGGGTCGGCGAGGTAAGGGGGCCGGTGGCGACGATGACGTTGTCCCACTCTTCGGGCGGCAGGCCGGCGATCTCCTCGCGGACGATGGTGACCAGCGGGTGAGCTTCCAGGCGGCGGGTGACCTCACCTGAGAACCCATCGCGGTCGACGGCCAGGGCGCCGCCGGCCGGCACCTGGTGCTGGTCGGCGCAGGACATGATCAGGCTGCCTAGCTTGCGCATCTCGGCGTGCAGCAGGCCCACGGCGTTGAACTGCCAGTCGTCCGAGCGGAACGAGTTGGAGCAGACCATCTCGGCCAGCCCGTCGGTATTGTGGGCGTCGGTGCGGATCTTTTTTACTGGCCCTACCGCTTCGCTGCTTGAGGGCGCGCCGATGGCCTCGTCCCTGCGCATCTCGTGCAGGATGACGGGCACGCCGCTCTGGGCGATCTGCCAGGCGGCTTCGGAGCCGGCGAGGCCTCCGCCAATGACGTGGACGGGTTGATAGGTCGAGTTCGTGGTCATGGGCGAGCCTATACCCCCGGCTGTCGCTCGGCGAAACCTGCGTGTAGGCTCACGATAGGGGACTGGTATTTCGCGTTCAGCGAGCATGGGAGGGAGCATGGCGAGGTTTTCCGTTGGCGACGCGGCCACGGCCGGTTTCGGGATCATCGGGCGCAAGCCTTTGGCGGTGCTGGGCTGGGGACTGGCGATGCTGGTCGCCACCGCCGTGCCGATGTACCTGCTGCTACTGTTCATGCGGCCCGACTTTGCGGCGCTGATGCAGATCGCCGCCCAGCAGCGCGGCCAAGGCGATCCCGAGACCTTCGCCCGCTTCATGCGGCTGCAGTCGGGGTTGATGCTGTTTCAGCTGGTATGCTGGATCTGGTCGACGGCGGTGAATGCGGTCATCTGCTGCGCGGTGTTCCGCGCCGTGCTGGAGCCGCAGGACTCGCGGTTTGGCTATCTGCGACTGGGCGCGCGCGAGGGCTGGCTGACCTTGCTGTTCCTGGTCGAGTACGTGCTGGCCTACATCGCCTTCTTTGTCGTGACCCTGCTGGGCATGGTCGTGGTGGCGATCATTGGCGTGGGCGCCAGCGGCAACTCGGTGAGCGCGATGGTCGGAACCGGTCTGGTCGTCGGCCTTTTGGTGCTGGCGCTGTTCTTCTGGCTGGCGCTGAAACTGTCGATGGCCGCGCCGATGACCTTCGTCGACAAGCAGTTCCGGCTGTTCGAGTCGTGGAGCTTCACCAAGGGCCATGTCGCCAAGCTGCTGGGTGTCGGCTTGCTGCTGCTGGTCTTCCTGATCGGCATCGAGGTCTTGTTCTGCGGCTTGGTGATCGGCGGGGTGTTCGCCCTGGGCGGTCAGATGAGCTGGCTGTTGGAGCCGGGCGCGGTCGAGGCGCTGGTGCGCGAACAACCGATGGACATCGTCCGCAGGCTGGGCCCGGCGATCGCCGCCGGCGGGGTGCTGTGGGTGGTCTTCTGTTCGGTGGTCATGGCCGTGTTCTGCGCGCCTTGGGCGGCGTCCTACCGGGCGCTGCGCGACGAGGCGGCGGCGGGGGGCTAAATCCGGTTGCGTCCGCGCGACGCCATCGCCAGAACCGCTGCGAGGCCATAGATTGGCAGGGCTCGCGGCGACTCGTGGCCAACCACGAATGGCTGGGCGCGCGCGGAGGGACTTGATCGGATGACGGACGGATCGGCGAGCATCGGCGCGACCTTGCGCGCGGGCCTTTCCGACGTGACCGGCGCGGCCCGCGACTGCTGGGGCGCCCTGGCGCTGGCGGCGATCGTCAGCGTGGCCGGGGGCCTGCTGCCGCCGGGCCTGCGGTTCTGCGCCACCGTGCTGGCCGGCGTGATCGCCCAGGGCGCTCTGTTCCGCCGTGCGTTCGACCGCGCGGGCGGTTTCAAGGGCCTGCGCTGGGGGCGGGACGAGTGGCGGCTGCTGGCCGCCCAGTTGATGATCCTGGGCCTGGTGGGCCTGATCGGCTGCATCCTGATGGTCATCGTGGGCGCCGTCGCCCTGGGCGTGGCTCGCACCGCCGCGCCGGACTTCGATCCTGGTACGATCGCCGGCTGGCAAGGCGCCTTCGCCAGCGCCGGTCCAGCGGGCCTGATCCTGGTCGTCGCGCCGCTGGGCAGCCTGGCGATCCTGGTGTGGCTGGGCCTGCGCCTGTCGCTGTCGGCGCCCGCCACGGTCGAGCAGTCGGGCGTGCGGGTGCTGAGCGCTTTTCCGCTGACTCGCGGCCATGTGCCGACCCTGCTGGTCGTCGGCCTGGCCGTCGCCGTGCCGGTGATGGTCGTTAGCGCCGCGTTGAGCCTCGCGCCGCAAGGCCCGGCTGCCGCTGCGGTGCTGGCGCTGTGCACCTATTTCTACGCCATGCCGGCCTGGACCGGCGCGCTGGCCCACTTCTACCGCCGCCACGCGGTCTCGCAGGAAGCCTAGATGTCCGTCCGCCCCGTCGACGCCGCCCTCGAGGGCCTTCGCACCATGCGGCGCAAGCCGCTGCCGGTGCTGGCCTGGGCGACCTTCTCGCTGGTCATGCTGCCGATCCTGGGCCTGTTCGCCAAGATCGTGCTGGGCGATGAGGGCCGCGCGGCCTTGGCCGGTCGCGCCGGCTCGGCCGACCCGCGCGAGATCCTGGACCTGATCACCCATCTGGGTGGGGTGATGGTGCTGCTGATCGCCGTGGCCCTGGCCCTGGCCTCGGTGTTGCAGGCGGCGATCATCCGCTCGGTGATCGAGCCTCAGAACAATCGCTACGCCTATCTGCGCCTGGGCAGGGAGGAGTTGCAGCTGCTGGTGGTCTCGCTGATCACCTGGGCCGCGGCCCTGGGCGTGACGGTGATCCCGTCCGGCGCGGTGGTGCTGGGCGCGTCGCTGCTGTCGGGCGCGGCGGCCGGCTGGTTCGCCACCCTGGGCGCGCTGGCCGTGATCGGTCTGTCCCTATGGGTGGCCGTGCGCCTGTCGTTGCTGGGCCCGCACGCCTTCTCGCACCATCACATCGACATCCGCGAGGCCTGGGTCCAGACCCACGGCCAGTTCCTGCGCCTCTTGGGCATGTATGTGCTGGCCATCATCCTGGCGGCGCTGGTCTCGCTGATCGGGACGACGGTCTCCAGCATTATCGGCAATGTGGTCGGTGGCGGCGTCGACCCCTTGAGCGGCGGCGGCGTGGTCGCCAGCCACCCGCGCCTGATCCTGGTGCTGCTGGCCAACCTGCTGCTGGCCCCGGTGTTCCTGACCCTGCAGACCGTGATCCTGGTGGCCGCCCCGGCCAAGGCCTTCGCCCAGCTGAACCAGGACGAGATCGACGCGGGGCTGCATGACTGAGGGGCCAAAACCTCGTCCTTCGACAGGCCCAGGATGGGGTTTCTACTTCGAGCTCAGCAATGATCCTCATCCTGAGCTTGTCGAAGGACGAGGATCACGCACTGGCGCTCGGCCTCGCCGCCATCCGTTCGCGCCAGGCGATGACATGCTTGGCCTCGGCCGGCGTGTGCAGGCCGGTGAAGTCGGCGAAGTCCAGGGTGGTCTGCCCGGTGATGTCGGCCATCGTATAGGTCTCGCCCGTCAGGTAGGGGCGACCATCGGCCAGCTCCTTGTCCAGCCACAGCTGGGCGCGTTCGACCACCTCGCGGTTGGATTCTCCGAACTCGACGTTCTGCTTGAGCAGGCGCGCCGTCAGCGGATGGGCGTGGCGCCAGAACATGCCGACCGGGACCATCAGCCGGAACTCGGCCCGCCGGATCCACATCTCGACCTGGGCCTGCTCCAGCGCCGTGATCCCGAACAGCGGCGGGGAGGGATGCAGCACTTCGAAATAACGGCAGATGGCGACCGTCTCACTGATCGTCGTGCCGTCCTCCAGCTCCAGGGTCGGCACCTGGCCCAGGCTGTTGCGCGCCAGATGCTCAGGGCTGCGGTGGCCGCCCTGGCGCATGCCGATCGAGATCTCGGGCACTTCGATGCCCTTCTCGGCCAGGAAGATCCGCACACGGCGCGGATTGGGGGCCGGCATGGCCTCGCCATAGAGCTTCATGGTGTTCCTCCCGGGCGGCGCTGACGACCGTCTTTCAAACGGATGTTAGAGGCTCTGTCTGTCTCACCGCAACCCCGGCGAATAAAGCCGCGTTCGGCACTGTCGAAGGGGCGCGAACCTTGTTAGGGCTGTCGCTCTGCACGCGATCCACAAGAGCCCGACATGTCCAAGTTCTCCGCCTCCGACGCGGCCTTCTCCGGTTTCCGCCTGGTGCGGGAGAACCTGAAGACCGTCGGGATCTGGGCGGGCGCCATGACGGTGCTGTCGATCGTCTCCAACGTGCTGGCCATTTTGTTCTTCGGCCCGCAGCTGGAAGCCTTCATCAGCTACACCTCCGAGAACAACACGCCGGACCTTAGCGAGATGGCCCGCCTGATGTCGGACCTGGCGCCGCTGGCGCTGTGGTCGCTGCCCTACAGCCTGCTGCTGAACGGCGTCATCTTCGCCACTCTGAACCGCGTGGTGCTGCGCCATGACGACAGCCGCTTTGCTTATCTGCGTATCGGCGCGGCCGAGCTGCGCCAGGCCGCCGTGTGGCTGCTGCTGTGCCTGGTGCTGATTGGCGTGATGTTCCTGGGCTCGGCGGTCGGTGGCTTCCTGGGCGCGCTGGGCGGTCCGACGGGGGCGTTCCTGGCGCTGCTGTGCATCGTCGGTTCGATGTGCGGTATGGTCTGGCTAGCCGTGCGCCTGTCCTTCGCCTCGTCGGTGACCTTCGACGAGGGCAAGGTCACCTTGTTCCGCGCGATGCCGAAGACCGAGGGCCTTTTCTGGCCGCTGCTGGGCGCCTATCTGCTGGCGGGGGTGATGAGCGTGATCGTGGTGCTGCTGATCTGGACGATCGTCTCGGCCATCGGCCTGATCGCGTCGGGCGACTTCGCCGCCACCGGCAAGATGATGCGCGCCGACACCAGCTCGCTGCAGGCCTATTTCACGCCCGCGGGCATCGTCCAGGCGCTGTTCTCGGGCCTGATCCAGGTGCTGACCACCCTGATCGTCTTCGGCCCGGCTCCCAGCATCTATCGCGAACTCAAGGAGCGCGAGAGCGGGGTGGCGGCGGAGAGCAGCAGCAGCGGCTGGTAGGCAGCGGGCCCGCCCTCGCCCTTCGACAAGCTCAGGATGAGGACTACTGCTGGCGTTGAAATAGAAACCTCACCCTGAGCTTGTCGAAGGGCGAGGTTTCGGTCCCGCGGTCTTAGGCCCGCTTAGCCTTCTTCAGCTCCGCCACCCGCGCCTTGCGGCGCTCTTCGTGGCGATCCAGCAACTCCTTCAGGTAGCGGCCGGTCCAGCTGGTCTCGACCTTGGCCACGTCCTGTGGCGAGCCCGTCGCGACGATCTGGCCGCCGCCGTCGCCGCCCTCGGGGCCGAAGTCGATCAGCCAGTCGGCGGTCTTCACCACGTCCAGGTTATGCTCGATGACCACCACGGTGTTGCCCTGATCGGCCAACTCGTGCAGCACCTCCAGCAGCTTCTTGGTGTCCTCGAAGTGCAGGCCGGTGGTCGGCTCGTCCAGGATGTACAGCGTCCGGCCGGTGGCCCGGCGCGACAGCTCCTTGGACAGCTTCACCCGCTGCGCCTCGCCGCCCGACAGGGTCGTGGCCTGCTGGCCGACCTTGATGTAGCTGAGGCCCACGCGCTTGAGGGTCTCCATCTTGTCGCGGATCGGCGGCACGGCCTTGAAGAAGTCGGCGGCCTCCTCGACGGTCATGTCCAGGACGTCGGCGATCGTCTTGCCCTTGAACAGCACGTCCAGGGTCTCGCGGTTGTAGCGCTTGCCCTTGCAGATATCGCAGGTGACGTAGACGTCGGGCAGGAAGTGCATCTCGATCTTGATGACGCCGTCGCCCTGGCAGGCCTCGCAGCGGCCGCCCTTGACGTTGAAGCTGAAGCGACCGGGGCCATAGCCGCGCGCCTTGCTTTCCGGCAGGCCGGCGAACCAGTCGCGGATCGGCCCGAAGGCGCCGGTATAGGTCGCCGGGTTCGAGCGCGGGGTGCGGCCGATCGGCGACTGGTCGATGTCGATGACCTTGTCGAACTGCTCCAGGCCCTCGATCCGCTCGTGCGGGGCGGGGGCGTCGCTGGCGTTGTTCAGGCGGCGGGCGGCGGCCTTGTACAGGGTCTCGATCGTGAAGGTCGACTTGCCGCCGCCCGACACGCCGGTGATGCAGGTGAAGGTCCCGACCGGGATCTCGGCCGTGACGTTCTTGAGGTTGTTGCCGGTGGCGCCGATGACCTTCAGCACCTTCTTCTTGCTGATCGGCCGGCGCTGTTCGGGCACCTCGATCTCGCGCGCGCCGGTCAGGTACATGCCGGTGATGCTCTTGGGATTGGCCATGATCTCGGCAGGCTTGCCCTCGGCGACGATCTCGCCGCCGTGGACGCCGGCGGCCGGGCCCATGTCGATCACGTAGTCGGCGGTGAGGATGGCTTCCTCGTCGTGCTCGACCACCAGAACCGAATTGCCCAGGTCGCGCAGGCCCTGCAGCGAGGTCAGCAGGCGGGTGTTGTCGCGCTGGTGCAGGCCGATCGACGGCTCGTCCAGCACGTACAGCACGCCCGTCAGGCCCGAGCCGATCTGGCTGGCCAGGCGGATGCGCTGGCTCTCGCCGCCCGACAGGGTGCCCGAACCGCGCGACAGGTTGAGGTAGTCGAGGCCGACATCGACCAGGAACCGCAGGCGATCATTGATCTCCTTCAGGATCCGCCGGGCGATCTCCATCTGCTTGTCGGTCAGCTTGCCTTCCAGGCCGGCGAACCAGTCGCGGGCCGGACGGATGGCCAGGCCCGAGACCTCGGCGATGTCCATGGCGTCGATCTTCACCGCCAGGGCTTCGGGCTTCAGGCGCTTGCCGTGGCAGGTCTCGCACGGGGTGTCGGACTGGTAGCGGCCCAACTCTTCACGCACCCACGAGCTGTCGGTCTCGCGCCAGCGGCGCTCCAGGTTCGGCAGCACGCCCTCGAAGGGCTTTTCGACCTCGTACTTCCGGGCGTTGTCGTCGTAGGTGAACTTGATCTTCACGCCCTTGGAGCCTTGCAGCACCACCTCGCGGGCGTCGGCCGACAGCTTGTGCCAGGGCTCGTCCATCGAGAAGCCGTAGTGGCGCGCCAGGGCCTGCAGGGTCTGGGTGTAGAGCGGCGAGGGACCCTTGGCCCACGGGGCGACGGCGCCCTTGTGCAGGCTCTTGTCCTTGTCCGGCACCACCAGGTCGGCGTCGAAGGCCAGCTTGGCGCCCAGGCCGTCGCAGACCGGGCAGGCGCCCGCCGGGTTGTTGAACGAGAACAGGCGCGGCTCGATCTCGGCGATCGTGAAGCCGCTGACCGGGCAGGCGAAGCGTTCCGAGAACAGGATTCGGCGCGGCTCCTTCTCGCCCTCTTCGATGTTCGCGAACTCGGCGACCGCCAGGCCGTCGGCCAGGCGCAGGGCCTGCTCGATGGAGTCGGCCAGGCGCTGCTCCATATCGGGCTTGGTCACCACGCGGTCCACGACCACGTCGATGTCGTGCTTGA
Organism: uncultured Caulobacterales bacterium; assembly: GCA_903900155.1. Lineage (GTDB taxonomy): Bacteria > Pseudomonadota > Alphaproteobacteria > Caulobacterales > Caulobacteraceae > Caulobacter. The sequence continues at coordinate 69,291 of CAIUMD010000014.1, read as the reverse complement.
ATTTCTTGTCGAGGGCCGGGGCGTCCTCGATCGGGTAGTATTCGCCGTCGATCTTCAGCCGCTGGAAGCCGGCCTTCTGCCACTCGGCGATCTCCTTCTTGTACTCGCCCTTGCGGTCGCGAACGACGGGGGCCAGCAGGTAGAGACGCGTGCCTTCGGGCAGGGCGGTGATCTTGTCGACCATCTGGCTGATGGTCTGGCTCTCGATCGGCAGGCCGGTGGCGGGCGAATACGGCACCCCGACCCGCGCCCACAGCAGGCGCATATAGTCGTGGATCTCGGTCACCGTGCCGACGGTCGAGCGCGGGTTGCGGCTGGTGGTCTTCTGCTCGATCGAGATCGCGGGCGACAGGCCCTCGATCAGGTCGACGTCGGGCTTGCTCATCAGCTCCAGGAACTGACGGGCATAGGCCGACAGGCTCTCCACGTAGCGGCGCTGGCCCTCGGCATAGATCGTGTCGAAGGCCAGGGACGACTTGCCCGAGCCCGACAGGCCGGTCAGCACGACCAGCTCGCCACGCGGGATGTCGACGCTGACATCCTTCAGATTGTGCTCACGAGCGCCGCGAACGCGGATGAAGTTCAGTTGCTCAGCCATGTTTTCCGGAACGTTGGGCCACGACATTGGTCGCGGCGCAGCGGCTATATGTAGGGCTCGACGCGCGAATTAACACAAGAACAAGGTGTGAACAAATGTCGCGCGCGTGAGGGAGTGTTTCTGCTGACAGCCACTGTCAGCAGCGGCGCCGCCAATAGGGCGCCGGAGCGCCTCGAAAGCGGCGCCATCGGCGCGCGTCGTCCGCTCCCAGCTTAACTAGAGGTGGCGGGGATGCGGCTGGACGCGTGGACCAGGCGATGGCTGGCTGTCTCGGGCGGGGTGCTGATCAACGGCCTGGTGCTGGGCGCGCTGGTGCTGATCGAGGAACCGCCGCCGCTGATCGGCGAACAGCCGGTGATTGTCCTGGACCTGGAGCGGCCGCAACGGCGGACCGCGCCGCAGCGGCAGGCCCCGGCCGGGGCGCGCTCGGCGGCGACGGCCGCGCCGACACGAGCGACCACCTCCGAAAACGAGAGCGCTCCAGCGACCGTCGCGCCGGAAGCGCCGCCCGCGCCGGCTGTGGTGGATCCCGAGTGGAAGGTCGATCCCAAGGCTGTTGACCGCTGGCGGCTGCTGGAGGGCAATCCTTCCATGGGCGTCGGCCGCTTCAGGCGCGCCTGCTTGGGGCAGACCAGCGAGCACATGACGCCCGAGCAGAAGGAGGCCTGCTACGACGCCTGGGGCAAGAGGCCCGACAAGCGCCCGTCGCCCAACTTCATCGGCCCGATCGACGAGCGGAAGTGGGAGGCGTACGAGTTCTCCGGCCCGCGAAAGCGGCCCACAGCCGACGACGACAGGCGCAACCGCCGCGACCTGTGCCGGGTTGTCGGCCGGATGCGCAACGCCAACCCTTCTGGCCCGCCGCTGGTGCGCCGGGGCGCCTGTCCCTGACCTTGGCTATTCGGATTCCCTAAACCCTGTTTGGAAGCGGGTTCTTCAGTCCACGCATGGTTAAACCGCCACGGTCGGGCGGGGGCTCGACGTCAGAAGGACCGAGCCATGGCCAAGAAGGCCGCCGAAAGCGACAAGCAGGAAGCCAAGCACGACGCGTTCGATGCGTTGAAGGCGCCCAAGCCGCGGTCGATCATCATCGACATGATGGTGTTCTGCGGCGGCATCGGTTCGCTGGTCTGGGTCCTGCGCACCATGGCGCCGTCCTAGGAGTCGAAACGAGGACCAGGCGCAGCTTGTGAAGTTACGCACCCAGGCGTAAACACCACCCCCTCGTATCCGATGGAGGATCCCATGATCAGCAAGACGGAAGACCGCTTCGTCCTTCCCGTTTCCCTGACCGTGGGTTCGCATGTCCTTCGTCACCCTGGACGCCGTTTCCGCCGCCACGCCTGACGGCCGGCTGCTTTTCGAAAATCTGAACCTGTCCATCGGGGCCGAGCGTATCGGTCTCGTCGGGCGCAACGGCGCGGGCAAGTCGACCTTGCTGGCGCTGATCGCGGGCGCGCGTCCGCCCTTGGCCGGGGCCGTGGCGCGGGCGGGGACGGTCGCGACCCTGGAGCAGACGCCCGACGTCTCCGAGGCGCGGCTCGTTGACCTGCTCGGCGTCGGCCCGGACTGGGATCGCCTGTCGCGCATCGGGCGCGGAGAGGGCGACGAGACCGATCTCTCTGAGGTCGACTGGGCGCTGCCCGCGCGGTTGGACCAGGCGCTGGCGGATGTGGGCCTCTCGGGCCTCGCCGTCGAACGGCCGGCGGCGGCGCTTTCAGGCGGCCAGGCGACGCGGGCGGGGCTGGCGCGGCTGCTGATCACGCGGCCCGACGTACTGCTGCTGGACGAGCCGACCAACAACCTGGACGCCGAGGCCAAGGCGATCGTGGCCAAGGTGCTGGCCCGCTGGAAGGGCGGGGCGGTGGTGGTCAGCCACGACCGTTCCTTGCTGCGCGGCATGGACCGGATCGTCGAGCTGTCGTCCCTGGGCGCGCGCTCGTACGGCGGGGGCTGGGACCTCTATGCCGAGCGCAAGGCCGAGGAGGCGCAGGCGGCCCAGCGCGACCTGGATCACGCCGAGAAGGAGATCCGCCGCGTCGCCCGCGAGGCCCAGGTCGCCCGCGAACGCAAGGACCGCCGCGACGCCGCGGGCCGCAAGTTCGCCGATCGCGGCGGCACGCCCAAGATCGTCCTGGGCGCGATGGCCGAGCGGGCCGAGAACAGCGGCGCGCGCGAGGGCAAGCTGGCCGAGAAGCTGGCGACCCAGGCGGCGGAGGCCAAGGCGTCGGCGGAGACCCGTGTCGAGCGTGCTCGCACCCTGGGCTTCGACCTGCCGTCGTCGGGCCTGGCGGAGGGGCGGACGGTGCTGACGTTCGAGGACGTCTCCTTCGCCTGGTCGGACGGGACGGCGGTGATCCGGGATCTGTCGTTCCGGCTCGCGGGACCCGCGCGCGTGGCGGTGGCGGGGCCGAACGGGACGGGTAAGACCACCCTGATCCGCCTGGCGACGGGCGACCTGTTGCCGACGGCGGGCGTGGTGAAGCTCTCCGTGCCCGTCGCCCTGCTGGACCAGCGGGCGGCGCTGCTAGCCGACAACCAGACCATCCTGGAGAACTTCCGTCGCCTGAACCCGGCCGCGACCCGGAACGACGCCCATGCGGCCCTGGCCCGGTTCCTGTTCCGCAACACCGCCGCGCACCAGGCAGCCGGCGCGCTGAGCGGCGGCGAGCGCCTGCGGGCGGCCCTGGCCTGCGTGCTGTGCGCGGCCCAGCCGCCGCAGCTGCTGATCCTGGACGAGCCGACCAACCATCTGGACCTGGCCTCCATCGAGGCCGTCGAGGCGGCGCTGTCGGGTTACGACGGGGCGCTGCTGGTCGTCAGCCACGATCCCGACTTCCTGGAGGCGATCGGCATTGAACGGAGCATCACCCTCGGCGCCAGTCTGCACCGGCGCAAGAAACGGTTGATCGGCGACGCCCACCAGGCTCTTAAAGTCCGACGGTGACTCTCGAAACCTTCATCCAGCAGCGCCTGCCGCTCGAGCCCGTCCCCGGCGTGCCGGAGATCCGCCTGCACCGCGCGGGACCCAGCAGCGGGCTGACGCGCCTGGCCGACGCCGATCCGGACTTCGGCTCGCCCTATTGGGCGCGGCCGTGGGGCGGAGGGCTGGCCCTGGCGCGGCATGTCTTAGATCGTCCTGAGATCGTCGCCGGCCAGCGTGTGCTGGACCTGGGCGCGGGTTCGGGCCTAGTCGCCATCGCCGCCGCCTTGGCCGGCGCGGAAGAGGTGAGGGCGGTCGATATCGACCCCTACGCGGTCACGGCCGCGCGCCTGAACGCCGCCGCCAACGGCGTGACGATCGTGGCGGAGCAGGCCGACCTGCTGGACGGCGATCCGCCTAATATCGACCTGATGCTGGCGGGGGATCTCTTCTACGACCCGGACCTGGCGACGCGGGCCGAGGCCTTCCTGCGGCGCTGCGTGGCGGCCGGGATCGCGGTGCTGATCGGCGATCCCTTCCGCGCGCCCCTGCCGACCGAGCGGCTGGCGGCGGTGGCCGAGTATCCGGTGGCGGACTTCGGGGATCCGGACGGGGCGGCCAGGGCCGCCGCCGTCTTCAAGCTGATCTAGGCCTTGCGGTTCAGCGTGATCGCCGAGCCCATGGCCGGGCGGTCGTTGACCATGCCGCCGGCGCCGTAGGTGGTGGCCGGGGCGGCGCGCTGGCTGGCGATTTCCGAGGCGACGGCATGGACCAAGCCCTCGGTCACGGTCTTGGCCGCGTTCACGGCGCGGGCCTGGCGAGCCAGAACCGCGTCGAAGGCCTCGGTGGCGCGCAGCAGGCGCTGGCGCAGTTCGGGCCGCGCGGCCTCGACCAAGGCGACGTTGTGGCGGACCCGCATGGACTCGTGCCGATAGACATTGGCGAGCTTCGCCGTCTCCTCGACGTACTGCGCCGCCTCGTGCGGGCGGTGGTTTTCGAAGGCCGTGGCCTCCTTGGCGATCAGGTCGGTCAGGCGTTCGGTCAGCAGGGTCAGCTGATGGACGCGATCGTCGGCGTCGACGGCGGCGATGGCCATGGCTTTAGTGCTCCTTCAGACCCTGCATCTTCAGCATCTCGCGCTGAATGACGGAGGAGAGGCCGACGCCGCCGGCCTTGGTGACTTCCTTGGACATCGCGTCCGTCATCATCGACTTGAACATCTCTTCGCCGTTGCCGCCGCCGAAGGGTTCCGAGGTTTTCACGCCCTCGAACATCTGCTGCATCATCACCGACAGGAACGAGGCCTCGAAGGTCTTGGCCGTCTCGGCGATCTTCTTGCGGGCGGCGGCGTCCTTGGTCGTGTCTTCGACCGCGTTCTGGACAGCCGCGCCGGCGGACTGCACCGCCTTGGCGGCCGTCTTGACCGTGGCGGCGGCCGCGCCGAACTGCGGGACGAAGGTGGAGATCGTGTCGAACGCGCTCATCACATCACCTCGATGTCGGCTTGCAGGGCGCCCGCGGCCTTCACGGCCTGCAGGATCGAGATCATGTCGCGGGGCGTGACGCCCAGGGCGTTCAGGCCGCCGACCAGGCCCTTCAGCGAGGGGGAGCCGCCCAGGGTGATCAGCTTCTTGCCCTTCTCCTCGTCGACACTGACGGTCGACTGCGGGACGACGGCGGTCTGGCCCTGGCTGAACGGAGCCGGCTGGCTGACGGCGGGGTTTTCCTGGACCGAGATGGTCAGGTTGCCTTGGGCGATGGCCACTTGGCTGATGCGGACGTCGTCGCCCATGACGATGACGCCGGCCACTTCGTCGATCACCACCTTGGCCGGGCCGTCGGGCTCGACTTCCAGGTTCTCGATGTTGGTCATGAAGGTGATCATGTCCGTGCCGGCAGGGGCGCGGGTGGCGATGATCGTCGGGTTCTGGGCCTGGGCGCAGCCCGGGAACTTGGCGTTGATGGCGTCGGCGATGCGGCGGGCGGTGGTGAAGTCCGGATTGCGCAGCGTCAGGCGCATGATGTCCATATTGACCATCTGGAAGCCGGTCTCGCGCTCGATGATGCCGCCGCCGGCGATGCGGCCGGCCGTCGGCACGCCCTTGGTGACCGAGCTGCCCGAGGCGCCGCTGGCCGAGACCGAGCCGGTCTGCACCGTGCCCTGGGCGACGGCGTAGGTCTGACCGTCCGCGCCCTGCAGGCTGGTGACGATCAGGGTGCCGCCCAGGAGGCTCTTGGCGTCGCCCAGGGCCGAGACCGTGACGTCCAGCTTGGCGCCGGCGGCCGAGAACGGCGGCAGGTTGGCCGTGACCATGACCGTGGCGGTGTTCTTGGTGTTCAGGTTCGCGTTGCGGACGTTGACGCCCTGGCGCTCCAGCATCGCCTCCAGGCTCTGCTTGGTCATCGGCGCGTTGCGCAGGCTGTCGCCCGTGCCGCTCAGGCCCACGACCATGCCGTAGCCGACCAGCTGGTTGTCGCGCACGCCTTCGAAGGCGACGATGTCCTTGATCCGCGACTTGCCGATCGCCGGCGCGGCGACGAAGGCCGAGGCGAGGGCGAGGGCGGTCAAGACGGTGCGAAAGAATGAACGCGACATGGCAATTCCGTTGCGGGGGACGATCCCCACGCCGCCTCTTGCCAGAAGCGGGCCACTTTGAAGGCCTTGTGACTCAAGGGATTCCGGATTTGGCGGTGGTTCGCCCGGCGCCCGGCGGCAGAATCTGCCCGGCATTAACCATACTTCAAGCGCGCGGACGCACTATGTTTCGTGCGATGAGAAGAGTGACTCGCGCGCACGAGCTTTTTGGAGCGGTCGGATGAAGGTTTCTAGCACGGGGGGCGTCTCGTCGACTGGCGCGTCGCGGGCCAAGCCCGCCGGCGGATCGACGGGCTTTTCCCTGCCGTCCGTGAGCGCGGCCCCGGCCGGCGCGGTTGGCGCCACGTCCGTGGGCGGCCTGACCGGCGTAGGCTCGGTCGACGCTCTCCTGGCGCTGCAGGAGACGGGCGCCGTCGGCAGCCCCCTGGAGCGCAAGAAGCGCGCGGTGCGCCGCGCCGACCAGATCCTGGACATCCTGGGCGAGGTCCGGATCGCCCTGATCGACGGCGACATCTCGCCCAGCACCCTGGACCGCCTGACCCGCGCCATTCGCGAGCAGCGCGAGAACACCGACGACCCCAAGCTTGAAGGGGTCCTCAACGAGATCGAGACGCGCGCCGCCGTCGAACTGGCCAAGCTGCAGGCGGGCCACTGACATGCGGAGGGCAGGGAACCTGAAAGCGGTTTTTCCCTGCCACGCTTGGCTTTCTCGCGCGTTTCACACCCGTCCGCGCCGTGGAAATGGCCTTCGCGAGCGGGGGGCGCGACCTGAACGCGCCGCTCACGCGAGGTTCATTGAACGCGGCTCACCTTTTGCTATAAGCACGCAGCCCTTAAGGGCTGAGTTCATTGGGGCGTGAGGCGTTGATGCAAACGGCCACTGTTCTTGTTGAGAAGTCTGGTTACCGTCCTTCCGAGGACGAGCCTTTTATGAACGAACGGCAGCTTGAGTATTTCAAGCAGAAGCTGCTGGCATGGAAAGAAGAGATCCTTCGCGAATCTCGCGAGACGGTCACTCATCTCCAGAAAGAAACCGAGAACCACGCCGATCTCGCAGATCGCGCGTCCTCGGAAACCGATCGGGCTCTTGAGCTCCGTACCCGCGATCGTCAACGGAAGCTGATCTCCAAGATCGACCAGGCCCTGCGCCGAGTCGAGGACGGCTCCTACGGCTATTGCGAGGAGACGGGCGAGCCCATCGGCCTGGCTCGACTGGATGCTCGCCCCACGGCGACCATGAGCGTCGAAGCCCAGGAACGGCACGAGCGCCGCGAGCGCGTCCATCGCGACGACTAAAAGCGGCCCTGCAGGGGGACTGTTGTGTTTCCGAGCGGCCCCGGGGGAGACCCCGGGGCCGCTTTTGTCTTGGTATTCGGCCGTCGATCGGTTGTCCTGACGGGAAAGAGTCGGAGAGATCGATGGTCGGTGACCTGACGCGACGCGGCATGACCGGCGACGGCAAGGGCGCGGACGGCCGGGCCGCGCCGATCCACAACCGGCTGTTCGTGAAGACCAACGAGCGGCGCGGCGACCATGTCCGCAACATCGTCGGCGGGGTGCCGAGCGTCGACACCGACCTGCTCTGTTCGTCTGCCGCATCAAGGGCGAGCCTACGCTGCCGGTGGGCGACGTGCGTTTGTCCAGGATGGCCGTCGGCAAGAGCCTGGAGGCGCCGGTCGCCGACGAGAATGTCGAGGGGTTCCGCTACGATGCCTGACCGTTCGGAGCCCGCCGCGTGAGTTTCTTCGAGAGCCTGCTGGCCCTGGTGGGCATCGCGGTCCTGTTGCTGCAGGTCTCGCGACGCATCAAGGCGCCATATCCGACCATGCTGGCCGCCGCCGGGGTGTGCCTGGCCCTGGTCCCCGGCGCGCCGAACATCTCGATCGAGCCGCATACCGCCCTGGCCCTGTTCCTGGCCCCGGCCCTGGTGGACGCGGCCTTCGATTTCCCGATGGCCGATATCCGCGGGCTGTGGCGGCCGCTGTTCGCCCTGGTCGTGGTGGCCGTGGGCTTGAGCGCCGGGGCGGTGGCCTGGCTGGGCGTGGTCATGGCCGGGCTGCCGATCGCCGCCGCCGTCGCCCTGGGCGCGATCGTCGCCCCGCCGGACGCCGCGGCCGCCACTGCCGTGCTCAGCAGCGTGCGGATGCCGCGCGGCTCGATCGCGGTGCTGAAGGGCGAGAGCCTGCTGAACGACGCCTCGGCCCTCTTGCTGTTTTCGGCGGCCCTGGCCTTCCAGGCCAAGGGCGGCATCGATCCGGCCCTGGGCGTGAAGCTCTCTCTGGCCGCGCCGGGCGGGATCATCCTGGGCATGCTGCTGGCGCGGGTGCTGCGGTTCCTCAGTCCGTTCGTCACCGGCACCCTGGGCGGCAACGTCATGGAGTTCGTCGTCGCCTTCGGCTGCTGGGTGCTGGCCGAGCGGCTGGGCGTGTCGCCGGTGCTGTGCCTGGTGGCCTTCGCCATGACCGTGGCCAGCACGGCCGCCATGCGCACCCCGCCGCGCATGCGCATCCACAGCTTCGCCGTCTGGACCTCGGCGGTGTTCCTGCTGAACGTGGTCGCCTTTCTGCTGATGGGGTTCCAGGCGCGCACCATCGTCACGGCCATGGATCGCGGCCGGCTGATGGAAGCGGCGATCTTCGCTTTGGCGGTGGTCGCCTGCCTGATCGTCGTGCGGATGGTCTGGGTGCTGGTCTACATCCGTCTGGCCCAGACGTTCCACAGCCTGCGCGGCGGCTATCCGGCCGCCAGCCTCAAGCAAGGCGTGCTGGTCGGCTGGTGCGGCATGCGGGGCCTGGTCACCCTGGCGACGGCCTTCGCCCTGCCGGCCAACTTCCCGCAGCGCGACCTGGTCGTGCTGACCGCCTTCGCCGTGGTGCTGGCCACCCTGGTGCTGCAAGGCCTGACCCTGACGCCGCTGATCCGCCTGATGGGCTTGGACCGCGAGGACGCCCTGGGCGAGGAGCTGGTGCGCCTGCGCGCCGACCTGGCCGGCGCGGCCCTGCGGGTGCTGGACGGCCGCACCGGCGAGGCCGTCGACCACTGGCGCTATCGTTTCGCCGCCGTGCCCATCGGCGTCCCGCCCGCGACCGGCCCGCTGGAGGCGCGCCGCACCATCGGCCTCAAGGCCATCCACGGCCAGCGCCTGCGGTTGGAGGAGCTGCGGTTGTCGGGCGGCGGCGGCGCCGACGCCTTCCTGATCCTGCAGGAGGAGCGGGATTTCGAGGAAGTCTCGATCAGCCGCGAGGACGAGCGCCAGATCGAGGAGAGTTAGCGTTCGGCGCGTGATCGGCGCGGTCGGCGGGTGGCACCCGAGCCGGGGATCAGAAACAGCAGCGCCACGCGCGGGTCGTGGACGATGTTGCGCAGGCTGTCGGTGCGGTTGTTGCCGCGCCGGTCGGGCAGCATCAGGGTCTTGGGATCGGCGATGCGGACGACGCAACCTCTAGGTGGTCGAAGCCCGGGCGCACGCTTCGGCCAGCACGCGCGGCGAGATCGGCTTGTCGACGATCGGCTGTACGCGCCCGCGCAGCTGGTCGGCGTTGCCGGTGACATAGACCACGGGGATGCGCCCCAGCCGGCTCTCGATGGCCTCGACGGCCTCGAGTCCGGTGCCGCCCACGATGCGGTAGTCGGCGGTGATCAGGTCGGGGGGATTGGCGATCGCCAGGGTCAGCGCGTCAGCCGCGCTGTCGGCTATATCGAAACTCGTGAAGCCCATCTCCGCCAGAAGAGCTTCGACCTCGAACGCGACGAGGATTTCATCCTCGATAATCAACACGTGTCGGGCCTTCGCGTGCTCGGTCATTCGCCGCAGCCTCGTCCTCGTCCCAGAAGCCATTTCAATGTCGGGTCGAGCCGCCACGCCAATCGCGTTTTCGTGATCGGCGTGATCGCACCGGTCGTCTCGTCGCGTCAGGCTGCACGGCGGCGGCAAACCCGTCTATGGAAGGGGAAAATCAGAAAAGCACAGCAGGAGCGTCCACCTTGTCCCTGATCCTCACCGAAAAGCGCGGCCACGTCGCCATTCTGACCCTGAACCGCCCCGAGGCGATGAACGCCCTGGGCGCGCCGGGCGACGGCGACCAGGTCGCGGCGGCCTGCGAGGCGATCAACGACGACCAGGACATCCGCTGCGTGATCCTGACCGGCGCGGGCAAGGCCTTCTCGGCCGGCGGCGACGTCAAGGCGATGAAGGCCCGCGAGGGCGCGTTCGGCGGCAACGGCGTGGCCGTGCGCGACGGCTACCGCAAGAACATCCACCGCATCGTCCGGGCCATCTATGGCCTGGAGGTCCCGTCGATCGCGGCGGTGAACGGGGCGGCGATCGGCCTGGGCTGCGATGTGGCCTGCATGACCGACATCCGGATCGCCGCCGACACGGCCAAGTTCGGCGTCACCTTCCTGAAGCTCGGCTTGATCCCCGGCGACGGCGGCGCCTGGCTGATGCCGCGCACCGTGGGCATGAGCCGAGCGGCCGAACTGCTCTTTACCGGCGACGTCATCGATGCGGCCAAGGCGGCCGAGTGGGGGCTGATCAGCCGCGCCGTCTCGGCCGATACGCTGATGGACGAGGCCATGGCCCTGGCGACGCGGATCGCTCAGCAGCCGCCGCACGCCCTGCGCATGGCCAAGAGCCTGCTCAAGCACGGCCAGACCGCCAGCTACGACACCCTGATGGAGATGAGCGCAGCCGCCCAGGCCATCGCTCACCACACCGAAGACCACATGGAAGGCGTCGACGCGATCCTCGAGAAGCGTCAGCCCGAGTTCAAAGGCAAGTAAGCATGGGCAAGGAAGCGAGCGGCGTCTGGGGCCAGCTGTCCGACGGCGAGAGCGAGGGCAAGCTCCTGTGGGAGCCGCCCAAGCTGATCTTCCGCGGGGCGGTGCGCGGCATCTACCAGGGCCACGCGCTGCGCAATATCCGCACCGAGGGCGATGACCTGGTCCTGAGCGACGGCACCCGCTTCACGCTGGACGCCGGCCAGGCCGAGAAGTGGCTGCACGCCATCTGGAACCCGCCCTCGCGCCTGGACAAGCTGGGCGTGAAGCCGGGCATGACCGTGGTGGTCGACGGCGTCGAGGACGAGGCCTTCATCGCCGAGTTGGAGACCCGCATCGAACTGGGCGAGGCCGAGGAAGACGTCGACCTCCTGTTCCTGGGCGTCGAGGACCTGGCCGACTTCGACCGCATCGAGGATTGGGAAGGCGCGTTGGGGCCCAAGGGCGCGATCTGGATCGTGGCCCAGAAAGGCAAGGGCGCGCCGCTGAAGGACGTCGAGATCCTGGAGGCCGTGCGGGGCCTCGGCTTTGTGGACACCAAGGTGTGTGCGTTTTCGTCGAGTTACACGGCCCTGCGGTTCGTGAAACGCAAGGCGCCGAAGGTGGAGAAGGCTGTGGCGCCTGAGGTCGATGACGAAGGCTTCGACGACGAGGACTGAACCCCACACCGCTCCACCAAAACCTGCCTTCCTGGGCCTTGTGCCCAGGACCCATCGTTCAGAAACAGCTGATCGGGCAGGCTCTTGTCCACCTGGACGGGGGCAATCCAGAAACGCCACGCCAAGCCGCGCCATGGGTCCTAGGCACAAGGCCTAGGAAGGCGGATTTTGGAGTGTGGGATACCGTTCGCTCAGCTTGGGTCCCGCTTTCGCGGGGATGATCGGATTTTATGGTCTCCGGTTGAGCGGTTGCCAGTCGACCGCCAGGGGTTAAGCTCGCCGCCTGCAACAATCCGGGGGAAACGGCGATGAAGCTTCGTTCGATGTCGATCGCGCTGGGCGCGGCGCTGCTGATGGGCGGCGTCGCGCCCGCGGCTCTGGCCCAGGTGAAGACCTATTCGGCCAAGGCGTTTTACGAGACCACCAGCTATAGGGCCGCGCCCGACGCGGGCTTCAGCTTTTCGCCGGACGGCAAGAGCCTGCTGATCTCCGGCGACCAGACCGGAGTCTATAACGTCTACGCCCTGCCGGTGACGGGCGGGGCGGCGACGCCGCTGACGACCTCGAACACCAACGCCACCTTCGCGGTCAGCTGGTTCCCCAAGGACGCCCGCATCCTGTTCAGCGCCGACGGCGGCGGCAACGAGCTGAGCCACGTCTATGTGCGCGGCCTGGACGGGGCGGTGAAGGACCTGACGCCGGGCGACAAGGTCAAGGCCGGCTTCGTGGGCTGGGGCCCCTCGGGCGACCAGTTCTGGCTCTACACCAACGAGCGCGACGCCAAGACCTTCGACGTCTACGCCTATGACGCCAAGACCTATGCCCGCACCCTGGTGTTCCAGAACTCGGGCTATGAATTGGGCGGCGTCTCGCCGGATGGCGGGACCCTGGCCCTGTCCAAGCCGCGCACCAGCGCCGACGGCAACCTCTATCTGGTCGACCTGAAGGCCAAGGGCGAGCCCAAGCTGATCACGCCGCACACCGGCAATGTCTCGTACGATGTCTATGGCTTCACGCCGGACAGTAAGGCGCTGGTCTTCGCCACCGACGAGCACGGCGAGTTCAACCAGGCCTGGACCTACACCCTGGCCGGCGGCGCCAAGGCCTCGCTGATCAAGGCCGACTGGGACGTGCAGGATGTCAGCTTCTCCAAGTCGGGACGCTACCGCGTCTCGGCCCTGAACGCCGATGCGTCGACGCAGCTGACCTTGCTGGACCAGAAGACCGGCCAGGCGGTGAAGCTGACCGGCCTGCCGGACGGCGACATCGGCGCGGTGCGGTTCAATCGCGACGAAAGCGCCATCGCCGTCGCCGTAGCCTCTGACACCTCGCCGGTGGACATCTTCGTGGCCGACCTCAAGACCGGCCAGGCCAAGCGCCTGACCAAGGCCCAGAACCCGGCCATCGCCGAGAGCGACCTGGTCGAGGCCAGCGTAGCGCGCTTCAAGAGCTATGACGGGCTGGAGGTGCCGGGCGTGCTGTACCGGCCCAAGGACGCCTCGGCGGCCAAGCCGGTCCCGGCCATCGTGCTGGTCCACGGCGGTCCCGGCGGCCAGAGCCGCAAGGGCTACAACCCCATGGTCCAGCACCTGGTGAACCACGGCTACGCGGTCTATGCGATCAACAACCGGGGCTCGTCGGGCTACGGCAAGACCTTTTTCCACCTGGACGACAAGAAGCACGGCGACGTCGACCTGAAGGACGTCGTGGCCTCCAAGGCCTGGCTGCAGGGTATGGACTGGATCGCCGACGACGGCATCGCGGTGGTGGGCGGCTCGTACGGCGGCTACATGACCGCCGCGGCCCTGGCCTTCCAGCCGGACGTGTTCGACGCCGGCATCGACATCTTCGGGGTGACCAACTGGGTGCGGACCCTGACCTCGATCCCGCCGTGGTGGGCCTCGTTCAAGGAGTCGCTCTATGACGAGATGGGCGACCCGGCCACCGACGGCGTCCGCCACCGCGCCATCTCGCCGTTGTTCCACGCCAAGAACATCAAGAAGCCGCTGCTGGTCATCCAGGGCGCCAACGACCCGCGCGTGCTCAAGGTCGAGAGCGACGAACTGGTCGCCGAGGTCAAGGCGGGCGGCACGCCGGTCGAGTACGTGGTGTTCCCCGACGAGGGCCACGGCTTCCTCAAGCGCGACAACCGCATCAAGGCGTCGGATGCGTACGTGGACTTCCTGGATAAGTACCTGAAGAAGTAGAGGCGGCCAGCAGCCGCTTCTGCTCGGCGCGGCCGCGGTACAGGAAATCATACGGCAGACCCAGGCGCAGGCTGGCCTGGCTGGGCGGGGAGCTCCTCACCGGGATCTTTTCGGCCAGCCGGCCGGCGGCCTTCAGGGCCAGGCGGTCGACGGTGGAGAGATCGTACTCGGGGCCCAGCCCAAGCCGCTCGCGCACGATCGGCGGCAGCAGCGACACCGACGCCCGCGCCAGGGCCTTGTGCAGGAACTTCGGCGCGGCGGGCGCGGCCTTGCCCGACTGGATGATGTCCAGGAACTCCCCGACGATCGGGTGCGGCTCGAAGCGCGGGGCCAGCTTCTCCATCATGGCCATGAAGTCGGCCTGGGAGGAGGGCGAGTACTTCACCCCGTACAGCCGCGCGATCGGGTGCGCCTCTTCGTAGAAGCGGGTCTTCTCGGCCTGCGTCAGCGGTTCGACGAAGCGGTCGTAGGCGTTGAGGAAGCCGTAGCCGGCCGTGGCGCTGACCCAGTCCAGCAGTTCGACGTCCAGCGCCTTGTAGGCCTCGCCGCCGGGCGTCTGGCCCACCACGCGCGTGTGCATGTTGGTGACGCCCTGGATCACCCGCCGCGCGGCGGCCTGCGGGCCATAGACCCCGACCATGGCGGCGATGCCGGTGCGCTTGGAGCGGCCGATCGGGTCAACCTTGTAGGTCGAGTGGTCCCAGACGCCCGAGCGGATCCGGGCGTCGGCGAACTCCAGCAGCACGGCGGCCACGCCCCCGACCGCCAGGGCGATCGGGTTCTTGTACACCCGCCAGTGCATCGAGCCCGGATCCAGATAGGCGGGCTCGCCCGGCGGGTTGGCGTAGTCGATCTTCCAGCCCAGGTACGAGGACGGTTGCGCCATACGCGATCTCCTTCCCCTAGAAAGGTCGGGGGGCGCGCCGGAGTTCACAACCTATCAAATTCGATAGGGAAACTATGCCGCCGCTTTTTCCGCCACGGTCGCGGCCTTCGCCCCCGTCTTCTTGCCGAATTCCATCACCCCGTCCTCGACCTTGCCGAAGCGCAGGGCCACCAGGTCCAGGGCGTAGTTCTGATGCACCTTCCACGGCTTGCGCAGGCCCTGTTTGGGGAACTGGTCCATGGAGCGGGTGACGTAGCCGGACGAGAAGTCCAGCCACGGCGCAACCTCCATCTGGCCGTCGATGCGCGGCACGCAATAGTCGGCGCCGGCGCGGTCCATGCTGTTGATCAGGCGGCAGACATATTCGGAGGTCAGGTCCGCCTTCAGCGTCCAGCTGGCGTTGGTGTAGCCGAACGCCGAGGCCAGGTTCGGCACGTCGCTGAACATCATGCCCTTGTAGCTCATCGACTCCGACAGCTGGGCCGTCTTGCCGTCGACCACGACCTCCATGCCGCCGATCAGCTGCAGCTGCAGGCCCGTGGCGGTGACGATGACGTCGGCCTCCAGGGTCTTGCCCGACTTCAGCAGGATGCCGTCTTCGGTGAAGGTCTCGATATGGTCGGTGACCACCGAGCTGGTCCCCGCCTTGATCGAGGCGAAGAGATCCGCGTCCGGCACCAGGCACAGGCGCTGGTCCCACGGATTGTAGCGCGGTGTGAAATGGGCGCCGATGTCGTAGTCCGGCCCCAGTTGGTCGCGCACCATGCCCAGCAAGCGCTCCTTGACCTTCTCGGGCTTCTTCCGCGCCATGTTGAAGAACAGCATCTGGAAGAGGACGTTCTTCCAGCGGGTGATGCCATAGGCGGTCATGGCCGGCAGCTTGGACCGCAGCCAGTTAGCCACCCCGTCCTCGGCCGGGCGCGAGACCACATAGGTCGGCGAGCGCTGCAGCATGGTGACGTGCGCGGCGGTGCGGGCCATTTCCGGCACGAGCGTCACGGCGGTGGCGCCGCTGCCGATCACCACGACCTTCTTGCCGGCATAGTCCAGGTTTTCGGGCCAGTGCTGCGGGTGGACGATCGTCCCCTTAAAGCGGTCGGTTCCCGGGAAATCGGGCGTGTAGCCAGCCGAGTAGCGGTAGTAGCCGGCGCACATGTAGAGAAAGCCGCAGCTGTATTGCACGATCTGGCCGTCGTGCTCGGCCTCGACGGTCCAGGTCGCCGTCTCGGTCGACCAGCTGGCGCGCTTGACCAGATGCTTGAAGCGGATGTGGCGGTCGACGTCGTTCTCGCGGGCGGTCTCGCGGACATAGCTCAGGATCGACGGGCCGTCGGCGATGGCCTTGGCGGCCTTCCACGGCTTGAAGCTGTAGCCGAGGGTGTACATGTCGCTGTCAGACCGGATGCCGGGATAACGGAAGAGATCCCAGGTGCCGCCGATCGCCTCGCGCCCTTCCAGGATCGCATAGCTCTTGCCCGGGCAGTGCTTCTTCAGGTGATAGGCCGCGCCGATCCCCGACAAGCCCGCGCCCACGATCAGGACGTCGACATGTTCCATGGCCATTCCGTGTTCCGCCCTTGTTGGCCCAGCGGTTGACCCGCCATGGCTCTATGTGAACAGTGTTCATAAACAAACGACCGTTTTGACCGAACGTCAACTGCGGCCTATCGGATACCTCATGTCCCTGCGCGACTTCGGCCTCCTGGTCCTGATCTGCCTGGTCTGGGCCGGCAACAACATCATGTCCAAGATCGTGGTCGCCCACTGGGGCGTGCCGCCGCTGTTCTACGCGGCCGTGCGCTTCTCGCTGGTGGCGCTGGCGACCCTGCCTTGGCTGCTGCCCGCGCCGAAACCGACCTGGCGGATCGTGGCCGTGGCGCTCTTGATGGGGGCGGGGAACTTCGCCCTGCTGTTCATGGGCTTCAAGACCGCCTCGCCGTCGGCCGCCTCGGTGGTGATCCAGCTGGGCGTGCCGTTCACGACCCTGCTGTCGATGCTGATGCTGGGCGAGAAGATCCGCTGGCGGCGGGGCCTCGGCATCGCGCTCACGCTAGCGGGCGCGGTGACGGTGATGTGGAGCCCCCACGGCTTCGACCTGTCGCCCGGCCTCTGGCTGGTCGCGGCCGCCGCCTTCGCCGGCTCGCTGGGGGCGGTGATGATGAAGCAGGTCGAGGGCGTGAAGCCGCTGCAGTTCCAAGCCTGGGTCGGCTTCTGCTCGGTCTGGCCGCTGGCGGGTCTGAGCAGCTTCATGGAGCCCGGCCAGATCGCGGCGGGCGTCCACGCCGGCTGGCCGTTCGTGGCGGCGGTGGCGTTCTCGGCCCTGGTGGTTTCGGTCGTGGCCCATACGGCCTATTACGGACTGATCCAGCGTTACGAGGCCAACCTGATCGCTCCGCTCACCCTGCTGACGCCGCTTTTCACCATCGGGCTGGGCGTCGTGGTCACGCACGATCACTTCGATCTGCGCATGGGGATCGGCGCGAGCCTGGCGCTGGTGGGTGTTCTGATCATCGCGCTTCGGCGGAATCAGGTCATGCCCTTGCTGATGTCGATCCGGAACCGCGCCCAATGAGCCTGTCCTTCATCGAGGCCCCGTCGCCGAACTTCGACGCCCGCAAGGCCGTGCCCGACACCGTGGTCCTCCACTACACGGGCATGGAGACCGGCGAGGCGGCGATCGAGCGCCTGCGCGACCCCGAGGCCAAGGTCTCGGCCCACTATTGCGTCGAAGAAGACGGCCGCATCTTCCGGCTGATCCCCGAGGAACGCCGCGCCTGGCACGCCGGCGCCGCGTTCTGGAAGGGCGTCAAGGACATCAACTCGGCCTCGATCGGCATCGAGATCGTCAATCCCGGCCACGAGTTCGGCTATCGCCCGTTCCCCGAGGCGCAGGTCGCCGCGGTGATCAACCTGCTGGCCGACGTGCGTTCGCGCTGGATGATCCCCGACAGCCGCATCCTGGGCCATTCCGACATCGCCCCGGCCCGCAAGATCGATCCGGGCGAGCTCTTCCCCTGGAAGCGCCTGGCCGAGAGCGGCCATGGCCTCTGGATCGAACCGGCCCCGTCGCCCGGCGCGCCGCTGGGCCAGGGCGAGGAGGGGACCGGCGTGTTCGCCTTGCAAGCCGGCCTGACGCGCTTGGGCTTCGACTGCGCCCCGACCGGCAAGTACGACGAGTGGACCACGACCGTGGTCGGCGCCTTCCAGCGCCACTGGCTGCAAAGCCGCTTCGACGGCATCGCCGACGGCGAGACCCGCGCGCGCCTGGTGGGCCTGTTGCGGGCGGCGGCCGAGTAATGCATCCGGACAATCGCTTTCGGGTCGAGGATCGAGCGGTCCTGCTGGACTTCATCGCCGCCCATCCGTTCGTGGCCATCGCGGCTTCGGCCGGCGGCCGGCCGTTCGTGGCGCAGAGCCCGGTCGTGATCCGTGACCTGGACGGAGAGATCGCGCTGGACTTCCACCTGTCGCGCGGCAACGTCCTGACGCCGCACCTGACACAAGGCTTCCGCGCCGTGGCGCTGGCCACGGGTCTGGACGCCTATATCAGCCCCGACTGGTACGAGAGCGCCGACCAGGT
Source organism: uncultured Caulobacterales bacterium (assembly GCA_903900155.1). Classification (GTDB taxonomy): domain Bacteria; phylum Pseudomonadota; class Alphaproteobacteria; order Caulobacterales; family Caulobacteraceae; genus Caulobacter. Next base: position 51,063 of record CAIUMD010000014.1, on the reverse strand, counting down.
CCCGACCTGGAACTACCAGTCGGTCGAGGCCGAAGGCTCGGTCGCGCCGCTCAACGATGAAGAGCTGGTCGCCCTGCTCGACGATCTCTCGGCCCAGGAAGAGGCGCGGCTGCTGCCCAAGACGCCCTGGACCCGCGACAAGATGAAGGCCGGCAAGTTCGAGAGCATGCTGCGCGGCATCCAGGGCGGCCGGCTGTTCGTCGAGCGGCTGGAAAGGACGTTCAAGCTCTCGCAGAACAAGGGCGAAGCCGACCGCCTGGGCGCGGCCAAGGGCCTGGGCGACCATCCGATCGCGGAGCTGATGAGGTCGGTCTAGAGCGACAGAACGGGCGCGCCATACCGTTTGAGCTGGCTATCCACCGTCAGGAGACGTGCGCCTTCGACAATCGCTTGGGCCAAAAGCATCCGATCGAAGGGATCCTTGTGTATGGCCGGCAAATTGCCCGCCAGGATCGCGTGATCTGATGAGATCAGTAGTTCGCGCCAGCCGTTCCCTAGCAGTTGGCGGCGAAAGCGGTGAGGGTCGATCTGGAAGTCCGCTCTGTCTTGAGCCCGCTTTATCGAGATTTCCCAAAGGCTAACGACGCTGAAGGTCGGCGTGGTCGTCTCCGCCGTCAGAAGATCTTGCGCGGTTTCCGAAAGCCTCTCCGGCGCTTCGGCCGCCCAGAGCAGGACATGGGTGTCGGCGAGGATGATCAATCCTTGCCCTCGAACATGGCTTGGATTTCCTCGGCGAACATTGTGTCGAAGTCGTCAGGGACTTTGATTTCGCCTTTCATGAAGCCCAGTCGACGCTTGGCCGGCTGCTCCTGCGCTTCCAGCGGCACCACCTTCACCATCGGCTTGCCCGCCTTGGCGATGATGAAGCTCTCGCCATCCGCCGCCTGTTCGACCAGGCGAGAGAGGTGGGTCTTGGCCTCGTGGATGTTGACGGTCCGCATCGCGGCCTCCGTGAACTAAGTTCAGTTAGTTTAGTCTATCTTTGGCGGATCGCCAATTGACCGGCCGTCATCTCAGCGTCAAAGAGACCCCGGACCAGATGGTCGGGCGGTCGCGTCGTCTTCGGACGCCGAGGAAAGTCCGGGCTCCACGGTGACAAGGCGGTGGGTAACGCCCACCGGGAGCGATCCCAGGGATAGCGCCACAGAAAGCAAACCTCCTCCCTCCGGGGCGGGAAGGGTGAAAGGGTGGGGTAAGAGCCCACCGCGGACCTGGCGACAGGGACGGCATGGCAAGCCCCGCCTGGAGCAAGACCGAATAGGGACCCCGCGCCGGCCTCGCGTCGGATAGGCCGTCACTGGCCGAGAGGGTCCGGGTAGGTCGCGAGAGCCGTCCAGCAATGGCCGGCCTAGAGGAATGATCGTCGCCGCGTCTTCGGACGCGGAACAGAACCCGGCTTACAGATCATCTGGTCCATTTTTCTCCTCCCCCTGTCGGGCGAGGTGGCCCGTAGGGCCGGAGGGGGCAGCTCGGCATAGGCCGCATTAGCCCCCTCAGTCGGCTTTGCCGACAGCTCCCCCAGGAGGGGAGCAGATTCATTTCTTTGGGCCCCAATGACACTGCGAACAACGCTCGCTCATGAGTTCCATGTATGTTCTGTGGATTAACTATCACGCTCCGTGAACAAGGGGTGCGAGATCTTTGAAATCTCGATGAAACGGGCCTTGGTGTCATTGTTTCCCAGTTCATCCCATGTTAACCCAATTCGCGTCGGGGCGAGTTGGTGGTGCTCGCCGACCGGCATGGGTTTGGCGGGGTTTAAGCTTCAGTGTTTCTCTCGACGTTCGAGAAACAGCTCGACAGCAAGCGGCGCATCGTTGTGCCGCAGGAATTCCGCGCGGCCGTCTCGGGCATGTTCGACGGGATCTTCTGCTTCCCCTCCATCGAGGCCGACTGCCTGGAAGCGGGCGGAAAAGCCTTGTTCGACCGCTACATGGGCGTGATCGAGGAGATGCCGTTCGGCGATCCGCTGCGTTCGGCGCTGGAAACCAGCGTCCTGGGTGGCATGGCCAAGCTGTCGTTTGATACAGCTGGTCGCATTACGTTTCCCGACCAGCTGTGCGAAATGTGCGGTCTCACGGATTGGGTGACCGTCGTCGGTATGGGTGAGCGTTTTCAGATCTGGTCCCGCGAAGCCTTCCAGGCCCATCGCGCGGTCCAGCGTGATCTGGCCCGGGAAGGCCTGGCCGCCCTGCGCGCCCAGCAACGGGCGGCCCAAATCGCAGCTGGCAAGCTGGGGGGCGCTTCGTGAGCGACGCCCCGCACATCTCGGTCCTGCTGGACGAGGTCGTCGAGGCTCTAGGCGCCAAGCCGGGCGAGACCATCATCGACGGCACCTTCGGCGCGGGCGGCTATACCCGCGCGATCCTGGCGACCGGCGCCAGCGTGGTCGGCTTCGATCGCGACCCGACCGTCCTGCGCTTCACGCAAGGCCTGCCGGCCGACCGCTTCCGCCTGGTCCAGGACCGCTTCTCGCAGATGGCCGAGCATTTCGCGCCACAGTCGGTCGACGGCGTGGTGCTGGATATCGGCGTGTCGTCCATGCAACTGGACGAGGCCGAGCGCGGCTTCTCGTTCATGCGCGACGGTCCGCTGGACATGCGGATGAGCGACACGGGCCCGACCGCCGCAGACCTGGTCAATACGCTGGACCACGCCGAACTGGCGCGGATCCTCTATGTCTATGGCGAGGAGCATGCTTCGCGCCGCATCGCCAGCTTCATCATCCGTCGCCGGGAAGAGCGCCCGTTCGAGCGCACCCTGGACCTGGCCGAGGTGATCGAGCGCGCCATGGGCGGCCGCAAGGGCGCCAAGGTCCATCCGGCCACGCGCTCGTTCCAGGGTTTGCGCATCGCGGTCAATGACGAGCTGGGCGAGCTGAAGGCCGGCCTGGACGCCGCCGAGCGGATCCTGAAGCCGGGCGGGCGCCTGGCGGTGGTGACCTTCCACTCGCTGGAAGACCGCATCGTCAAGACCTACCTGGCCGAGCGGGCAGGGCGCACGCCGGGCGGCTCGCGCCACCTGCCGCTGGCCCCCACCGGCGCGCCGGCCAGCTTCCAGCTGATCGCCAACAAGGCCATCGCGCCGGGCGAGGCCGAGCTGGCGGTGAACCCGCGCGCCCGCTCGTCCAAGCTGCGCGCCGCCGTCCGCACCGAGGCTCCCGTCTGGGAGAGCGCGGCATGAGCGTCTCGGGCCTCTTCAATCGCCGGGTCCGGGGCTTCCGCGTCGTGGAAGTCGCGGGCGTGGGCATCCTGCTGACCCTGTTCACCAGCGTCTACCTGGCCAAGACCTTCGCCGGTCGCGAGCTGCAGGAGATCGGCCGGATCGAGCAGGAGATCGACAACGAGGGCGTCCGCAAGCGCCTGCTGGAAGCTGAGGTCGCCCACCTGGAACAGCCGCGCCGCATCGAGCAGCTGGCGCTGATGATGCAGCTGAAGCCGATCGCGCCGGACCACGAGATCACCGAGGACGCCCTGATCGACGTGGCGCGCCGCCGCGAGCTGCCGCGCGCCCTGATGTCGGCCGCGCCGGTCTCGCCCGAGAACATCGCCCCCGACGGTCCCGAGGCTTTGCCCGACGATGCGTCGCCGCCGCCGCCGCCGCAACCGCCGCAATCCCAGGCGCCGGGAGCGCCGCGATGAGCCTCTCCAACCTCGGGCCCGGCGGTTTCCAATCGCCCCTGTGGCGGTGGCTGATCGAGCGCGTCTGGCGCCTGGAGCACGCCTTCGAGCGCTCGCGCGCCGCGGCCAAGCCCGAAGACGACACCCGCATCCGCATCTTCCTGGTGATGGGCTTCTTCTCGTTGTGCTTCGTCGGCGTGGGCCTGGGCGCGGGCTGGGCGGCGCTGTTCTCGAACGCCGGGCGCGGCAACGGCTACGCCCAGGGCGCGGAAGGCGCGCGCGGCGACATCGTCGATCGCAACGGCAAGCTGCTGGCCGTCGACCTGGCCCACTACGCCCTGTACGTCGACCCGCGCGAGGTGTGGGACGCCAAGGAAGTGCGCCGCGCTCTTGGCAAGGCGCTGCCGCAGGCGCCGGCCAAGCGGCTGGACAAGGCCGTGTTCGGCGATCGCCGCGCCTTCGTGCTGGGCGGCCTGACGCCCGACGAGAAGGACGTCATCTTCAACCTGGGCTTGCCCGGTATCTCGTTCGAGGAGCAGGAGCGGCGGATGTATCCGCTGGGCCCGACGGCCGCGCACCTGATCGGCTTCGTCGACAGCGGCGGCAAGGGCCTGGCCGGCGCCGAGCGCGCCCTGGACGACCCGATCCGCAAGGCGGCGGGCGGCGACGGCGGCCCGACCCAACTGTCGATCGACATCCGCGTGCAGGCCGCGCTGGAGGACGAGCTGAACAAGGCCGTCGCCGACTTCACGCCCAAGGGCGCCGTGGGCCTTGTCACCAACGTCCACACCGGCGAGATCCTGGGGCTGGCCAGCTATCCCGACTACGACGCCAACAAGGCTGGCGAGGCCACCGACGACCAGCGCCTGAACCGCGCCGCCGCCTCGGTCTACGAGATGGGCTCGACCTTCAAGGCCTTCACCGTGGCGATCGGCCTGGACACCGGCGTGGCCACGCCGTCCTCGACCTTCGACGCGCGCGAGCCGTTCAAGCTGGGCTACCGCACGATCCACGACTACCACGCGGCCAAGGCCATCCTGACCCTGGTCGAGGTGTTCAAGCACTCGTCGAACATCGGCACGGCCATGCTGGCCGAGAAGATCGGCGGCGAGCGGCTGTCCAAGTACTTCACGGCCCTGGGCCTGACCAAGCCGGCCAAGGTCGAGTTGATGGAGTCCGCGCGTCCCTTGACCCCCCGCAAATGGGACATGGACACGGTGGCCTCGACCTCGTTCGGTCACGGCATGAACGTCAGTCCGCTGGCGCTGGCCCAGGCGATGAACGCGCTGCTGAACGGCGGCGAGATGCGTCCGCTGACCATCCGCAAGCTGCCGCCGGGCGTGCGTCCCGAGGGCGTGCGGGTGCTGTCGGAGAACACCTCGGCCGAGATGCTGAAGATCATGCGCGCCAACGTCATCCCGGGCGAGGGCGGCAGCGGCGGCAAGGCCGACGTGCCCGGCCTGTCGGTCGGCGGCAAGACCGGCACCGGCGAGAAGTACGATCCGTCGATCCGGGGCTATAATCACCAGCGTCAGGTCTCGTCGTTCGCGGCGGTGTTCCCGACCGACGGGCCGCTGGAGGCCGACCGCTACTTCGTGCTGATCCTGATGGACGAGCCGCGCGGCAACGCCAAGTCGTTCGGCTTCTCGACCGGCGGCTGGGTCGGCGCGCCGCCGGCGGGCAAGGTGATCGAACGCATCGCGCCCTTCCTGGGCGTGCAACGCAAGACGCAGCTGGTGACCATCGCCAGCCCACCGAAGAACGCCGTACCGGAGGCGGGGCTATGACCAGACATCTGTCGGACCTGTTCAACCGTCCCTTCGAGAGCGACCCGGTGATCGCCGGCGTCACCGCCGACAGCCGCAAGGTCACGGCCGGCTGGCTGTTCGCCGCCCTGCCGGGGACCAAGGTCGATGGCCGCGACTTCGCCGAGGGGGCGGTGGCCAAGGGCGCCGCCGCCGTGCTGGCCCCCGAGGGCGGCCTCGAGGGGCTGGGCGTGCCGGTGGTGCGTTCGGAAGACGCCCGCCGCGCCTACGCCCTGGCCTCGGCCGCCTTCTGGGGCAAGCAGCCGGCCATGTGCGTGGCGGTGACCGGCACGAACGGCAAGACCTCGGTCGCCGGCTTCTGCCGCCAGATCTTCGCCCGCCTGGGCCACAAGGCCGCCAGCATGGGCACCCTGGGCGTCGTGGTCTCGGAAGCGGGCAAGCCGGACCAGCAGCTGACCCCGCCGGGCCTGACCACGCCGGACGCCGGCGACGTGGCCGAGATGGTCGCGCGCCTAGCCGAGATGGGCGTCACGCACCTGGCCCTGGAGGCCAGCTCGCACGGCGTCGACCAGCGTCGCGTCGACGGGGTGAAGCTGCACGCGGCCGGCTTCACCAACTTCACCCAGGACCACCTCGACTATCACGGCTCGATGGAAGAGTACCGGGCCGCCAAGCTGCGCCTGTTCGACACCCTGACGCCCGGTGGCGCGACGGCCGTGCTGAACGCCGACAGCGACGCCTTCCCAAACTTCGCCGCCGCCGCCGTGACCTCAGGCCAGAGCGTATTCTCGGTGGGCGAGGACGGCCAGGGTCTGCGCCTGATCTCGCGCACCCCGACCCCGGCCGGCCAGGACATGGCGGTCGAGATCGACGGCGACGTCCACCACATCGCGCTGCCGCTGGCCGGCGCCTTCCAGGCCTCGAACGTGCTGGTCGCCGCCGGCCTGTGCATCGCCGCCGGCGAGGATCCGGTGCGGGTGCTGAAGGCCCTGGAGACGCTCGAAGGCGCGGCCGGGCGTCTTCAACGTGTTGGTCGTGGGCCGCACGGCGGCGAGGCCTATGTCGACTACGCCCACACCCCGGACGGTTTGCAGACCGTGCTGGAAGCCCTGCGCCCGCACACCCGCGGCCGGCTGATCGCCGTGTTCGGCGCCGGCGGCGACCGCGACCGGGGCAAGCGCCCCTTGATGGGCGCCATCGCCGCCAAGCTGGCGGACATCGCCATCGTCACTGACGACAATCCCCGCTCGGAAGAGCCGGCCTCGATCCGCGCCGCGATCCTGGAAGCCGCGCCGGGCGCCCGCGAGATCGGCGACCGCCGCGCCGCTATCCGCGCCGCCGTCCAGCTGATGACCGACGGCGACGTGCTGGTCATCGCCGGCAAGGGCCACGAGCAGGGCCAGATCGTCGCCGGCGTCGTCCACCCGTTCGACGATGTGGCCGAGACGCTGGAAGCGCTGGAGGGCGTGCATGCCTAGCGTTTTTGGGCCTGAAGCCCTCTGGACCGCTGACGAGATCGCGCAAGCCACGGGCGGCAAGGTCGCCGGCGATTTCGCCGTGACCGGCGTGTCGATCGACACCCGCTCGGTCGAGGCGGGCGACCTGTTCGTGCCGCTGGTCGGCGTGCGCGACGGTCACGATTTCGTTCCGCAGGCCGTGGCCAATGGCGCGACCGGCGTTCTGGCCGCCAAGGTCGTCGACGCTCCGGCCGTGATGGTCGAGGACACCTTCCAGGCCCTGGAAGCCCTGGGCGTGGCGGCTCGCGAGCGCGCGCCGCAATGCAAGCGCGGGGCGGTGACCGGCTCGGTCGGCAAGACCAGCGTCACCCGCGCCGTCGAGGCCGGCCTGCGCCTGGCCGGTAAGGCCCACGCTTCGGTCAAGAGCTACAACAACCATATCGGCGTGCCGCTGACCCTGGCCCGGATGCCGCGCGACACCGAGCGCGCCGTGTTCGAGATCGGCATGAACCACTCGGGCGAGATCGTGCCGCTGTCGGGCTTCGTCCAGCCGCATGCGGTGGCGATCACCACGGTCGGTCCGGTGCACCTGGAGAACTTCGCCGACGAAGAGGGCGTCGCCCGCGCCAAGGCCGAGATCTTCGCTGGCCTGCAGCCGGGCGGCATCGCGGTGCTGAACGCCGACAATAAGTGGTTCGACCTCCTGAAGGCCGAGGCCGAGAAGGCCGGCGCGAGCGTCTGGAGCTTCGGCGAGGCCGCAGGTTCGACCGCGCGCCTGACCGGCTTTTCCGTGGAAGGCGAGGGGGCTGTCGTCTCCGTCGAGCTGCGCGGCGAGGCCCTGAGCTTCCCGATCCGCCAGACCGGCGTGCACTGGGGCCCCAACAGCCTGTGCGTCCTGTTGATGCTGGAGGCCCTGGACGTCTCGCGCGAAACGGCCCTGGCCGCCCTGGCCGCCTTCGCCCCGATCGAGGGCCGTGGGGCCGAGAAGACCGTTCGCATCGACGGCGGCGCCTTCACCCTGGTCGACGAGAGCTACAACGCCAATCCGGTCTCGATGCAGGCCGCCTTGAAGACCCTGGGCGCGCGGAAAGTGGCCGGCCGGCGGGTCGCGGTGCTGACCGACATGCTCGAACTGGGCGAGGGCAGCGCGGCGTTTCACGCCGAGCTTGCAGGACCGATCGACCGTGCAAACGTTGACGTCGTTTTTCTCGCAGGCGTCCACATGAAATCGCTGTGGGAGCAGCTTCCGCCGACTCGGCGAGGCGGCTACGCGGAGGTTACTGAAAAGTTAACGGCGCAGCTGGCGGGGGCGATCCGTCCAGGCGACGTAGTGATGGTGAAGGGGTCGAACGGCTCCAAGGCCGGGGTTCTCGCCCAGGCCCTGGCCGCGCTCGACCTTGGGGAACAGGGCTGATGCTGTACTTCCTGTATGAATGGCTGGCGCGCTCGCAAGAGCATGTCCCGGCGCTGAACCTCTTGAAGTACCTGACCTTCCGGTCCGGGATGGCGATGCTGACCGCCTATATCGTCGCCGTGGCGATGGGCTCGCGCTTCATCCGCTGGATGAAGGCCAAGCAGGGCAAGGGCCAGCCGATCCGCACCGACGGTATCGCCCGTCACGTCACCGAGAAGGCCGGCACGCCCACCATGGGCGGCTTCATGATCCTGGCAGGCCTGTTCGTCGGCGCCCTGCTGTGGGCGGATCTCCGCAACATCCACGTCTGGGTCGTGCTCTTGATCACCGGCAGCTACGGGGTCCTGGGCTTCATGGACGACTACGCCAAGGTCACCAAGCAGACCACGGCCGGTCTCTCCAGCGTCCAGAAGCTGGTGGCGCAGTTCGCGGTGGCGATCATCGCGACCGTGATCCTGATCCTCTTCGCGCCCAAGTCGCCGATGACGCCGGGGATGGAGACCAGCGTGGTCTTCCCGATCTTCAAGGCGCTGGTGATCAATCTGGGCTGGTTCTACGTGGTGTTCGCGGCGGTCACGATCGCCGGCTTCTCCAACGCGGTGAACCTGACCGACGGCCTGGACGGCCTGGCCATCGTGCCGGTGATGTTCGCCGCCTCGACCTTCGGCCTGATCGCCTACCTGGTCGGCAACTACAAGTTCGCCGACTATCTGAACCTGCACTTCGCGCCCGGTGTCGGGGATCTGGCGGTGCTGTGCGGCGCCATTATCGGCGGCGGCATGGGCTTTCTCTGGTACAATGCGCCGCCGGCCAAGATCTTCATGGGCGACACCGGCTCGCTGGCCCTGGGCGGCGCGCTGGGCGCGATCGCCGTCTGCGCCAAGCACGAGCTCGTTCTGGGCATCGTCGGCGGCCTGTTCGTGGCCGAGGCGCTCAGCGTCATGATCCAGGTCGCCTACTTCAAGAAGACCGGCAAGCGGGTCTTCCTGATGGCGCCGATCCACCACCATTTCGAGAAGCTGGGCTGGGCTGAATCCACCGTCGTGATCCGCTTTTGGATCGTGGCGATGATGCTGTCCTTCGTCGGCCTCGCCACCCTCAAGCTGCGCTAGGAGAGGCGAGGAGCATGATCCCGGTCCGTGGTTTCGAGGACAAGACCGTCGCGGTGTTCGGCCTGGGCCGCACCGGCCTGACGGCGGCGCGCGCCTTGATCGCGGGCGGGGCGAAGGTCGCCCTGTGGGACGAGAAGCCGGCCAGCCGCGAGGCGGCCGCCGCCGGGGGCTTCCCAGTCGTCGACCTGGAAGCCGCCGACTGGAGCCAGTTCGCCGCCCTGATGCTGTCGCCGGGCGTGCCGCTGACCCATCCCAAGCCGCACTGGACCGTCGAGAAGGCCAAGGCCGCCGGCGTCGAGATCCTGGGCGACGTCGAACTCTTCGCCCGCACGGTCAACGCAGCCCCGGCCCACAAGCGCCCGAAGATCATCGCCATCACCGGCACCAACGGCAAGTCGACCACCACGGCCCTGATCGGCCACCTGTGCGCCTCGGCCGGCCGCGACACGCGGATCGGCGGCAATATCGGCCTGGGCGTCCTGGGCCTTGAAGACATGCACGGCGGCGCGGTCTATGTGCTGGAACTGTCGTCCTACCAACTGGACCTGACGTCGAGCCTGCACCCTGACGCGGTGGTGCTGCTGAACATCTCGCCCGACCATCTGGACCGCCACGGCGGCATGGACGGCTATATCGCCGCCAAGCGCCGGATCTTCCTGAACCAGGGCAAGGGCGACACCGCGATCATCGGCGTCGACGACGCCTGGTGCCAGCAGATCTGCACGGAGATCACCGCCGCCAACCGCCGCACCATCTGGCCGATCAGCGCCGGCAAGGCGATGGGCCGGGGCGTCTATGCGCTGCAAGGCGTGCTGTACGACGCCACCGGCGAGCGGGTGGTCGAGGTCGCCGACCTCTTGCGCGCCCGCAGCCTGCCGGGTCGTCACAACTGGCAGAACGCCGCGGCCGCCTATGCCGCCGCCCGCGCCATCGGCATCTCGGTGTCGGACGCCGTCGACGGCCTGATGACCTTTCCGGGCCTAGCTCACCGGATGGAGACCGTCGGCAAGATCGGCAAGGTCCGCTTCGTCAACGACAGCAAGGCCACCAACGCCGACGCCGCCCGCCAGGCGATGTCGTCGTATCCCAAGTTCTACTGGATCGCCGGCGGCGTCGCCAAGGCCGGCGGCATCGACGACCTGAAGGACCTCTTCCCGCGCATCGCCACGGCCTACCTGATCGGCGAGGCCGCCAACGTCTTCGCTGCGACCCTGGCCGGCAAGGCCGAGGTCAAGATGAGCGGCACGCTGGAGAAGGCCGTGCAGCAGGCCTATGCCGACGCGGCCGCCAGCGGCGAGGAGGCGATCGTCCTGCTCTCGCCGGCCTGCGCCTCGTTCGACCAGTTCAGCGACTTCGAGGCGCGGGGCGAGGCGTTTCGGGCGGCGGTGAACGGGCTGGTCGGCGGCGGCAAGGCGGCGGTGGCCTAAAAGTATCCCTCAGCTAGTAGGTAAACGTCAGCTCGAGATTGATCGAAGGACTGGAACTGATGTTAGCTGGGCCCCGCCTTGGGGCCACCACCCATCTTCGATCCGAAGTTAGAAGCAAAATAGTCTATCATTTCAGCTCCTTGGGAACCCTTCCGGAATTCCTTCTGTGCTTCGAAGTCGAGGTCCGGGGTCATGTGGATGAACTGATCTTCCGCGAATAGCGACAGCAGAGCCTCCGGATCGAGACCTCCCTTGCGCTCACCGATTAACGTGTTGCCTGCCTCGATTGCGGCACCAATCATCACGTCAGCCAGCTGCACTGCTGGGCTGTTCTTGGAGTCAACTTGGACTACTTCGGTCAACTTTAGCGGAAATTTGACCCCAGCGATCTTCGAGGAGCGAAACTCGACCTCGTCAGTATGATCGATGAAGGCTTGCAGAAGGTCGTGGTAGGTCGCGAGGTTCTTCGACTCGTCGTGCTCGACCCGATAGGGTCCTTCAGTCATCACTTCCATGCGGCTGATTAGGGCTTGCATCACCACGATCGCCGCGTCGGTCGAAACCCCTGGTGTTGCAATCGCTCTAAGGCAGTCGGGATCGGCGTATTGAGCTAGAGGGCCTAGGGCCTCTGGGAACTTTTTCCATTTCGTCCGCCGAACAGCCGCGACCAGATAGCGTAGGCTCTCCGGAGTTTTCTCCTTAACTGCTCGCTGGAAGGCACCGAGCATGGCTTCGAAGGCGTCCTTACCCAATAAAGTCGGACCGGCCATGTGCAAAAGCGAGCCCATAGCGTAGTGCTGGCCGTCCTCGTAAAAGTTGATGTTGCGCTCGTAGTAGAAGGGCTCGACCGCCCAATCCAAGAACATCATCATCAGAAGAAAGCGCTTATCGCAGACATAAGTGACCGACTTAAATTCACGCAGAAGGTCACGCATCAGCGCGAGTAGACGGGAGTGGTTGCCCGGCCGCCGGGACAAGGACCTGTACTTTAGTTCCGACGCCTGCAGTCGTGGAAAATGTTCTTTGATCAGTCGCGCGGCATCCACGTCTGTGATGGCGATCGCGGCGGCTCCCTGAAAGCGCTGTTCCGGATTCAGAAGATCGAAACCGGTATAGCCACTCTCGTCGATCCGAAAGCACTCCATGGTCAGGCCTCTACTGTCGTGAGCTACCCTGCACGCCCCCCAAGCATAAGACTTGCTATCCGGAATGTCCGGTTTTGGAGTTGAGGCCAGCGTCGATTGCGGCTCGCGTTACAGCTCCGACTGTTGCCATCACATGCCCTCACCCCAGCGGCATAAACGCATCCACCTTATCCAGCGCCGCCAGCGGCGACCGGATCGAACACCTCAGGCCCTCGGCGCGATAGTCCACCTCCACCGCGCCGCCCAGTTCGTTCGGCAACGCCGTCTCCACGATCCGCGACCCGAACCCCCGCTTCTCGGGCGGGCGCACGGCGGGGCCGCCGCGTTCGGCCCACTCGATGTAGAGCTCGTCGCCCGGCTGGATCGACCAGCGGATGTCGACATGGCCGTCGGGGGCCGAAAGGGCGCCGTATTTCAAGGCGTTGATAGCCAGTTCGTGGAAGGCCAAAGCCATGACCACCGCCGGCTTGGGCGAGACCTGCAGGTCGGCGCCGGTGATGGTCAGCTGGGCGGGGTTGGCGCTGTAGGGCGCGACCGAGCCGTCGACGATCTGGCGCAGGCTAGCGGCGGACCAATTGTGGTCGGTGAGGACGTTGTGGGTGGCGGCGATGGCCATCAGCCGGCCTTCCAGGGCGTCGCGGACGTCCGAGCCGACGCCGGCGTTGCGCAGCGACTGCTTGGCGATCGACTGGACGGTGGCCAGGGTGTTCTTGACCCGGTGGTTCAGCTCGTTGACCAGCAGCTGGCGGTGGGCCTCGGCCGTGCGTTCGCCGGTGACGTCGCGCGAGGTGGCCAGCACGCGGGTGACGCGGCCGTTCTCCAGGATCGGCGAGACGGTTGTGTCCCACCAGCGCGGCGCGCCCTTGGCCGTGGGGCAGAAGGCGCGGAAGGCCACGGCGTGGCCGGCCTGGGCGGCGCGCAGGGCCTGCTCCACGGCCTCGCGGCTCTCGGGCGGCCACATGTCGGGCCAGTAGCGCTGGCGGTTGCGGCCGTCGAAATCCTCGATCTCGAACAGGCTCTTGCCCTGGGCGTTCATGTATTCGACCGCGCCCTGGGCGCTGATCACCCGGATGCAATCCTGGCTGGCCTCGACCACGCTGAGGAAATAGACCCCTGCGCCTTCCAGCACGGCCTTGTCGGAACCCTCGTCGGCCACACATACGCCCCTGCAACCCTGGCCATGATCACCGGCTGGCCCACGAATTCAAGCTGAGCCATTCGTGTTTCAGGGGAACAGCCTTCCAACACGGCGGGTTCGAACAGCGAAGGAGTACCGCAGCCATGTCACAGGTCGTTTGCGTCGCGTGCGGCGCCGGCAATCGCCTGCCGCAGGACCGCGATCCGCTGTCGGCCAAGTGCGGCAGCTGCAAGGAATCGCTGTTCACTGGCAAGCCGACGGCGGTGACCGGCGCCGATCTCGCCCGCCATCGCCGGCTGACCAAGGGCGCGGCCCTGCTGCTGGACGTCTGGGCCCCCTGGTGCGGACCCTGCCGGACCATGGCCCCGAACTTCGAGGCCGCCGCCCGCCAGCTGGAACCGGCCGTGCGGCTGCTGAAACTGGACTCCGAGGCCGAGTCCGCCGCCGCCGGGGCGCTGAACGTCAGCAGCATCCCCACCCTGATCCTGTTCAAGAACGGCGCGCCGGTGGCTCGCCAGGCGGGCGCGATGAGCACGGCCCAGATCGTCGCCTGGACCCGGCAGGCGCTGGGTTAGTCGAACATCTCGGCCAGGTCTTCGAGCAGCTCCTTGCGCCAAGCCGGCAGGTCCGGCTGGGCGTGCACCGCCTGGAAGCGGTCGAAGGCCTGTTCGATGTCTTCGCCGTCGGCTTCCTCGACCGTCTCTAGCGCCTGAAGCGCCTCGTGGGCGACCTCGAAGTCGGCGGTCAGGACCAGCTCGACCAGCAGGCCGACATGGTCCGAGCAGTCCAGATAGCCCAGGGCGTGGACCAGCGCGCCGCGCTTGTCGGCCAGGTCCGGGCGCTGGATCAGGCGGACCAACACGGCGCCCAGGCCGGGGGTCTTCTCCTCGGCCAGGCGCAGGGCCAGGGTGTTGCGTTCGGCCGCGCCGGCGGTCGTTTCGAGCGTGCGGAGGTCGTCGGAGGCTGACATGAGCCCTTCCTAGCCCGGATCGGGCCGCTATCCACGCGCTTTTCGCCGCATGTCCACCGGCGTAGAACAGCACAGCAAGCTTTGATTAACCCTGCGGTCCGACTCTCCGGCCATGGCCTCCAACGCGACACATGCCTTCGCCCGCACCGACCGCACCGCGCTCGGCATCTGGTGGTGGACGACCGATCGCTGGTTGCTGGGCGCCACCGCGCTGCTGGTGACGCTGGGGATGCTGCTGTCGTTCGCCTCCAGCCCGGCCGCGGCCCAGCGGATCGGCATCGACGACCAGTTCCATTTCGCCATCCGCATGTGCTTCTTCGCCACCGCCTCGTCGGTGGTGATGCTGATGGTGTCGATGCTGTCGCCCAAAGGCATCCGGCGCGCGGCGTTCTTCATCTACATCGTAGCGATCGCGATCATGATCGCCCTGCCGTTCATCGGCCACAACGCCAAGGGCGCGACCCGCTGGCTGCAGTTCGGCGGCTTCACCCTGCAACCGTCCGAGTTCATGAAGCCGGCCCTGATCGTGCTGGTGTCGTGGATGTTTTCGGAAGGACAGAAGGGCGAGGGCGTGCCCGGCGTATCGATCGCCTTCCTGCTCTATTTCATCGCCGTGGCCCTGCTGCTGGTGCAGCCGGACGTGGGCCAGACCGTGCTGATCACCATCGCCTTCGGGGCCGCCTTCTGGATGGCCGGGGTGCCGATCTCGTGGATCATGGGCCTGGGCGCGGTGGCGCTGGCGGGCCTGGGCTCGACCTACTTCCTGTTCGACCACGTGCACGCCCGCGTGCAGAAGTTCCTCAGCCCCGACCAGGCCGACACCCACCAGATCACCCGCGCCGCCGAGGCCATTCGGGCCGGCGGCCTGTTCGGGCGCGGCCCGGGCGAGGGTGTCATGAAGCGCCACGTGCCCGACCTGCACACCGACTTCATCTATTCGGTGGCGGCCGAGGAATACGGCCTGATCTTCTCGTGGTGCCTGATCGCGCTGTTCGCCTTCGTGGTGGTGCGGGGGCTGTACAAGGCCATGAAGCTGAACGACCCGTTCGAACAGGTCGCGGCGGCCGGTCTTTTCGTCCTGGTGGGCCAGCAGGCCATCATTAACATCGCCGTGAACTTGAACATGATCCCGACCAAGGGCATGACGCTTCCGTTCATCAGTTACGGGGGCTCTTCGATGCTGGCGATGGGTTTGACGCTGGGCATGGCCCTGGCCTTGGTGCGCAAGCGCCCCGGCGCCTATGGGGCGACGGGCGAGTTCGGCCTGGGCGGCGCGTTCGCCTGACATGAGCAAGCTGGCTGTCGTCGCCGCCGGGGGAACCGGCGGCCATATGTTCCCCGCCCAGGCGCTATCCGAAGCGCTGATCGCCCGCGGCTGGCGTGTCGTGCTGGCCACGGACGACCGCGGCGCGCTGTACGCCGACAAGTTCCCGGCTGAAGAGCGCCTGGCGCTGTCCGCCGCCACCGCCAAGTCCAACGATCCGCTGGGCATGATCAAGGCCGGCTTCGTGGTGATGCAGGGCGTGATGGAGGCCCGCGCGGCCTTCAAGCGCCTGGACCCGGCCGTCGTCGTCGGCTTCGGCGGCTATCCCGCTCTGCCGGCGCTGCTGGGCGCGCTCAGCCAGAAGCGCCCGACCGTGATCCACGAGCAGAACGCGGTCCTGGGCCGCGTGAACCGCTTCCTGGCCCCGCGCGTGAACGAGGTGGCCTGCGCCTTCCCGACGCTGCAGATGGCCAAGCCGGGCGTGAAGGCCCGCGCCCACGTCGTCGGCAACCCCGTGCGCCCGCCGGTGCGCGAGCTCTTTGACGTGCCCTACATCGCCCCGGAAGTGCAGCTGCGCGTGCTGGTCACCGGCGGCAGCCAGGGCGCGCGCCTGCTGTCGGAGCTGATCCCCGAGGCCGTCGCCAAGCTGCCCGAGGACGTCCGCAGCCGCCTGAAGGTCTTCCAGCAGGCTCGCGCCGAAAGCATGGAAGGCGCCCGCAAGACCTATCGCAACGCCATGGTCGACTGCGAGGTCGCGCCGTTCTTCCGCGACATGGCCGGCTATCTGCGCCAGGCCCATCTGGTCATCGGCCGCTCGGGCGCCTCGACCTGCACCGAGCTGGCCGTCGCCGGCCGGCCCTCGATCCTGGTGCCGCTGAAGATCGCCGCCGACGACCACCAGCGCTTCAACGCCAAGCTCCTGGAAGAGGCGGGCGGCGCGGCCGTGTGCCTGGAGGACGAGCTGACCGTCGACGCCATGGCCGGTGCTCTCAACGCCCTGCTCAAGAACCCCGAGCGCCTGGCCAAGATGGCGGCGGGGGCGCGGTCGGTGGCGACGCCGGACGCGGCGGAGACGCTGGCGGATCTGGTGGAGAAGACGGCGCGGTAGACGGTTTGCCTGGCGTCTACAGAAACTATATATTCTGTAGAACTGGAGGCCGATATGCCCAGCCGTTCCACGCACCTTGATGACACGACCGACACGCTGATCGCGAAAACCGCGAAGCTGGAGGATCGCAACCCGTCTCAGATCATGGCGGCGGCGGTGCGATGGTATCTGCGCCTGACGCCCGGCGCGCGTGACGCCATGCGCCGGATCGAGGCCGCTGGCGGAACGGCGGTTGAAGAGGCCAGCTGGGCCTTGAGCCGCGCTCTGCTCGAACGGGAATACGAGACCCTGGTGCGCCAGGGCGTGGGATCCTTGAAAACGAACCTGACCGCCGAAGCCACCGAGGACGACATCATGGCTGAAGCGGTGCGGATGACCCGACGGCCGGCGCGTGCCGGTTAGGCTCTGCCTCGACCTCAATGTCTGGTTGGGCGCGATCCTGTCAGAACGCACGGGCGCGCCGACGGCGGCGCGGATGCTTGTCGAGGCCGTTCGGTCCGGCGTCAGCACGCGCGGGCCCGTCGCTCTGGTTATTTCCTGGGGCATGCTGAACCGGCTCCGCGACGTCCTCGAGCGGTTCGAGTTTGGCCGGGCCGAGGCGGATCGCTTGATCGAGGTCCTGGCGACCATCGCGCGCGACGGCCCCTCTCTGACCCTGGGGGGCGTGGGTGTTTTGCCGCTCAAGGACGAAGAGGATCGTCACGTGCTGGAGACGGCCAAGGCGGGCGACGCCGATTTGCTGGTGACCCAGAACTTGAAGGACTTCACCGGCCCGGACGTGCAGGTCCTGATCCCAGACCACTATCACGGCGCCGAGCGGGCGGATGGCAAGTTGCTGATCGCCCATACCTATGACAGCGCGGCCTGGCTTCGCGGCGAATCCTTGCCTGCCGAGATCGAGGCTTTCCTGAAAGGTTAGGCCGTCACGGCTCCGCCCCCGTCTCGATAAGCGGCCGGCCGATCCTGACCGCCTCCTCGATACTCCCCGCCACCGGGACCTGCGCGAACGGCCGCCAGCCGTCGCACACGACCTTGGCCACCGCCTCATCCGTGCTACCCGCCGGCAGTGGCGCCGCCGGGCGCAGATCCCCCGTCACTGGCCCCTCGCGCCCACCCGCGCGGATGCTGCCAAAGCCCGTGTGGGCGATGGTGCGGGCCTGGCAGTCGATGACCTCGTGGCGCCAGCCGCCCCAGAACGCTTCGGCGCCGGCCCTGAAGCCGCCTTCGGTGACCTGGAGCACGCGCAGGCGGGCGGTGCGGCCTTCCCACCGCACGCCGCCCATGTCCACGAACACGGCGAAGCGGCCGACGTCGGCCAGGCGCAGTTCAAGCTGTGTCGGCCGCGCCAGAGTGGGTGAGGAGGCCAACGCCAGAACGGCCAAGAGCGGGAGGAACCGACCTTGTCCTTCGACAAGCTCAGGATGAGGTCTACTGGTAGCGCGGCGTTTCATTCGAAATCCTCATCCTGAGCTTGTCGAAGGACGAGGATTTCGTTCCGTCGGCGCTTCAAATCGTCTAATTCCGCAGAATGATCCAGCGTCGACGCCCCGTCCCCTTCGAACTCGGCCCCGTGCACTTCATCGGCATCGGCGGCATAGGCATGTCCGGCATCGCCGAGATCATGCTGCGTATCGGCTACACCGTTCAGGGCAGCGACGCCAAGGCCAGCGCCAATACCGAGCGGCTTGAGAAGCTGGGCGCGCGGATCTTCATCGGCCAGGACGCGGCCAATGTCGAAGGCGCGTCGGCGATCGTCTATTCGACCGCCATCAAGGCCGACAATGTCGAGATGGCCGCCGGTCGCGACAAGCGCCTGCCGCTGGTCCGCCGCGCCGAGATGCTGGCCGAGCTGATGCGCCTGCAGTTTTCGGTCGCCGTCGGCGGCACCCACGGCAAGACGACCACGACCTCTATGGTCGCGGCCCTGCTGGACGCCGGCGACCTGGACCCGACCGTGGTCAACGGCGGCATCATCAACGCCTACGGCACCAATGCGAAAGTGGGCGAGGGCGACTGGATCGTCGTCGAGGCCGACGAGAGCGACGGCAGCTTCCTGAAGCTGAAGTCGACCGTGGCCATCGTCACCAATATCGACGCCGAGCACCTGGACCACTGGGGCGACTTCGACGCAGTGAAGAAGGGCTTCCAGGACTTCATCCAGAACATCCCGTTCTACGGCTTCGCCGCCGTCTGCACCGACCACCCGGAAGTGCAGGCCCTGACCTCGCGGATCGAGAACCGTCGCCTGGTGACCTATGGCGCCAACCCGCAGGCCGAGGTCCGCGTCTCGAATATCGAGATGGGGCCGGAAGGCGCGACCTTCGACGTGACCGTTTCGCCGCGTGACGGAGAAGTCGTCCGATACGAAGGCCTGAAGATGCCGATGGCGGGCCACCACAATGTGTTGAACGCTACGGCCGCCGTCGCTGTCGCGCGCGAACTTGGTGTTGATCCGGATTCGATCCGCAAGGGCCTAGCCGGCTTTGGCGGGGTCAAGCGCCGCTTCACCACCACGGGCGTCGCCAACGGCATTCGCGTCGTGGACGACTACGGCCACCACCCGGTCGAGATCGCCGCCGTGCTGAAGGCCGCCCGCGCGGTGACGCAGGGCAAGGTCATCGCCGTGGTCCAGCCGCACCGCTACACGCGCCTGCGCGACCTGATGACCGAGTTCTCCAGCTGCTTCAACGACGCCGACACCGTGGTCGTCGCCGACGTCTACACGGCCGGTGAGCAGCCGATCGAGGGCGTCGACCGCGACCATCTGGTCGAAGGCCTCAAGAAGTTCGGCCACCGCCGCGCCCTGCCGCTGGAGAGCCCGGCGGCCCTGCCGGCGCTGATCGCGGCCGAGGCGACCAGCGGCGACCTGGTGGTGCTTCTGGGCGCGGGCGACATCACCTCGTGGTCGTACGCTCTGCCCGGGCAGCTCGAGGCGCTCAGCAAGTGAGCTGGAAAGCCAATCTCCCCGCCGTCCGGGGCAAGCTGCTGATCGACGAGACCCTGGCGCCGTTCACCTGGTTCCGCGTCGGCGGTCCGGCCGACGTGGTGTTCCTGCCGGCCGACGAGCAGGACCTGTCCGACTTCCTGAAGGCCCTGGATCCGGCCGTGCCGGTCCTGGCCATCGGCGTGGGCTCGAACCTCTTGGTCCGCGACGGCGGCGTCGAGGGCGTGATCATCCGGCTGGGCAAGGGTTTCAACACCGTCGAGGCCCTGGGCGACAACCGCATCAAGGCCGGTAGCGCCGTGCCCGACGCCATCTTGGCCCGCAAGGCGGCGGAAGCCGGCATCGCGGGGCTGGAATTCTATGCCGGCATCCCCGGCACGATCGGCGGCGCGGTGATCATGAACGCCGGCTGCTACGGTTCCGAAACCGTCAACGTCATCCAGTCCGCGCGGGTGATGAACCGCCAGGGCGAGGTGTCGGAGATCTCTGGCGACGGCTTCGACTACACCTATCGCCATAGCGCGCTGATGGGCGCGGACCTGATCGTGCTGGACGCGATCTATGAAGGGACCGCCGACGAACCCGAGGCGATCAAGGCCCGCATGGCCGAGATCACCAGCCGCCGTGAGACCACCCAGCCGATCCGCGAAAAGACCGGCGGCTCGACCTTCAAGAACCCGCCGGGCCACTCGTCGTGGAAGCTGGTCGACGAGGCCGGCTGGCGCGGCAAGCTCTTTAGCGTGGATGGAAAGAGTGGCGGGGCGATGTTCTCGCCGCTGCACAGCAACTTCCTGATCAATACCGGCGAGGCGACCGCCGCCGACCTGGAAGGCCTAGGCGAAGCCGTCCGCGCCGACGTCCTGGAAAAGACCGGCGTGCAGCTGGACTGGGAGATCAAGCGGATCGGGCGGCCGGCCGGATAGGTCTCTGCTCCCCCGCTGGGGGAGCTGTCGCGGAGCGACTGAGGGGGCAGCGCGGCCTATGCGGAGCTGCCCCCTCCGGCCCTCTGGGCCACCTCCCCCGGGGGGAGGAGATTTTAAGCAGACGGCATGCTTCACGCGGATGCTGACTCCTCATGTCAGGAACCGGTGCTATGACTCCCCCGCCATTGGGGAGAATCCTTGCTCATGTACCGTCGTCTTCTGGTCGCTACCGCAGCGCTTACACTCGTTTCTGGCGTCGCCCATGCGCAAACCTCCGCCAAGAAGGCCGCCAAGGCGCAGCCGGCCGCCGAAGCTCCGGCCAACCCCACCGCGACCGCCGCGGCCCTGCGCGACAAGGCCCTGCTGGACCGCTTGGCCTGGGACATCACCGAGGACCTGACCACCAATATCGGCCCGCGCCTGGTGGGCTCGCCGGCCATGGAGCGCGCCAAGGACTGGGGCGTGGCCAAGTTCAAGGCGCTGGGCTTCACCGACGTGAAGGTCGAGCAGTTCGCCAAGCCGTCGTGGACGCGCGGTGACGAGAGCGCCGAGCTGGTCGGTCCCTATCCGATGAAGCTGGGTATCGTCGGCCTGGGCCGCAGCGTGCCGACCCCGGCCGAGGGCATCGAGGCCGACGTCGCCCTGTTCCGCACCTATGCCGAGATGATGGCCGCCCCCGAGGGCGCGCTGAAGGGCAAGATCGCCGTCATCACCCAACCGATGGTCAAGGCCCAGGACGGCTCGGGCTATGGTATCGCCGGCATCTCGCGTCGCTCGGGTCCGGTGGAGGCCGCCAAGCGCGGCGCCGTGGCCCTGCTGATCCGCTCGATCTCGACCTCGGACTCCACCGTGCCGCATACCGGCGTCACCGCCTTCGGCGACGGCGTCGTCTCGATCCCGGCCGCCGCCATGGGCGTGCCGGAAGCCGAGCAGCTGGAGCGCCTGGCCAAGGAAGGCAAGCCGATGCGCATCAAGCTGAAGCTGGCCTCGACCACCGACGCCAACGACGTCGCCTGGAACATCTCGGGCGAGATCAAGGGTTCGGAAAAGCCGGACGAAGTCATCGTCATCGGCGGCCACCTGGACAGCTGGGACGTCGGCACGGGCGCCCTGGACGACGCCACCGGCGTGGCCATCACGACGGCCGCAGCCAAGCTGATCGGCGACCTGCCCAAGCGCCCCAAGCGCACCATCCGCGTCGTCATGTTCGGCTCGGAAGAGAGCGGCGGCTCGTCGGAAGCCTATATCGCCGCCCACAAGGACGAGGTCGCCAAGATCGTCCTGGCCGGTGAAAGCGACACCGGCGCCGACCGGGTCTACGCGCTGAAGCTGCCGAACGGCGCCCAGAGCCACCCGTTCGCCACCACGGCCGCCAACGTCCTGGCTCCGCTGAAGATCTATGTCAGCCGCACCCCCGCCACCCACGGCGGCGCCGACATCGAGGGCCTGGAAGAGGCCGGCGTGCCGTCGATCGAACTGGAGCAGGACGCCACCCGCTACTTCGACTACCATCACACCGCCGACGACACGCTGAACAAGGTGCGTCCCGACGAGCTGGCGCAGAACGTCGCCGCCTGGGCCAGCCTGATCTACCTGGTGGCCGAGACGGGCATCGACTTCCGCGTGATCAAGGCGACGGGCGGTCCGGCCGCGCACTAAGCGCTACCAAGCTGTCATCCCGGCCGCAGCGCAGCGGAGAGCCGGGACGGCGGAAAGCTCAGCGCTTCCTGCGGTCCCGGATCGGCGCGCTACGCGCTTGTCCGGGATGACAGATAGGCCGTTGGCAGGCGCGCCGAGGCTGACTAGGAGTGGCTCAACGTCGCAGCTCCTAAGAGTGTCAGTCCAAATGACCAACCAACCCCTGCTTGGCCGCCACATCGCCGTCCTGCTCGGCGGCCCTTCGTCGGAACGCAAGGTCAGCCTGGTGTCGGGCGCGGCCTGCGCCGATGCGCTGGAGCGGCTGGGGGCCAAGGTGTCGCGGATCGACCCGGGCAAGGACATCGCCCAGGTGCTGACGGCGACCCAGCCCGACCTGGTGTTCAACGCCCTGCACGGCGAATGGGGCGAGGACGGCTGCGTCCAGGGCGTGCTGGAAACCCTGAAGCTGCCCTATACGCATTCGGGTGTGCTCGCCTCCGCGCTCGCGATGGACAAGGCCAAGGCCAAGGCCGTGCTGGCGGCCGCCGGCGTGATCGTTCCGGGCGGCGGCCTCTACAACCGACACGATGTCGCGCGCGACCATGTGCTGCAGCCCCCCTATGTCGTTAAACCTAACGCCGAGGGATCGTCGGTCGGGGTGTTCCTGGTGTTCGAGGGCGCGAACCGCCCGCCGGAAGAACTTGCCTCGCCTTCGTGGACTTTCGGCGAGGAAGTCATGGTTGAGCCCTACATCCGAGGGTTGGAATTGGCCGTGGCCGTCATGGGTGAGTCAAATGGTCCCAGGGCGCTGGCGGTGACGGATATCCGTGCATCCACAGGTTTCTACGACTACGAGGCCAAGTACTCCGAGGGCGGATCGATCCACGTCCTGCCCGCCCCAATCCCCGATGGCGTAAGGGATCGCGCCATGCGGATGGCCGAATTGGCGCACTCGGCTCTTGGTTGCCAAGGGGTGACCCGGTCCGACCTCCGTTATGACGACATTAACGACATTCTGGTCCTTCTAGAGGTCAACACGCAGCCCGGCATGACGCCGACCTCGCTCGCTCCCGAGCAGGCCGATCACGTCGGGATCCCGTTTGATCAGTTAGTTTTGTGGATCGTGGAGGACGCTTATGCCCGCTGTAGTGCGGGGGGGACCGCCTAAGCCTAGGCGACCCCGGGCCGAAGCGCCCGCAAGTCCGAGCAAAGGTAAGCCGGCGCCCCGGGGGGCGCAGCCGGCCGCCAAGTTGCACGCCGCCAAGGGCGTGGGCCTGTCGCCCACGGTCGCCCTGACGGTTGCCGGCGCGGCCTTGGGTCTCGGTCTTGTGGTGATGCTGGCGACCGGACATCGCGCCGAGCGGATCGGCGCGACGATGGTCCATGGCGTCGACAACAGCTTCGCCTCGGCCGGCTTCAAGCTGAAGACGGTTCATATTCGAGGCGCGTCCTCGACGGCTCAGGCCGACATCCTGGCGGCCTCGGGTCTCTATGTGGACCAGCCGACGCTGGGCATGGACCTGAACGACATCCGCACCCGCGTCCAGGGCGTGGGCTGGGTGAAGGACGCCAAGGTGGTGCGCATGCTGCCCGACACCGTGCTGATCGCGGTGGAAGAGCGGCCGGCGCTGGCGGTCTGGCAAAACCAGGGCCGCATGAAGGTTATCGACGGCGAAGGCCGGGTGATCACCGAGGCCGATCCGGCCCGCTTCCCTCAGCTGCCGCTGGTGGTGGGGCAGGGGGCGGACCAGGCCGCGGGCCTGATCCTGCCGGCCGTCGCCTCGCGTCCGCGTCTGCGCGACCGTCTGGAAGCGCTGGTGCGGGTGGATGACCGTCGTTGGGATCTTCGACTGAAGGACGGCTCGCTGATCCAGCTGCCGGCCATTGACGAAGAATCCGCGCTGATTCAATTGGATCAGCTCGACCAACGGCAGCGAATCCTGGACATGGGTTTTGCGCGGATCGATCTGCGCGACCCCGAAATGGTGGCTGTTCGACCCCGCGACGCGGCGCTGCCTGGGCAGCCCGCCGCTGGCGGCGCGTAGATTTAGTGTGTTGAGGTGACGATAGCGATGTCGCGAATGGAGGAACGGAAGCAAGCTCGCGAGGGCCTGAAGGCCACGCTCGTGCGCCAGCCCGCCATCGCGGCCGTCGACCTGGGCGCGTCCAAGGTCACGTGCTTCATTATGAAGGCCGACGGCGTCCACCGCGAGAACCGCACCCTGACGACGGCCGGCGTGGGCTATGTCCAGTCGCGCGGCGTTCGTGGCGGCGCGATCGTCAACCTTGACGAGGCCGCCCAAGCGATCGCCCAGGCCGTCGAGCGCGCCGAGACCGTGGCCGGCGTCAACGTCCAGGGCGTCAGCGTCTGCACCGCCGGCGGCCAGCTGGCCTCCAACCGCGTCCACACCCAGGTCTCGCTGGGCGCCCGCCCGATCGGCGACGGCGACCTGTCGCGCGCCATCGCCTCGGCCCTGGCGCAGGTCCGTATTCCCGGCCGCAAGCCGATCCACCTGCTGCCGATCGCCTGGTCGGTCGATGGTCAGCGCGGCATCCGCGATCCGCGCGCCATGTTCGGCCGCTCGCTGGGCCTCGAGTTGCTCGTGGTTTCAGTCAACGAGAACATCTTCCACACCCTGGCCCATTGCGTCGAGCGCGCCCACCTCAGCTTCGAAGGCGTGGTCGCCGCGCCGTTCGCCTCGGCCCTGGCGGCCCTGGAAGAGGACGAGATGGACCTGGGCGCGGTCTGCATCGACATGGGCGGCGGCTCGACCTCGGTGGCCGTGTTCAACAACGGCGCTCTGTGCCACGTCGACAGCCTGTCGGTCGGCGGCGGTCACGTGACGCAGGACATCGCCCGCGGCCTGCAGACCTCGGTGGTCGGCGCCGAGCGCATCAAGACCCTGCACGGCAGCGCGATCGCCTCGGCCAATGAGGACCGCGAGATGATCGAGGCCCCGCCGCGCGGCGACGATCCGGGCGCCGGTCCGGTGATCGCCCCGCGCAGCCTGCTCAAGGGCATCATCCAGCCGCGCGTCGAAGAGACCCTGGAACTGCTGCGCGAGCGTCTGAAGGCCTCGGGCGCGCCGGTCGAGCCGGGCGCGGGCATCGTCCTGACGGGCGGCGCCAGCCAGCTGGCCGGCGTGCGTGAAGTGGCCGTCCGCGTGTTCGACCGTCCGGTCCGCCTGGGCCGCCCGCGCCGGGTGCCGCACCTGGCCGACGCCGCTTCCGGTCCTGCGTTCTGCGCCGCCGCCGGCACCCTGCACCGCACCGCCTTCGGCCCGCGCGAAGCCGTCTCGTCCAAGGCGCTGGCGGGCAACGTCTCGCGTAAGCGTCCCCTGGACCCCAATGCTTCGCCGATGGCCAAAGCAGCCGCGTGGCTGCGCGACAACCTCTAGCTTGGGCGGTTCTCCAGGCTCTAAAGTTTTAAGCGTGATTAACTCTACAGTTTAACCTTGAAGGCCCGGCCGAGCTTCTCGCCGGGCCTTTTTGCTGCTCCAAACAGACTGTATTGGCCAGAAATACGACTCAGCGTCGTTCGGTCGCACGCAGCTGTGGATCCTTGCTGAACCCTTAGTTCGCTTGGGTTTTCTGTTGATAGACCACAATTTATCCAACGGTCGCGCTCGACCCGACCACGACTCAGATTATGCAGTTAACTGCCGATTAACGATGGTGGTTGTTCTGTTAACACGATCGTCGAGGCATCCCCGGCGATTGGGTGTCGCCGAGGTCTAGTTTTGACGATTTCGGCGTAAGGACGCGAGGGTCCCATGGCAATTTCTCTTTCCGCGCCGCGTACGACTGAGCTGAAGCCGCGTATCGTGGTGTTCGGCGTCGGTGGCGCTGGCGGCAACGCCGTGAACAACATGATCGAGGCGGGTCTCGAAGGTGTCGAGTTCGTGGTGGCCAACACCGACGCTCAACAGCTTCAGTTCGCCAAGACGGACCGTCGCATCCAGCTGGGCGTGCAGATCACGCAGGGCCTGGGCGCCGGCGCGCATCCCGAAGTGGGCATGAGCGCGGCCGAGGAATCCTTCCCGGAGATCGGCGAGCATCTCGACGGCGCGCACATGGTCTTCATCACCGCCGGCATGGGCGGCGGCACCGGCACCGGCGCGGCCCCGATCATCGCCAAGTGCGCTCGCGAGCGCGGCATCCTGACCGTCGGCGTTGTGACCAAGCCCTTCCACTTCGAAGGTCGTCACCGCATGCGCCTGGCCGACAGCGGCATCCAGGAGCTGCAGCGTTACGTCGACACCCTGATCGTCATTCCGAACCAGAACCTGTTCCGCGTCGCCAACGAGCGCACGACCTTCGCCGAAGCCTTCGGCATGGCTGACCAGGTCCTCCACTCGGGCGTTCGTTCGATCACCGACCTGATGGTCCTGCCGGGCCTGATCAACCTTGACTTCGCCGACGTCCGCACGGTCATGACCGAGATGGGCAAGGCGATGATGGGCACCGGCGAGGGCGCCGGCGAAGACCGCGCCCTGATGGCCGCCCAGAACGCCATCGCCAACCCGCTGCTGGACGAAGTCTCGCTGAAGGGCGCCAAGGCCGTGCTGGTCAACGTGACCGGCGGCATGGACATGACCCTGCTGGAAGTCGACGAGGCCGCCAACGCGATCTCGGACCAGGTCGACCCGGAAGCCAACATCATCTTCGGCGCGGCCTTCGATCCGTCGCTGGAAGGCGTGATCCGCGTGTCGGTGGTCGCCACCGGCATGGACGGCGCCTCGATCCAGCAGATCGAGCCCAAGCCGACCACCCGCAACACCTCGGCCGCGCCGCTGATCGCCGAGACGACCCGTCCGGCTCCGCAGCCGGAACCGGCCCGTCCGACCGCGCGCTACGAAGCCGCTCGCCCGGCTGAGCGCCCGTCGTCGGCGTTCGCGCCGGAGCCGATGCCGGCGCCTGAGCCCGAGATCGTCATGGCCGCTCCGCAGCCGGAACCGGAGGCCGAGCTCTACTACGACGAACCCGTCGCCGAAGAGCCGCGCATCACCCAGCCGGCCGCTCGCCAGGTGACCCGCATCGTCGACCCGATGGTCGATGACGCCCCGGTCGCCGAAGAGCCGCTGTTCCCCGAGCAGAACTATTACGAAGAGCGTCGTCCCCAGAAGCAGGGCGGTGGTTTCTTCTCGATGTTCGGCGGCGGTCGCCAGCGCTACGAGCAACAGACCGCCCAGGCTCCGCAGCAGCAGGCCCGCTCGACCCAGAGCAGCGTCCGCCCGCAACTGCAGCCGATCGAGACGCCGCAGACCGATGACGGCGAAGACCTGGAAATCCCGTCCTTCCTGCGCCGCCTGGCGAACTGAAAGGGCGACCCCGACAAGGGGCCTAAATGAATAATGAGACACCCCAGAGGAAACTTTGGGGTGTTTCTCTAGGTGGATGGGAAGAGCGGTGTCCTCCGGCTGCCAGTGGGCCCGCAACCTTGGCGGAGCCTTCCTGCCCTGTGGGCTAAGAGGCAAATCCGGCGCTTGTCGACAGCCATACGTTCCACCGCGTCCTAGTCGACGACGGGCGTGGAAGGGGCCGTCGGTCATGCGGGAGCCTGGCGTGGCTCGTCTCGGTCGATGGTAGAGCCTCAAGCGGCGCCATGCGCAGGGCTCGTCTCCATCCGGACCGCAAAATGTGCTAGATGGTCATGATCTGCCAATCTCTAGCCTGAACCGGTCATGATGAAGCTCACCCGCGCTGATCGGAAGATCCTCCAGATCCTGCAGGAGGACGGCAAGATTTCGAACGTCGACCTGGCCGAGCGGGTGGGGCTGTCGCCCAGTCCGTGCCTGCGCCGGGTCAAGCAACTGGAGGCCTCGGGCCTGATCAGCGGCTATGTCGCGCTGTTGGACCGGCGCAAGGCCCAGCTGGGCGTGCTGGCCTATGTCGAGGTGCAGGTCGACCATACCGAAGGCGCGGCAGAGGCCTTCCGGGCTGCCGTGCTGCGCGAGCCCGAAGTGGTGGGCTGCTACGTGATGACGGGTAACTTCGACTACCTGCTGCGGGTGGTGGCCCCCGACCTCGACGCCTATGGCGAGCTGATGATGAAGCGGCTGTTGAAGATGCCGGCGGTCAAGGACGTGCGGTCGGCGTTCGTGATGGACACGATCAAGGACTCCACGGCCTTGCCGCTGGATTATCTCGACTAGCTTTCACGGGTGTCCTCCCGGCTCTCCGCTTCGCTGCGGGCGGGAGGACACTTTTGGAGGTCGTGGCTGGAGGCATTGGCATAATGTGACTAAGTTGACATGTATAACGGTCATGATTGCCACGTTCTGACTTCCGGCTCGCGATAAGCTGCTTCCCCTAGATCGACGGGAAGCGCCTCATGACCTCCTCCGTGTTCACTGGCCTGACGCCCCAGGCGCCGGACTCCCTGCTGTCGCTGATCGGCCTGTATCGCCGCGATCCTCGGCCCGAGAAGATCGACCTGGGCGTGGGCGTATTCCGCGACGACGCCGGCGCGACGCCGGTGCTGGCCTGCGTGAAAGCCGCCGAGCAGGCGCTGCTGGACACTCAAGGCACCAAGTCCTACCTCGGTCCGGAAGGCGACATCGGCTTCCTGGACCTCTTGAAGCCGATCATCTTCGGCGATGCGGTTGGCCACGAGATGTTTGGCGTCCAGACGCCGGGCGGCACCGGCGCGGTGCGCCTGGCCTGCGAGCTGTTGAAGGCCGCCAAGCCGGACCTGCGCATGTTCATCGGCGCGGCGACCTGGCCCAACCACACCCAGATCCTGGACCAGCTGGGCATCGAGACGGTCACGTTCCGCCACTACGACCAGCGCGCCCAGAAGCTGCCCTTCGACGAGATGATCGCGACGCTGGAGACGGCGCGGGCCGGTGACGCGGTGCTGCTGCACGCCTGCTGCCACAACCCGTCGGGCGCCGACTACAGCCTGGAGCAATGGGCGGCGATCGCCGAGATGGTCGGCCGCACGGGCATCACCCCGCTGATCGACCTGGCCTACCAAGGCCTGGGCCTGGGGCTCGAGGAAGACTCCGCCGGCATGTGCCTGGTCCTGGCCGCCGCCGAGGACGGCCTGCTGGCCTATTCCTGCGACAAGAACTTCGGCCTGTACCGCGAGCGGGTCGGGGCGCTCTACACGCTCACCCGCGATGCGGCGACGCTGGACCTGGCCGCCAGCAACATCCGCGCTCTCGCCCGCACCAACTGGTCGATGCCGCCGGATCACGGCGCCGCCACGGTTCGTGTTATCCTGGAAAGCGAAAGCCTCACGACGCTCTGGAAGTCCGAGCTGGACGCCATGCGCACGCGCGTGGCCGACCTGCGCCAGCGCCTGGCCAAGGCGGTTCCGGTCCTGGCCCCGCTGGCCGGACAGCACGGCCTGTTCGCCCTGCTGCCGCTGTCGCCCGCCCAGGTCGCCCAGCTGCGCGAGGACCATGGCATCTACATGGCGGGTTCCGGCCGCATCAATCTGGCCGGTCTGACCGCCCAGAACATCGACACATTCGCGCGGGCGCTCAACGCCTGCCTGCAGGGAGAACCGGCATGACTCTCGTGACTGAACAGAACCCGCTGGGCCTCGACGGCTTCGAGTTCGTCGAGTTCACCAGCCCCGATCCGGCGGCCATGATCGGCCTGATCGAGCAGCTGGGCTTCGTCGCCGCCAGCAAGCACCCGACCAAGGCCGCGACCCGCTACAAGCAGGGCCGCATCAACCTGATCGTCAACCAGGAAGAGGCCGGCCAGGGCGCCGACTTCCGCGAGGCCCACGGCCCGTCGGCCAACGGCATGGCCTTCCGCGTCGAGAATGTAGAACAGGCCTATGCCGACGCCCTGGCGCGCGGCGCCAAGGCCGCCGACGCCTCGCGCTCGCTGCTAGGCGCCGACGCCAAGGTGCTGGAAGGCATCGGCGGGTCTCTGCTGTACCTCGTCGACCGCTATGGCGACGGCGGCACGATCTATGACAGTTGGGAACAGGTTCCGGGCGCGGCCCTGGACGAGGCCAAGAACAATGTCGGCCTGGACCTGCTCGACCACCTGACCCACAACGTCAAGCGCGGCCAGATGCGCACCTGGTCGACCTTCTACAACTCGGTGTTCGGCTTCGAGGAGCAGAAGTACTTCGACATCAAGGGCCAGGCCACGGGCCTGTTCAGCCAGGCGATGATCGCGCCCGACAAGGCCATCCGCATCCCGCTGAACGAGAGCCAGGACGACAAGAGCCAGATCGAGGAGTTCATCCGCCAGTACAACGGCGAGGGCATCCAGCACCTGGCCCTGACCACGGACGACATCTACGGCACGGTCGAGAAGCTGCGCGCCCGCGGCGTCAAACTGCAGGACACGATCGAGACCTATTACGAGCTGGTCGACAAGCGCGTCCCGGGCCACGGCGAGGACCTGGAGCGCCTGAAGAAGAACCGCATCCTGCTGGACGGCAATGTCGGCGAGGAAGGCCTGCTGCTGCAGATCTTCACCGAGAACCTGTTTGGCCCGATCTTCTTCGAGATCATCCAGCGCAAAGGCAACCAGGGCTTCGGCAACGGCAACTTTCAGGCCCTGTTCGAGAGCATCGAACTGGACCAGATCCGCCGTGGGGTGATCACGGTCGAGGCTTGAGGGCTCACACATCGTCCTTCGACAAGCTCAGGATGAGGTGTTTACTGCGAACTCTGAGTAGCCCTCACCCTGAGCTTGTCGAAGGGTGAGGGCGGCTCCTCCCGCGCTAACGATCCAAGGACCC
The DNA here is from genome assembly GCA_903900155.1 of uncultured Caulobacterales bacterium. Classification (GTDB taxonomy): domain Bacteria; phylum Pseudomonadota; class Alphaproteobacteria; order Caulobacterales; family Caulobacteraceae; genus Caulobacter. Next base: position 20,421 of record CAIUMD010000014.1, on the reverse strand, counting down.
AACCATGGACCTCCGCTACCAAACCGGCTTCGGCGCCCACTTCGCCACCGAGGCCGTGACCGGCGCCTTGCCGATCGGCCAGAACTCGCCGCAGCGCGCGCCGTTCGGGCTGTATGCCGAGCAGCTGTCCGGCACGGCCTTCACCGCCCCGCGCCATGAGAACAAGCGCAGCTGGCTCTACCGCGTACGGCCCAGCGCCGGGCACGGGCCGTACGCGCCCTACGCCCAGGACAAGCTCGTCTCGACGTTCGATGATCCGGTGACGCCCAACCGCCTGCGCTGGAGCCCGCTGGAGATTCCGGCCGCGCCGACCGACTTCGTCGACGGCCTGGCGACCATCGCCGGCAACGCCGACGCCGCGACGCTGAACGGCATGGCCGCGCACCTCTATCTGGCCAACACGTCGATGAAGAACCGGGTGTTCTACGACGCCGACGGCGAGTTGCTGATCGTGCCGCAGCAGGGCGTGCTGACCTTGGTCACCGAGTTCGGCGTGCTGAAGGCTGGCCCCGGCCACATCGCGGTGATCCCGCGCGGCGTGCGGTTCCGCGTCGAGGTCGACGGCCCGTCGCGCGGCTATGTCTGCGAGAACTACGGCGCGGCGTTCAAGCTGCCGGACCTGGGTCCCATCGGCTCCAACGGCCTGGCCAATCCGCGCGACTTCGAGACCCCCGTGGCGGCGTTCGAGGACGTCGACGCCCCGACCCTGGTGATCCAGAAGTTCCAGGGCGCGCTCTGGGCCGCCGAGTGGGACCACAGCCCGCTGGACGTCGTGGCCTGGCACGGCAACCTGGCGCCGTACCGCTATGACCTGTCGCGCTTCAACACGATCAACACGGTCAGCTTCGACCACCCCGATCCGTCGATCTTCACGGTCCTGACCTCGCCCAGCGAAACGCCGGGGACGGCCAATTGCGACTTCGTAATCTTCCCGCCGCGCTGGATGGTGGCCGAGCACACGTTCCGCCCGCCGTGGTTCCACCGCAACGTGATGAGCGAGTTCATGGGCCTGGTCCACGGCGCCTATGACGCCAAGGAAGGCGGCTTCTCGCCGGGCGGCGCGAGCCTGCACAACTGCATGAGCGACCACGGCCCCGACGTCGCCAGCCACAGGAAGGCGACCGAGGCCGAGCTTGGCCCGCACAAGATCGACGGGACCATGGCCTTCATGTTCGAAAGCCGCTGGGTGATCCGGCCGACCAAGTTCGCGCTGGAGACTTCCGCGCTTCAGGGTGACTATGACGCGTGCTGGACGGGCTTCCCCAAAGCTCGGCTGCCGTAACAAGAACAAACAACGAGGAAGCGCTGATGAAGCTCGCGTCTCTCAAGGGCGGCCGTGACGGCCGGCTGGTGGTGGTCTCCAACGACCTGGCCTGGTTCACCGACGCCGGGACCATCGCGCCGACCCTGCAGGCCGCGCTGGACGACTGGCAGCGCTGCGGGGTGATGCTGGCCGGCCTGGCCGAGAGCCTCGAGCACGGTGGCGTGCCGCGCGAGCGCTTCCATGAGCATGATGCGCTCAGCCCGCTGCCGCGCGCGTTCCAGTGGGTCGATGGCTCGGCCTACGTCAATCACGTGCAGCTGGTGCGCCAGGCGCGCGGCGCCGAGATGCCCGAGAGCTTCTGGACCGACCCGCTGATGTACCAGGGCGCGTCGGACGGCTTCCTCAGCCCCCGCGATCCGATCCCGCTGGGCGACGCCAGCTGGGGCTGCGACCTGGAGGGCGAGGTCGCCGTGATCGTCGACGACGTGCCGCAGGGCGCAACCCGCGAGGAGGCCCTGGCCGCCATCCGCCTGGTCATGCTCTGCAACGACGTGTCCCTGCGCAACCTGATCCCGGCCGAGCTGGGCAAGGGCTTCGGCTTCGTGCAGTCCAAGCCGCACAGCGCCTTCTCGCCGGTGGCGGTGTCGCCCGACGCCCTGGGTGACGCCTGGAAGGACGGCAAGCTGCACGGCGCCCTGCTGGTCGAGCTGGACGGCAAGGATTTCGGCTGCGCCGACGCCGGCGTCGACATGACCTTCGATTTCGGGACCCTGGTGGCCCACGCCGCCAAGACCCGCAGCCTTTGCGCCGGCACCATCGTCGGCTCGGGCACGGTCAGCAACCGTGGCGAGGACGGCGGTCCGGGCAAGCCGATCAGCGAAGGGGGCGTCGGCTATTCGTGCTTGGCCGAGCTGCGCACGGTCGAGACCATCCTGACCGGCGCGGCCAAGACGCCGTTCCTGCTGGGCGACGACACCATCCGTATCGAGATGAAGGACGCCAAGGGCCACTCGATCTTCGGCGCCATCGAGCAGACGGTCGAGCGGGTTTGAACGACGACGTAGCCGCGCTGGGTCGGATTTGGTCGACGCGAGCCGGGATCGATCTCGGTCCGCTCGATCTGATCCCGGACGGCAAGGCCCGAAGTTACGTGCTGCAGATCGGCGCGGCGCGTTTCCACGGCTTTGTGGTGCGCAAGGGCGAGGCGGTGGTCGGCTATGTCGACCGCTGCCCCCACGCCGGCCTGCCGCTGGCCCAGGCGCTGGACCAGTACCTGACCCCCGATGGCGACCTGATCATGTGCTCCTGGCACGGGGCGGTGTTCACGGTGGAGGAGGGGACCTGCGTCGGCGGTCCCTGCGTCGGCGCGCGGCTGTCGCCGTGGCCGGTGGAGGCCCGCGAGGGCCGGATCGTCACGGCCTGACGGCAGGCCGCCCCGCCGCTCGGGGGAGCGACGGGGCGAGCCCCGGGGTTCCTAGAACAGGATCCCCGTTTCGATCAGCGCGCGGGTCTGGGACGTCTTGTCGCCATTGGCGCCCAGGCCCGCGCCAGCGGCGTAGTTGTTCAGCTTGATGTAGGCGACTTCGCCCCGGATGAAGAAGGCGCCCTTCTGGAAGGTGGGCGTCAGGGTCAGGCTCGTGGCCTTGCTGTCGGGGCCGTACAGCAGGTTGGTCACGCCGGCGCCATCGGTCGAGATGTGCTCGGCGCGGGCGGCCAGCGAGACGTTTTCGTTGAAGCTGTACTTGCCCAGCACCGCGACGCCCGTGGTCGAGGCTTTCTCGGTGACGCCCAGCGCCGGCATCTTGGGAACACGCGTGTACTGGACGTAGGGCATGATGGTCAGCGGGCCGTTGGTGTGGGTCCAGATCAGGTTGTAGATCTCGGAATTGTTCTGCAGCAGCGGCGTGGCCGAGGTCGACTTGTCGGTCGCCTTGTCGAAATTGGCGCCGCCGGCGAAGGCGACCACGTTCTTGTCGTTGAGGGCGTAGGACACCAGGGCCGACCCCCAGCTGTACTTGCCGGAATAGAAGCCGTCATTCAGCGACGCCGAGATGCTGAGCGGACCCGAGGCGTAGTTCACCTGGACGCCGCGGTTGATCAGGTTCTCCTGGTTCCACAGCTGGCCGCGGGTGATGTTGGCGTTCTGGAAGGTGAAGCTGTACTCGGCGCCGATCAGGGTGGGCAGCTTGCCGACCATGATCGAGAAGTTCTCGCTGGGCACGAACTTGACGAACGCCTGCGGCATGACGCCGAAGGTGTTCTTGGTGTTGTCGATGGCCTTGCCGTAAGGCACGCCGACGGTCGGGAAAGAATAGGCGCCGAACTGGGCGAAGAACTGGATCGGGCCCTCGGTGGTCTGGACCATCACCTGGGCGTTCGAGAAGTCGCCGCGGGACTTCTTGTCGCTGCCGGCCGCGCGGTCCTGCGTATAGCCGATGCCGCTGATGGCGCCGGTGACATAGACATTGCCAAACGGCCCGGCGTCGATCGCGCTGGGCTTGGGATTGGCGGCCAGAGGCCAGCTCATCGAGGGCATGGTCATGGCTTGGGCGGAGGCCGACCCGGCCGAGGCCAGGGCCAGCATCATGGCGGCGCCGGCGAGCGCGGCGGTCTTGGCGTAGTTCATTATCTATCCCCTTTGGCGACGGCGCCGCGGTCTTCCGGTCGAGCGGAAGGACGCGCCGAATGTCCAAAGGCTGAGACGTGAACTGCCTTCAGCGAAGCATAGTGGCGGTAGTGTGCGCCTATATGCTGGTCTCAGATTAAATATTGAGCGCCCGGAAGCTCATCGGTTGAACATTTATACATCAAAAATCGAATGATTTCAAATAATTGCTAGTTCGTATCGAAGTGTGTCTTTGATTTTGTCATGGTTGGCGTAGCCTTGTGTCAGGGCGGGCGGTGTTCGCCGCTTGACAGCGCCGTCCCGCCGCACCCAGAAGCTGTGCCTTCAATCAAGCCGTGAGGGAGGTGTGCGATGGACAAGAAGGGTGGCGTGGGCTTCGTCCTGGGCGTCAGCGGCGGCATCATCTTCGGCGCGCTGATCGACAACATGGCCATCGGCCTGATCCTGGGCTTCGCCGTCGGCTTTGGCCTGATCAAGTTCGGCGGAAAGAAGAAGGCGGATCCGGAAGACCCGCCGTCGTCGGAAGCCTGAAAACCCTCTCCATGAGAGAGGGCGTCCCATAGCCCAGACAAAAGAACGGCCGCCTTCCAGGAGAAGAAGGCGGCCGAGTCATTGGGAGGAAACGCCCGAAAGGGCTGATTTCCATATAGACGTTTGAAATCGATCTGACAACGTTGTCACGGAAATAATTTCGCGTAACGGTGAAATCGGATGGGCGGTGCGTCGTCCTCGCCCTTCGACAGGCTCAGGGTGAGAACGATGACTGCTCGGCGTGTCAGGAGAAACCTCACCCTGGGCTTGTCGAAGGGCGAGGTTTCGGTTCCGCCGACTACTTCTTCCGCGCCGCCTGGGCTTCGATCTCGACCAGCATGCCGTCGGCCACCAGCGAGGTGATCTGGCTGGTGATGCGGGCGGGCTTGTTGGGCTGGGCTTCGGTGCCGAAGAAGGTCTTGTAGCCTTCCATCATGCCGGCGAAGTCCATCTTGCCGCCCTTGGCCGGGTCGCCGACCAGCAGCACGCGCATCATGACGACGTCGCCCAGGGTCGCGCCCTGGCTCTTCAGCGCGGCTTCGATACGGCCGATGACCCCCAGGGTCTGGGTCTTGGTGTCGCCGAACTTGGCCACGCCGGTGGCCTTCTCGTCGATGACCGGCGGGGTCATCCCCGAGACGTAGATGGTGTCATAGCCGGCCGGCACGGTGACGACGCTGGCGATCGGCGACTTGGGGTCGCCGCCGCGGACGATGTCCTGGGCGTGGGCGGCGGCGTCGAAGCCGGCGAGGGCGGCGACGCCAGCGGCCAGAGCGATGAGGCGTTTCATGGTCTTCTCCCTTTGAGCAGTACGAAAATCAGTGCGCTTGCAGGCCACGCGCCTTGGCGGCGGCCTTGGCGGCGACGCGGGCCTTGGCGACGTCGGCGGGCTTGATGGCCGCGCCCGTATTGCCCCACGAGGCGCGGACATAGGTCAGGATGGCCGACAGGTCGGCGTCGTTCAGGTCGTCCTTGAAGGCGGGCATGCCGGCGCGGCCGTTCAGCACCGTGGTCGTCACCACCTGCGGCGGGCCTTGCACGAACGGCGAGCCGGCCAGGGCCGGGAAGGCGCCCTTGACGCCCTTGCCGGTTACCTGGTGGCAGGCCGAGCAGTTGTCGTTGAACAGCGACTTGCCGTCGGCGGCGGCGATCGCCGGAACGGCGAGGCCGCCCCCTCCTACAATGGCGGCGAGAGACAGGGCGGCGAGACGATAAGCCAAGGTCATTCTGTATCCCCGAGGTCTGCTCTTAGGCCTGCTGCACGCGGGCGTGGATTCTGGCGATCTGCTGCCAGGCCGACTCGATGGCGCCGGCCTGCCACCCGCCTAGGTAGCTCAAGTGTTCGCCGGCCAGATAGAGACGGCCGTCGGGCTGGCACAGGACCGGATAGCTGTCCTTGCGGCCCGTCTCGCCCCACTCGGCCCAGCCGCCGAGGTTATATTCCGCCAGGTGCCAGCTGAACGAGAAGGCGTTCTCGTAGGCGTCGGCATATTCGGGGAAAATCTTCTGGCCCGCCGCCACGGCGAAGGCCGCGCGCTCGGCCGGGCTCTTGGCGCTGATCCGGGCGGCCTCGCCGCCGAACGCGTAGTAGCCCAAGAGCACGCCCTTCTGACCCTGCCAGCCATACGAGGGCAGGGTGATCGAGTTGATGCCGGCCAGATCCGTATAGATATGGCCGCCATAGATGTGGTGCTTGTCTTCCCAGAAGCGGTTCTTCATCTGCAGGCCGATCTTGTTGACCGGGGCGTAGGCGACGCCCTCCATGGCCGCCTTGAACGGGGCCGAGGCGTCGACATCGATCTGCTTCAGCACGCTGAGCGGGATGGTGCACAGGCAGTAGTCGGCCGTGACCTCGGCCGGTTTGCCGTCGGCGCCCTTGTAGGCGACCGTCACGCCGGTGGGCGACTGCTTGATCTTCTCGACCACCGCGCCGTAGCGGATCATCGGTCCGACCTGCTTTTCGAAAGCCTTGGCGATCTGGTCCATGCCGCCGATCGGCTGCAACATGGTGCGCTGCTGCTCGTAGCCGGTGACCGAGCTCAGGACCTTCCAGGCGTTGCTGTCCAGCACGTCCTTGAAGGCATAGGGCGTGAGCTCCTTGCCGGGGCCGGGATCGACGCCCGCGCCGGGATGGATCGAGAAGCCGCGGCCCTCGGTGCCCTTGTAGGCCAGGTCCTTGGACAGGCGGCCCTCGTTGACGACGTAGGCGACGAAGCGTTCCTTATCCAGGCCCGACAGCGGCGCGTCGAGCTGGCCCTGGCTGGCGGCCTTGGCGACCAGCTCGGCGGCATAGCCGCGGATGTCGGCGGCGACCTCGCCCTTGCGGACGGGCTTGCCGTTCAGCGGGCCCTTGCCCTTCTCGAAATAGATGTAGGCCGCGTCATTGTCGTTGACGAAGCTCTCCAGCGGCACGCCGAACAGCTTGGTGTAGTGCAGCGTCGAGCGGTGGTGGTACGGGATCCGCCACGGGCCGTGATTGATGTAGTGGCCGTCGTCGAACTGGCAGGTCTGCTCGTGGCCGATCAGGTCGGTGTGCTTGAAGCCCTTGCGCGCGGTCTGGCAGCGTCCGCCGGCGAACGAACGGGCCTCCAGCACCTGCACCTGGTAGCCGGCCTTGCTGAGTTCATAGGCGGCGGTCATGCCCGCCAGGCCCGCGCCCAGGATCACCACCTTGGTGTTCTTGGCGCCGCCGGTCAGTTCGGGCGGCAGTTCCGCAGCCGAAGCCTGCGAAAAGCCCAGGGCCTCCATGCCCGACAGCACCAGCGACATGCCGCCGACCGCGGCCAAGCTTTCGAAGAACCGACGGCGCGTGAGTACGCCACCCGCCGAAGACGCGTCCAGTCCGCTCATTACATCCCCGCCCTTTATTGCCGGCGGATCACGTGCGCCGGTTGACCAGCATCTCGAAATCCCGATCTTCGCCACGCAATCCGTTTTCAGTAAAGACGCAGGATGACCCATCTGACGCCTGACCATTGGGCGCCTGGGGGCGGCTTTGAGCGATCGGTGAGCGGGACCGAAATATAGCCGCGGACTCACCGAATCCCTGTTTTGCTCGCCGCCTGGCGACCCGGCATGGAGCCCCTATGAATTCGTCCGAACCCGCCCTGACCCTGCGCCTGGCCCGCGCCGACGACATGCCCGTCCTGTCGGCCCTGATGGACCGCGCGATCGGCGAGCTGCTGCAGGACTTCCTGCCGCCCGAGGGCGTGAAGGCCTCGTTCGAGATCATGGGGCTGGATACCCAGCTGATCGCCGACGGCACATACTTCGTCGTGGAGGATGCGGGCCAGATCGCCGGCTGCGGCGGCTGGAGCCGGCGCGCTACCCTGTTCGGCGGCGACCACTCGGCTGGGCGCGACGCGGCGCTGCTGGATCCCAAGGTCGACGCGGCCCGGGTGCGGGCCATGTACACCCACCCCGACCACACCCGCAAAGGCGTCGGCCGGCTGATCCTGGACGCCTGCGAGGCCGCCGCCCGCGCGGAAGGCTTCGAGCGTGTCGAGATGGCCGCGACCATGGGCGGCGTGCCGCTGTACCGCGCCTGCGGCTACCACGACATCGAGACCTTCGAGGCGGTGACCTCGACCGGCTATCGGGTGCCGCTGATACGGATGGGGAAGGGGCTCTGATCGCCCAGGCAAAAAGGGGCGGACCTCGCGGTCCGCCCCTTCGCTTTTCAGTCCGTGCCTGAGCCTTAGAAGGCGTAGGTCAGGCGGCCGTAGTAGTAGCCGCCGTTGATGCCGTAGGGCGAGAAGCCGGGGTACTGGGTCACGCAGCCGCCGCCCGAAGCGATACAGGCGGTCTGGAACGCCTTGGAGAACTTGTCCGGATACTTGTTGAACGCGTTGTTGGCCCCGATCGCGGCGGTGACGCCTTTCGGGAATTTGTACGACAGTTCGACGTCGGTGATCGCCGTGGCGCTGGCCACGGTGTTCTGCAGCGGACCGGTGCCCGGGTCGGCCAGGGCCTCGGCCTTGCCGTAGAAGGTCTCGGTCACCGACAGCGTCAGCTTGCGGAAGCTGTAGAGGCCGTTCAGGCCGATCTTGTACTTCGGCGCGGCCTTCTCGAGTAGAGAGGCGGCGTTGCCGGCGAACAGGACCTGACCGCTCGGGAAAGCGGCGCTGGTGGTCGCCAGGGCGGTCGGGGCGGTCTTGACCTTGGTGATCTTGGTCTTGTTGAAGTTGCCCGACAGCGTCCAGTCGATGCGGCCCGCGTCGCCCAGGTCGGTCGGGTACGAGACCACGAAGTCCAGGCCGCGCGTGCGGGTGTCCAGGCCGTTCGAGAAGATGTTGATGCCGGTGCTGGCCACCGTGCTGTCCAGCACGTTGCCGTTGGCGGCGATCGCGGCGTTGACGTTGCTGTTGACGATCACGCCGTTGCGCAGGCCGTAGACCGAGCTGGAGCCGAAGATCCGGTCTTTCAGGGTGATCTGGTAGACATCGATCGTCGCCGTCATCTTCGGGATCGGGTGGGCCACGATGCCGAGGCTGTAGTTCTTCGACTTCTCGGGCTTCAGGGCGTCGATGCCCAGCAGGCGGGCGGCCGGCGAGTTCGGAGCCAACTGCACGAAGGCGCTGGTCGGCGAGACGTTGGTGGCCGAGTAGAACGATTCCGCCAGGGTCGGGGCGCGGAAGCCGGTCGAGAGCGTGCCGCGAATGGCGAACATCTCGCTGAAGTCGTAACGGCTGGTCAGCTTGGCGACGGTGGTGTCGCCAAAGTCGCTGAACTTCTCGTAGCGGATGGCCGCGTCGACCTTCCAGGCCTCGACCGGGCTAACGGCGAAGTCGCCGTAAAGGGCCCAGCTGGTGCGCGCGTGGCCGCCGGCGTCGGTTTTCTGGAAGCCCGGATACGACTGCGAGCCTTCCTTGTAGGTCGAGGCCGCGTCGCCCTGGCCGATGCGATAGGTGTCACGCCGCTGCTCGTAGCCCAGGGCGACGTCCAGCGGCGTGGCCAGGCCGACGTCGAAGCCGCGACGCAGGTCCAGGTTGTTGGTCCACTGGGTGGTGCGCCAGCTGCCGGCGTGGAACGAGGTCGGGGTGAAGCCCTTGGTCGTGGTGGTCGAGGTGTCGGCGTAGAGGCTGGCGTTGGCCGAGTCTTCGACGCGGACCTCAATGTCGTCCTTGCCGTAGGTCGACGACAGGTCCATGTCCCAGCCGACCACCTTGCCCGACAGGCCCAGGGTCAGGCCGTAGTCGTCCTCGATGATGCGTTCGCGGGGTGAGAAGCCCAGCGGGAAGGGCCGGTCGGCCGCGCCCATCTTGCCCTGGATGCGGTTGTAGCGGCGGTAGTTCTCGTAGGCAGAGGCGTCCTTGTGGCCCATGGTGCCGAACGAATAGACCTCGAAATCGGCCGGCAGTTCGATGCCGGCGTTGAAGGCCAGATTGTTCATCCGGTACTCAGCGTCGCCCGAAATCAGGTTCAGGTTCGGATAGCCGGGGATCAGGCTCTCGACGGCGTTGTTGGCGGCCGAGTAGCCGGGGCTGGCCGGGTTGACGACGCGCTGGTCGGGCAGGCCGCGGTTGCTGAAGCCGTGGTATTTGCTCTCGACGGTCAGGTTCAGGTAGCTGCTCTCGGTCGGCGCCATGCCGATGTTGATCGAGCCGCCGGCCGTCTTGCCGCCACCGTCGAAATATTCGCCGCCGGTGGCCGAGATCGCGCCGCCCGAAGGATTCTTCTTCAGGATGATGTTGACGACGCCGGCGATGGCGTCGGTGCCGTACTGGGCCGCGGCGCCGTCGGTCAGCACTTCGATGCGGCCGATGCCGGCCATCGGAATGAAGCCCAGGTCCGCCGCTGCGGCGCCCTGATACACGCCGGACAGAACGGCCAGGTTGCCGGTGGTGTGACGGCGCTTGCCGTTGACCAGCACCAGGGCCTGGTTGGGCGAGAGGCCGCGCAGACGGGCCGACAGGGTCAGGTTGGCGGTGTCGCCGCCGAAGGCCTGGGCGTTGAACGACGGGACCAGGTTGGCCAGGCCGAGACGCAGATCGACCGCGCCGGTGCGTTCCAGCGTGCTGGTGTCGACGACTTGGACGGGGGCGGGGCTGTCGATGACACGCAGGCCAGTCTGGCGCGTGCCGGTGACGATAACGACGTCGATTTCGTTCTGATCGGGCGCTGCATCCGGTGCAGAAGCCAACGCTTGTGCAGAGTATCCAAAAGTAACCGATAGCGCGGAAATACCCGCCAGTAGGGCGGGTTTAAAACGCCGATTCATTAGTAACCCCCTCATTGTGTTTATTGACGCGTAATGATTCCATTTTCCATGGCGTTTTTCTCCCGACGATTATGATTTTTGACACTGACGCAAAAAATCATCGGATACTCTCCCGATGAATTCATGGGGAGGCAGGTTCCGGCGTTCGGCAATGGGGGGTGTTCTAGAAACCGTCACAACCGCGCCGGCGCCTCAATGGCGCCGTTTTGCGCGGCGGCAGGTCTCGGATTTTAGGCAGTTGGGTACGAGCGCTTGACACGCTGAGGGTGCGCGTTAGGCGAGGTTCACGCCACGAGGCGCATCGGCGGGGCCATTTCGTCGGTGTCTTCGGTCTCGAACAGGTCGAAGGCCTCTTCCCAGATCTGCAGGCGGGATTCGCGCAGTTCGGCGTCGTCGGTGACGCGCACGATCTGGTCCTCGCGGTCGTTCCAGACGAGGCCAATGTCGATGACGCGCTCGACGTCGCGGCCCAGCAGCAGGAACATGTCGGCCTTGGCCGCGCGCTCGTGGCTGATGCGGCGCAGGGTGCGGCCGCCGCCCATGTCGCGGTGGATGTCGGCGAAGTCCATCACCGCCGAGATCATGGCCTGGTTCACTGGGTTAGAGGCCCAAGGGCTGCAAGCAAAGCGGGACATACAAGGCTCCTTTGAGGCTTCTCCAGTCTCGACTTCTGAAGAATGTGCGGGCATTGCGTCAGAAGCGGTCGTAAGTTGCCCCTCCGCTTGAGGAACGCATGAGACACGAGAAAGCTACACGGCTCCTGGACCTGGCCCGCATGCTGGCCGGTTCGGCCGAGGGCATGACCCTGGACGAGATGGCGCGGGCCCTGGACGTGGGCCGCCGCACCGCCGAGCGGATGCGCGACGCCGTCTGGACGGCCTTTCCGCAGATGGAGGCGATCGACGATCCGCCGACCAAGCGTTTCCGCATCCCCTCGGGCCTGGACGGCGTCTTCCAGACCCCGACCGCCGAGGAGCTGGCGGCCCTGCGCACGGCCGCCGACGGTTACAAGGCCTCGGGCGCCGAGGCGCGGGCGGCGTCGCTGTATGCCCTGGAGGGCAAGCTGCTGTCGGCCCTGCGCGGCGCGGCGCGGCGCAAGGTGGCGCCCGACGTCGAGGCCCTGGTCCAGGCCGAGACCATCGCCGTCCACGCCGGTCCGCGTCCGTTCGAGGACCAGGCCCTGCTGACCGCCATCCGCACGGCGATCAAGGGGCTGTCGGCCCTGTCGTTCCGCTACGAGGGCGGCAGCACGCCGGGGCGTACGCGCGAGGTCACCCCGCTGGGCGTCCTGTTCGGCCGCAGCAACTATCTGGTGGCGTCGGAAGGGGCGGGCGGGCCGCGCTCGTGGCGCCTGGACCGGATGAGCGACCTGAAGGTGCTCGACAAGCCGGCCTCGCCGCCCGAGGACTTCAGCCTGCAGGCCTTCGCCGACGAGAGCTTCGGCATCTATCACGACGAGATCCAGGACGTGGTGTTGCGGATCAAGCCGGAGGGGGCCGAGGACGCGCTGCGCTGGCGCTTCCACGCGACCCAGAAGGTGACGCAGGAAGAGGACGGCTCGGTGCTGGTCACCTTCCGCGCCGGCGGCATGCGTGAACTGGCCTGGCACCTGTTCACCTGGGGCGACAAGCTCCAGATCATCGGGCCTCAGGCCCTGAAAGAGAAGATGATCGAGGAACTGCGCGAGGCTGGCCGCGCCCACGGGGCGTGGTAGGAGCGGGCCCATGAACTACCGTCACGCCTTCCATGCCGGCAACTTCGCCGACCTGCACAAGCACGCGATCGTGCTGGCCATGCTGTCGGCCCTGCAGGCGCAGAGCGACGCCGTGTCGGTGATCGACACCCATGCGGGGGCAGGGGGCTATGACCTGTCTGGCGAGATGTCCCGCCGCTCGGGCGAGGCTCAGGCGGGGATCTTGCGGCTGAAGGCGGCCGAGGACGCGCCGGCGGTGTTCGGGCCCCTGCTCAAGGCGGTGGCCGACATGAACGGCGGGCGTGAGGGCGATCTCTATCCCGGCTCGCCGCTGCTGACGGCGCGGGCTTTGCGCAAATCGGACCGCTATGCTGGCTGTGAGCTGCGCCCCGACGATGCGGCGCTGCTGCGTAGGACCCTGGCGCCTTATGCCAACGCCCAGGCCTTGGAGGCCGACGGTTTCGCGACCGCCGCCCAGCAGGCCGGCAAGGGCGGCCGCGCCTTCGTCGTCATCGACCCGCCGTTCGAGCGGCCGGACGACTACCAGCGCATCGCCGAGACGACCCGCACCGTGCTCAAGCGCGCGCCAGACGCCGCCTTCGCCATCTGGCTGCCGATCAAGGACCTGGAGACCTTCGACGCCTTCCTGCGCATGATGGAAAGCGTCACAGGTGATCTGCTCGTCGCCGAGCTTCGTCTCCGCCCCTTGACGGATCCCATGAAGATGAACGGCTGCGCGATAGTGATGATCGGCGCGCCGACCTCGGTCGACGAGGCCGCCGCGCAGGCTGGCGACTGGTTGGCCGCGCGCCTGGGCGAAAGGGGCGGTCGCTCGCGCGTCTGGCGTACGTGAGCAAGGCCCCGCCGACGCTCGCGCAGTCCCTGCCGGTCTGGCTGAATATCGGCCTGCTGGGCTTTGGCGGTCCGGCTGGCCAGATCGCGCTGCTGCACAAGGAAGTGGTCGAGCAACGCGACTGGATCGACGAGGACACGTTCGCGCGGGCCTTGAGCTTCTGCATGCTGCTGCCGGGGCCCGAGGCTCAACAGCTGGCCACCTGGCTGGGCTGGCGGCTGCACGGCATCCGGGGCGGCGTGGCGGCGGGGCTGCTGTTCGTGTTGCCGGGCCTGGCGGTGATGCTGGGGCTGTCGGCGCTCTATGTCGCGCACGGCCGCTCGGATTGGGCCGGGCCGGTGCTGCTGGGCCTGAAGGCGGCGGTGGTGGCGCTGGTGTTGCAGGCCCTGATCAAGATCGGTAAGCGCGTGATCAAGGACCGCCTGGCGGCCTTCGTCTGCGGGGCGGCCTTCGCGGCGCTCTCTTTCACCACCTTGCCGTTCCCGCTGGTGATCCTGGCCGCGGGGGTGCTGGGCTGGGCGACGACCAAGGGGGCGGCCAAGTCGGCGCCGCGCCCTCCGCCGCTGAAGGGGCAGGCGAGGACCGCTTTCGTCTGCCTGGCCCTGTGGATCGCGCCGATCGCCCTGGCCTGGCTGGTCGCGCCGGGCTCGGTCCTGGCCTGGATGGGGCTGTCGTTCGGCGGGCTGGCGGCGATCAGCTTCGGCGGCGCCTATGCGGCCCTGGCCTATATCGGCCAGGCGGCCGCCGGGTTCGGATGGCTGACGGCCAACCAGATGCTGGACGGGCTGGGCCTGGCCGAGACTACGCCGGGGCCGCTGGTCCTGGTCTTCGTCTTTGTAGGGTTCGTCGGCGCCTTCCAGGCCGCGCCGACCGAGTGGGCGTGGGCGATGGCCGTGCTGGGCGGGCTGATGGCGGCGTGGGTCACCTTCGCGCCGTCGTTCCTGTGGATCTTCGCCGGCGGGCCGCTGTTCGAGCGGTGGGGGAGGGAGCCCCAGCCGGCGCGGGCCCTGGCCCTGATCTCGGCGGCCTCGGTGGGGGTGATCGGCCAGCTGGCGTTGTGGTTCGCCATCCATCTCTTCTTCCGCAGCGGCCAGACGATGGAGGTCGCGGGGGTGGTCAAGGTCATGCTGCCGGACCTGGCCAGCCTGGACTATGGGGCGCTGGGCCTGACGGGGCTGGCCGTGATGCTGGTGTTCGCCACGCGCCTGCCGATGCTGGCCATGATCGCCGTGGCGGTTTTCGCAGGGATCCTCGTGAAGGTCGTCGGAGTTGCTTGACGTAAGGTGAGCATTTTTGCGGTTGCGAACGCGTTTTCCGTGTTATGTTGCACCGCAATAGATCGCCGGCGCTGGAGCCCCTCCCATGGTTTCGATCTTCACCTTCCTTCCTGAGTATTCGGCCGAGAAGGTCGAGCCCGAGACCGCGCCGCGCGTGGCGGTGGGAGCAGCCTCGCCGCTGTGGCTGATGTTCGGCGGCGCGGCCATGGCCGGCGCCTCCTACTGGTGGTGGGCCAACCGCTGGCGCGAGGCGGTCAATGTCGAGGCCCTGATGGCCCTGGCGCCAGAACCCGTCGCCCCGCCGGTCGAGAGCGTGGCTGTTCTTGAGGCAGTTCCTGTCGCCGAACCGGTCATTGAGGCGGTGACCCTGGTCGCCGAGACGACCGAAACCGTGCTCGACGCCACGCAAGAAATCGTCGAAGCCGCCGCCGAGCCGGTGGTCGAGACCGTCGTCGCCGCCAATGAAGACGTCGCTGAGGCGATGGTCGAAACTGTCGAGGCGGCCGAGCCGGTGGTCGAGGAGGTCGTCGAGGCCGTGACCGAAGCGCCGGTCGAGGTCGTCGAAGCCGCAGCGCCTGTCGTTGAGGAAGCTATCGAGACCGTTCAAGCCGCGACCGACGACCTGACCCAACTGGTCGGCATCGGTCCCAAGCTGGCCGCCTCGCTGTGCGAGCTGGGCGTGACCAAGTTCAGCCAGATCGCGGCCTGGACGCCGGACGAGCTGGCCTCGTTCGACTCGCTCTTGAACCTGAAGGGCCGCGCCGAACGCGACGCCTGGATCGCCCAGGCCAAGCTGTTGCTTCCGGCCGAGGCCTGAATTCTCTGAACCTAAGATGGCTTCTTCTGAAGCTTGAGCATTAGAAGGCCGCCGGTTCGCCCGGCGGCCTTTTTCGCGCCTGAATTTGCTGCACTTTCCGTGCGCGTAAGCTGCTCAAATGGCTGCGAAATGCCTCATTGAACGCTGTTTGTGCGTGCGAGATGCCACAGTTCGCCCAAAATGCGACAAAACAGCGACAGCGAGATTGCGGGAATTTAATGAAGCAGATTGGGTAGGCGTGAGCGGTACTTGTCGCGCCAAGGGGGCTTGGTGGGGAGGCGTGCCGCGAGTTCCGCAATAAAGGCGAAAATCCTCCAATGCTCACCCAACGCAGACATCTTTTGGCCTCGACGATCATCGCCGGGCTGGCGGTTGGCGTCGCAATGCCGGCCATGGCTCAAACGGCCGCTCCGCTGCAGACCACCGATAGCGCCAAGGACACTTCCGAGATCGAGGCCGTCGTCGTCACCGGCTCGCGTATCAAGCGCAACGAGTTCAACAGTCCTGACCCGGTTCAGGTCATCACGGCCGATCAGGGGCGGCTGAAGGGCATCGGCAATACGGCTCAGTTGCTGCAGTCCTCGACCATCGCCTCGGGTTCGCCGCAGATCACGGCCGCCGTCTCAAGCGCCTTCGTCACCGACGGCGGTCCGGGCTCGGAAACCGTCTCGCTGCGCGGCCTGGGCGCCAACCGCACGCTGGTGCTGCTGAACGGCCGTCGCGCCGGTCCGGCCGGTACGCGCGGCGGCGTCTCGGCCTTCGACCTGAACGTGCTGCCGGTGGCCGCCATCGACCGCGTCGAGATCCTGAAGGACGGCGCCTCGTCGGTCTACGGCTCGGACGCCGTGGCCGGGGTCGTCAATATCATCACCAAGCGCGGCCAGGACGGCTTCAGCGTCGACGCCTTCGCCACCCAGCCGGAAAAGCGCGGCGGTTCGGAGTTCCGCACCAGCGTCGGCTACGGCAAGACGTTCTCGCGCGGCTTCTTCAACATCACCTACGACTACGCCAAGAAGACCGAGCAATCGAACGGCCAGCGCAACTATACCAACTGCGGCCAGCAGTACATCTTCGACGCCAACGGCAAGCGCAAGGACACGATCGACCCGCGAACGGGCCGAACCCAGTGCCGCGACCTCCTGTACGATCAAGTCTGGCTGTACACCTTCCCGGACTTCAACGCGCCGAACGGCAAGCTACAGTATAACTACGGCAACAACCTGCAGAAATACATCTCGCAATACCCGGCGGGCAACGCGGCGGCCTATCCGGGCCTGCCGGCCAACTGGTTCGTGGTCGGCGACAGCAACGACCCGGCCAACCCCGACATGGGCGTGCTGGACTATAACAGCCCCTACAACCTCGCCAGTTCGCTGACCCCGCGCACCGAGCGCAACACGGTCTTCGCCCAGGCCTCGTTCGACGTTACCGACAATGTCGAAGCCTATGCCGAGGTGCTGCTGAACCGCCGCGCCACCAAGACCAACGGCTATCGCCAGTTCTGGACCTACCTCTACACGGAAGACCTCGGTGACCCCTTCAGCCAGGGCTTCACCGGCGACTTCGTCCTCAGCCCGACCCCGGTCACGCCGCTGAACCGCGCCGGCCAGAAGGTCGACTATCAGCGCTATGTCGGCGGCCTGCGCGGCGACTTCGGCGCCGACTTCCTGAAGGGCTGGGACTGGGACATCTTCGCCCAGTATAGTCACAACAAGGGCCAGTACTCGCAGGACGTCATCCTGGCTGACGCCGTCAACAGCGCCGACGGACGCAGCGACTTCGGCACGTTCGGCCTGGGCAAGGCCAACTCGCTCCCGCGCGACACCGCTTCGTGCGCCGGCCTCACCACGCCGATCAGCAAGCGCAAGTGCGTGGACGTGAACTGGATGTCGCCCGACTTCCTGGCCGGCAAGTACACGCCCGAAGAGCAAGCCTTCCTGTTCGACACCGAAACCGGCAAGACCATCTACAAGCAGCTGGCGATCGAAGGGTCGGTCTCGGGCGACCTGTTCAAGCTTCCAGCCGGTACGGTCGGCGCCGCCTTCGGCGTGGCCTACCGCCGCGACGAGATCAACGACACCCCCGGCCCGATAACCCGCGCCGGCAACATCTGGGGCGCGTCGACCGCGGGCATCACCGCCGGCAAGGACAAGACCAAGGAAATCTACGGCGAACTCAGCGTCCCTCTGCTGAAGAACCTGCCATTCGCGCAGTCGCTGAATCTGTCGCTGTCGGGACGTTACACCGACGTCAACAGCTACGGCAGCGACGAGACCTACAAGATCGGCCTGAACTGGCAGATCATCCCGTCGGTGCGGTTGCGGGCCACGCGGGGCACCTCGTTCCGCGCCCCGGCGCTGTTTGAGCTGTACAAGAACCGCGAGACATCGTTCCTATCGCAACGCACGATCGACCCCTGCATCCGCTGGCAGGCCAACCTGACGGCCGGTACGCTGTCGCAACGCGTCGCCGACAACTGTCGCGCCGCGGGCATCCCGGGCGCCTACACCGGCGCGGGCGCCTCGGCGACCATCACGTCGGGCGGCGGCGTCGGCACACTGCAAGCCGAGACCTCGAAGGCCACGACCTATGGCGTGATCTGGACGCCGAAGTTCGCCAACCTGAAGCTGGCGGTCGACTATTTCGACATTCAGGTGAATGACGAGATCACCCAGCTGGGCGCGGCCCGGATCGTCAGCGCGTGCTATCGCTCGCTGAGCTTCCCGACCGACCCGCTATGCTCGCTGTTCAAGCGCGGTCCGTCGAACCTGATCACCGACGTCACAGACAACTACCTGAACATCGCCAAGCAGGTGAACAGGGGCCTGGACGTGACCATGAACTACGGTCAGGAGCTGCCCTGGGATGTCCGGATGGACATGGAACTGCAGTCGACCTGGCAATTCAAGGACACCACGGCTCTGTTCGCCGACACCGTCGTCGACACCAACGGCTTCGTGGGCGATCCGGACTGGACCGGCCAGATGAACTTTCGCTTCAGCAAGGGCGACTGGACCGCGTACTGGGGCGTGGACATGATCGGCAAGGCCTCGGACGCCGAGAACTATGCCGACAAGAACGCGGCCGGGACCACCTTCTACAAGGTCCACACCGAGTTCACGGCCTATCACAGCCTGTCGCTGCAGAAGAGGTTCGAGGACTTCACCCTGCTGGGCGGTGTGGCCAACATCTTCAACGAAGCCCCGCCCCAGGTCACCCAGTCCCAGGGCAACTACAATATGGTCGGCCGCTCGGTGCTGGCTTCGCAGTACGACTATATCGGCCGCCGCATGTTCGTGAGCTTCCAGGCGAAGTTCTAAGCATGAGGGGCGGGATGCGAGTTTCGCGTCCCGCCTGCACGGTCTAGTCTTTGGGCGGCGGAGCGATCCGCCGCCCTTTGTTTTCGAGTCGCGGGAAGCTCCGTCGTGAACGCCATCATCCGGGGCAAGCCCGACAATCTGGACGAGATCGGCCAGCGCTTCGACCGCGCGCGCCTTTCCCAGCCGGTCTTCCTGAACAGCGTGCCCAAGGCCGGCACCCACCTGATCCGCAACATCCTGCGGATGTTCGTCGCGCCCGAGCAGCACTGGCCGCGCGAATATATCCAGCACGCTTTGCTGGCCCGCAGCCGCGACGCCTTTGACCCCAAGGCCCCGATGATCAGCTGGGGGCACATGCTGTTCTCGGACGAGTCGGCGATCGCCCTGCGCGACGTGCGCCACATCGTGCTGGTGCGCGACCCCTACGACTGGGTGCTGGCGCGCGCGCGCTTCTACTTGTCGGACGAGTTTCAGGGGAACTTGAACCACATCAAGGACGGCGGCGCGTCGGTCGAGGACGTCATCATGATGATGATCCTGGGCGCTCACGGCCGCGTGCCGGATTTGCGCGACATCTTCAGCATGAACGCCGTGGCCTGGATGGGCTCCAGCGCCGTGATCGTCCGCTACGAGGACATCGTCACCAATCTCAAGGATCTGGGCTCCAAGCGGGCCGAGGCCTTCTTCCGCCAGCTGTTGGCCGACTGTGGCATCGCGCTGCCGACCGATTGGCGCGAGCGCGTCGAGGCCGGCGCCGACCCGCGCGAGAGCCGCACCGCCCGCGAGAACCTGCAGGTCACGGCCGAGGTCCCCAAGGTGCTGTCCGACGTCCACAAGCGGGTCGTCGACTTCCACGCGCCGGGCCTGCGCGCGCTGCTGGGTTACGCCTGAGCATGACGGACAACGACGAACTGTGGGCGCTGTGGCGGCGCCTGAAGGGCTATTTCCCGGTCTGGTCGCTGCTGCCGTCCAGCCTCTACACCCCCGGGGCGTGGGGCTATGTCGGCGTCGATTTCCTCAGCGGCTTTCGCAAGAACCCGTCGACGATCCAGTCCTTCGCGCTGCTGGACGGCGTCGACGACGCCACGTTCGACGCCCTGTCGGCCCTGGCCAATCTGAACGTGCGCCGCCAGGACCAGATCCTGCGGGTGGTGATCATCGGCTACCTGACCGTGCCGCTGTCGATCGTGGCGCTGCTGGCCGAGTTGGCCGGCGACAGCGTGATGAGCTTCGTGCGAGGTAACCTCAACATGGTCATCATCAGCGCCAGCACCGCGACGATGGGCCCGGTGATGTACCTGATGAGCCACTGGCGCTCGCGCCAGATCGTCGGCGTGCTGGACCTGATCCGCATCGAACGCGGCCAGGCGCCGTTCACGGCTCTGGAGCTGCGGGAGGAATAGGGAAGGAAGCTTAGATCCTCCCCCGCGATGCGGGGGGAGGTGGCCCAGAGAGCCGGAAGGGGGCTAGTGCGACGTCCGTCCAGCTTGCCCCCTCAGTCGCTCCGCGACAGCTCCCCCGCATCGCGGGGGAGCATCTGACGAGCGTCGAGCGGCCTCCATCCCCGGAATTCGCGAGATCGAAACCAGCGAAATCAACGCCTTGTCGATTTTACACGCCCCTGAATGATCCGCGTTCAGAACCGCCGCACAATCATAGCCATCCCCGCTAGGGCAGGGCTATCGCATATGACTGAGGAGTGAGCGGAGGAACTGGTCGTCCCATCCGGCGCGCTTGATCTTGCCCTTGATGGATCCTTTGTCGGGATGCAGTCGCAGGGTGTTGAGGGCGAGCTTTCGCATGAGGGCGAGGTTCTGAGG
>CAIUMD010000013.1 GCA_903900155.1 uncultured Caulobacterales bacterium | reverse complement strand
GTGACCGTGGGTCTCCGCTACTCGTTCGCGTCGCCGCCTCCGCCGCCGCCCCCGCCGCCGCCGCCGCCTCCCCCGCCGCCGCCGCCTCCCCCGCCTCCCCCGCCGCCGCCGCCTCCGCCGCCGCCGCAGTATGAGGCCCGCGAGTTCATCGTGTACTTCCCGTTCGACCAATCGGTCCTGACGACGGAAGCGCAATCGGTGGTCACGGAAGCCGCGAAGTACTCGAACGACGGCCACGCGACGAAGATCGTCGTCGTCGGTCACACCGACACGTCGGGTTCGCCGAAGTACAACGCCAAGCTCTCGGAACGCCGCGCCAAGGCCGTCGCTGACGCCCTGGTCTCGCAAGGCGTCCCGGCTGCCGTGCTCGGCGTCGACTGGAAGGGTGAAAGCGCTCCGGCCGTCGCTACCGGCGACGGTGTGAAGGAACCGCTGAACCGCCGTTCCACGATCTCGATCAACTTCTAAGATCGAATCGACTGACGACTTGGGAGGGCCCGGCGGCGACGCCGGGCCCTTTCTCTATGTCGGGACTCGCCTTGGCGCTCCGGCGACGCTTGGCGTCAGGGTTTCTCGTCCCCACATCTGACCTGAAGGCCCGGTTTTCGGGGCTTTGCGCGGAGACCCGCTGGCGGGCGTCATCCACGCCTGACCACTATCCCTTGTGACCATCCTGTTAGTGAACGGCGTTGTCCGGGGGCGGATGTCTGGAGGCGCCTTGCGGCCTCGTGTCGCGGCTGAAAAAAGTTCGCCCGGGCAACCCCTTGTCCCACCTACGCAAGTTCGCGCAGTTCACAGGTTGTTAACGAAAAACTCAAGGTGGGGGCGTTGACGAGTCGTTAGCCACTATGGCCCCATATGTGGGTTGAGGGGGCTCCTCAGCCACAAGATATAGCGGCTGACCGGGGCATGTCCCTTCTCCGGAACACGCTGATTGAGCAATGGATTTGGTCATGAACGGCAGTGAAGCGGCGAAGACGAGCGTGCGGAATGAAGCCCGCCTGGCGGCGATCAAGCCCGCCAAGCGCCCGCAGCTGGCGCTGGTGCGGAAGGTGCAGGTGGATCGCTCGCGCGACGCCCTGCTGACCGATTTCGGCAAGACCACCCTGGAAGATCGCTACCTGCTGCCGGGCGAGTCCTACCAGGACATGTTCGCCCGCGTGTCGACGGCCTTCGCCGACGACGCCGAGCACGCCCAGCGCGTCTACGACTATATGAGCCGCCTGTGGTTCATGCCGGCCACGCCGGTGCTGTCGAACGGCGGCGCCGACCGCGGCCTGCCGATCAGCTGCTTCCTGAACGCCGTCAACGACAGCCTGGACGGCATCCTGGGCGTCTGGAACGAGAACGTCTGGCTGGCGGCCAATGGCGGCGGCATCGGCACCTACTGGGGCGGCGTCCGCTCGATCGGCGAGAAGGTCAAGGGCCAGGGCCAGACCTCGGGCATCATCCCCTTCATCCGCGTGATGGACTCGCTGACCCTGGCGATCAGCCAAGGTTCGCTGCGCCGTGGCTCGGCCGCTGTCTATCTGGACATCCACCACCCGGAAATCGAAGAGTTCCTCGAGATCCGCAAGCCGTCGGGCGACTTCAACCGCAAGTCCCTGAACCTGCACCACGGCCTGTCGATCACCGACGAGTTCATGCACGCCGTGCGTGACGGGACCAAGTTCGGCCTGCGCTCGCCCAAGACGGGCGAGGTCCTGCGCGAAGTCGACGCCCGCGCCCTGTGGCAGAAGGTCCTGGAGCTGCGCCTGCAGACCGGCGAGCCCTACCTGATCTTCTCCGACACCGTGAACAAGGCCATGCCGTCGTTCCAGCGCGAGCTGGGCCTGAAGGTCCGCCAGTCGAACCTGTGCAGCGAGATCATGCTGCACACCGGCGCCGACCACCTGGGCAACGAGCGCACCGCCGTCTGCTGCCTGTCGTCGGTCAATGCCGAGACCTTCCTGGAGTGGCGCGACCACCCGACGTTCATCGAGGACGTCATGCGCTTCCTCGACAACGTTCTCCAGGACTTCATCGACCGCGCGCCCGACGCGGCCGCCACCGCCGCCTACGCCGCCATGCGCGAGCGTTCGGTGGGTCTGGGCCTGATGGGCTTCCACAGCTTCCTGCAAAGCCAGAACGTCCCGTTCGAGAGCGCCCTGGCCAAGAGCTGGAACATGCGGATGTTCAAGCACCTGCGCCGCGAAGCCGACAAGGCCTCCATCGCTCTCGGCGAAGAGAAGGGCCCGTGCCCGGACGCCGCCGACCGCGGCTCGGTCGAGCGCTTCTCGCACAAGCTGGCCATCGCCCCGACCGCCTCGATCTCGATCATCTGCGGCGGCACGTCGGCGGGCATCGAGCCGATCCCGGCCAACATCTACACCCACAAGACCCTGTCGGGCTCGTTCGCGGTGAAGAACCCCTATCTGGAGACCCTGCTCGAGGAGAAGGGCCAGAACACCGACGCGGTGTGGGGCTCGATCCTGGAAAACGAAGGCTCGGTCCAGCACCTGGACTTCCTGAGCCAGGACGAGAAGGACGTCTACAAGACCGCCTTCGAACTGGATCAGCGCTGGGTGGTCGAGCTGGCCGCCGACCGCACGCCGGAAATCTGCCAGAGCCAGTCGGTCAACGTCTTCCTGCCGGGCGACGTCGACAAGTGGGACCTGCACATGCTGCACTGGATGGCGTGGGAGCGCGGCGTGAAGTCGCTGTACTACCTGCGCTCCAAGTCGGTGCAGCGCGCGGCCTATGCCGGCGCCGAGGGCAAGAGCGAAGTGGCTTCGAGCGGCTTCGACGTCCCGGAAAAGACCGACTACGACGAGTGCCTGGCCTGCCAATAGCCCGGCGGTCCCGACGATATTGACGACGGCGGCGCGAGCGATCGCGCCGCCGTTTTCGTTTGTGTCCGAAATCGGGCGGAACCGTGGACGTTTATGGCGGGTTCACCCTGTGCGCATTCGTCACGATGGACACATCGAACGAAGGGCGTAGGCTGGACTTGAGTTGGATTGGGGAATCCGCGATGCGGAGCGCTGGGGAGCGTCTTATCCTTTGCCTGGTGGCCGTTCTGGCCATGGCGGGCGCTCATGCGTCAACGGCCTGTGCGGCCGCTCTGGCCGCCGAGTCCAAGGCGTCAGATAAGGCCGCCTCGGCCGCCGACAAGCCTGCGCCTCCGATTTCTTTCCAGGTCAAACCCGAGACCCTGCGTCCGCTGGATCCCAACAGCGCGGCCGGCTTCATGACCAGCGCCGTCGACGCGCCGGAAGCCCAGGTCGAAGGCGCCTTTGCTCTTTCGCCGGCCGCCGCCATCGCCGGCGACGCCCGCATCCTGGACGCCGACCGCTTCTATGACGGCGTGGGGCCGGTGACCTGGCGCTCGAACGCCTTCACCCGCCAGGCCGCGGCCGGCGGTCCGATCGACAGCGTGCGCGTCTCGGTGGCCGGGGTGGCCCGCACCGCCGCCGTCGCGCCCCTGACCCTGGTCCGTCCCGACAGCGACGCCTACGACGTTCAGGATGTCGACGTGACCGTGACCCGCGGCTGGCCGGCCGCCATCACCCTGAAGGGGCGCCGGTTCGCCCTCGACGTCACGCCGCACGCCGGGGTGGGCTTCGGCCCGGCCGGCGGTTCGGCCGAGGCCGGCGCCACCGTGCGCCTGGGCCGGAAGAAGAACATGGGCGACCGGGTGAACGACGTCCTGGGCGTGCGCGAGGGCGATGACGCCTTCGGGATGCGCGGGCGCTGGTACGTCTTCGCCGCCGCCAGCGGCCGGGCCGTGGGCTTCAACATGCTGCGCGGCCAGAACGGCGACTGGGCCCGCGCGGGCCTGACGCAGGACACCACCAGCCGCCTGATCGGCGACAGCCAGGCCGGCGTCGCTTGGCGCCGCGGTCCGATGCAGGCCTCGCTAGGCTATATCCACCGCCAGATCAGGGCCAGGGAAGGCATCATGGGCCTGGCCAGGCAACAGGACGACGTGGTGGCCCTGTCGTTCAGCCTGAAACCGCGCTGGTAAAAGGCTTTCAAGCCTATAAAGCTTGTGTTTCCGGCCGCTTTCATGCAGCAAGCGCCGGTCCTTTCCACTGCGCCAGCGAGACCATGAGCGAGAGCGAGCCCCCGCGCCGCAAGACCCTGAGCCTCAAGAGCCCGGTCGCCGCCCCCGGCGGTCCGCCGCCGCTCGAGCGTATGGTCAAGCCGTCGGCCCGCACGACCGTGTTCACGCCCCAGGCTCCGCCGCCAGTCGAGCCGCCGCCGCCTCCGGCGACCGGCGACTGGAAGTGCAAGCCGTGCGGCACACGCTTCGACCCGCCGGCCGAGCTGGCCGACGGGGACTCGGTGCGCTGCCCGTCGTGCAATGCGCGCCTGGGCCTGGCTTCGGATTTCCGCAGCGACCCGCCGAACGTGGCCAAGCTGCGCGCCCGCTGGCTGAAGAAGGCCTAAGGGCCCTAGACGCTCGCCGCCCTAGCTCGTCGCAGTTTGGTGCGGACGGAAGTTCAGCGGATCAAAACCCTCGATCCAGCCTTTCAGGAACAGGCCCTCGGGGTGGTGGGCCTCATACGCCTCGACCTCGTAGACCTGGCCGGCGAAGACGCCCAGGTGCGGCAGGTCCATGCCGGTGCGGATCAGCAAATCGCCTTGGCGAAAACTCGTGTGCATGCGTGTGAAGCTCCCTCTCCGGGCGCGATACTGGCGCGCGGAACGGCCAGGACAACACACGAAGATTTCAGGACGAAGACGGGAACCTTTCGGGCTGGGGCGTGTGGCGCGACTTTCACGAGATCTGGGAGGCCGATTTTCGATCCGTTGCGGACATCTACGCGGCAGGCGAAAGTGCCTGATATGACCATCCTGAAGCGTATCGGCGCGCTCGACATTGCCGAGGCCATCGCAGAGCGCATCGGGTCATACGTGGACATGAATTTCATACAATTCTTGGCCGCTGACGCAGACAGGATCCAATGCTGGTACATGAATGGCGGCGGCGAAGGGCCGTCGTTTCGAATTGACCTTCTTCGAGCGGAAGGCGGCTGGGGCCTTGATCTAAGCGAGCTGCCGCCGGGCACTGAGCAAGACATTGAGATCACCTAGGCAAATGAGAAGCGAGGCCCTCGCAAAGCTAACTGTATTGATCCTCGCGGCGATGATGGCTTCGGCGTTGGCGAGTTGCTTCCTTGGTGATGAGAACCGATGGGCTGATCGCCGGCAGATCATCGACGCCGCCGGTAGATGCGGCCTCCTGGAGTTCACGCCAACCAAGGTTGGCGATGGCTGGGCGGCATACGTTGACCGGCGTGTGCCTCAGCCACACGCCAAGGAAGACTGCATCTACGCCGATCTGAAGAGGCAGGGCCTGCTAGCCACTAGGTAAAGGCTGCAACCCACCCCTGGGCAACGTTTATCCCTCTCCCCTTGCGGGAGAGGGTGGCCCGCGAAGCGGGTCGGGTGAGGGGTTGCGCTTCGCTTTCCGGAAAGGCCTTTCAACCCCTCATCCGTCAGCTTCGCTGACACCTTCTCCCGCAAGGGGAGAAGGAACATAAGTTCGCTACCCACCCAAGAGCAACCTTGCGCCCCTAAGGCTCCAGCGGCGCCTCGACGCCCACCGGACCCGGCTCATCCCGGACGATGACGCCCGTGCCGGCCGAGATCGACGGGACCTGCTTCTTGAAGAGGCCGCGCCACAGGCTCTGTTCCTCGACCGCGCTGGTCCAGGCCCCGCCTTCCAGGGCCTGCTGCTGACCGGCGTCGTAGATGCCGCGCATCAGGTCGGTCTCGAACTTCAGCAGATTGATGCCCTCGAAGCTGTTGGGGATCGAGGCCACGCTGAGCGGCAGGTTGTGGCGCGAGCAGAAGCCGGCGGCCAGGCTCAGCGCCTGACGGTACGAGAACCGCAGCATGGTGTCGAAGCTGCGGGCCATGATCGAGGCCACCCCCGGCGGGGTCGACTGGGTCGAAGGATCCAGCACGGTGTTGACGATCACATGCACCCGGCCACGGCGGAAGCGGGGCCCGAGGTTCCTCCAGTGCAGCAGGGCGTCGGGCATCAGGAACAGCGGCGCGGACACCCCGCCGTCCACGTGCATTTCCTGGTAGCGATGGCCGTCGACCTCGACCTCGATCAGCTTGGGCGGGAAGATGCCCGGCACCGAGGACGAGGCGACCAGCAGGTTGCGGAACAGCTTGAGGGCCTCGTCGCCGCCGTGGGTGGCGATCTCGCCCAGGTCCCAGACCACGGCGCGCTGGCTGTCGAGATTGGTGGTGGCGATCAGCAGGCGCCGGCCCTTGGCGTGCTCGGCGGCGATGGCCTCGATCATCTCCTGGTCGACAAAGGTTTCGACCAGGGCGTCCAGGCTTTCACCCTTGAAGATGCTGGGGCCCAGGGCGGGGGCCAGGCGGCGCAGGCTGAGCAGTTCGGTGGCGTGGCCGCCGACATAGGCGTCAGTCAGGCGCTCGTCCCAGGCCGGGCCCAGGAAGGCCAGGGGGGCGATCAGGGCCCCGGTGCTGACCCCGGTGACGATGGCGAAGTCCGGGCGGCGGCCGGCCTTGGACAGGCCCGTCAGCACCCCCGCGCCATAGGCGCCGCCGGCCGCGCCGCCGGACAGGGCCAGGATGTTGAACTCGTCGCGGCCGATCAGCGAGCGCAGCGGGGCCAGGCGGTCGGCGGCGCTGCGCAGGGCGTCGTCGGCCTGGTCGACCGACAGGCGCACGCCCGGAAAGCCGGCGGCCTCGACATGGCGGTCGGACGGCGGGGCGGCCAGGCGCTTGCCGCGCAGCGGATCGGCGGTCTTCCAGTCCTTGAAGAAGCCCTGGAGGCTGAATGTGCCGGCGGGGTCCCTATCCAAACTGAAAGTCCTCCAAGGCGTCTTCTCAGTGCGTGCTAGCCAGCACCACGCCCACCAGGACGGCCGCGTAGTGCAGGCCGGCGCCGCCGATGACATGGCCGTGCCAGATGGCGCGGCGGAACTTCAGGCGACGCATCAGGTAGAAGATGGTTCCGGTGGAATAGACGACGCCGCCGATGGCCAGCAGCAGCAGGGCCACCCACGACAGGCCGTCGATCATCGGCTTGATGGCCACCAGGACCAGCCAGCCCAGGGCCAGGTACAGGCCGACCCAGAAGCGCTTGTCCAGGCCCGGCAGCAACAGCTTGGCCGCCACGCCGACGGCGGCGACGGTCCAGACGGCCGTGGTCATGCCGATGGCCCACCAGCCGTGCAGGTTCTGGGTGGTGAAGGGGGTGTAGGAGGCGGCGATCATCACGAAGATGCCGGCATGGTCGAAGCGGCGCAGCAGCGGCCGCCAGCGGGCCTTGGCGAAGTTGTAGGCGGTCGACAGCGACAGCATCAGGATCAGGCCGACGGTGTAGACGCTGACCGCCGCCACCTGCTTCAGGTCGCCCATGCCGAAGGCCAGGCCCAGCAGGATGCCGCCGCCCAGCAGGGCGCAGGCCAGGCCGGCTAGGTGCACCACCAGGTCGGCGCACTTGGCGGCCGGCGTGGGATAGTGCGTCGCCGGCTTTTCAACGACGATTTCGGTCGTGTTGGTGGTCGCAGTCATGGCCCCGCCCAGTCCGGTGGAAGTACGTGCGAACGCTAGGTTCGTTCCGTGACATATAAGCGTCGATCATCGTGGCCGCGAAAGGGCGTTGGCGACACGATGACGGGAAAATCAGCGCATTGGCATGTCATCCCGGCCGCAGCGCAGCGGAGAGCCGGGACCGCCACAGGCCCGGCGTTCCGGTGGTCCCGGATAGCCTCTGCGAGGCTTCCGGGATGACAAGGGCGGTTTAGAAGAACAGCCCCCGCGCCCCGTCGAACACCAGCTTGCCGCCGA
Organism: uncultured Caulobacterales bacterium; assembly: GCA_903900155.1. Lineage (GTDB taxonomy): Bacteria > Pseudomonadota > Alphaproteobacteria > Caulobacterales > Caulobacteraceae > Caulobacter. The sequence goes on along the minus strand of CAIUMD010000013.1, from coordinate 6,768 downwards.
CGGCCACCAGAAGAACATAGATGAGCTTGTAGAAGCCCTCGGCGGGCACCCGGCGCACGACCCAGACCCCGCCCCAGGTGGAGGCGATGGCCAGGGGCAGCAGCACGCCGGCGGTCATCAGCACCTTGGGCGTGAACTGGCCCAGCGCGATATAGGCCGGCACCTTCATCCAGTTCACGACGGCGAAGAAGATGGCGCTGGTGCCGATGAACGTATCCCGCGCCAGCCGGCGGGGCAGGACGTAGATCTGGAAGGGCGGGCCGCCGGCATGGGCGATCTGGCTGGTGAAGCCGGCCGCCGCGCCGCACAGGGCGCCCAGCCACGGCCGGGCCGGACCCGCTTCCACCTGCGCGGCCGCCTTGACAGCCCGCTCGGCCCACAGGCGCTGCAAGGCGAAGGCCACCGAGATCAGGCCGACGGCCAGCTCGACGGCGGCTTCCTTGACGAAGGCGGCCAGGGCCCAGCCCAGGAAGACGCCGACAGCGGCAGATGGCAGCATGAGCCGCAAAAGGCCCTTGTCCCAGCTCTTCCGGAACGCCCAGACGCTGACCACGTCCTGAACCAGCAGGATCGGCAGGGTGATCGAGGCGGCCATGACCGGCGACACCGCCAGGGCCATCAGCGGCACGGCCACCACCCCGATCCCCGCGAAGCCGCCCTTGGCCAGGCCCAGCAGGATCACGGCGGGGATCGCCACCGCGTAGAAGAACGGATCGGTCAGCATAAGCGCTGCTTACCAGCTTTCGGAGGCTTGGCGAGGTCGATCGGCCGTTCGTTGCGGGGCTGCAACGTTCGGTAACGCGACCGCCGATTTGCCCGCCTAGCCTGACGGCGCTCACCCTTTCGAAAAGTCCGCGTCCTCCATGACTTCGCCCGGTCGGCTGTCCGAAATCCTCGAGATCGACGCCGAGACCTTCGCCCGCGACCTGACCCCGCTTTACCAGCCGACCGTGCTGCGCGGCGTCGCGCGCGACTGGCCGGCGGTGCAGGCCGCGCGGACCTCGCCTCAGGCCCTGGCCAACTATCTGAAGCGCTTCGACAGGGGCGCGATGGTCGAGGCCATGCTGGGCGCGCCGGCGATCGGCGGGCGGTTCTTCTATGACGAGGGCGGCCGGGGGATGAACTTCGACCGTCGCCCGGCGCCGTTGAGCCCGGTGCTGGACGAGCTGTTGCGGCTGGCCGACCATCCCGAGCCGCCGGCCATCTATGTGGGCTCGACCCCGATCGCGCCGGTGCTGCCGGGGTTCGAGCGGGACAACGCGCTGGACCTGCTGGACGACAAGATCGCGCCGCGCCTGTGGCTGGGCAACGCCTCGACCATCCAGACCCACCACGACATGTCCGACAACATCGCCGTGGTGGTCGGCGGCCAGCGGCGCTTCACGCTGTTTCCGCCCGACCAGGTCGGCAATCTCTATATCGGCCCGCTGGATTTCACCCCGGCCGGGCGTCCGGTCAGCCTGGTGTCGCTGGATAGCCCCGACCTGGAGCGCTTCCCCAAGTTCGCCCAGGCGCTGGAGACCGCCCTGGTCGCCGAGCTGGAGCCGGGCGACGCGATCTACATCCCGACCCTTTGGTGGCACCACGTCCAGGCGACGGGGCCGCTGAACCTGCTCGTGAACTACTGGTGGGAGCCGGCGGACATGGCGTCGGGCGGTTTTGGAGGCCAGCCGTTCGACGCCTTCGTGCATGCGCTGAGGAATGTCAGAAGGCTGCCCGCCAAACGTCGAAACGCCTGGCGGGCCTTCTTCGAGCACTACATCTTCCACGCCAATGGCGACCCGGCCGAGCACATCCCCGAGGGGCGGCGCGGGGTGCTGGAAAACAAGCCCGACGCAACGCGGGAAGCCGAGATGACCGCCTTCCTGCGCCGGGTCTTGGGGCGGGACTAGGAGGGGAAGGGAACTAGGAGGGGGCGGGCGCCGGCGATGTCGGTGTCGCCCCAGGCCGGGACCTTCAGGCCAGCGCGGGGGCGCGGCGTTCGAGGCTCAGGGACAGGCCGGCCAGGGCGAGGGCCGACAGCGGCACGGCGGCGGCGATCAGGGGCACGGCCGCCAGGCCCGGACCGTGGCCGATCACCGCCCCGCCCAGCCAGGCGCCGAAGGCGTTCCCGAGGTTGAAGGCGGCGATGTTCAGGCTGGAGGCCAGGCCCTGGCCGGCGCCGCCGGCTTGGCTGAGCACGCGCATCTGCAGCGGGGCGACGGTGGCGAAGGCGGCCGCGCCCAGCAGGAAGGCGGCGATCACCGCGCCCACCCGGCTGTGGAAGGCGAAGGCCGAGGCGCCCATCACCACGGTCAGGGCGACCAGGGTCCCGACCAGGGCCGCGTTCAGCCCCTTGTCGGCCCAGCGGCCGCCGACCAGGTTGCCGGTCACCAGGCCCGCGCCGAAGACCAGCAGGATCGGCGAGACGGCCTCCTTGGAGAACCCGGCCAGCTCCATCAGGATCGGCTGGATGTAGGTGAACACCGCGAACACGCCGCCGAAGCCCAGGACGGTCATGGCCAGGCCCAGCTGCACCTGCGGGCGGGCCAGGACGGCGAACTCCTCGCGCAGCGGGGCGGGCTGGACCTTTTCCTGGGCGCTGGGGACCAGGGCGGCCAGCACGATCAGCGCCAGGGCGCCGACGCCGGCCACGGCCCAGAAGGCCATCCGCCAGCCGAAGGCCAGGCCCAGCCACGCGCCGAACGGCACGCCCAGCAGGGTGGCGAGGGTCAGGCCGGTGAACATGATGGCGATGGCCGAGGCCTTGCGCTCGGGCGGCACGAGGGAGACGGCGACCAGCGAGCCGACGCCGAAGAACGTCCCGTGCGCCAGGGCGGTCACGAGGCGCGCGCCCATCAGGATCCCGTAGGTCGGGGCGATGGCGGCCAGGACGTTGCCCAGGGTGAAGATCGCCATCAGCACCAGGAGGGTGGTCTTGCGAGGCAGGCGGCGGGTGAGGAGCGTCAGGATCGGCGCGCCGACGAAGACGCCCAGGGCGTAGCCGGTGATGAGCAGGCCGGCGGTGGGGATCGAGACGTGCAAATCGGCGGAGACCTGCACCAGCAGGCCCATGATGATGAATTCGGTGACGCCGATGCCGAAAGCGCCGACGGTCAGGGCATAAAGGGCGAGAGGCATGACAGCCGGCTCCGGTTGGGTTCGGATCATCAGATGGCGCCTTTCCGTTCGGTGAATTAGATTGCGGTCGGGATCTTGACTTGTGACTTGAGGGCACGATGGCGCGCCAGGAGATCAACCGATCGGGCGAGATGGAGGTCTTCGCCCGCGTGGTGGAAGAGGGCGGTTTCACCGCCGCCGCCAAGGCGCTGTCGATGACCCCGTCGGCGGTCAGCAAGCTGGTGGCGCGACTGGAGGCTCGCCTGGGGTCTCGCCTGGTCAACCGCTCGACCCGCAAGCTGCAACTCACCGCCGAGGGCCTGACCTTCCACGAGCGATCCCTACGGGTGCTGGCCGACCTGGACGAGGCCGAGCGGGCGGTCAGCGCCTGCGCCGCGCCGCGCGGCCGGCTGCGCATCAACGCCAATGTGCCGTTCGGCCTGCATCATCTGCTGCCCCTGATCCCGAAGTTCTCGGCCCTGAACCCGCAGGTGCAGGTCGACGTCACTCTGACGGACCAAGTGATCGATCTCTTGGACGAACGCGCCGAATTGGCGATCCGCGTGGGGCCGATGCGGCCCTCGCAGCTGGTGGCCCGGAAGCTGGGCGACAGCCGCACCGTGCTGGTCGCCTCGCCGGGATATCTGGCCCGCCGGGGAACGCCGAAACATCCCGACGACCTGGCCGATCACGACCTGATCACCTTCAACTTCTCGCGCCAGTCCGATGAATGGCCGTTTCTGATCGGCGGCGAACGGGTCAGTTACCCTGTCCAGGGCCGGTCCCTGGTCGGCGACGGCGAGAGCGCCACGCACCTGGCCCTGGCCGGGCAGGGGATCACCAAGCTGGGCATCTTCCACATCATCGACCCCATCCGGGCGGGGCGTCTGGTCCCCGTGCTGGACGACTTCAATTCCGGCGAGCTGGAGACGGTCAGCGCCGTCTATGTCGGCCACGCCGGGCCGTTGCCCGCGCGGGTGCGGGCGATGATCGACTTCCTGGCGGCCGAGGTGGATGTCCACTGGCCGATGGGGCGAGCCCTATAAATTGTCATCCCGGCCGCAGCGAAGCGGAGAGCCGGGACCGCAACAAGCTCAGAGCTTCCGGCGGTCCCGGCTCGGCGCGCTACGCGCTTGGCCGGGATGACAGTTTTAGTTGTCCAGCATCACTTCGGCGATCTGCACCGCGTTCAGGGCCGCGCCCTTGCGCAGGTTGTCGCCGACCACGAACAAGGCCAGGCCATGCTGCACGGTCGGGTCCGGGCGGATGCGGCCGACGAAGACCGGATCCTGGCCGGTGGCGGCCAGGGGGTTCGGCACGGCCTCGACCACCACGCCCGGCGCGGCGCCCAGCAGCTGCGTGGCCTCGGCCACCGACAGCGGGCGTTCGAACTCGGCGTTGATCGACAGCGAGTGGCCGGTGAAGACGGGCACGCGCACGCAGGTGCCCGAGACCGGCAGGCCCGGCAGCTCCAGGATCTTGCGGCTCTCGTCACGCAGCTTCAGCTCTTCCTCGGTATAGCCGTCCTCGCCCAGCACGTAGTTCAGCGGCACGACGTTATAGGCCAGCGGCGCGGCCCACTTGCGCGCTTCCGGCAGCGGGGCGGCGTCGGGCGACATCGCCAGGCCGTCCAGGTCGCCCGCCGCGCCGGCGCGCAGCTGCTCGGACAGCACCTGGATGCCCTCGACCCCGCCGCCCGAAGCGGCCTGGTAGGTGCTGACGGTCAGGCGCTTCAAACCAGCGCGCTCGTGCAGGGGCTTGAGCACCGGCATGGCGGCCATGGTGGTGCAGTTGGGGTTGGCGACGATGCCCTTCTTGATGTCGTTCAGCGCGTGCGGATTGACCTCGGCCACCACCAGCGGAACGTCGGGATCCGAGCGCCAGGCCGAGCTGTTGTCGATCACCACGGCCCCGGCCGCCGCCGCGCGCGGGGCCAGCTCCAGCGACGTCCCGCCGCCGGCCGAGAAGAACACGATGTCCAGGCCGGCGAAGTCGGCCGCCCCGGCGTCTTCGACGACCACTTCGGTCCCCTTGAAGTCGATCTTGGTCCCGGCCGAGCGGGCCGAGGCGAACAGGCGCAAGCTTGCGACCGGGAAGTCCCGCTCGGCCAGCAGCTCACGCATCATGCCGCCCACCAGGCCGGTCGCGCCGACGACGCCGACGCGCGGCGGATTGGATCGGGAAAACTTGAAGCTCATGGGAAGGCGTCTCCTGAAGGATCTTAGGAGCGCGGGGAGCTGTCAGATCTCGTGTAGGAGAGCCGCCCCGCGCCATTCGGCGGGGCTGGTTCGAGGATGCCGCTTAGATCGCGCGCATACCCGCCGCCCCACCGAAGCGGGTCGTTTTGCGGGTAATAATTTTGGTCGCGGCGATTTGCATCGGGGGTGCTTCTAGCGGCGAGGCTGGGCTGGGTAAAGGGGGGCGGGAAGGCCTATCGCGGTGGAAACAGGAGTAGCGCGAGAAAGGCTTTCCGTCTTGCGCTGCTGGCGCGTTCAAAGCGTTTAATCGCGCTCTTGCCTGTGGCTATCGCCAGCCTCACGTCCGACGTCTTGAAGCGGACAGATGGATCGTAATCGGCGGTATGCCGCTTTTCCTGAAGCTCGATCAGGGCCGTCGCAAAGGCCTGGATATTGGGACCCATCCCATTCGCAGGGGCGTACTTCTGGAATTTTGCCGGCAGCGCGGTCTTCTTGGATTCCATGCAAAGTTCGCGCAGGGCCCGATGGTCGATGGCTCTATAGACAAGCGTATAGAGTTTCGTTCCACGCTTTGTTACGCCTGCGAATTCGTCGGCGGCTGCCGTCAGCACGTAGTGAAACACAGCATAGTAGGCTGCGGAAACCGCGCGCCTAAGGTCGGCCTGCCGAGGCGGGCCTGCAGGCGGAGCCGCGACAAGCTTCTCTGCCTGCTCGAGCAGGTGGTCGGGACTGAGAATGGCCAACGCTATGCGCCATCTTCTTCTTGTTCTTCGGCGGCGTCGCTATCCTGAGACAGTTCTCCCTCGGTCATGTACTCGATAATGGCGAGGCGGCTTTCGCCTTGAGATTGAAGCGCTTGTTGAACATCCACCAGGAGGTCCAGCGCCTTGTCGCCATTGAAGTTAGCGTCTGTCTCGGGCTTTAGAACCACAACGATCCGCAAGGCGTCGTTGCCTTCGCTATCGATTGTAGGTTCGGTGACCACGCGTTCGAAGTCGGCGGTGGCGATGCGTCGAGCGATGCCTCCCGCAATCTCCGATATTTTCTGGTTCTCTAACATGTCGAGATCATAGCGTACTTGGTCTGCCCGTGCACGGTATTGTCCTTACCCCTTCTGCCCCAACCGCTCCCATCCCTCGAAGAACGGGAACCGCTTTTCCCAAGAAGTCGGCCAGCCTCGGATCCGCGTCCACGCGCCGGACCACCTCCGCCATCCTCGGCGCGGCGTCGTAGAACCGCACCCGGCGCGGCCCCCAGCGGCTGACGACCGTGACGTAGAGGTCCAGCACCGTCAGCTCATTCCCCAGCAGGTAGCGCCCCGGCGTCAGCTGGTGACGTGACCCCCATTTCTCATCCAGCGATAACGAGAGTCCTGGGTTGATTTGAGCCTTGGTGTTGGTGGGGGGCAAGAGGCCGGCGCGTGGAGCTTTCAGCCTGCGCAGCGTGCCGGCCGGTCTCTCCGCAAAAGGTG
>CAIUMD010000012.1 GCA_903900155.1 uncultured Caulobacterales bacterium | reverse complement strand
GCACCTTTTGCGGAGAGACCGGCCGGCACGCTGCGCAGGCTGAAAGCTCCCCGCGCCGGCCTCTTGCCCCCACCAACACCAAGGCTCAAATCAACCCAGGACTCTCGTTATCGCTGGATGAGAAATGGGGGTCACGTCACATGGATGTGGGGTGGGTTGTGGTCCCCGAAATTGATGCGGATGACGATGCCGAAAAAGATGGAGATGATCGGCATGCGATACCTTTGCGCAGAGATACAATCTTTGCGTTAGTTATCGGCGCTCCGCAAGCCAAACGAAACAGAGGCCCCAGGGTTACCTGGGGCCTCTGTCGCGGGGTGCGGGGAGGTGGGGCGTTTTGGGGTGCGCGGTACTGAAATTCGTCGGTCTTGCAATCACTGGGCGGCGACTTCGACCGGGGCGGTCTTGGCCAGGGCCAGGGCGTTGCGCTGGCGTTGCGACAGCTGGCGCTCGGCGCTCTGGCGGGCCTCGGTCATGCAGGCGCGGACGGTCGATTGCAGCTCGCCGCGGTTCATCTTGGCGCGGCAGACGGTCTCGCCGGCGGCCTGGACGCGGGCCTTGAAGATCTTGGCCTGGGCCGGGTTGGCCAGGTTCAGGTCGGCGATGGAGACGGTGATGGACGGGTCGCCCGGTTCGGCGGCGTTGGCGGCTTGGGTCAGGCCCAGGACCGGAACGGCGGCCAGGCTCAGGCTGGCGACGGTGGTCAGGCTCATGATGAACTTGCGCATTTCGAAGATCCCTCTGGTTGGGCGCTGTTCTTGTGCGCCGATGAATATTGAATACTGGCCAGAGTTCTCGAAGTCCCGTTACGTCTCCTTCATGACGTGCAATTAAAGAAGTGACGTGCGTTTCATGAAATGAACTTGGTGTAATGTTTGGCGTCTATTCATGTAACGGGGGGCGAGCTTCGCCGCGTGGTTAGTGAATGGTTAAGCTGCGCCCTGTTTTCGCCCCATGCGACCTTCATAGACCGCCGCCATTCACCAAGCCGAAAGGTCAGGTGTGAGAGTAAAGCCGCCTGCGCGCGGTCCTCTCGACCTGACCGAACGTCGAAGAGGAAGCGGTTTGATCTCCAAGAGCCTGGCTGTCCCGCCTCAGCATCTGCGCGTCGCGTTCTTCACCATGCTGGGCGTCGCCGCCATGGCCGGGACCCTGAACGGGGCGCTGGCCCTGGGCGACTGGGCGGCGCGCACCGCGCCCGTCGCCGACCCGACCCCGGTCATCGTCCCCATCGCGCCGCAGGCCGAAGAGGTCGAACCCGAGGCGCCGCCGCCCGCCTTCCAGTTCGCCGCGCCGCTGCCCGGCCGGGTGATCAATTCGCCGTTCGGCCTGCGCCAGCTGCCCTGGGAAGAGAACGGCCGCCTGCACGAGGGCGTCGACATCGCCGCGCCCGGCGGGGCGGCGGTCAAGGTCGCCGCCGACGGCGTGGTCAAGGCCACCGGCCTGTCGCCCTCTTATGGCCGCTACGTGCTGGTCATGCACAAGGGCGGGCTGACGACGCTGTACGCGCACCTGGCCAGGCCGGCCGCGGGGGTGAAGCGCGGCGCCTATCTGCATCGCGGCGACACGGTCGCCTTCGTGGGCAATTCGGGCCGCTCGACCGGCTCGCACCTGCACTTCGAGATCCGCAAGGGCGACAAGGCCCTGAACCCGACCTTCTTCCTGGACCGCAGCTTCGCAGAGGCCTCAGACCTGCCGCTGAAGGCCGCCGGTCGCGTCTCGCGCAAGGTGCACAAGGCCACGGTCTCGAAGTGGCCGCCCGGCGTCCTGGCGAAGGCCGGCGCTGCTGGCGGCGTCAAGCTCGCGCGCCTGAAGAACGGCCGCGTCCGCGCCACCATCCCGGTCGCCACGGTTCCGGCGCCGGCCGTCCCGGCGGTGAGCGCTTCGGTGGGTTCGAGCACTTAAAGCTCCGTCCCCGGTGCAACGCGCCTCGACGCGTCACAAAGCGTCACTACATTGAACGCCATGATCCAGTTTCTCGGTCGCGGCGTCGCGGGCTTGGCCCTGCTTTTGGTCTCGTACATCGCCGTGGGCGGCATCGTCAGCGCCACGGGGGCGCCGAAGATGCGCGGCCAGCTGGTCGAGATCGAGCCAGGGCGCATGCTGCGGCTGGTCTGCGAAGGCCCCAAGAGCGATCGCCCCGTCATCTGGTTGGAAGCCGGCGCCTTTGGTTTCGCCGCCGACTGGGGCGGCGCGCAGGAAGCGCTGACCGCCGCCGGCTGGCGCTCGTGCGCCTATGACCGGGCCGGCATGGGCTTCTCGCCCAAGGGGCCCAGCCCCCGCGACGGCATCGCCATCGTCACCGACTTTGAAAAACTGGTCGCCGCGTCGGGCGAGCCCGGCCCCTACATCCTGGTTGGCCACTCGATGGCCGGCCTGCGGCTGCGCGAATATGCCGGGCGCAATCCGGAGAAGGTGGCGGGCATCGTCCTGGTCGACGCCGCCACGCCCGAGGCCGCCCAGGATCCGCGCATGCAGGGCTTCATCAAGGCCTTCGCCAACGCCTCGAAGTGGGCGGCGCGCGGGGCGTCGCTGGGCCTCTACAAGCCGCTGGTCCATACCCGGCTGGGCGACAAGATCGACCTGCCGCCGGCCGCCAAGGCCGAGAAGAGCTGGGCCTTCGCCAATGGCCGCCACAACCGCGTGTCGGCCGAGGAGGTCGGGCTGTGGAAGGAATCTTCGGACCAGGCCGCCCAGCAGCCGGACTTCGATCCCAAGTGGCCGGTCGCCGTGGTCACCGCCGGTCCGGTGAAGGGGCGCGAGGACCGCAAGGAAATGCAGGCCGCGCCGGCCCGCCGCTCGCAGCACGGCCTGGTCGACCATGTCGAGGCCGCCACCCACACCCTGCTGATCGGCCGCCGCTTCGCCGACCACATCGTCCGCGCCGTGGCGTTCGTGGCCGACGCCTCCAAGAAGGGCTGATACAACTTTCAGGAGGGTTGATTCGGGAGGTCCCCATGGTCAGTGCGGTCAGCCTGGAAGGCGTCAGCAAGACCTATGACGACTTCCACGCCGTGCGGGACGTCAGTTTCGAGGTCCCGGCCGGCCGGATCACCGGCTTCCTGGGCCCCAACGGCGCGGGCAAGACCTCGACCATCCGCATGATCCTGGGCCTGCTGCCGCCCAGCGCGGGCAGGATCACGGTGCTGGGCGCCGACGACGCCACCAAGGTCCGTGAGAGGATCGGTTTCCTGCCCGAGGAGCGCGGCCTCTACAAACGCATGACCCCGATCGACGCCATCGCCTTCTTCGCGGGGCTGAAGGGCGTGCCCGAGGTCGAGGGGCGCAAGCGGGCCAAGGCGATGCTGGAGGCGCAGGGCCTGGGCTACGCCATGAAGAAGCCGATCAAGGAGCTGTCCAAGGGCATGGCCCAGAAGGTCCAGTTGATCTCGGCCCTGGCGCACGAGCCCGAGCTGGTGGTGCTGGACGAGCCGTTCTCGGGCCTGGATCCCGTCAACCAGCAGGCGCTGGAGGCGATGATCCGCGAGATCGCCGCGCGTGGAGCCACGGTCCTCTTCTCGACCCACGTGATGCAGCACGCCGAGCGCCTGTGCGACAAGGTCGTGCTGATGGCGCGGGGGCGAAAGGTGTTCGACGGCGACGTCGCCACCGCCCGCTGCGCCGCGCCTCGGGCCCTGGTGCTCGAAGGTGATCTTTCCGCCGAGCAGGTCATGGCGCTGCCGGGCCTGGGCGCGGTGACCTCCGAAGCGTCGCCCGACGGCGGCTGGCGGCATGTCGCCGTACTGTCCGAGACCCGCGGCGGCCACGACGCCCTGAAGGCGGCCTTCGCCCGGGATCTTTCCCTGCGACGGTTCGAGCTCAAGGAGCCCAGCCTGCACGACGCCTTCATCGTTCTGACGGGAGGCCAGGCATGAGCCGTCTCTTGAAGATCGCCCGCCGGGAATACTTGGCCTATGTCCGCACGGTCGGCTTTTGGCTGTCGATCGTGGCCTTGCCGCTGGTGATCGGGATCACCGCCCTGGCGCCCCTGATGATGATGAAGGCGGCCAAGCCTGAGCGCCTGGCCATCGTCGACCTGACCGGCCAGACCCTGGGGCCCGCCCTGGCCAAGGCCATCGTCCTGAACCAGAACCGCGACGCCGCCCGGGCCCTGCGCGCGGCGGCCCTGTCGGCGGCCGGCCCCAAGGCGCAGGACGAGGTTCGCAAGGCCCAGGCGCAGGGCGGCGACGCGGCCGGCCGCGAGGTCCTGGCCCGCTACAACGCCTCGGCCGCCGCCCGCTACAAGCCGCCGCGCGCCAAGGTCATCGTCCTGCCGCCGCCCGCCCGGGCCCAGGAGGCGCCCGACCCGCGCGCGGCCGGCCTCATCGCCCGTCGCGAGGTGGGGGAGAAACGGCTCGATTCGGTGCTGATCCTCAGCGGCCGCGACGACGCCATCGTCATGGACCTGTGGAGCCGCAACCTGGCCGCGCCCGTGCTGGAAAACGACCTGAAGAGCGCCGTCGGCGAGATCATGCGTGAGCGCGCCCTGGCCCGCGCGGGCGTTTCGGCCCAGACCCTGAAAGCCGCCGACGATCTGCGGCCCGCCTTCAACAGCCTGTCGCCCAAGGCCGCCTCAGGTGAGAAGGTCAGCCTGCGCGACCGCCTGCCGACCATCGTCGGCTTCGCGGCGGGCATGCTGCTGTGGTCGATGATCCTGACCGGGGCCAGCATCCTGCTGAACAGCGTGATCGAGGAGAAGTCGTCCAAGATCCTGGAGGTGCTGCTGTCCTCGGCCTCGGTCCCCGAGATCATGGGCGGCAAGATTCTGGGCGTGGCGGGCCTGACCCTGACCGTGCTGGGCGTCTGGGCCATGGGCGGCTGGCTGGCCCTGCTGAACTTCGCCCCCGGCCTGGCCGGCGACCTGGTCGCCGTGCTGCTGGGCAAGGGCTTGTTGTTCTATTTCGGCGCCTATCTGGTCGGCGGCTACCTGATGTACGCGGCGCTGTTCGCCGGGGTTGGGGCCTTCTGCGAGAGCCAGCGCGACGCCCAAACCCTGCTGGGGCCGATCATGATGGTGATGACCATCCCGGTGGTCTTCATGGGCCAGGCGATCCGCTCGCCCGAGGCGCCGATTCTGAACGCCCTGTCGTGGATCCCGCCCTTCACGCCGTTCCTGATGCCGGTGCGCATCGCCAGCGATCCGCCGCTGGTCCAGATCATCGGCACCACGGCGTTGATGGCTGTGACCGTCGTGGCGATCATCGCCTTCTCGACCCGCGCCTTCCACGTCGGCGCGCTGGCGACGGGGAAGATCGACCTCAAGACCCTGATCGGCCTGATCGTCAGGAAGCAAGCGGGGTAGGGCCCAAACGCAACGAAGGCCGCGCGGATCGCCGCGCGGCCTTCGAAATCTTCAGCGAAGAAGAGCGGGTCTTACCGGCTCGGCTTCTTCGGCATCGGCAGCAGGCCTTCGCGCTGGGCGCGCTTGCGGGCCAGCTTGCGAGCGCGGCGGACGGCTTCAGCCTTCTGGCGAGCGCGCTTTTCCGACGGCTTTTCATAGTGCACGTGCCGCTTCATTTCGCGGAACGAGCCTTCGCGTTGCATCTTCTTCTTCAGGGCCTTCAGCGCCTGATCGACGTTGTTGTCGCGGACGAAAATCTGGACCAGGGGTATCTCTCCATTCGACAGCCCGACCAATTTCCCAAGTCCCTCTTGAGGGGCCGGGCGGGCGAACAAAACCGGGTAACCTGGAAGGGGTGCTCCCAGGCGATGAGGCGGGGCTGATAGCAGAGCAGACGGCCTCTGTCCATGCGCGACGCGGCCTAAACACCGGTGTAGACTCGGATTTATGACACAAGCCGCTCAGATCCCTGATGACTCCACCCGTCAAGCTTCCGGCCGGACCTGGGCCGACGACGCCGAACAGCGCGTGCTGGACGAGGCCGTGCGCCTGGCGCCCAAGGCCGGCTGGAACGCTGGGCTGGTCTCGCGAGCCCTTGCGGCGGCGGGCCTCAGCGACGCCGAGGGCCAGCTTCTGCTGCCCGAAGGCCCGCGTGACCTAGCGGCCTTGCTGTCGCGACGCCACGACGCGGCGGCGCTTGGGCGGCTGAAAGCGTTCGATGTCGCCGCGCTGAAGATTCGCCAGAAAATCCGCGAGGGCGTGGTCGCTCGTCTCGACGCCGCCCAGGAGCATGCGGACGTCATGCGCCCGCTGGCCGCCTTCCTGGCCTTCCCGACCAACCTGGCGCTGGCGCTGCGGCTGACCTGGGAATCGGCCGATATGATCTGGCGCTGGGCCGGCGATACGGCGACGGACGAGAACCACTATTCCAAGCGGGCTATCCTGTCGGGGATTCTGATCTCGACCCTGGCGGTCGACCTGGCTTCGGGCCGCGCCTCGGCGCTCTCGCACCTGGACGCGCGCATCGACAACGTCATGGCGTTCGAAAAGTGGAAGGCCGGCCTGAAGCCCATGGATCTGGCCAGCGAGGTCGTCGCGGCCCTGGCCAAGATCCGCTTCGGGAAATGAATGGAATCTGCTCCCCTTCCGGGGGAGCTGTCGGCGGAGCCGACTGAGGGGGCGTCGCCGGCATAAGCCGAGCTGCCCCCTCCGGCCCTCTGGGCCACCTCCCCAGCGGGGGAGGAGAATCTCTTAGCCCCCGAAGGCGGCCGTCAGGCGGTCGAAGTGGGCCTGGACGGGGCGCGGGGCCTCTTCGTTCGGCGATTCCACATACATGCGGCGGTCCAGGTGGCGGACGCGCTCATACAGGCGCTCGCTGCGGGTGAGCAGGTGGGTCAGGCCGAAGGGCAGTTCCTCGATGGCCGCGGGCTCGCCGGTGGCTTCCTCGCCCAGGCGGTAGCTCTCGGCGCAGGCGGCTTCCGGCGGCATCTCGCCTTCGCGCACGGCGCGCTGCACCAGCAGCCACGAGGCCACCTGCATCAGGCGGGTGGTCAGGCGCATGCTCTCGGTGGCGTAGCCCAGGGCCGCGTTGCGCGAGAGGATCTTGCTGTCATGCCGGCCGGCGCCATCGAGATAGGCGGCGGTCTCTTCGACCAGCTGCATGCCTTCCTCGAACGTGCGGTCGAACAGTTCCGATCGCGCGAAGTCCTGGATCACTCCGGCGCGCCAAGGCGTGTCCGCGAACGCGTTCACTTCGGTCATAGCTACTCAATGCCCCTCGAAAGGCCGCGAGGACGTCTCGCTCGTCACGGAACTGCAATGCCCGTGCCAGAACCAACCGTCCCGTTGCGACCCACCCCCTTCGAACCAGCGTACTCAAGCGTCAGAAGGCGGATGACCGCTTAAGACGCCAGTAACCTCACCGAAACCTTAAAAGAACCCTTAGTCCAGGCGACCAAACAGCGCATTCGCCGCGTCCCGGCCCGCCTTTTTCTTGCTCAGCTGGGCTTTGGTGCGTTCGATTTCGGCTTGCAGGGCCTGGATCCGCTCCTCCAGTTCCGAGACGCCGTAGACCTCCAGGTCCTCGTGGGTCGTCTCGTTCAAGGCGCGTCCGCTGAAGGCGCGGGCTTCCGCAGGCTCTTCGAACATCGGCTTTTCTCCCTTTTCCGGGCGATATCTGACGCCTACCTAGGCTCCAAGGCAAGCTTCACGAGGTTTGGGGTCCATGACGCAGACGATGACGGCGATCGCGATCGAGGGCGGCAAAGGCCCCGCCGAGGCCCTTCACCCCGTGCAGCTGGAGCGTCCCGCGCCGGGACCGGGCGAGATCCTGATCAAGGTCGCCGCGGCCGGCGTGAACCGTCCCGACCTCCTGCAGCGCCTGGGTTCCTATCCGCCGCCGCCCGGCGCGCCGGCCACTCTGGGCCTGGAAGTGGCGGGTGAAGTCGTGGTCGCTTCCGGCCGCTGGAACGTCGGCGACAAGGTCTGCGCCCTGGTCGGTGGTGGCGGCTATGCGGAGTATGTCGTGGTCGACGCCCGCCACGCCCTGCCGATCCCGGGCGACCTGGACTTGGTCCATGCCGCGGCGCTGCCCGAGACGGTCTTCACCGTCTTCGCCAACGTGTTCGAGCATGGCGCCCTGAAGGCCGGGGAGACGCTGCTGGTTCATGGTGGAACGTCCGGAATCGGAACAACGGCGATCGCCATGGCCAAGGCGGCTGGCGCCAAGGTCATCGCCACCGGCCGCGGGGCCGACAAGAAGGCCAAGGCGCTGGAGCTGGGCGCCGACATCGCGATCGATGCGAAGGCCGAGGACTTCGCCGAGGTCGTGAAGGCCGCCGGCGGCGCTGACGTCGTGCTCGACATGGTCGGGGCCAGCTATTTCGAGAAGAACCTCGACGCGCTGAACACTGGCGGCCGCATCGTCTATATCGCCAGCCTGGGCGGGGCGATGCTGGAAGTGCCGGTGATGAAGGTCATGCAGAAACGCGCCGTCATCACCGGCTCGACCCTGCGCCCCCGCTCGGCCGACGAAAAAGCGCGCCTGGCCGCCGAGGTCGAACGCGTGGCCTGGCCCTGGGTGGCGGCGGGAAAGCTGAAGCCGATCGTCGACGCGACCTTCCCGCTGGCGGACGCCGCCAAGGCCCACGCGCATCTCGAGGCCGGAGAGCACGTGGGCAAGGTGGTGCTGACGGTTTAGAGAAAGACTAGAGGCCGCCGAAAGCTCTGGCGCTGTTGAAGTTTGCTTGATCCCCGTTCCCTTTTCGCGAGAACCGGATTATAGGTTTTCCAACATCCCGCCCGGCCGAAAGGCCGGGCGCCGTCATTTCTGGAGGACCGATGTCCGACATCCTGATGCCCAAGGCGACCGCCGTCTGGTTGGTGGACAACACCTCGCTCAGCTTCGAGCAGATCGCCGATTTCTGCGGCCTGCACCCGCTGGAAGTGCGCGGCATCGCCGACGGTGAAGTGGCGCGCGACATCCGCGGCGCCGACCCGATCGGCAACGGCCAGCTGACCCGCGAAGAGCTGGACAAGGCCCAGGGCAATCCGGACTACCGCATGAAGGCCCAGGTCAGCCGCCACGCCGAGCTGTTGAAGCCGGCCAAGAAGGCCCCGCGCTACACCCCGGTCTCGCGTCGCCAGGACCGCCCGGACGCCATCGCCTGGTTCCTGCGCCACCACCCCGAAGTGACCGACGCCCAGATCTCGAAGATCCTGGGCACCACCAAGGCCACGATCGAGCAGGTCCGCGCCCGCACGCACTGGAACGCCGCCAACATCAAGCCGGTCGACCCGGTGACCCTGGGCCTGGTCGGCCAGCTGGAGCTGGACAGCCTGGTCAAGAAGGCCGCCGAGAAGAAGGCCAAGGACGACGCCAAGCGCGGCATCGTTCCGGAAGATCCCACCCTGCGCCCCGCCTCGGAAGGCGGCCAGTTCGAGCCGGAGGTCGAGGAAGAGGAAGAAGACTTCCGCGCGCCCCGCGGCGACATCAAGGCCGAGGACGTGTTCGGCAAGTCGTCGGGCTATGTCGACGAGGAAGACGAGGAGTAGCATTTGAAGCTGTCATCCCGGACGCGCTTGCGCGAGCCGGGACCGCCGGAAGCTCGGCGCTTGTTGCGGTCCCGGCTCGGCGCGCTTCGCGCTTGGCCGGGATGATAGTTTACGATGACAGTTTGAAAAGCAGAGGCCCCGCTCCATCCGGAACGGGGCCTCTCGTTTTTCGGCTGCTACCCTAGCAGCTAGTGAAGTCGCGCCCTGAGGCCCTCGATCTCCTCCTTCAGCCGAAGCTTCTGCCGCTTGAGCTCCATGAGCATCGTTGCGTCGCTACCGGGTCGATTGGTCTCCTCCTGGATCTTGCGATCAAGGTTCTCGTGACGGGACCCAAGCTCGCGGATACGGGATTCGATGGCCATGGCTCTCGGCTCCATTGCTGTTGGAGAAGAAAGTGAACACCCGCTGCGCGGCGCTGTCAGATCACATATGATTGCAAGCGGCCCCGCTTGACGTGGCGCAGTTTGCTCCCAAGACGGACGAAAATTCACCATGACGGATGCTTCGAAGACCGTTGATCGCCAAAGGCTAGTCGTGGGCATCACCGGCGCTTCGGGCGTCGTTTATGGCCTGAGAACCCTGGATGCGCTGCGCGAACTGGGGGTCGAGAGCCATCTGGTGGTGTCCAAATCGGCGGCGCTGACGCTCGCCCAGGAGGCAGATCTCAGCGTCGCCGAGGTCAACGCCATGGCCGAGGTCGTGCACCGCACGGCCGATGTCGGGGCGTCGATCGCGTCGGGTTCGTTCAAAACCTTAGGCATGATCATCGCGCCCTGTTCGGTCCGTACGATGAGCGAAATCGCCACCGGCGTAACGTCTTCGCTGCTGACCCGGGCCGCCGACGTGACGCTGAAGGAGCGCCGCACCCTGGTCTTGATGGTGCGCGAGACGCCGCTGCACCTGGGTCACCTGCGCACTCTGACCAAGCTGGCCGAGATGGGCGCGGTGATCGCCCCGCCGCTGCCGGCCTTCTACGCCAAGCCCAAGACGATCGCCGAGATGGTCGACCAGTCGGTCGGCCGGGCGCTGGACCTGTTCGACCTGTCCTGGACCCCCGTGAAGCGCTGGGGCGAGGACCTGCCGACCCTCGCCGGCAAGGGGGAAGGTTAACGGCCGTGCGGTTCTGGGATTGGGCCCTGAAAGCCTATGCGCGACAACCTGTCGCGGAAGCCTGCCTGCACCTGCAGGACGCCCACGGCCAGAACGTGCCGTGGCTGCTGTGGGCCGCCTGGATGGCCAGGGAGGGGCGCTCGGCCGACCTGAAGGACGCCGCCCGGATGATGCGCGCCTGGGACGTCGAGATCGGCGCGCCGCTGCGCGGCGTGCGCCGGGCGCTCAAGCCGGCGCGTCCGCCCGTCGACGAGACCGCCAAGGAGGCCCTGCGCGACGCTGTGAAGGCCGTCGAGCTGAAGGGGGAGCGGGTGCTGATGGAAAGCCTGGAGGCGCTGAGCAGTCCGCCTGGCGCGTCGGTCCCGATTCTGGACGGTCTGATCGCCGCCGCCGAGGCCTCCGGTGACCCGCCCCGTCGCAGCGCGCTCGAACAGCTGGCAGCCGCGCTTGCAGAACCTTTGAGCTGAGCGCCTTTACCCGCTGTCAGCCTTTGCTATCTATCACCCCTTGAAGGGGCCCCACCGAGATGACGTCCATGAACGACGATGATCCGTCGGAAGATACCGACATCGCGATCGAACGTCGCCTCGCCGACCTGCGCGAGGAGCACAAGGACCTCGACGACGCCATCCAGGCGCTGGAAGAACGCTACCAGCCCGACATGCTGCAGATCGCGCGCCTGAAGAAGAAGAAGCTGATCCTAAAGGACGAGATCGGCCGGCTGGAAGACCAACTGACCCCTGACATAATCGCTTAGGCGTTACGCCGCCTCGCGGGCGGCCTCCAGCTCGCGCACCGTCTGCAGCAGGCGGCCGGGCGTGATCGGCTTTTCCAGACGGGCGTCGGCGTGCTGGTCGCCCTTGAGCAGGCGCGCGTCGCAGGCCGAGGCCATCAGGGTCAGGGCGTCCGGGCGCGCCTTGCGCACCGCGCTGACCAGCTCGCCGCCGCTCATGCGCGGCATCGAATGGTCGGTGATCACCAGGTCGGGCGCGAAGCTGTCCAGGGCCTCGAAGGCCTCCTGGCCGTCCTGGCACAACAGGACGTCGAACCCCGCTTCCGTCAGGGTGATCTCGTAGATCATCGAGAGAACCGGATCGTCCTCGGCGACCAGAATTCGCTGCATGTAACCCGCCCAGTCATGCTTAACAGACTATGAACGTGTTACCGTACCCACTGGGTTCCAGTCGCCGTGCGATAAGGTCGCATGACTGACGGTTGTCTAACCGGCAGCCCTACGCTTGCGGACGAACATCGCGGCGTCGGCCTCGGCCAGGGAGACTTCCGGATCGGCGCCGGGTTCGATCTCGCGGACGCCGTACGAGACGTGCAGCGGGGCCGACCATTCGCCGAACTCGACCGGCTGGCTACGGATCGCCTCGGCCAGGCTCTGGGCCTTGGCCAGGGCGGTTTCCTTGTCGGCCTGGGCCAGCAGCACGGCGAACTCGTCGCCGCCCATGCGGCCGACCAGGTCGCTCTCGCGGACATTGGCCAAGAGGCGCTTGGCCACCGCCTTCAGCGCCTCGTCGCCGGCGGCGTGGCCGAAGCGGTCGTTGACGCTCTTGAAGTTGTCGAGGTCGAAGAACACCAGGCTGGCCGACGAGCCGTAGCGCTGGGCGAAGGCCGAGACGCGCTTGGTCTCGCGCAGGAACGCGCGGCGGTTCAGCACCGGGGTCAGGGCGTCCATGTCGGCCAGGCCCTGGGCCTCGTTCAGGCGCAGCTTCAGCATGGCGACCTCGTTCCGCAGGTCGTCGATCTCGGTCATCAGGGTCTGCAGGGCCTCGATGACCTTGGGCGACATATCCGCCTCGGTCAGGCCCAGGAAGGCGGCGCTGTCAGGCGCGGCGACCTCGCGGGCGACGACCTGGTTTCCGGCGCGCACGAGGGCGCGCTTGCGGATAGCGGCGAAAGGTTCGGTCCGGGCGCCGGTGATCTTCATGGCTCAATCAGGGAATCGCAATGGCACAGCTGCGGCATGGTTAACGGGAACGGCGTTCGACGCAATCGGGGGGCTGATTGGTCACACGCGCAAAGGGTCGCATGTTCTACCCCTGGGCGATCTTTGCCGTGATCTGACGGTCCCCATTGTCGTTTTGGACTTGCGCGGACGGGGGGAGACGCATACGGGGCGGCCTTCATTCACCGCGCCAGGGACGACGCGATGACCTCGACCACCCCGCCCGTCGCCATCATCATGGGCAGTCGTTCGGACTGGCCGACCATGAAGGGCGCGGCCGACGCGCTGGATCAGCTGGGCGTGGCCTATGAGGCCAAGGTCGTCTCGGCCCACCGCACCCCGCAGCGCCTGTTCGAATTCGCCACCGGCGCCGAGAAGGCGGGCTACAAGGTGATCATCGCCGGGGCCGGCGGCGCGGCGCACTTGCCGGGCATGGCCGCCTCGATGACCAACCTGCCGGTGCTGGGCGTGCCGGTGCAGTCCAAGGCGCTGTCGGGCCTGGATAGCCTGCTCTCGATCGTCCAGATGCCGGGCGGCATCCCGGTGGCGACCCTGGCGATCGGCGAGGCCGGGGCCAAGAACGCCGGCCTGCTGGCCGCCCAGATCCTGGCCCTGTCGGATCCGGCCCTGGGTCAGCGCCTGGCCGCCTTCCGCGCCGCCCAGACCGAGAGCGTCGTCGAGAGCGTCGAGGACTAAAGACCTATGGCTGAGTTCCCCCTCGTTCCCGGTTCGACCATCGGCATCCTCGGCGGGGGACAGCTGGGCCGCATGCTCGCCCTGGCGGCGGCGCGCCTGGGCTTCGACGTGGTCATCCAGGATCCGGAGGAGGGCTCGCCCGCCGGCCGCGTTTCCGCCCGCCAGATCGTCGCGTCTTACGACGACCGTTGGGCCCTGAAGCGCCTGGCCGACGCCTGCGACGTGGTCACCTACGAGTTCGAGAACGTGCCGGCCGACACCGTGTCGGAACTGGCCGCCCTGGGCGCGGTGGTCTCGCCGGGCGCCAAGGCCCTGGCCGCCGCCCAGGACCGGGTGGTCGAAAAGAGCTTCCTGGCTGAGATCGGCGTGCCCACGGTGGCCTTCGCGCCGGTCCACGACAGCGACAGCCTCGCCGAGGCCGTCGCCAGGATCGGCGCCCCCTCGCTGCTGAAGACCCGCCGCGAGGGCTATGACGGCAAGGGCCAGGCCTGGATCCAGAAGGCCGCCGACGCCGAGGCCTCGTTCGACAAAATCGGCCGCCAGGCCGCGATCTTGGAAGCGCCCGCCGACTTCGGTCGCGAGCTGTCGGTGATCGCCGCGCGCGGCCGCGACGGCGAGATCGCCTGCTATCCGGTCGCCGAGAACCACCACGAGGGCGGCGTCCTGCGCCGCACCGTCGCGCCGGCCAAGATCACCCAGGCCACCCGCGACCAGGCCGAGAAGATCGCCGCCAAGATCCTGACCGCCCTGGACTATGTCGGCGTCATCGGCGTCGAACTGTTCGAGCTCGCGGACGGCAAGCTGCTGGTCAACGAGTTTGCCCCGCGCGTCCACAACACCGGCCACTGGACCCAGGACGGCTGCGAGGTCGACCAGTTCGAGCAGCACATCCGCGCCGTCGCCGGCTGGCCGCTGGGCCCCACGGCGCCGCACCACCATGTCGAGATGACCAACCTGCTGGGCGCCGATGTCGAAGCCTGGAAGAAGCTGGCCGCCGAACCCGAGACCCGCGTCCACCTCTACGGCAAGGGCGAGGCCCGCGCCGGGCGGAAGATGGGGCACGTCAATCGGCTGCGGCCGCTGCGGGACTAGCTGCGGGTTTGCCTTCTCCCCTTGCGGGAGAAGGTGTCAGCGAAGCTGACGGATGAGGGGTTGATGACCCTGTCCGCAGAACGCAGCTGTTTCTTTCTTCGACCCCTCACCCGACCCGCTTCGCGGGCCACCCTCTCCCGCAAGCGGAGAGGGAAGCCCAGTCCTCCTCGTCCGCCCCAGCCAGGTCGGCGGCGTCGAAGTCGTAGTCCAGCAGGTTGCCAGGCCGGCAGTCCAGCGCCCCGACCAGCCGCATCAGGTTGCTGACCACGAAGACGCTGCACACCCCGCCCGCGCCCAGGACCAGGCCGACGCGGCGCAGGGCCGGGGGCAGAGCAGCCTGGATCAGCCGCTGCGCGGAAACAAGCCGCCGCCCTGGGAGATGCTGCTGCCGATCCCGCGCTGGCGGCTCTATGCAGCCAAAGCGATCTGTGTGGTCGGGGCGGCGGCGGTCATGACCGTGCTGAACCTGGTGTTCACGATCGCCGCCGTCCACCTGGCCGGCGCGATCAAGCCCGCCGTGGCGCCGGTGGGAGCGCCCGACCTGGCGCGGTTCGCCGTGCTGAACGCCAAGGTGCTGGCGACGGCCCGTCCTGGTGATCGCCATCCAGCTGTGGACGGCGCTGCGTTTCGCCAGCTTCGTGCCGACCCTGGCGGTGGGCATCGTCCACCTGGCGCGCCGCGAAGTGTTGTAACGCCGCCCCGGGCTCTCTAGGACCGTTCCGACGAACAGGGGGCGCCCATGGCCGAGCAGCAGCTCATCGGATTGATCGGCGGCATGAGCTGGGAGAGCTCGGCCCAGTACTACCGGCTGATCAATGAAGCGGTGCGCGAGCGGCTGGGCGGCGTGGCCTCGGCGCGGACCCTGATGTGGTCGTTCGACTTCGCCGAGATCGAGCACCTGCAGCACGCCGGCCGCTGGCCCGAGCTGTCGCGCCGCCTGGCCGACGCGGCCCGCGCGCTGGAGGCCGGCGGGGCCGATTTCCTGGTCCTCTGCACCAACACCATGCATCGCGAGGCCGACGAGATCGAAGCGGCGGTGCAGATCCCGCTGCTGCACATCGCCGACCCCACCGGAGAGGCGATCAAGGCCGCCGGCGTCGAGACGGTGGGCCTGTTGGGCACGGCCTTCACCATGGAGCACGAGTTCTATCGCGGCCGGCTGGAGAAGAAGCACGGCCTGACCGTGCTGACGCCCGACGCCGACGACCGCGCCGCCGTGCACCGGATCATCTACGAGGAACTTGTCGCCGGCCGGGTGCTGGACGCGTCGCGCGAGGTCTACAAGGCGGTGATCCAGCGGCTGGTGGAGCGGGGCGCCCAGGCGGTGATCCTGGGCTGCACTGAGATCATGCTGTTGATCGGCCAGGCCGACAGCCCGATCCCGGTGTTCGACACCACGACCCTGCACGCGATGGCCGCCGTCGCCCACGCCTTGAAAGGCGTCGCCTAGCCGATAGGGTGCCGCTTCGCTCTAGTTGCGGAGTCATCCATGCGTCTGCGCCTCGCCCTGCTCGCCTGCCTCTCGATCCTGGCGGCGAGCCCCGTCCTGGCCCAGAGCGCCCCAAAGACGGCTTACGAGTCCGTCGATCCCTTCATCGGCACGGGCGGCGGCGGTCACACCTTCCCCGGCGCGGTGGTCCCGTTCGGCATGGTGCAACTGAGCCCCGACACCGACATCCTGCCGTTCAAGCAGAGCTACGCCCGCGCGGCCGGCTACCGCTTCGGTGATCCGACCATCCTGGGCTTCTCGCATACCCACTTCTCAGGCGCGGGGCATTCGGACCTGGGCGACATCCTGCTGACCCCGGTCTCAGGCGAGGCCAAGCTGGAGCCGGGCGAGGTCGACAAGCCGGGCTCGGGCTACCGCTCGCGCTACAGCCACGACACCGAGGTGGCCCAGCCGGGCTACTACGCCGTCACCCTGGACGACAGTCATGTGCGGGCCGAGCTGACGGCGGGCCTGCGCACCGGGCTGCATCGCTACACGTTCCAGAAGGGCGAGCGGGCCCAGGTGCTGATCGACCTGCGCAGCTCGATCTACAACTATCCGGGCAAGGTGCTGTGGTCGCGGCTGCGGGTCGCGCCGGACGGGACGGTCACCGGCTATCGCGAGACGCGCGGCTGGGCGCCGGGCCGCAAGCTGTTCTTCGCCATCAAGTTCGATCGTCCGCTGGTCGGCCAGGCCCTCCAAAATCGCGAGGCCGACATCCCCTACAAGGGTTTCGCCCAGCCGGGCCGCACACCCAATGACCGGGCTCAGATCCAGGGTCGGGCGCTGGTCGGCGTGTTCGATTTCGGCCAGATCGACGGGCCGCTGACGGTCAAGGTGGCGCTGTCGTCGGTCAGCGAGGACGGGGCGATCGCCAACCTGGCCAGCGACGAGCCGGGCTTCGACTTCGACGCCCAGCGCGGGCGGGCCAAGGCAACCTGGGAGAAGGCCCTGGGCGCCGTCGACATCCAGGCCCCGGCCCCGATGAAGAAGACGCTCTACACGGCGCTCTACCACACCCTGCTGGCCCCCAGCGTCTTCGCCGACGCCGACGGCCGGTATCGCGGTCCCGACGACCAGGTGCGCGAGGGCCAGTTGGACGGCCGCAAGTTCACCTTCCACTCGACCTTCTCGCTGTGGGACACGTTCCGGGCCGAGCATCCGCTGCTGACCCTGATCCAGCCGGCCGACTACACCAACGACGTGGTCAACTCGCTGATCGCCTCGCAGCGCCATAGCCCCTACGGCCTGCTGCCGGTCTGGCAGTTCCACGGCCAGGAGACCTGGACGATGATCGGCTACCACGCCACGCCCGTCATCGCGGATGCGTGGATGAAGGGCATCCGCGGCTATGACGGCAAGGCCGCCCTGGACGCCATGGTCAAGAGCGCGACCTACGCCCCCTATGGCGGCCTGGGCGACTACATGACGCTGGGCTTTGTGCCGATCGACAAGGAGCCGGAAGCCGCCTCCAAGACCGTCGAATACGCCTATGACGACTGGACCATCGCCAAGATAGCCAGGGACATGGGCCAGGCCGATGTCGCGGCGACCTTCGAGAAGCGCGCGGGCTACTGGCGCAACAGCTTCGACGTGAAGACCGGCTTTCTGCGGGCCCGCAAGAGCGACGGGACCTATCGCGAGCCCTTCAACCCGACCGCCATCAACTACGGCTCGGACTACACCGAGGGCAACGCTTGGCAATATTCGTGGTTCGCCCCGCAGGACCTGGGCGGCGTGGTCAGGACGCTGGGCGGCGACGCGGCGACCGTGAAGAAGCTGGACGCCATGTTCGACTTCGATAACTCCAAGATCGACTACAGCCACGCCGAGGACATCGCCGGCCTGATCGGCCAGTACATCCACGGCAACGAGCCCAGCCACCACGTGGCCTATATGTACAACTACGCCGGCGCCCCGTGGCGCACGCAAGGCCGCCTGACCCAGATCATCAAGAGCCAGTACAAGCCCACGCCCGACGGCCTGTCGGGCAATGACGACCTGGGCCAGATGTCGGCCTGGCTGATGTTCACCAGCCTGGGCTTCTACTCCGTGACCCCGGCCTCGAATGAGTACGCTCTGGGACGCCCATTCGTGGACCGGGCGGCGCTGAACCTGCCGAGCGGCAAGCGCTTCACGGTGCGCGCCGAGGGGCTATCGGACGCCAAGCCCTACGTCGCCAAGGTCACCCTGAACGGCAAACCCCTGACCCGCGCCTTCCTGCGCCACGAGGAGATCATCGCCGGCGGCGAACTGGTCTTCACCATGAGCGCCACGCCGAACAAGACCTGGGCGACGAAGCCGGCGGACCGGCCGACGTCGATGACGGGGTACCGCTAGGGCTAGTGACAAACCGCCGAAGTTGGCGTTATGTTCTCGTCAGGAGTTTCCATGACGCGCCCGACGAACACCGCAAATTTTGTGACGCAGCAAGACACATCAGCGCGTTCTCGCGCGCTGTTGTCGGACGCGGAACGTGCCGAGCGTGGTCGTGCTCAGGTAGCGGCTGGCGACTACCTGGATGATGATGAACTAGATGCTTTCCTAGATAGCTTGCTCCCTCCAGACGAGGCCTGATTGGGCCTTGGCCTGGAAGGTCAGGCTATCGCTGGACGCTCAGGTCGATCTCCAAGGCATCGCGAGATGGTTGTCCCAGCCTGGCGCAGGACAATCGGCGCGTAGAAAACTCAAGGAAATCTGGGCAAGCGTCAGAGGGCTACGCACCAGCGCTTTGCGGCATCCGGTCTTTACGTCGACTGGCGGGCGCAAATGCAGCATCTCGGGCGGCTATGAGATCCACTACGATGTCTTTCCGAACCCGCCTGAGTCAGTTCGGTCGGGTATCGTGGTTGTATCATTCGTGAAGAGTCCCTTTCAGGACTACGCGACCTTCGAGGACCGCTAGTAAGGCAGCTGATCCGGCGGGGGCTGCCCCGGCGTGCTCGGCGCCAGGGTTTCGGCCGCCTTGGCCGCCGCTTCCAGTTCCGAGGCCGCCCGCGCGAACTCGGCCGACAAGGTCTCGTAGTAGCCGTTGCGCGGATCGGGCTCGGTCTGCGGCGCGGGGTCGGGCAGCAGCCAGGCGAAGTCGCGGACCGCCAGGGTCTGGTGGGCGGTCATCATGAAGCGCCGCCAGATGCTGGCCGGGATGTCGCCGCCGACCACCTTGTTCATCGGCTTCTCGTCATCGTTGCCGACCCAGACGCCGGTCACGTAGTCGGGCGTGAAGCCGACGAACCAGGCGTCGCGCCAGTTCTGGCTGGTGCCGGTCTTGCCCGCGGCCGGGCGACCAAAGGCGGCGCGCTTGGCGGTGCCGTCCGAGACCACCTTCTTCATCATCTTCACCATGATGCTGGCGTGGCCGATGTCGTAGACGCGGCGCTCGGCGGCCGGCGGGGCGTGCTGGAAGACGCCTCGACCGTCCTGGGTGGTGATCGACTCGATGACGTAGGGCTCCAGCCGCACGCCGCCCTGCTGGAAGACCTGGAAGCCCGAGGTCAGCTGCAACAGGTTCACCTCGTACGAGCCCAGCGACACCGACAGGTCCGGCACGGGCGGCAGGGTGGTGATGCCGAAGCGGCGCACCAGGTCGCCGATGGCCGCGCCGCCGGCTTCCTTGCCCAGCTTGACGGCCACGGTGTTGGTCGAGGTGATCAAGGCCTGCTCGACGGTCATCGGACCACGATAGCCGCCGCTGTAATTTTCCGGGCTCCAGTCGCCGAACTTCACCGGCTCGTCGACGCGGATGTCGGTGGGCAGGACGCCCTTCTCGACGGCGGCGGCGTAGATGAACGGCTTGAAGGTCGAGCCCGGCTGGCGGCGGGCCTGGACAGCGCGGTTGAAGGGGCTCTCGCTGTAGCTGGCGCCGCCGACCATGGCGCGGATGGCCCCGTCGGCCGACAGCGACAGCAGGGCCGCCTGGGACGCGCCCGAACGGGTGGTCTCGGTGGCCATGGTCTGGCGCACGACCTCGGCGCCCTCGCGTTGCAGCAGCGGGTCGATGGTCAGGCGCACGACCAGGTCGGGCGCGTTCTGGCCGGCGATCTTCACGGCCTCGGTGGTGGCATAGTCCAGCACCCAGCCGTAGTCGCCCTCGTCCTGCAGGGCCATTGGCGACAGGCGCGGGGTGTCGTCCAGCGCGCGCCTTTCCTGCTCGGCGGTGATCCAGCCTTCCTTGCGCATATTGGCCAGGATCAGGCGCGAGCGAGCCAGGGCGCGCTCCATGTCGTTGGTCAAGGCCAGGCGCGAGG
This sequence comes from uncultured Caulobacterales bacterium, assembly GCA_903900155.1. Taxonomy (GTDB): domain Bacteria; phylum Pseudomonadota; class Alphaproteobacteria; order Caulobacterales; family Caulobacteraceae; genus Caulobacter. The sequence goes on along the minus strand of CAIUMD010000012.1, from coordinate 22,318 downwards.
GCGCCTTGGGCAGGCTGGCCAGTAGGGCGGCTTCCGACAGGGTCAGCTGGCCGGCGGGCTTGCCGAAATAGGTCTGGGAGGCGCCGTCGACGCCGTAGGTGCCGGCCCCGAAATAGATGCGGTTCAGATAGAGCTCGAGGATCTCGTCCTTGGTCAGGACCTGCTCTAGCTTCCAGGCCAGCAGCATCTCCTGCAGCTTGCGCTTGACCACCCGGTCCGGCGTCAGGAACAGGCCCTTGGCCAGCTGCTGGGTCAGGGTCGAGGCGCCCTGGCGGGTGCGGCCCGCGCGCCAGTTGGTCCAGGCGGCCCGGCCGATGCCTTGCAGGTCGATGGGGCCGTGCTGGTAAAAGCGCCGGTCCTCGGCCGCCATGAACGCCTGGGGCACATAGTTGGGCACCGCGCCCAGGGTGATGCGCTGGCCATAGCGCGGCCCGCGCGTGGCGATCACCTGGCCGTTGCGGTCCTCGAAGCGGATGCCGGGCGCGCGATTGACCGCGAACAGCGCCGAGCGCGAGGGCAGCGGCGGGGTATCCTTGAGATACTTGAACCAGACATAGGCCGCGCCGCCGCCGACGGCGAGCACGCCTACCAGGAACGAGACCAGCAGCACGCCCCAGATCCAGCCCCACTTGCGGGCCTTCTTCTTGGCGGCGTGGTGCTTCAAATCCGCGCGGAACGGCTCCTCGGGCGGGGGAGGCGGGGGCGGGGATTGAGGCGGCGGCGGGCTGTCGGAGAACTTGAACGGATCGCGCGGCGGCGGCTCGGAAGCCCACGGATCATGGGGCTGCTGAGGCGCGGCAGGGCTCGGCCCTGGCCCTCGCTTGGACGGATCCTTGTCGTCGAACTTGTAGGGCGGCAGCGTCCAGTCGTTCACGGTCTGCGTCAGGCTCTGTTTGGTCGCCGGGTCAATCGGGTTTAGGACGGCGCCATGACGCCACACAAATATTTCTGGCAGACGAAGACGCTCGTCGAAATGACCGTCCCCGAGTGGGAAAGTCTATGCGACGGCTGCGGACTTTGCTGCCTCGTTCGCTTCGAAGACGAAGATACCGGCGAAATCGTCCCCACGCGTGTGCACTGCCAGCTGTTCGACGAACATCGCTGCCAGTGCAAGGACTATCCGAACCGCAAGAAGACGGTGCCGGACTGCATCAAGCTGACGCCGCATAATATCGAGGATCTGCAGTGGATGCCGCCGTCCTGCGCCTATCGCCGGCTGCACGAGGGCAAGGACCTGCCGCAATGGCACCCGCTGGTCACCGGGGATCCGGACAGCACCCATAAAGCCGGTGTCTCAGTGCGCGACCAGACGGTGTCGGAGCTGTGCTTCGACGACGCCGAGGACGCGCTGGACTTCACGGCGACGGACCTGATGCGCGATCGCGGGGATGATCCGTACGAGCCGGAGGAAGACTGAAAGATGCTCCCCCGCATCGCGGGGAGCATCTTGGCCCCAGATACGGAAAAGGCCGGCCCGCGAACGCGGAACCGGCCTTTCGTCGCCCTTACGGCGAGAAGCGGTGAGCTTCTTACTTCTTGGCGGTGAAGCCGGCGAACTTGGCGTTGAAGCGCGAGACGCGGCCGCCACGGTCCATCAACTGGGCGTTGCCGCCCGTCCACGCCGGGTGGGTGCGCGGATCGATGTCGAGCGCCAGGTTCGCGCCTTCCTTGCCGTAGGTCGAGCGGGTTTGATAGCTCGAGCCGTCGGTCAGGGTGACGGTGATGAAGTGGTAGTCGGGGTGAATGTCTTGTTTCATGGCGGCGATCCAGACCGACTAAGCCGGCGAAAGTGAATTGGGGTAAGCGCCATCCTGCGCACGCGCGGGGTGGCCCTCGAAGACGGGCGGCTATAAAGAACCCGCGCGATTTTGGCAAGGGACTGTTGATGACTGACGTGAACGCCGGCGAGCAAAAGGCCGATGGCCGCCCCGGCGCGGGGGCCGAACTGGTCCAGGGCATGGCCGAGGCCAAGGCCCGCCGGCCGCGCCGCAAGGACATCCGTCCGCTGGTCCACCTGCTGCCTTTCGTCAAGGCCCACAAGGGCGACGGCTTCGCCGCGGCCTTCTTCCTGCTGTTCTCGACGGGCGCGACCCTGGGCCTGACGGCGGCCTTCAAGGAAGTGATCGACCACGGATTCGCCAAGGGGCAGGGCGCTGAGATCAACAGCGCGTTCCTGGGCCTGGGCGCGGTGGCCATGGTGCTGGCGATCGCCACGGCCCTGCGATTCTTTTTCATCACCCGCCTGGGCGAGCGGGTCGTGGCCGATGTGCGCCGTGCGCTCTATGGCCACACCCTGACCCTGGATCAGCAGTATTTCCTCAGGACCCGCACGGGCGAGGTGCTGTCGCGCCTGACCACCGACGTGTCCTTGATCGAGCAGCTGGTCGGCGCCTCGGCCTCGATCGCCTTGCGCAATATCCTCAGCCTGGTCGGCGGCCTGGGCTACATGGCGGTGGTTTCGCCCAAGCTGGCGGGCTTCATCGTGCTGATGGTGCCGGTGATCCTGGCCCCGATGTTCCTGGTCGGGCGCCGCGTGCGCAAGCTGACCGTCACCGCCCAGGACAAGTTCGCCGACGCCGTGGGCTATGCCGGCGAGAGCCTGGACGCGCTGGAGACGGTGCAGGCCTTCGGCCGCGAGCGCGCCTCGGCGGGCCGGTTCGGCGGCGCGGTGGACGAGGCCTACAAGGCCTCGGTGCGCCGGATCACCACCCGGGCCAGCATGACCGCCATGGTCATCACCCTGGCCTTCGGCGGCGTCACCCTGCTGCTATGGAGCGGCGCGCGCCTGGTTTTGGCCGGCGAGATGACCGGAGGCACCTTGGCCCAGTTCGCCATGCTGGCGGTGATGGCCGCCGGCTCGATCGGGGCCCTGGGCGAGGTCTGGGGCGATGTCCAGAAGGCCTCCGGGGCCATGGACCGCATCGCCGAGCTGCTGAACGCCCAGCCCGACATCGCCGCGCCGCCGGCGCCGACGATCTTGCCGGTCCCGGCCCAGGGCGCGATCGCGTTCGAGAACGTCACCTTCGCCTATCCCGGACGCCCCGACTTGCCGGCCCTGAACGGCTTCGACCTGGCCGTGAAGCCCGGCGAGACCGTGGCCCTGGTCGGCCCCTCGGGCGCGGGCAAAAGCACCGTCCTGCGCCTTCTTTTGAGGTTCTATGATCCACAGGCCGGGAGCATCCGCCTGGACGGCGTCGACCTGCGCGACGCTTCGCCCGAAGAGGTGCGCGCCCGCATGGCCCTGGTCGCCCAGGACTCGCCGCTGTTCTCGGGCTCGGCCATGGACAACATCCGCTTCGGCCGCGCCGACGCCACCGAGGCCGAGATCCGCGCCGCCGCCGAGGCCGCCCAAGCCGCCGGCTTCCTCTCCGCGCTTCCGCAAGGCTTCGACACCCCGGTCGGCGAGCGCGCCAAGACCCTGTCGGGCGGCCAGCGCCAGCGCCTGGCCATCGCCCGCGCCCTGGTCCGCCAGGCCCCGATCCTGCTGCTGGACGAGGCCACCAGCGCCCTGGACGCCGAAAGCGAGCGCCTGGTCCAGCAGGCCCTGACCGCCGCCATGGAGGGTCGCACCACCCTGGTCATCGCCCACCGCCTGGCCACGGTGCTGAAGGCCGACCGGATCGTGGTGATGGAGGAGGGCAAGGTGGTCGAGCAGGGCACGCACGCCGAACTCTTCGCCAAGGGCGGGCTCTATGCGCGGCTCGCGAGCCTGCAGTTTGGGGTCGAGGCGGCTTAGTCTGAATAGATGCTCCCCCGCAACGCGGGGGAGCATCTTCAAGACGCCTACCGCCGCAAGTCCGCCGGAACCGTCGGTTCGCTGATCACGCGTTCCATGGCTTTCCAGCGGGCGTCCTCGGTCTTGCCGGCGCGGTAGACGTGGTCGCGGACCATGTCCTGGCCGATGTTGTAGTTGATGACGTACGAGCGGTAGGTCTCGACGAACGATACCCGCTTCTCGGCCCCGCCGCGCGAATACAGGCTGTACTTCATCATCGCCTGGACGGCCTGTTCCTTGGTCATCCGGCCGGCCAGGTATTCGGCCGCGATGGTGTTGCCGGCGCTGGCCAGGGCGCCCTTGGCCGCCTGCAGTTCGCCATAGGCCTTGGCCGTCGCCGGATCCAGGCCGGCCAGCGGATAGAGCTTGTCGCGCTCGAACTGGGTCTTGGCGTCGCCCGGGAAGGCCAGTTCGATGCCGAAATTGGCGCTGCCCTCGGCGATGAACGATTGCGGCGAGAAGAGCGGATAGACCGAGAACTCGACCCAGCCCTTGTCCTTGGTCAGCTTCTGCTCGAGCAGGGCGTTCAGCACGTGGTGGCCGGGATAGCCCTCGTGGCAGCCCAGATCGAGCGCGCGGCTGATATAGATCGGCAGGTCGGTGTTGATCTGGATCAGGCTGTGGGCGTCGCCCTTGTACCAGTTGTAGCCGCTCCAGGGCTTCTTGGTGACGAACTCCAGGTCGAAGCGTTCGCCTTCCGGCAGCTTGATGTGCGCTTCCGTCTTGGTCTTGCAGGCGGCGATGCCGGCCTGCATCACGGCCTCGACCTTGTCGGTCGGGATCACGTAGCGGTTCTGGAAGGCGTCGACGCGGGCGGCCAGGTCGCCCTTGCCGGGGACCAGCTTTTCGATCTTCGCCAGGATCGGGTCGTAGCTCTTCAGGGGCTTCAGCACCGGGCGGACGCTGAACAGGCCCTCGGCCTCGTCCTCGAAGCTGAACTTGTCGCCGGCGATCATGGCCAGGCGGGTCTGGGCGGCGCGAAGCTGGCCCTTCAGGAAGATCTTGCGACGGCGCTCGTCGGGGGCGAGGTCCTGGTCGGCGATCTTGCCCAGGGCGGCCTGCAGGCGGTCGGCCTCCTTGCGCAGCGCCGAGACGGGGCGGGGGTTGGCCTTGGCGGCGTCTTCCCAGTCCTTGGGGCCGTAATAGGCGTCGACATAGCCGTCCTCGCGCTGGCCGGCCTCCAGGGTCAGGTGGACGAAGTCGACGGCGATCTTGCCCAATGCCTTGGAGGAGGGGGCCTCGGAACCAGGCGCGGCCAGGGCGGGCGCGGCCAGGGACACGGCGGCGAGAGCCGCCAGCGAGGCGGCGGCGGTGCGGATCTTCATAGACTTCCCCAGCGAGCGTCGAAAGGCGGCACGCTGCACCGCCTTGCCCCGCTTCGGCAATATCGAGGAACGATTTAGGCGCGCGCGGCGGCGGCCAGGGCCGGGAAGTCGCTGAACACGCCGTCGACGCCGGCCGCGTACAGGGCCTTGAACACCGGGGTCACGTCGCCGTGCTGGGCCAGGAACGCGGGGTCCTGGGGATCGCCTTTCCGCAGGCTCGCGGGCAGGAAGTAGTTCTCGGCGCGCACGGTCCAGGGATGGACGGCCAGGCCGGCGGCGTGGGCGTTCTTGACCAGGTCGGTGGCCGGCAACAGGACCTGCTTGTCGCTGGGAACCACCAGGCTCCAGTTCGGACCCAGGCCGTCGGCATAGACGGCGACGTCCTTCAGGCCCTGGGCGGTGATCAGGTCGGCATATTTGACGTTCGGCAGGTCGGCCGGACCGCCTTCGCCATCGACCAGCAAAACGAGGCGCGCGGCGGTCTTGGCCTTCAGCTTCTTCAGCGGGCTGACCTCGAAGCACTGCACGAACACCGGCGCGGTCGCCGAGTTCAGGTCGAGCGCTTTCAATTTGGCGACCAGGCGGTCGTCGGTGGGCAGGCCGATCGAGGCGAAATAGGTCGGGTGCTTCAGCTCGGGATAGACGCCGATCGTGCGGCCGGTGCGCCGGGTCCCGGCCTTGGCGATGGCCACCACTTCTTCGAAAGTCAGGATCTGGGCCTGGCCGTCGAACTGGGCGCTGACCGGACGCAGCTGCGGCAGCCGCTCGCGGGCGCGCAGGGTCTTGATCTCGGCCAGGGTGAAGTCCTCGGTGAACCAGCCGGTGATCTGCTGGCCGTCGATGGTCTTGGTCGCCTTGCGGGCGGCGAATTCGGGACGGCTGGCCACATCGGTGGTGCCGCCGATCTCGTTCTCGTGGCGGGCCACCAGGTGGCCGTCCTTGGTCGGCGTCAGGTCGGGCTCGATGAAGTCGGCGCCCTGCTCGATGGCGCGCTCGTATGACAGCGCCGTGTGTTCGGGCCGTTCGCCGCTGCAGCCGCGATGGCCGATGACGAGGGGCTTCTTGCTCTGGGCGTAGGCAAAGCCGGGCAGCAGCGTGCCGGCGAGCGCGGCGGTGGTCATGGCGCGACGGGTAAGCAGGGTCATGGACGCGGATTTAGCGCCGGGATGTGACGGTTTGGCGAGCCTAAGGTTGCTATTCCTCGCACATCAAAACCCGTCATCCCGCGACTTGTTCGCGGGACCCATCGTTCAGCTTCTACGTGAGAGCGTGTTCCTGCTCCGCACTTGCGGCGGACAAATGGGTCCCGCGCATATAGCGCGGGATGACGTTGACTTTTAACGCGGTTATCAAGCCGCCCGCAGACGCTCCAGGATCTGCGGATAGAGGTCTTGGTTGCTGGCCAAGATCGATTTTCCGTTGACGACGTCCAGGTCGTTCTCGTCGATCGTGGTGACCTTGCCGCCCGACTCCTGGATCATCAGCACGCCGGCGGCGATGTCCCACGGGTTCAGGTTGCGCTCCCAGTAGGCGTCGAAGCGGCCAGCGGCGACCCAGGCCAGGTCCAGGGCGGCCGAGCCGAAGCGGCGCACGCCGGCGACCTTCTGGCTGACCTGATGCAGTTCCTTCAGGAACTGGCCGTGGCCCGGCTTGCCGGCGAAGGGGACGCCGGTGGCCAGGATGCTCTCGTCCAGGTGACGACGGGCGGCGACGCGCAGGCGCTTCTCGGCGCCCAGGAACGCGCCCTTGCCCTTTTCGACCCAGAACAGGTCGTGGGTGATCGGGTTGTAGGTGACGCCGGCCACGACGCCTTCGCCTTCACGCTGCAGGGCGATGTTGACCGCGAAGTGCGGGATGGCGTGCATGAAGTTGGTGGTGCCATCCAGCGGGTCGACGATCCAGGTGTGGGTCTTGTCGGTGCCCTCGATCATGCCGCGCTCTTCGCCCAGAAAGCTGTAGCCCGGGCGGGCCTTGGTCAGGATCTCGAACAGGGTCTGTTCGGCCTTGATGTCGGAATTGGTGACGAAATCGGCCGCGCCCTTCTTGGAGACCTGCAGTTCGGTGACTTCGCCGAAGTCGCGGGCCAGGCCGCGGGCGGCCTTCCGGGCCGCGTCGATCATGACGTTCAGGAGGGCGGAAGGCGTGGCCACGGGCGGATATCCTCTAAGGAAATGCCGTCGACGCCCGCCGGAAAGTCCGGCGGCGGAGCGGTAGGTCGACGGTGTGAAAGAACGGGCGCGGAACCTAGTCGTCCCCAGGCCCGATGGCAAGATAGGCCTGATTCAACAGGCTTAACCGCCTTTTTCGCCAAGCCATGTCACGTCGGCGGGGCCTGTCTCGTCCTGCCTTCGAAACCACTTTTAGAGGGCGACATGCGCTGGATCGCGATCGGACTGACGGCCTGGTGACGCCGACCTACGGCAGCTCGGCCTTGGGCAAGGTGTCCTTGGTCTCGCAGGCCAACTTGCCGGCCTTGCCGACGGCGCCGGAGATGTCCTCGATCTTGGCTTCCTTGCGCCAACCCTTGGGCAGCCCCTTGGAGCCGTCGAAGTCCATCCCGAGATCCATCCACTTGTCGGCCGCGCAGTCCAGCGCGAAGACCAGGATCGGCCCCTTGCTGGCCGGCCAGTTCTTGTAGGCGCCGTTGGCCTTGCCTTCGGCGATGCGGGTGACGATCAGGCCGCTGGTCTGGTCGACGCGGGTGAAGTCCGCATCGTAGTAGGTCTTGGTCTCGCCCGGAGCCAGCTTCCAGGTCTCGGCGGTCGCGCCTGTTGAAACGAATAACCCGGAAAAGGCGACGACCGGTACGCTAAGCAAACACACCACGAGCCGCTTCATGTCAGCGTCTCCCCCTTACCTGCTGTTCGCTGGGGAAGACGCTATGCCTGTGTGCAGCGCATCACAATATCGCTGTTATTCGAAGCTCAGCGCGCGGCGAGGCCCTCGGCGATAGCCGCATTCAGGGCCGCGACAGCCGCATCGGGGCCTTGCGGGTGCGCCCACACCCCGGCCGAGACGGCCAGGAAGTCGGCGCCGGCCGCAGCCAGGGGCGCGGCGTTGGCGGCGGTGATGCCGCCGATGGCTACGCAGGGGACCTCCATCGTCTCCTGCCAGATGGTCAGGATCTCGGGTTCGGCGGTGGTCGGGGCGTCCTTGGTCGAGGTCGGGAAGAAGGCCCCGAAAGCGACGTAGTCGGCGCCGGACTCGGCGGCTTCCATGGCCAGGTGGCGGCTGTCGTGGCAGGTGACGCCGACCATGCGCTGGCCCATCAGCTTGCGCGCGTCGCGATAGGTCATGTCCGACTGTCCGACATGGACGCCGTCGACCGGCAGGCGGGCGGCGAGGTCGGGGCGGTCGTTCAGGATCACAGCGACGTCGCGGGCCTGGGCGATCGGCGCCAGCACATCGACGGCCGCCGTGACCACGTCGTCGGGGACGTCTTTCAGGCGGATCTGCAGGGCGGCCACGTCGCCGCCTTCCAGGGCCTTGGCCAACTGGCGACCGAACCCGGCCAGGTCGTCCAAGGCGGGCGGGGTGATCAGGTAGAGGCGGCAGGGAAGCGTCATCAGCCGCCCTTACGCCAATTTGGGCCCCTGCGCGACTGCGCAGAAAAGCGGGAAGAAAAGTGTGCGACACCTAGCCGCTGCTAACCAGAGTGAGAGTCAGTTGCAAAATCTCTCGCGACGAGCTAGATGAGAATGACACTCAATCGGGTAGGGCGTTCGTTCCTTGTACGTCTGTAACTGTAATGGCATCCGCGAGCGCGAAGTGCGCGCCGCCATCGACGCTGGCGCCACCCGCCCGGCCGACATCTTCCGTTCCAAGGGCTGCCAGGCCCAGTGCGCCAAGTGCGTGTGCGAGATGCGCCAGATGATCCAGGACAATCGCGAAGCGCTCGCGTTCGCAGCAGAATAGAGCTTGGCGCGGCCGAGTAACCGCCGAAAAGCCAATAAACGCAGCGATCGCGAAGCACTCGCATAGATTTCTGTGAGAGCGCGAAACACTCGCACACATTCAGGTTGAAGCCCGTTTCGGCTTGCCTCAGGTTCCCGCCGACGAACGAACCTTAAGGAGGCCGCCATGCAGGGCGATCCCAGCATTATCCGTCTGCTCAACGCGGTGCTCACCAACGAGCTGACGGCGGTCAACCAGTACTTCCTGCACGCGCGGATGTACGACAACTGGGGCTTCAAGCGCCTCGGCAAGATCACCTACGACGAATCCATCGGCGAGATGAAGCATGCCGACATGCTCATCAACCGCATCCTGTTCCTGGAAGGCCTGCCCAACCTGCAGGACCTGCACAAGCTCAAGATCGGCGAGACCGTGCCCGAATGCCTGAACAGCGACCTGCAGGTCGAGTTGGCCGGCCGCGAGACCCTGATCCCCGGCATCATCCAGTGCGAACAGGCCCGCGACTATGTCAGCCGCGAGCTGCTGCGCGTGATCCTCAGCGACACCGAGGAGCACATCGATTTCCTGGAAATGCAGCTGGGCCTGGTGAAATCGCTGGGCGAGCAGAACTACCTGCAGTCGGCCGTGGGCGAACTGCCGGCGTAAGCGCTACGAAAACCTCGTCCTTCGACAAGCTCAGGATGAGGTTTTCGACTGAACGGCCCTAGCCGTAGTCCTCATCCTGAGCCTGTCGAAGGACGGGGACAGTCTCGATCTCGGAAGGCCTGGCGGGGCGAACGGTCACCCGCCAGGCTGGCCGCCGGGCGTGAGGGGTCTAGGCCGCGCGGGCGCCCGGACGGCGGTTCTGGGCGACGGCCTGGGAATGGTCCTGGCCGGTGTTGAAGCGCTTCACCAGCCCGGCCAGGTCTTGCGCCTCGATGCGCAGGTTCGCGGCGGCGGCGGTGGTCTGCTCGACCATGGCCGCGTTCTGCTGGGTGACCTGGTCCATCTGGTTCACGGCGCTGTTGACCTGGTTGAGGCCGGTGGCCTGCTCCTGGGCCGAGCGGGCGATCTCGGAGATCAGGCCGTCGATCTCGCCGACCTTGCTGACGATGCCGTCCAGCGAGGCGCCGCTTTCGCCGACCAGCTTCACGCCGCGATCGACCTGGGCGGTCGAGTTGGCGATCAGGGTCTTGATTTCCTTGGCCGCGTCGGCCGAGCGCTGGGCCAGGGCCCGCACTTCCTGGGCGACGACGGCGAAGCCACGGCCGGCTTCACCGGCCCGCGCGGCTTCGACGCCGGCGTTCAGGGCCAGAAGATTGGTCTGGAAGGCGATCTCGTCGATGACGCCGATGATCTGGCCGATCTGGGCCGAGGACTTCTCGATCTCGCCCATGGCCGCGACGGCCTGCTGGACGACCTCGCCCGAGCGGCCGGCGTCGACGCGGGCGGCCGAGGCGGCCTGCGAGGCGCGGCGAGCGCCTTCGGCGCTGCGCACCACGGTGGCGGTGATCTCGTCGAGCGCCGCGGCGGTCTCTTCCAGGCTGGCGGCCTGCTGCTCGGTGCGTCGCGACAGATCGTCCGAGGCGTACGAAACCTCGTCGATGCCGGCCTGCATGGTGTTGGTGCGCTGGGCGATGATCGAGACGGTCTCGCGCAGGCTGTCGACGGCGGTGTTGAAGTCGGCCTTGATCTGCACGTAGCGCGGATCGACGAGCGAGGTCATGTGTTCGCTGACGTCGCCGCGCGCCAGGCGGCGCAGGCCTTCGGCCACCACGGACACCAGGTTGTTGTCTTCGTCGGCCTTCTTGCGGGCGGCCTCGGCGGCGGCGCGCTCCAGTTCGACGGCGGTGATGTCCGAGGCGAACTTCACGACCTTGATCGGCTTGCCGTTCTTGTCGAACAGCGGATTGTAGGAGGCCTGGATCCAGATCTCCTGGTTGCCCTTGCCGACGCGCTTGAACTTGTCGGAGAAGAACTCGCCGCTGTTCAGGCGACGCCAGAAGTCGCGGTACTCACCGCTCTTGGCGTAGTCGGCCTCGACGAACATGCTGTGGTGGCGACCCTGGATCTCGTTCAGGCAGTAGCCCAGCGTGTTAAGGAAGTTCTCGTTGGCTGTGATGATCGTGCCGTCGAGATTGAATTCGATGACCGCCTGACTGCGGTGGATGGCGGCGATGATCGCCCCCATCTCGGCGGTCTGGTTCGTGGCCTTGCTGTCGTCGTGGCGCGTCCGGAAGAAGGACATCGGCGTTTTCCCTGCCGCGTGAGGTCACCACCTTGGCGACGCCTGCATCTCACGCTTCGGCGAAAAGTTGCGCCCGGAAGTTCAAGAGAGCCTTAACGCGGTGAAGCTCGAGGTTGAATTTCAAAAATCCCGGTATCGAAAAAATATATGTAAAAACAATAAGATGATATCTCGTTCTAAACGGGTCGTTTTCCTTAACGCGTCATCCGGTCGCACGAGACTTTAGGATAGATCAGGCCTGGGTTGTCTCGCGTGGAAGTCGTGCTCCCGACACCTAAGGGGCCTTTTAAGGTGGCGTCGGGCGAAGATCAGGCCATCATGCGCATCAGGCTCTGCTCAAGCTGGAACCAAGGCTCAGCTGGGCTGTTTGACCTTGCGAGTTCACGAGGGAGTCCCGCCATGCATATCGCCAATGGAAAGTCGCGTGAGCGCGCCACGGCCGGTCGCGAGGCGTTCGAGCTTGATCGGCGGGAGGGCGGGGTCCATCCGGCGGCGCAGGTCGCGATGGGCGCGGCCCTGGCCGGCGGCGCCATCGTCGCGGCCCTGATGATGGGCCGTCGTCACGAACGCGTGCTGGACGACGAGATGTACGCGGTCGAGTTCGCCGAGATGCACGAGCCGGTGGCTCATCAGCCCAAGCCGCTGACCAGCCTGCTGCTGCCGCCGCTGTTCATCGCCATGACCCTGTCGGGCCTGCGCACCTGGAATGCGCCGTCCAGCCCGGCGCGCACGCGGGCCTTGACCATCTGGAGCTTGGTGCAGGGCTTCAACGCCCTGTGGCTGGGCCTGGGCGCCAAGCGCGTCGGCGGCCAGCTGGGCGCGGCGACGGCCTCGCTGGCGGCTTCAGCGGCCTATGCGATCGAGGCCCGCAAGGTCGGCGGCGGCGTGGCCCCCGACCTCGGCTGGGTGGGCATCGCCAACGCCCTGACGGCGCAGCTGTGGCGGCGTCCGGCGCCGCGCATGCCGACGATCCACTAGGCGTTAGGGGATCTTCAGCAGGCGATCCAGGCTGAAGGTCCCGCCGCCGCGGGCGATCAGGAACAGCAAGAGGCCCGCCCACGACAGGTGGGTCGGCCAGGCGTCGGGATAGACGAAGATCTCGATGACCGCGGTCATGCCCAGGAAGGCGAGCGCGGAAAGTCGCGTGAACAGGCCCACCACCAGCAGCACCGAGAACAGGTGCTCGGCATAGGTCGCCATATGCGCGGCCACCACCGGCGACAGCAGCGGCACGTGGTACTCGCTCTCGAACAGGGCGTAGGTGCCGTCGGTGATGTGCAGGAAGCCGTCGACCTTGGTGCGGCCCGACTGGAAGAAGATCGCGGCCACGCCGAAACGGGTGACCAGGGCCAGGACATCCTCGCTCAGCAGCTTGCGGGCGGTCTGGGCGAAGGCGTCGAGCGGGGCGCGGAGCGTCAGGGCGGTCATCGAGCGGCTTCCATGAAGACGCCCTGGGCGATCAGGGCGGCGAAGAGTGGGGCAAGCTGGACATCGGGATCGGCCTCGAAGGCGCGGCCGGCGGCTTGCGCCGAACTGAGGCCATCGCGGCAGGCGCGCAGGAAGGCGGTTTCAGCGCCGCCGATCACACGATGCAGGACCGCGCCCTTGTCGCGAACCAGCAGGAGCGTCTCGGGCTGGTCGGACAGTTCCAGGTCCTCACCCCCTTCGCGGGCGGCGATCCACAGGCTTGGCAGGCCGGCCTCGAAGCTGGCGAAGCGGACGCTGGGATGCAGGCGCAGGTTGGTCTCGGCGAGCGTCTCGGGCGCCAGGGCGGCCAGCGCCTCGGCGGTCAGGACGGGCGCCTCGGCGGCGAACAGGGCCTCGGTCCACAGGCGGTCCAGGTGGGCGATCCCGGCCAGATACGGCGTATCGTCGGCGGGCGGAAAGCGTTCCAGCCAGACGGGGAAGGTCTCGCCATAGTCCAGCAGGGCGGCGCTGGCCGGCGGGGCCTCGCGGGCGAACAGGGCGGCGGCGGCGCGGAACCAGTCCTCGCCGACCATCGACAGCACGGTCGGGAAATTGGCGGCCAGGGCGTCGACACAGCCCTTGGCGATGGTGTTGCGATAGACCGACAGGCCGGCCTGTCCTTCACCCGGCGCGAGCCAGGGCGACAGGGCCGAGGGGTTGCCGGCGAGGGCGGCCACGAAGGCGTCCTGGAAGCCCAGCAGCTCAGGCATGGACGGTCTCCACCGCGGAGAGCTCGGCGGCGGCGCGGTCGCGCTCGGCCATCAGCGTGACGAAGGCGGGAATGTCGTCGTCGCGTTCGATCAGCGTCGGGCGCGGGCCGACGCGGCGGATCAGGCGGCGATAGAGCGCCCAGACGGCCTCGGCCACCGGCGCGCCGTGGGTGTCGATCAGCAGAGCAGAGCCGCCGGCGTCGGCGCCATGGCCGGCCAGGTGGATCTCGCCGATCGCCTCGGCGGGAAGGGCGTCCAGATAGGCCTCGGGCGCGTAGCCCAGGTTGCTGGCGCTGACGAAGACGTTGTTGACGTCGACCAGCAGGCCGCAGCCGGTCTGGGTGACCAGGGTGTTCAGGAACTCGACCTCGTCCAGGTCGTGGCCGGCCAGGGGCAGGTAGAGCGACGGGTTCTCGATCAGCACGCGGCGGCCCAGGGCGTCCTGCGTGCGGCCGATATTGCCGGCGATGCGGGCCAGGGCTGCGTGGGTGCGGGGAAAGGGCAGCAGGTCGGGCTGGTGTGCGCCGCGATGCGTCGACCAGGCCAGGTGCTCGGAGACCACGAAGGGCTCGAACCGATCGATCAGGCGCTTCAGGGCTGCCAGGTGGTCGGGATCCGGGTCGGCGTCGGCGGCCAGGGACAGGCCCACGCCGTGCAGTGACAGGGGCCGGCGTTCGCGGATGGCTTCCAGCGCGGCGAGGCGCGGCCCGCCGGCCGACATGTAGTTCTCGGGATGAACCTCGAACCACAGGCCCTCGGCCTCGCACGCGAGCGCGTCGGCATAGTGCTGGGATTTGAGGCCGAGGCCGGCGGTGATCATCGGGGGTCTCTGGAGCTTGTCATCCCGGCTCTCCGCTGCGCTGCGGCCGGGATGACAGTTTTCAAGGCGCCTTACATCTTCGGGGTCAGCGAACCCATGCCGTTCGGGGTCTTGATCGTCACGCAGGCGCCCTTCTTGACCATCTTCCAGGCGTCGCCCTGGTAGTCGACCTTCGAGGTGCCGGCGCACGAGGTGCCAGCGCCGGCCTTGCAGTCGTTCTCGCCGGCCTTGGCGACGCCGTAGCACTTTTCCTGGTCGGCCTTGGCCTTGCCGTGATCGGCGGCGGCGGCGATCGAGACGCCGGCCGACAGGGCCAGGACGGCGGCGAGGGCGGCGGTGGTAGCGGTGCGGTTCATGGGGTTTCTCCTCGGTGTTGTTGCACACCAGGCGGCTCAGTCGCCGCCTGGTCGATGGGAAGTACGAAGCGACACGGGGAGAGGTTACATCGGCCAGAAAACAAAAGTGGCCGAACAAAATTTCGGCGTCGTTTCACGGCCTAGGTTCCGGCGCGGCGCGCGGGCGTGTAACCATCCGCCCCTCGCGCGCGAATAGGGGCTTGCGTGACGGATACCGAAACCCGTTTGAAGGCGCTGATGCTGCGCGGGCTGGACGGCGACGCCGCAGCCTATCGCGAGTGTCTGGCCGGTCTCGGCGTTCGGCTTCGCGCCTATTTCGCGCGACGGATGTCCGGCGCGCCCGGCGATGTGGAGGATCTTGTGCAGGAGACGCTGCTGGCGGTGCATCTCAAGCGGTCGACCTGGGACGCTTCCCAGTCGTTCACCGCCTGGGCGCATGCGGTGGCGCGCTACAAGCTGATCGACCACTGGCGGCGGCGGAAGGTCCGCCAGACCCTGCCGATCGAGGACCATATCGAATTCCTGGCCGCCGACGAGCCGGAGCCCGGCGTCGGCCTGGAACTGGATCGCGCCCTGGCCAGCTTGCCGGAGAAGCAACGGATCCTGGTCACCGACGTCAAGCTGACGGGTCTTAGCCTTGCCGAGGCGGGGACCCGCGCGGGCATTTCCGAAGGGGCGGCCAAGGTCGCCCTGCACCGGGCGCTGAAGGCCCTGGCCGAAAGGATGCGCCGTGCGGACGGATGATCTGATCGACGCCCTGGCCCAGGATGCCCAAGCCTCAGGAAGGGGCCCGACGCGCGCGCCGCCCAAGCGGCTGGCGATGGTCGCGGGCCTGGGCGCTCTGGCGGCCCTCGTTTTGATGCTGGCCTGGCTGCACACCCGCCACGACCTGATGCCCGCCATGCGCGGCGGCATGTTCTGGATGAAGGCGCTCTATACCGGAGCGCTGGGTCTGGCCGGCTATCTGGCGATCGAGCGCCTGTCGCGGCCGGCAGGCTCGGGACGGCGCGGCTGGATGCTGGGCGGCGCGGTGTTGGGCCTGTTCGCCCTGGCCGGCGTCGTCCAGGCGATGATGAGCCCCGACATCCAGATGGCCCTGCACATGCTGCGGGGGCATTCCTGGCACGTCTGTAGCCGCAACATCCTGATGCTGGGCCTGCCGATGCTGGGCTTGGGCCTGTGGGCGGTGCGCGGCATGGCCCCGACGCGGCCGGTCGCCGCCGGCTTCGCCACGGGCCTGTTCGCGGGCGGGGTGGCGGCCACGGTCTATGGCCTGCACTGCGCCGAGAACACCTTCACCTTCGTCGCCCTGTGGTACAGCCTCGGCGTGCTGTCATTGGCCGTCTTGGGCGCGCTGATCGGGCGCTGGGCGCTGCGCTGGTAGGCAGGCCGCGCGTCACCAGAAGTAGCGACGATCAAGTTTCGTATCGTCGCCTTCTGGTCGATTGACAAACCGTCGTTCCGCCAATGAAGTGCCGCCTCTTTTCGCGAATGAGACGCGAAAAGCTTCACTGAAACGCCAGCCGGCTCTGTGGGGAGAGGCGCGTGATGATCGACGACACCGTTGCTCCCCTGGATGCGGGGGCAAGCGGCGAAAGCCTTGGCGCACCCATATGGTCGACCGCGACCTTGCCCTGGCGGCTGGCCGAGGTCGGCGGCGCGGGCGCCTTGGCGGGCGTGCTGATGATCCTGGCGTGGCTGGAGGTGCGGCCCGACCTGACCGAGGCGGCGGGGCAGGCCTTCTTCTGGATCAAGGCCGCCTACACCGCCGGCGTCGCCCTGTGCGCCCTGGTCGCGGCCACCTGGCTGGCGCGCGGACGGTCGGGCGGCGTCACCGTTCTGGCCCTGGCCGGCGCGGCCGCGGTCGCCATGCTCATCGCCGCCGGCGTCCAGAACGCGGCCATGACCCCGGCCGCGCTGACTGCTCTTCATTGGCCCAACGCGCTGGTGTGCCTGGGCAACATCCTGGTCATCGCCGCCCCGATGCTGGCGCTGACCGTTTTCGGCCTGCGCGATGTCGACTTGCTGCGACCCGCGCCGACCGGCTTCGCCTGCGGACTGTTTTGCGGGGGCGTAGCGGCGACGGTCGACGGCTTGCACTGCTGGCAGGGGACCTACGCCTTCGTCGGTCCCTGGTTCACCCTGGCCATGCTGGTCAGCGGCGGGATCGGGGCCGGCGCGATCAAGCTGCTCGCCCGTCGCCGCCGCTTTCTCCTGCCGGCGGAATAGAAAAAGGCCTCCCGGATCCCTCCGGGAGGCCCCATCGTTTCAAGCTCTAGAACGCCTTACTCGGCGGCGGCCTTGGCCGCGCCGGCGCCGAACTTGGCGTCCAGCTCGCCGGCCGTGTAGCGCTTGGCCATGGTCGCGGTCGACAGCGCCTTGATCTTGTCGGCATGGCCGGCCGAGCCGAACTCGACGAAGCGAGCCTGGCAGACCTTGCGCATGGCTTCCTTGGCGGGCTTGAGATAGGCGCGCGGGTCGAACTCGTGCGGCTTCTCGACCAGGATCTTGCGGATCGCGCCGGTGATGGCCATGCGGTTGTCGGTGTCGACATTGATCTTGCGCACGCCGTGCTTGATGCCGCGCTGGATCTCTTCGACGGGCACGCCCCAGGTCTGGGGCATCTCGCCACCGTACTGGTTGATGATGTCCTGCAGGTCCTGCGGGACCGAGCTGGAGCCATGCATCACCAGGTGGGTGTTGGGCAGGCGGCGGTGGATCTCCTCGATCACGTTCATGGCCAGGACGTCGCCGTCCGGTTTGCGCGTGAATTTGTAGGCGCCGTGGCTGGTGCCCATCGCGATGGCCAGAGCGTCGACGCCGGTGGCCTGCACGAACTCGACCGCCTGGTCCGGATCGGTCAGCAGCTCGTCATGCGACAGCTTGCCCTCGAAGCCGTGGCCGTCCTCGGCTTCGCCCATGCCGGTCTCCAGCGAGCCCAGCACGCCCAGCTCGCCCTCGACCGAGACGCCGCAGCTGTGGGCCATCTGGACCACCTTGCGGGTGACCTCGACATTGTACTCGTAGGTGGCCGGGGTCTTGGCGTCTTCCATCAGCGAGCCGTCCATCATCACCGAGGTGAAGCCGTACTGGATCGCCGTGGCGCAGGTGGCCGGGCCGTTGCCGTGGTCCTGGTGCATGCAGACCGGGATGTGCGGGTAGATGTCGACCAGCGCGTCGATCATCTTGGCCAGCATGATGTCGTTGGCGTAGTTCCGCGCGCCGCGCGAGGCCTGGATGATGACCGGCGAGTTGACGGCTTCGGCCGCCTCCATGATCGCCAGGCCTTGTTCCATGTTGTTGATGTTGAAGGCGGGCAAGCCGTACTCATGCTCGGCGGCATGGTCCAACAGCTGGCGCAGCGTGATGCGAGCCACGTAATTCTCTCCTGCAAGCGTGAAGTAGGGTTGGGTCGTTTCTTGTTTTTGGGGCCGTGACGCTTGTGCGTTCTCTGCCCGGGTCATTCAGTAGACAGCTCAACGCGGATCTGCACGATCCGCGCCAAGCGAAGTAGACTTTAGGCCTCGAGTGCGGCGACGCCCGGAAGCGTCTTGCCTTCCATCCATTCGAGGAACGCACCGCCGGCGGTCGAGACGAAAGTAAAGTCGGCCGACACGCCCGCGTGGTTCAGTGCAGCGACAGTATCACCGCCGCCCGCAACTGCCACGAGTTTACCCGATTTCGCCAGGGATGCAGCGTGTTTTGCCGCCGAAACCGTCGCTTCATCGAACGGAGGCACTTCGAAAACGCCCAGTGGGCCGTTCCAGATCAGCGTGATGCTTTGATCCATGGCGGCCAGCAGACGCGTGGCGCTCTCCGGACCGGCGTCCAGGATCAGGTCGTCGGCCTGGACTTCGTTCAGCGCACGGACAGCGGTCTCGACGCCGGGGGCGACCTTTTTGGCGACGACCACGTCGACCGGCAGCAGCAGCTCGCAGCCGGCGGCGTCAGCCTTCTTCATGATCTCGCGAGCGGTGTCGGCCAGGTCCTTTTCGCACAGCGAGCCGCCGACATCGTGGCCTTGCGCGAACAGGAAGGTGTTGGCCATGCCGCCGCCGATCGCCAGGCGGTCCAGCTTGGCGACCAGGTTGTTGAGCAGGTCCAGCTTGGTCGAGACCTTGGAGCCGCCGACGATGCCGATCACCGGCTTCTTCGGATTGCCCAGGGCGGCGTCCAGGGCTTCCAACTCGCGCTGCATGGAGAGGCCCGGATAGGCCGGCAGCAGCTTGGCCAGGCCTTCGGTCGAGGCGTGGGCGCGGTGGGCGGCGCTGAAGGCGTCGTTGACATAGACGTCGCCGTTGGCGGCCAGGGCCTTGGCGAAGTCGGCGTCGTTCTTCTCTTCGCCGGCGTGGAAGCGGACGTTCTCCAGCAGCGCGACGCCGCCGTTCTCCAGGCTGTTCACGACCTTGGCGGCTTCATCGCCGATGCAGTCGCTGGCGAAGGCGACGGGCTGTTCCAGCAGGGCCGACAGCGGCTCGGCCACGAAGCCCAGGCTCATCTCCGGCACGACCTTGCCCTTGGGGCGGTCGAAGTGGGCCAGCAGGACGACCTTGGCGCCTTGCTTGGAGAGATAGTGGATGGTCGGCAGCGCCGCGCGCAGGCGGGTGTCGTCGGTGACTTGATTTCCATTTGGGCCGCCATCGACGGGGACGTTGAAGTCCACCCGGACCATGGCGCGCTTGCCGGCGAGATCGGCGGTGTCGAGGGTGCGGAAGGTCATCGGGAGGGTCCTGAAAATCGGTGCGTTGGATCCTCGCCCTTCGACAGGCTCAGGGTGAGGACCCAAGAAAGCAGGCCTAGCCATAGACCTCATCCTGAGCTTGTCGAAGGACGAGGGCGGGCCAAGGAAAACCCCGCTCCTTGCGGGAGCGGGGTTTGGTCGTTCCTTAGAGGAACTTGGCCATCTCGAGGGCCGTGTCGCTCATGCGGGTCGCGAAGCCCCACTCGTTGTCGTACCAGCTGAGCACGCGGACCAGCTTGCCTTCGATGACTTGCGTCTGGGGCAGGGCGGCCGTCGAGCTGGCGGCGATGTGGTTCATGTCGTGCGAGACCAGCGGGTCGGTGGTCGTGAACAGCACGCCCTTCATCGGACCGTCGGCGGCGGCCTGCAGGGCGGTGTTGACCTCTTCGACCGTCGTGTCGCGCGAGGGCACGACCTTCAGGTCGATGACCGAGACGTTCGGGGTCGGGACGCGGATCGAGCTACCGTCCAGCTTGCCCTTCAGGGCCGGCAGGACGAGACCCAGGGCCTTGGCGGCGCCGGTCGAGGTCGGGATCATGCTCAGGGCCGCGGCGCGGGCGCGGTAGAGGTCCTTGTGCATGGTGTCCAGCGTCGGCTGGTCGCCGGTGTAGCTGTGGATCGTGGTCATGTAGCCACGCTCGATGCCGGTCAGGTCCTGCAGCACCTTGGCCACCGGGGCCAGGGCGTTGGTGGTGCACGAGCCGTTCGAGACGATGATGTCGTCGGCCGTCAGGGTCTCGTGGTTGACCTTGTAGACGATGGTCTTGTCGGCGCCGTCGGCGGGGGCCGAGACCAGGACGCGCTTGGCGCCGGCCTTCAGGTGGGCGGCGGCCTTGTCCTTGGCGGTGAAGATGCCGGTGCACTCGAACGCGATGTCGACGTTCAGTTCGGCGTGCGGCAGCTCTTCGGGGTTACGGATGGCCGTGACCTTGATCTTGCCCATGCCGACATCGATCCAGTCCTCGCCCGAGGTCACGACACCCGGGAAGCGGCCGTGGACGCTGTCGTAGCGCAGCAGGTGGGCGTTGGTCTCGACCGGACCCAGGTCGTTGATCGCGACGACCTCGATGTCGCGGCGGCCATGCTCGGCGATGGAGCGCAGGACCAGACGTCCGATGCGGCCGAAGCCGTTGATGGCGACGCGAAGAGCCATGGGTCTTTCTCCTGTTATGGCCGCCGGATCCGTGTCGGCCGGCGTTCCCTATTTGGGGTGGCGTTTTGCGGGGGAAAGGCGGGAAGTCAAGGCCTCAGAAACTGACACGCCTTCCGTAAATGCTGCTATGGGCTCGGCGTTGCCCAAATCTCGCCCCTGCGTCTGGCATAGACGGGCTCGATCTATATGTTGCGTTGCATGATTGGAAATCGCCGATGATCCCGGCCGACGGTACGGCCCTCGACCTCGCCGTGCGCCGCCTGGAGCGCGCGATGGCGTCGCTCGAACAGCGTCTGGCGGCCAAGGCGGCCGAAGCCGCTCGCGCGTCCGCGCCGGCCGTGACCTTGGCCGAGCCGGGTCTGTTTGACCACCAGGAGCGCGCCCGCCTGATCGCCGACCTCGACGCCGCCCGCGAGCGTGAGAAGGCGCTGGAGGAGGCCGGCGAGCAGGCTTCGGCCGCCCTGGGCCGCGCCATCGCCGAGATCCGCTCGGCCTTGGGCGACGAGGCCGTGGCCAACGACGATCACGAGCATGACGACGACGTCGGCTTGTCCGACCAGGACCGGGATCTGTTCGACGATCCGAAGGAAGGCTGACCGATGGCCCAGGTGACCATCCACGTGAACGGCCGCCCCTACATGGTCGGCTGCGAGGACGGCCAGGAGCCGCACCTGACCGAGTTGGCGCGCCTATTCGACCGCCAGGTCCGCCAGGTCAGCAGCGATGTCGGCCAATTGGGCGAGACCCGGCTCTTTCTCATGGGCGCCCTGCTGCTGGCCGACGAGCTGTCGGACATGAAGCTGCGCCTGGCCCACGCCAACGCCGAAATCGCCCGCCTGAACCAGGAAGGCGCCAAGGCCGAGATCGCCGCCATCCGGGCGCTGGGTGCGGCGGCCGAGAAGATCGAGAAGCTGGCGGCGGAGTAAAGGCCGCCGGATTTCAAATCCGGTCGCGTTTTGTGCGGTTAGCGTGCTCCGCTTGTATCGCTTTGTACACATCCTTGGCTGGAATGCCGCGACTAGGATCGTCTCGCATTAGGTCATAAGCCTCAGCGGCCTGGGCCATTCGATTCTTGTCCAGAATTGTCTCTATATCTGTCAGCGCGGATGCGATCAGTTCGCTAGCCCGCGCGCGGCCCGAGGGGGTGTCCTCGCAGTAGTTTAGGTCCATGACGAGGTCGTATAGGGCGACTTGTACGGCGTTTGTGTCTGGCGGCGTTGCTTCGATCAGCGCCTGAAGTTCTCGGATTTCCGAACGGCCGAAAGGCGCGTTTGGGGCCACCCGCGCGCGCAATGCGCTCTCGATCTGGGTGTCGAGATACAGGGGCGAAGGCGGCGGAGAACGAGGCGCTTTCATGGATGGGTCCTGACCCGCGTGGGATCCGCGTCAAACCGACCCTATCGCAGGCGCAGAAGGATCCCTATATTGATCGACGGCGGGTCGTGCTGCGGCTCTCGTCGAAGATTTCTTATCCCAGGGACCTTAATCTCTCTATCGGGACCTGTTCCCTCCCGTGGCCGTGGCTGCGGGAATACGGGGCCCACCTGTTACTGACAGGTTCGAGTGGATTGAAACGTCTTCACGGTTCTTCGCGGCGCCGCCACCCTTTCTTTAAAACTGTCTTCCCGGCCAAGTGCGAAGCGCGCCGAGCGGGGATCGCCGGATGCGCCGGCGCTTGCCGTGCTCCCGGTGACGTGACCCCCATTTCTCATCCAGCGATAACGAGAGTCCTGGGTTGATTTGAGCCTTGGTGTTGGTGGGGGGCAAGAGGCCGGCGCGTGGAGCTTTCAGCCTGCGCAGCGTGCCGGCCGGTCTCTCCGCAAAAGGTG
>CAIUMD010000011.1 GCA_903900155.1 uncultured Caulobacterales bacterium | reverse complement strand
CGTGAGATGAAAGGATGGCTCCCTTCCGCGGGAAGGGAAGAGCGACGCGCCAATCCCCTCTCCCCTTGCGGGAGAGGGTGGCCCGCGCAGCGGGTCGGGTGAGGGGTCGCGCTGGCGGGGCCGAGAAACCCCTCATCCGACCGCCTCCGGCGGCCACCTTCTCCCGCAAGGGGAGAAGGCTTAACTGTGCGGCATGACCACCGCCCTCCTCCACCCCGCCACCGACGCCGAGATCCTCGCGACCTTCGACGTCATGCACCACCTGCGCCCCCGCCCTCACCCGCGAGACCTATGTCGCGCGGATCCGGGGGTTGATGGCCTCGGACGGCTTTCGGCTCGCGGGCGTCTGGAGTTGATCTCCAACGTCGTCCGCGAACGGGCGCATGCCTTCTATTTCCGCGAGGAGCTGGCGGTGGATGCGTCCGGGTGAAGGTCTGGCGGAGTGGAGGACGGGTGTCGCCACCCTCTCCCCCGGGAGAGGGGGACCGGCGAGCGCCGGTGAAGGGCCCCCACGGGGAGACGAGATCTCCCCGCCCTACTGCAGGCCGGCGCGTCCGATGGCGTAGAAGCGCTCGGCGCGCTGCTTGCGCAGGTCCGCGGCGCTCATGTGGGCCATGGCCTTCAGCTCGTCCTCGACCGCGTCGCCGACGGCCGCGATGGCCGTCTCGGTGTCGGAATGGGCGCCGCCGGCCGGCTCTTCGATGATGCGGTCGACGATGCCCAGCTTGATCAGGTCCTGGGCGGTGATGCGCATGTTGGTCGCCGCGTCCTTGGCCCGGGCGCCGTCGCGCCACAGGATCGAGGCCGCGCCTTCCGGCGAGATCACCGAATAGATCGAGTGCTCCAGGATCAGCACGCGGTTGGCGCCGGCCAGGGCGATGGCCCCGCCGCTGCCGCCTTCGCCGACGATCGTGGCGACCATCGGGGTGCCGAGCGTGAGGCAGCGCTCGGTCGAGCGGGCGATGGCCTCGGCCTGGCCGCGCTCCTCGGCGCCCAGGCCCGGATAGGCGCCGGCGGTGTCAACGAAGGTGATGACGGGGAGCGAGAAGCGCTCGGCCATGTCCATCAGGCGGACGGCTTTGCGATAGCCTTCCGGGCGGGCCATGCCGAAGTTGTGCTTCAGGCGCGTGGTGGTGTCGTGACCCTTTTCGTGGCCCATGACCACGACGGGCTGGCCCCGGAAGCGGCCGAGCCCCCCGACGATGGCCTGGTCGTCGGCGAACTTGCGGTCGCCGCGCAGCTCGACGAACTCGTCGATCAGGCCTGCGACATAATCGCGCAGATGGGGCCGCTGGGGGTGCCGGGCGACCATGGTCTTCTGCCAGGCGTCCAGATTGGCATAGGCCTCCTTGCGGAGTTCCTGGGCGCGATCACGCAGCGCCTGGATCTCGAGGTCTAACGCGCCGGGTCCAGCCGTCTCGGAGAGCCGGGACAGCTCTTCGATTTTGCTTTCCAGGTCAGCGATTGGGCGTTCGAAATCGAGATAATGGGCGGCCATGGACTCTTAAACGTCGCCGTTGATGAAAGGGTGCGAACCTAGTGGCGGAATCCCTCAAGGGAAAGAGGCGAGATTCCGGCAGGGAACCGACTCGAATCCGCCGGATTCTATCCACAGGCTCGGCGCCGCGGTTCACAGGTGAGTCTCGAATTGAGACTCTCTCCTCTGGTGAATCGCGACAAAGAGTCCTACGTTCTTATGTAGCAGGTCGCGGAAGACGACTTGCGCCCCTGCGGCCGCCGCCATCGAATATGCGCGGGCCCGCCTGATGAGAGCGCACAGTTCCCATGCAGGTGTTCACCTTTTTCTGTGTCGAGTCCGACGGCTCGGTTCCGCGTTTTGACGTCACGCCCTGCGCCGATGACTCGGCCGCGCGTGCGAGAGCTTACGAGTTGCTGGACATGCACCACCGCTGTGACTTCGTGGAAGTCTGGCGCGGGTCGCAGCGCGTGTTCGACGTGAGCCCTCAGGCGATCGCTGCTTAGGGCTCGCCCTCGCCCTTCGACAGGCTCAGGGTGAGGACTACTGTGGGCTCAGCGCTTCAGTAGAGACCTCACCCTGAGCTTGTCGAAGGGCGAGGTTTCGCCTCCACTACCTAAGTATTTTCAGCGTGCGATGAATTATTGCGTCGCAACCTGAGCGGTTATAGCGTCGACGTCCGGATGGAGCCCAAAACGGGCTCCGCTTTCCGGAAGGCCGCGGCTCCATGGACTCCCCAGTCCTTTCGAATTTTGGCCTCACCGCGCCGCTCATCCCGCCGGCTCCCAGGATTCATCCGCGTCCTCTGGGCGTCACGCCGCTGGGCCAACTGCGCGTGGCCCTGGAGATGGGCCGCAGCCTGATCGGTGCCTATTGCGAGGAGGACTATGAGAGCCTCGCCGCGCCCTACATGTTCATGGGCCACCCGGGCCTGTTCCTGAACGACCCCGGCAGCGCGCGGCGGGTGCTGAGCTCGCCGAAATATGCTCGTCCCGTAAAGGCGGCTCGCTCGCTCAAGCCCCTGGTCGGCGAGGGCGTCTTGATGTCCGAGGGCGAGACCTGGCGGCGCCAGCGCAAGAGCCTGGCGCCGGTCTTCACCCCCGCCGCGACGGGCGGCCTCTTGCCCCACTTCATCGCCGCCGGCGAAGGCCTGACCCGGGCGCTGGTCGGGAAGGACCGCGCCAACCTGGCCCAGGCCTTCCACCACGCCACCCTGGACGCGGTGCTGCGCGCCCTGTTCTCGCGCCGGGCAGATGCCGCCAAAGGTGTTTTTGGAGGCGCGATCCTGGCGGACCTGGCCCGCCGCTACATGGAGGGGCCGGCGCACTTCAACCTGCTGGACTTCGTGGCCAAGGGCGCCGACGACCTGACCTTCCTGGACGGCGAGCGGCGGCGGATGGGCGCGCGCTGGTTCAAGGCGGTCGACGCCCTGATCGAGGAACGGCGGCGCAATCCGCACTCCGCCGTACTGGACATGCTGGATCGCCTGCTGGCCGCCCGCGACGAGGACGACCGTCCCCTGCCCGACCAGGAGATCCGCGACCAGTGCAGCTCGATGCTGGCCGCCGGCTTCGAGACCACCTCGCGGCTGCTGTTCTGGGCGACCTATCTGCTGGCGCTGGATCCCGTGACGCAGAACCGCGCGCGGGCCGAGGTCGCGGCCTTCCCGCCCGAGCGGATCACCGGCCTGGACGACCTCAAGGCCTGGCCCCTGCTGCGTTCGGTGCTGTTCGAGACCCTGCGGCTCTATCCGACCGCCCCGATGATCGCCCGCCAGGCCCTCGAGCCTGACGAGGTGCTGGGCTGCGAGGTCGTCCCCGGCTGCATGATCACCATCAGCCCGTGGGTCATGCACCGGCACCGCAAGCTGTGGGACGCCCCCACCGCCTTCCGGCCCGAACGCTTCCTCGACCAGACCCATCCGTGGGGGATTGAGGCGTTCCTGCCGTTCGGGGCCGGGCCGCGTGTCTGCATCGGGGCCGGCTTCGCCATGGCCGAGGCCCAGATCGTGCTGGCCGGCCTGCTGGAGCGGTTCGCGGTGGCGATGGCCAGCGATCGGCCGGTCATCCCCCGCGCCTCCATCACCTTGGGGCCGGATCACGAGCCGGAGTTTCGTCTGACGCCGATCATGCAAGCGCCAGCGTGACGGGTGCGCTAGGAAGGTCCGCCCTATCTGTTTCGAGGACCTCCCCATGACCGAAGCCGCCACCCGCCCGTTCGCCACCGCCACCGACACCGGCACGGGCGTCCTGCAGACCTTCGTCACGGCCGGCCCCTCGACCATCGTCGCCGACATCTCGGTGGCCCAAGGCGGGCTGGACCTGGGTCCCGATCCGCACGAGCTGGTCGCCGCGGGCCTGGCGACCTGCACCAGCCAGACCCTGCGCCTCTACGCCAACCGCAAGAACTGGGAGATCACGGCCATGCATGTCGAGGTGTTCTCGCACTTCGAAGCCGACGTCACCCCGCACGAGCGCTTCGAGCGGGTGATCACCATCGAGGGCAACCTCAATGACGAACAGATGGAGCGCCTGTTCGAGATCGCGGAGAAGTGCCCGATCCACAAGCTGCTGACGAACGGCGCGCGGGTGGTCACCACCGTCGGCGGCGAGGGCTAAAAGACCCTCCCCCTAGCGGGGGAGGATCTATGCCGCGCTAGAAGCCGTAGAGGCTGGCGTACACAGGATCCTTGCCCGCGATCTGCCGGGCGCAGTCGACCATCACCTTGGCCTGTTTCCAGGTCGCGTCGTCCTGCATCTTGCCGTCGATCATGGCCACGCCCGCGCCGTCCGGCATGGCCTCCAGGATCCGCCGGGCGAACGCCACCTCGGCCGGATCCGGACTGAACACCTTCTTGGCGATGTCGATCTGGCTGGGGTGCAGGCTCCAGGCGCCGGCGCAGCCCATCAGGAAGGCGTTGCGGAACTGCTGCTCGCACGCGACCGGGTCGTCGATCGCCCCGAACGGACCGTAGAACGGCTTAAGGCCGTGGGCGGCGCAGGCGTCGACCATCTTGGCGAAGGTGTAGTGCCAGAGGTCCTGCTGCACCGACGCGCGCGACGATCCGTCCGTATGCGGATCTTCTATGACCCGATACCCAGGATGCCCTCCGCCGACGCGGGTGGTCTTCATCGCCCGGCTAGCCGCCAGGTCGGCCGGGCCCAGCGAGATTCCCTGCAGGCGCGGGCTGGCCGCCGCGATGGCCTCGACGTTCATCACGCCCTCGGCCGTCTCCAGGATGGCGTGCAGCAGGATCGGCCGGGTCACGCCGTGCTTGGCCTCCAGCGAGGCCAAGAGCTGGTCCATGTAGAAGATGTCCCACGGCCCCTCGACCTTGGGGACCATGATGACGTCGATCTTGTCGCCGGCCTTCTCGACGATGGTGGCCACCTCATCCAGGTGCCAGGGCGAGTTCAGGCAGTTGATCCGCGTCCAGAAGCCGACGCCCAGGGCCTTGAAGTCGACCTCGCGCGACATCGCCACCAGCCCGGCCAGGGCCGCGCCCTTGGCGTCGGCGGGGATGGCGTCCTCCAGATTGGCCAGGATGACGTCGACCGCCCGGGCGATCTCGGGGACCTTGGCGCGCACCTTGTCCAGGTGCGGCGGCACGAAGTGGATCATCCGCTCCACGCAGGCCGGCAGCTCGCGGTAGGGTGTGGGCGCGCCAATGGCCAGGGGTTTGAAAAAGCCGCGCGGCGTCTTCATCCGCCTACTCCCCGATTGTTCTTTTCGCAGTTGCGAAGACCATGCGGCGACGCAACGGGAGCGTCAAGATTATCGCCGTTAAGTCTTCGCCGGCGGCTTGGCGACGGGCGGCGGCATCTCGTCGGGATCTTCGCGCTCCAGGTCCTGGGCCGCGTCGTTGCTGGAGCCGGGCTTGACCGCCTTGGCGGCCTTGCGGCGACGGGCGGCGGGCTCCAGGCGCAGGCTGGTCAGGGCGTCCTCGCCCTCCTCGCCGAACAGGCCGCGCAGGCGCACGTCGCGCTGCGGATAGGGGATCTCGATGCCGGCCCCGCGCAGGGCGTCGTCGATCAGCCAGGTATAGGCCGCGAAGATCGCCGCCGGCCGGCGCACGGCCTCGACGGTCGGCCAGACCACCAGCTCGAACTTCAGGCTGCTGTCGCCATAACCGACCAGCCAGACCTGGGCCCGGCGGGTGGCGTCGTCGGGCGAGGTGTAGGGCGCGGCCTTGGCGGCCTTGAGCACCGCCTCGCGCACCTTCTCCTTGTCGGCCCCGAAGGCGGTGACGAACGGCACCCGCAGGCGGCGGTTGGTGTTGCGCAGGGTCCAGTTGATGACCTGGTCGTTCACCAGCACCGAGTTGGGCACGATGATGTCGGTGCTGTCATTGGTGCGGATGCGCGTGGCGCGCGGGCCGATCTCGTGCACTACGCCGCGACCGCCATTGGGCAGCTCGACGAAGTCGCCCACCGCCACCAGCCGCTCGAACACCAGGCTGACCCCCGAGGCGAAGTCCTTGATGATGCCCTGCAGGCCCAGGCCGACGCCCACGCCCAGGGCGCCGGCGAAGACGGTCAGCGAGGTCAGGTCGACGCCCATGGTCGACAGCCCCGCCACGACGCCGATGACCACCAGGCCGTAGGTGGCGACCTTCTCGACGATGTACAGCGACGCGGCGTTGCCGGCGGCCTTCTCGCGCAGCCGACGCAGGCCCGCCGAGGTCAGCCGGGCGGCGAAGATCGCCGCCACCACGATCAGAATGCCCGCCGCCAGCCCGCCGACGGTCACCGACGCCTTGCCCAGCTTCAGGAGTTCGAACGAATCGAGCGTGCGAAGCGGGTTGGTTTCCATGAGGCGCAGTTTGTTCGGATGACACGCAAAGGATCAAGTGCGCCCCTATGTGGCTTACCCGACACTTCACCGATCCGATTTCGTGGTTCATGGTCGCGCCCATAGCGTTTGCGACGACTCACTGCTCAATCATCTAGCGAGTGTTTCGGAGGATATTGCATGCTCAGACAGCCTAGGGGGCTGGCAGGGCGTAAAAAGCTACAGGCGATCATCGACGCGGCGCGCCGCATCGTCCTCGCCGAGGGCCTGGATCAGGCCAAGATGGGCGCCATCGCGACCGCGGCCGGCGTTTCGACGGCGACCCTGTACGCCTATTTCCCCAGCAAGAACGACCTGTTCCGCGCGATCGTCGAGAAGGTCGCGCAAGGGATCGACACGCGGCTGGACACGGCGCTGCACACGCCCGACGGCGATCCGATCCAGACCCTGGCCACGGCGCTGATGGCGCCGCTGACCGATCCCGACCTGCGGGCGGTGTTCCGGATCTTGGCGGTGGAGGGACCGCGCTTCCCCGACGTGCTGGCGACCTTCGACGCCCATACGCGACTGAAGGCCCACCAGGCGGCGGTCGCCCTGTTCGAGCGCCTGGCGACGGAAGGCAAGTTCGCGGCCGGCGCGGCCGAGACGGCGGCCCGTCAACTCCTGGGCATGCTGGAGCACGAGACCCTGGTCCTGGCCATCATGCGCGGCGACGATGCGCCCGCGCCGCCGGACCCGGTCGGGATCGTGCGGGAAGCGGTCATGACCCTGAAGGCCCGCTTCGGCCGGGACGGCCTGGCCCTCTAGAGCCCTTTCCGATCTGATCGAAACGATCAGTCGGATAAAAAGGGCCCTCAATCAAAGACCTGGAGCATTTCACCGATCCATTCGGATCGGAAAATGCTCTAGGCGGCCAGGGCGGCGCCCAGCACGGGCTGCAGGGCCAGCATGGCCTGGGTGCGGTTGTGGACGCCCAGCTTGCGGAAGATGCCCGTCAGATGGGCCTTGATGGCGGCTTCCGAGACGTTGAAGTCGGCGGCCACCTGCTTGTTCAGCCGGCCGTCGGCGACGCTCATCAGCACCTTCATCTGGGTGGCGGTCAGCGAGGAGAGACGCTTGCGCATGGCGGCGATCTCCTGGTCGGCGGTGACGGCGCCGTTCAGCGACGGGAATGACCGCGCCCCGGCGGCGGCGGCGCGCAGCACCGCGAGCAGCTCATCGATCTGGGCGGACTTGTGGACATAACCGGCCGCGCCCAAGGCGTTGCTGGAGGTGATCACCTGGTCGTCGCGGCGGGCGGTATAGACCACCACGGGCGCGTCCGGCAGGCGGCGCTGGATGGCGACCAGGGCGCCCAGGCCCGTGGCGTCCGGCAGGGCCGGCTCCAGGATCACCAGGCCGACATGACCCGACCGGCAGGCCGCCTCGACCCCGGCCAGGCTGCCGGCCTCGACGATGCTGGCCTTGGGCCAGGCGGTCTCCAGCAGACGGACGATCGCCGCGCGCATCAGCGGCTGGCTCTCGACGACCAATACTCTCTTCATGTCCCGCCCCCACTCGGCAACTGCAAGGCGAGCATGGGACGGATCGACGGCTGAGGACAAAGCCCAATATGTCGCATGCCGGGCGGACAGCTTGACCTATTCGCACGCCCCGCGCCACAACTATTCTTTATAAATCAAATACTTGAATGATAACGCCACTATATGAACATCATTCGCCATCGCGACGGGATGTCGCAAAACTGGTACTGACCGTTTTAGTTTTCCGGGGCGCGAATCGTCAGTCTGGCGTGAACAGCCCCTGCAGGCCGACGATCATGGCGATGACGCCGAACACGGCCAGCACCAGGCCCGGCCCGCTGGACCCGCTGGCCGGCAGGCTGCGCCCGGTTCTCAAGCGATCCCACAGCAGCAGCACCCCGACCGCGATCGCCACCACCTCGAAGTGGAAGACCTTGGGCCCGCTGGTCAGGTGGACGATCAGGAAGTAGCCGCCGCAGACCAGCGCCGCGACGCCGACGATCCAGCGGAAGGGCGCCAAGCGCTCGGCAAAGCGCCCCAAGTCGTCGCCGGCGCGGGGCAGCAGCGTCAGCAGGCCGATCGCCAGCAGGAAGCCGCCCAGGATGTTGCAGAGGTCTAGGATCAGTTCGAGCATGACCGGGAAATGCGTCGCGGCCCGAAAGGATGCTCCCCCGCATCGGGGGGAGCATCTAGTGTTGCGTCACCGCCCCACCATCGCCAAACCGGCCGGCGCATAACGCTCGCCCTCGATCCCCGTCTCCGGCACGGCCGCCGCGATGGCGGCCAGGTCGTCGGCGGTGAGCACGACGTCCACCGCGCCGATGTTCTCTTCCAGGCGAGCCAGCTTGGTGGTGCCGGGGATCGGCGCGATGTCCTCGCCTTGGCTGAGGATCCAGGCCAAGGCCAGTTGGGCCGGGGTGATCCCCTTGTCGGCGGCGATGGCGGTCAGGCCCTCGACCAGCGACAGGTTCTTGGCGAAGGCCTCGCCCTGGAAGCGCGGCAGACCGCGGCGGAAGTCGTTTTCGGCCGCCGGCGCCTCCTTGAAGGCCCCGGTCAGGAAACCCCGGCCCAGCGGGCTGTAGGGCGCCAGGCCGATGCCCAGCTCGCGCAGGGTCGGGATGATCTCGGCCTCCAGCTCGCGGAACCACAGCGAGTATTCGCTCTGCAGGGCCGCGACGGGCTGGACGGCGTGAGCCTTGCGGATGGTGGCGGCGCCGGCTTCCGAGAGGCCGAAGTGCTTGACCTTGCCCTCGGCGATCAGGTCCTTGACCGCGCCCGCCACGTCCTCGATCGGCACGTTCGGGTCGACGCGGTGCTGGTACAGCAGGTCGATCACCTCGACGCCCAGGCGCTGCAGCGAGGCCTCGACCACCGCGCGGATGTGCTCGGGGCGGCTGTTGACGCCGCGCATGCGCGAGAAGCCCTCGCCCGCGCCTTCCGGCGCGATGTCGAAGCCGAACTTGGTGGCGATCACGACCTTGTCGCGGAAGGGCTTCAGGCCGCCGCCGACCAGCACCTCGTTGAGATAGGGGCCATAGACCTCGGCGGTGTCGAAGAAGGTCACGCCGCGCTCGACCGCCTGGGCCAGCAGCTTGTGGGCGTCGGCGGTGTCCAGCGCCGTGCCGTAGACCTGGCCCATGCCCATGCAGCCGAGACCGATGGCCGACACTTCCAGGCCGTCGCCGAGTTTGCGCGTCTTCATGGGGATGCTCCTTGTCCGGAATGGCGCGGCGGTCCTTGCCGCCGGCTGCTGGGAGATGGGCGTAACGCACGCGGCGGCCAGAGCCCATCGTGCGGTTCTGGAGGATCGGGCAATAGTCCGGTCGCGACAGTCAATCGACGCCACTTTCGCGCGTTTCGGCGCTAGGGGACAGCCCGCCGAGACTTACTCACCGGCAGCGCCAGGGCCAGGCTGCTGCCGCGCTGCGTCTCTTCCCAGCGGATGGCGCCGCCGATGGCCTCGGCGCGGCTGAGCTGGTTGGCCAGGCCCCGCCCCCCTGACGACAAGGCGCCCGACGGCAGGAGACCGGCCGGTTCGAAGCCCCGGCCGTCGTCCTGCACCCGCACCAGCACCTGGTCGCCCTCGGCGCGCACCGAGACCGTCAGGGTCTTGGCGCCGCTGTGCTTGAGCACGTTGGCGATGGCCTCCTGCAGGATCCGCAGGATGTGCAGGGCGTGGCGCTGGTCCAGCCACTCCAGCGGCGGGACCTCGCCGGCGTCCCAGACCAGCTTGACCCCGGCCGCCTCCAGGCGCGGCTGCAGGCGGAAGCGCAAGGTGGCCAGCAGCAGCAGGAGGTCGGTCTCGACGGGCTCCATCGAGTCGATGGTCAGCTTCAGGTCGTCGATGCAGCCGCGCAGGATGCCAACGGTGTCCAGCTCGGCCGCCTTGCCGCCCTCGAAGGCGCGCAGGGCGCCGACCAGGGTCGAGCCCAGGCCGTCGTGCATGTCCTGCATCAGCCGCTGGCGCTCCTGGTGCAGCAGCTCGCGGCGCTCGATCTCGCGCAGCTTGGCGTGGCTGGCGGTCAGCTCGGCCTCGCGCTGGGCCAGGCGCCGGGCCAGGTCGGCCTTGGCCTGGGTGGCCGTCTCCAGCGCCTCGATGTAGCGGCCGAACATGATGTACCAGAACAGCAGGGTGAACCCGACGCCCGTGAAATTGCTGACGAACACGCTCTCGATACTGATCAGGTTCTGCTGCAGGCCCAGGTCATAGATGCCCGACACCACGGTGATCAGGCACCAGACCGACAGCAGCATGGCGTCGCGCGACTTGAACCGCACCGACTGGCGCACGCTGTTGAAGGCGACGAACACGCCCAGAACCAAGAGGCTCGCATAGACCGGCGCCGACATCAGGGTGGGATCGATCAGGCCCGGCAAGGTGGCGATGGTCGTGACGACGCTGACCAGCAGGGCCGCGCCGGTCAGCAGGGGTTGGCGCTTGCCATGCAGCTCGGCCATGAACAGATGCAGCACCATGACCATCCAGTAGGGCGAGACGACGGTCAGCCAGCCAAACCAGGCGTCCGAGATGATCAGCGGGTGCATCCCGACGAAGGTGTGCAACATGCGAACGAAGACGACGGCCGAGGTCAGGAAATACAGCAGGTAGATCGGCTCGTTGCGCCGGCTCAGCCAGACGAAGAAGGCGAACACCCCCGTCGCCAGGAAGGCGAAGGACGAGAACGAGGTCAGCTGCACCTGCAGGATCTCGCGAATGGTGTAGCGCGGCGCCAGCTGGCGATAGGTCCCGATCCAGACCGACGAGAACGCCCCGCCGATGCCGCGCACATGCTGCATGCGGACGTCCAGCGTACGAGGCGGCTGCGAGACGTCGGTGCGCGGGACCTTGATCAGCAGGGGCTCGTTGGAGCCGTTCCATTGCAGGTTGGCGTGCGACTGGTGGATCAGTTGGCCATCGGCATAGATCGCCAGCGAGCCGTCCGACTTCCAGCGCGGGATGTAGAGATAGAGCTGGCGGCCGTCGTTGGGCAGCGGCGGGACGCTCAGCGAGTACCAAGTCACCCGCGTGGCGATCTTCTGCGGCGAAGTCTCGGTCGTGGGCGCGAACAGCGGGGGCGGCGCGTGCGGCATGGTCACGGCCTGGCCGCTGGTCCGCAGGCTCTCGGGGCTGACCGCGGGCGGCAGCTGGTAGCCGGTCGTGTCGATCGTGGTCATCCGCGCGGCGGTCAGGCGATGGCCGCCGGACCGCGACTCGACGACGAACGCCACGCTCAGAGCGACCAGACCCGCCAGGACCCAGGCCACCCACGGAAACCAGCGGCGCTGCGTGAGCGCCAGCCTAGAGGAGGCCATAGGCGCGGGCCTCGAACACCGCCTCGGTCTTGGAGCGCACTTCCAGCTTGGCGTAGATCCGGCGCACGAAGGTCAGCACCGTATTGCGCGACACGCCCATCAACTCGGCGATCTCCTCGAACGAAAAGCCGCGGGTGATCAGCTGCAGCGTTTCCTTCTCGCGCTCGGACAGGCTGGGAATGCCCGACTTCTCGGCCGCCTCGGCGTCGACCGCGCCCTCCTCGGCGGGCTTCTCGTCCGGGCGGAAACGCATCAGCACCTGGCGGGCGATGCGCGGGCTGATCGGGCTGCCGCCGGCGTGCAGGACACGGATGTCCTCGGCGATGGTCGGCAGCGGGCTGTCCTTGAGCAGGTAGCCGCTGGCCCCGGCCTCGATCGAGGCGATGACATGGCGCTCGTCGGCGAAGGTGGTGGCGACCATGATCGCGCAGCCGGGCCAACGTATGTGGGCCTCGCCGATGATGTCGACGCCCGAGCCGTCGGGCAGGCCCAGGTCCACGACCAGCACGTCGCAGGGCGCCTCGCCCAGCATGGCGCGCGCCTCGGCGACCGTCGCGGCGACGCCGACCATGGCGAGGTCCGGAGCGGCGGCCAAGGCGTTGCGGAACGCCTGCTGGAACGCGGCGTCATCCTCGACCAGGGCGACCTTCAGCGGCGTCGACGACGCGGCTTCCATGTTCATTCGGCTTTCCTCGTCCTTCGGACAAGCCCGGAGATAGACCCCAGAGACAGAAACCCTTGTAGCAAAAGGCGTTCTGTAACTCTCGTCACACGACGTCATCACATCTTGCGACACCCCCGACATTGCTCCGGCCGCCTTCTGTCGGCAACTAGACTGTGTCGAAAGGCCGGTGAGCAACGGTCTTCGAAGGGCTCGCGCGGTGGGGCGCATAGGGACGGGGGCGTCGCAACCAGTACGGCGCCCTCGCTCCAGCTCTATCCCGTCTTGCGAGGCGGGCGGCATGTCGCCGCCGATCCGGCGACATGCCGCTAGCTCCGCGAGATCTGTCCGTGCCGTGGCGTTCCTTCAGCTCGAACAGTTGGAAGCCGGAAAACCGGGCGCTGGTGGTCGTCGTCACGGCCCTGCAACTGCTGCTGATCGTCGTGGTGTGGCTGCTGGCCATCGTGCCCGCCGGCCTCCTGGCCCTGGCGGCGATCGCGGTGAAGGCGATCAAGGGCGCACGTGCAGGACCGGAAGCCTAGAGCCCCCCCGGGGTCCGCCCTCGCCCTTCGACAGGCTCAGGGTGAGGACTATTTTTGAGGCCGCATCAGTAGAAAACCTCATCCTGAGCTTGTCGAAGGACGGGGTTTTCGGCGCCTCAGCCTGAAGTCATTCAGCCCTCAGGCTTCCAGCTTCATCTTCGTGAGCAGCTTCAGCTTTTCCAGAAGCTTCTGCAGCTTCTCGCGGGCCCGGCCCTTGGCGTCGCCGATGGCGTTGCGGCGGTCATTGCGCTGGCTGGCCTTCAGGCGATCCAGCGCCTCGGCCTCGGGGGTCTTGGCCGCCGCCGGCTCGTCCTTCGAAGTCGCGGGCGTCACGCCCATCGCCTTGCCATAGGCCGCCAGGACCATCGGTCCCGCCTGCACCGCCGCCGTCATCATGGCTTCTGCCCCACCGGCCTTCTGGCCTGTGTCGAGTAACCACGACCGGTTAAGCTTATGCCTTCTTCACGAACTCCGTCCGCAGGACCAGGCCCTTCACCTTGTCGACATTGGCCTCGATCTCGTCGGGGTCGCCGGTCAGGCGGATCTTCTTCACGACCGTGCCCCGCTTGAGGGTCACGCCGCCCGAGCCCTTGACCTTCAGGTCCTTGATCAGGGTGACGGTGTCGCCGTCGGCCAGCAGGGTTCCGTTGGAGTCGCGGGTTTCTTCGGACATGGCTCTACTTCTTCCGCCCCAAAGGGTGCTTGGTCTGGACGACGTGCGCGAGGTGCTCGCCGGCCACGTGGGTGTAGATCTGGGTGGTCGCAATGTCAGCGTGACCAAGCAAGGTCTGGATGACCCTTAAGTCGGCGCCGCCTTCCAGGAGGTGGGTGGCGAAGGCGTGTCGCAGGACGTGGGGGCTGACCTTCTCGCGGTCGACGCCGGCGGCGATCGCGGCGTCCTCCAGCAGTTGGCCCACACGGCGGGCGGTCAGGCGGCCGGTCGAGCCGCGCGAGGGGAACAGCCAGGCGCTCTCTTTCGCCCCCTTCGGCAGGAATGACGGACGCGCGGTGAGATAGGCCTTCACCGCCGTACGGGCGGCGTCGTTCAGGGGCGCCAGCCGCTCCTTGCCGCCCTTGCCCTTGACGATCAGATAGGCCGGATCGCGCGCCAGGGCCGACAGCGGCAGGGCCAGAAGTTCGGAGATCCGCAGGCCCGAAGCGTAGATCAGCTCGATGATGCAGGTCAGGCGCAGGCCTTGCGCGCCGTCCTTCTGGGTGGCGGCGGCCAGCAGGCGCTCGATCTCCTCGCGCTCCAGCACCTTGGGCAGCGGGCGGCCCGCCTTGGGGGCGGCGACACGGCGCGAGGGGTCGTCGGTGCGCCAGGTCTCGCCCAGCACGAAGCGGTAGAACTGGCGCACGGCCGAGCGGCGGCGAGCGGCGGTGGCCGGCGACAGGCCCCGCGCGGCGAGATCCTGGAAATAGGCCTCGACCGTCTCGGCGTCGGCGTCGTCCAGATCCATGCCCGAGCCGGCCAGGAAGGTCCGGGCGTCGTCCAGGTCCTTGCCATAGGCGGTCAGGGTGTTGCGGGCGGCCGCGCGCTCGACGGCCATCATCTCCAGGAACGCGTCGACCCAGCCCGCGCCTTTGGTGCTCATTTCACGAAGGCCAGGCCCAGCAGGCCCTCGACGACGATGGCGCGGGCGTCGGCGGACAGGCCGGCATGGTTCAGGGCGCGGGCGATGCGGGCGCGGTCGGCGGGGATCGGGCCCGTCGCGCCGCTGTCGACGGCGATCGACAGGGCGACAAGGCCCGCCTCGCCCTTGCGCTTGGCCGCGCCGGCGTCCTCCAGCACCTGCATCCGCGCCGGCGAGGCGACGGGCTTGGCGAGGTCAAAGCCGGCGAACTGGGCGCGGGCCTCGGGGTCCAGGCTGCCGCCCAGGCTGGACAGCAGCGCGGCGGCGGCCTGGGCCTTGGCGCCGCCCGAGACGCCGCGCGAGATCAGGTTGCCGAGCACCTGGTTGTCGACCTTGCCCGAAGCGGCGGCGATCAGGGCGTCGAGGATGGCGAGGTCGGCGGCCGTCGCGCCGGGGATGGTGTCGCCGGTCAGGCGGCCGCGAATGGCCTGGGCGCTGGCGACATCGCCCGCCGCCAGGGCCGCGCGGGCCATCAGCACCGGATCCTGCAGCGGGCCTCCCGCCGCCGCCAGGGCGGCGATCGAGGCCGAGGCGGCGCGGGCGGCGTCGACGAAGGCCGGCAGGGTCTTGGCCTGGCGCAGGAAGGCCAGGTCCGAGGCCTCTTGCGCGGTCAGGTCGGCGCCGGACGAGACGCCCGCGATGTCGCCGCTGGCCTTGATCAGGGGCTTCAGCGCCGGCGAGGCCGAGGCGACGGCGGCGGCCGACTGGATGTCCAGGTTCAGGCGGCGCGACAGGGCGTAGTTCACGCCGTTCTTGAGGTTGGCCGCGCCGGGCGCCGCGCCGCTCAGCGCCGCGCCCATCAGGCGGGCGTAGTCGGCGTCCCCCTCCTGTTTTTTGGGCGTGGCGTTCTGGGCCAGCTGGAAGGTCAGCTGGGCGGGATCGTTCTGGCCGGCCTTCAGCTGGCAGAAGGCCCGCAGGCGCAGCCAATAGGCGCCGCCGCGATCGACGGTCAGGGCGTCCTGGGTGCGGCAGGCCTTGTCGTCGTCGCCGGCGATCAGGGCCGCCTCGGCCGTGGCCATCGACAGCGCCGCGCTGCCCGGCGCGCCGGTGGCCCGGTCCAGGATGGTGTTGGCGCCCTTGGCCTCGCCCAGGGCGATCAGGGCGAGCGCGCGCTGGGCGCCCATCTCGACATTGTCGCCCACGCCCGCCGGGCCGTTGGCGCCGGTCGACAGCAGGCGCTTGGCGAGATTGGCGAAGGCCGGCGACAGCGGCTTGGTCCCGCCGAGCTTGGGAATCACGTCGCGCATGATGTCGGGGGCGGCGTCCTTCCACAGGTCGCCCGGCAGGCCCGTGTCGGCGGCGGGCCCCGAGAAGTAGTCGGGCGCGGCCAGGCTGGTGACCTTGACCTCTTCTTGGGCGGCAACGGGGGCGGCGACGGGGCCGGCAAAGCTGGCGGCGAGCAACAGCGCGAAACGCATGATAAGGACCATGGACCGGTTATGACGCATGACGGAGTTCTCGCAAACTTGGCGGTTTGGCCAAGCCTCGTGTAAACCCGCGACCGCATCATGACCGAACACGCCCTCACCTCTGAAGATCTGGCCGCGCTGCGTGGGAAGACCATCGTCCTGGTGGGGCTGATGGGCGTGGGGAAATCCAGCGTCGGCCGCCGCCTGGCCGGGGTGCTGGACCTGCCGTTCCGCGACGCCGACAACGAGGTCGAGGCCGCCGCCGGCCGGTCGATCTCCGAGATCTTCGCCGAACTGGGCGAGTCGGCCTTCCGCGACGGCGAGCGCCGGGTGATCGGCCGCCTGCTGGACGAGCCCCCGCATGTGCTGGCCACCGGCGGCGGGGCCTTCGTCAATCCCGAGACCCGGGCCCTGATCAACGAAAAGGCCGTCTCGGTCTGGCTGAAGGCCGATATCGAGCTTCTGGCCCGCCGCGTCTCGCGCAAGGACAACCGGCCGCTGGTGCGCGGCAAGGACCCCGTCCAGGTGCTGACCCAGCTGGCGAAGACCCGCGACCCCGCCTATGCCGAGGCCCAGGTGCACGTCCAGACCGGCGACACGCCGCATATGGTGGCGGTCGAGGCCATCCTGGCGGCCCTGCGCGCCCGTCCTGCCGAGTAAGGAGCTTAAGCCCATGATCCGCACCGTTCCCGTGGGCCTGGGCGATCGCGCCTATGACGTGGTCATCGGTCCGGGCCTGCTCGACAAGGCCGGCGAGCGTGTGGCTCCCGTGTTGGGCAAGCGCAAGCGCGTGGCCGTCGTCACCGACAGCAATGTCGGCGAGCACCATGGCGAGCGCCTGGCCGTGTCGCTGGAAAAGACCGGGATCGCGGTCGACGTCATCACCATCCCGCCCGGCGAGGAGAGCAAGAGCTTCGAGGGCTTGCAGAGCCTGTCGGACCAGCTCTTGGCCCTGGGCCTGGAGCGCGGCGACCAGATCGTGGCCTTCGGCGGCGGCGTCGTCGGCGACCTGGCCGGCTTCGCGGCGGCGATCTACAAGCGCGGCATCGACTTCGTGCAAGTCCCGACCACCTTGCTGGCCCAGGTCGACAGCTCGGTCGGCGGCAAGACCGCCATCGACACCCCGCGCGGCAAGAACCTGATCGGCGCCTTCCACCAGCCGCGCCTGGTGCTGGCCGACCTGGACGTCCTGGCCACCCTGCCCGCCCGCGAGCTGGCCTGCGGCTATGCCGAGATCATCAAGTACGGCCTGCTGGGCGACTTCGCCTTCTTCGAGTGGCTGGAGACCAATGTCGGCAAGGTGCTGGAGCGCGACGTCGACGCCCTGGTCCGCGCCGTCGGCCGCTCGGTGGAGATGAAGGCCGAGATCGTCGCCGAGGACGAGAAGGAAGCCGGCCGCCGCGCCCTCTTGAACCTGGGCCACACCTTCGGCCACGCCATCGAGGCCGAGATGGGCTTTGGCGACGCCTTGAAGCACGGCGAAGCCGTCGGCGTCGGCATGGCCCAGGCGTTCCGCTTCTCGGTCCGTCAGGGCCTGTGCGCCAGCCAGGACGCCGTCCGCGCCGTGGCGGCCATCAAGGCCGCCGGCCTGCCCACGACGATGGACGACGTGCGTCCCGAGCCCTTCAACGCCGACGCCCTGGTCGCCCACTGCGGCCAGGACAAGAAGGCCGAGGGCGGCAAGCTGACCTTCGTGCTGGTGCGCGGGATCGGCGACGCCTTCGTGGCCAAGGACGTGGACCGGGCGGCGCTGAAGGCGTTCCTGGTGGAAGAGGGCGCGGTCTAGGCCCGCTTCCGTCCCTTCAGCGTCAGCGCCACCGCCGCCACCAGGAAATAGAACGCCCCGAAGGCCGCATACGGCGCGATCTCCACCGGCGCCGGCGGGCGCCCGCCGCCCGCGATCGAGCGGGTGATCATGAACACCCCCGCCAGCACCGACTGGGCGCCGCTCAGGACCATGGGCCACTGACCGCCGACCGAGCGCCAGCGGCGCAGGCCCGCGACCAGCTGCAGGATGCCCGAGAAGGCCGCCCAGACGCCGAACACCGTCAGCACCCGGCGCGGGTCGACCTGCAGGGCGAACAGCACGGCGCAGGCGACCGTCAGGCTGACGACGAGGTTGAAGGTCTGGGGCGGATTGGCCGCGAAGCCGCCGTTGGATCGCGCGTCGAGCGCGTTGGCCAGGGCGTCCCAGGCCGGATAGGCCGCCAGCAGCACGCCGCCGATCAGCGGATTGCTGGTTCCCACCGCCACGGCGGCGATGATCCAGGCGACCGACACGCCGGCCCGCAGGAAGTAGTAGCGCTTGAGACCGTTGCGCTGAACGTCGTCTACCTGGGCCATGGCGGCCTCCCTGAAGAGAATTTTCCATGCCGAGACATTATATGTCGCGACATATTAGAGCTCCCTACGGAGCCGAGACCCGTGAGTCCGTCATTATTTGTCACGACATCTAATTTCGCGGTAAGAACACCCGACGATCAGGAGCCGCGCCGTGTCCGACGACCTCCCCACCCTCGACCAGCAGCTGTGCTTCTCGCTGTACGGCGCCAGCCTGGCGATCAACCGCGCCTACAAGCCGCTGCTGGACGCGCTGGAGATCACCTATCCGCAGTACCTGGTGCTGAGCGC
Source organism: uncultured Caulobacterales bacterium (assembly GCA_903900155.1). Taxonomy (GTDB): domain Bacteria; phylum Pseudomonadota; class Alphaproteobacteria; order Caulobacterales; family Caulobacteraceae; genus Caulobacter. Next base: position 76,795 of record CAIUMD010000011.1, on the reverse strand, counting down.
CCTGTGGGAGACCGACGCCGTCTCCGTCGGCGCGATCGGCGAGCGGCTGGGCCTCGACTCCAGCAATGTCACACCGCTGGTCAAGCGCATGGAGGCTGCGGGGCTGGTCAGCCGGGCGCGCAATCGGGCCGACGAACGCCAGGTCGTGGTCAGCCTGACCGACGCCGGCCGCGACATGCAGGCCCGCAGCACCTGCCTTGGCCAGACGCTGTTCGCCGCCGGCGGCATGAGCGTTGCGCAGCTGGTGCAGCTGAACAAGGACGTCCAGGCGTTCCGCGACTCGGTCGCACGCTTCGTCAGCGACCAGCCGGCGCAGTAGAGGCAGTTCCCATGCTCACCGCCCTGCTCGGCCTCGCGCCCGTCATCATCGCCATGATGACGATGCTGGGGATGGTCTTCGCCGAGGCGCCGCCCAAGACCGTGGTCATCGTCCGCTCCGACGACGTGGCCCGCGCGCTGCCGAGGACCTTCATCTTCCACCGCCACCGCTTCCAGGTGTTCAGACGGCGGAGAAACCAGATCACCGCCTTGCGGATCAGCGCCCCTCTGGACGACGAGCGCGAACTCTGAATCACTATAGTCAAGTTTCCGCGCGAAAGTGGGAACCGGATGAGAAAGGACGCGTTTCGTGTCCTTACGGACCAGGGGCGGTTCGGCGTGGAGGGGCGCGTTGGTCAAGTTGGCTGAGACCGACATTCGCGAGGACGGCGAAGCCGTTCTGCGCGCGCGTCTGGCCCGGCTGGAAGGCGTCCTGGCCGACGAGGTCCGCAAGTCCGAGACCCTGGCCCGCGTCACCGAAGCCGTCGCCTCCAGCAACGATATCGACACCTGCGTGCAGGTGGTGATCGACGGGGCTCGCGAGATCAGCGGCGCGGCGTTCGGGGCGTTCTTCTATAATCAGCTCGAGCCGGACGGCGAGTCCTACGCGCTGTACCGCCTGTCAGGCGCCGCGCCCGAGGCGTTCGCCAGCTTTCCCAAGGTTCGCAAGACCGAGGTCTTCGCCCCCACCTTCGAGAACACCGCCGTGGTGCGGTCGGACGACATCACCCTGGATCCGCGCTACGGCCGCAACGCCCCGCGCAAAGGCATGCCCGAGGGCCACCTGCCGGTGCGCAGCTACCTGGCCATTCCCGTGGCGACTCGGCAGGGCGAGGTGCTGGGCGGGCTGTTCTTCGGCCATCCCGAGGCGGGCCGGTTCTCGCCCCGCGACGAGACCCTGCTGGTCGGCCTGGGCGCCCAGGTCGCCGCCACCATCGAGTCGATCAAGCTGAACACCGACTCGCGCGCCGAGCTGAACCATCGCCGCAAGGCCGAGGAGCGCCTGAAGTTCGCCCTGGACAGCGGTCGCATGGGCTCGTGGGACCTGGACGTGGCCACCAAGGCCTATGAGGCCTCGGACCTGTGCAAGGCCAATTACGGCCGACGACCGGACGAGAGCTTCACCTTCGCCGACCTGGTCGCCACCATCCATCCCGAGGATCGCCCGCGCATCCTGGCCGCCATCGAGACGGCCATCCGCGACGGGGCCGAATACGACGTCGAGTACCGCGTGGTGCATCCGACCGGCGAGCTGCGCTGGCTGCACGCCCGCGGCCGCGCGGCCCAGACCGCCGACGACGGCGGCGTGCGCCGCCTGGCCGGCGTCTCGCTGGACATCACCGAGCGCAAGCGCGCCGAGGAACGCCAGAAACTGCTGGTCAACGAGCTGAATCACCGGGTCAAGAACAGCCTGGCCACGGCGCAGTCGATCGCCGCCCAGACCCTGCGCTCGGTGGCCGCGCCCGAATACTTCCGCGACGCTTTCGAGACCCGGCTGATCGCTCTGTCCCAGACCCACGACCTCTTGACCCGCGAGAGCTGGGCCGGCGCCAGCCTGCGCGAGGTGTTCGACGTCGAGCTGCACGCCATGGCCGGCGAGGACCGGGTCAGCTTCGACTATGCCGGCGACGTGCGCCTGAACCCCAAGGCCGCGGTGGCCTTGGGGATGGGCATCCACGAACTGGCCACGAATGCGGTCAAGTACGGCGCCCTTTCGACACCGGACGGCCGCGTGGCCGTGGAATGGTCGCAGCAAGACGGGGTCCTCCGCCTGGCCTGGACCGAAAGCGGCGGCCCGCCCGTCACCCCGCCGGCCCGTCGCGGCTTCGGAGTCCGCCTTCTTGAGCGCGGCCTTGCAGCCGAGCTATCCGGCGGGGTCGAGCTGACCTATGATGCAACCGGACTCGTCTGCCAAATGGCGTTGCCCCTGCGCGCGCTGGAGCCCTGACACATGACTGCACTTTCCGCCCTCAAGGTTTTGGTCGTCGAAGACGAAGCCCTGGTCTCGATGCTGGTCGAGGACATGCTGACCGATCTCGGCTGCACGATCGTCGGCCCCGCCGCCGAGATCGAGGAAGCCCTGAAGCTGGCCACCACGGCCGACATCGACGCGGCCCTTCTGGACGTCAATCTGGGCGGCCGCCCGATCTTCCCCGTCGCCGACGCCCTGAAGGCGCGCGGCGTGCCCTTCGCCTTCGCCAGCGGCTATGGCGAGGCGGGCCTGACCGAGGACCACAAGGGCGCCACGGTGCTGCAGAAACCCTTCCGCGAGGCCGACCTGCGTCGCGTGCTGGAAAGCCTGGTGGGCCAGACGGCCTGAAGCGCTTCCACATCGCCAGACACGAAAAAGGGCGGCCCTGCGAGGGACCGCCCTTTCTCTTTGGCTGAAACCAGCTCCCCGAGAAAGCCCGGGGCGAGAGCGGCCGGGAGCCTTAAGCCCCCGGCCGTCGTCGCTTAGAAGCGGGCGTTCAGGCCGATCTGGAAGTAGCGACCCAGGACGTCGTAGACGCCCAGGCCCGTGGTGCCCCACGGGCCTTCTTCGTCGAACAGGTTGCGGATGTTCAGACGGGCCTTGACGCGGTCGAAGCCCATGCGGCCGCCCACCAGGTCGGTCAGGTCGTACGACATCGACAGGTCGTTCAGGTAGTAGTCCTTGACCCACAGCGGATTGCGGGTTTCCGGGGTGAAGTCCTTGTTGAAGTAGGACTTGCCCGTGAAGCTGGTCGTCAGGGTGACGGCCAGCGGACCGCGCTTGTAGGTGGTGTCCAGGCGCCAGGAGACGTCCGGGTTGCCGATTTCGCCCTTGTCGTCGTTCAGGTCGAAGCCCAGGCCGGTGACCGAGGTCTCCTGCTTGTTGACGTGGAACAGGTCGAAGTTGAAGCCGAAGCCGCCCAGATCGGCGCCATTGGCGCTCTTGGCCAGGAACGGGATGTCGGTCAGTTCGAAGTTGTAGTCCACGCCCAGGGTGGCGCCCTGGAAGTTGGTGTAGCCAGCGTTGACGAAGCCAGCGGCCGGACCGTTGTAGCCTGCGTTGTCGGCGCCGACGATCTGGCCTTGGGCGTTACGACGGAAGCGCGAGCAGACGTCGGCCGGCTTGCTCGGCGAGTCGTAGCAGACCTGCATGATCGAGCTGAGGCTGAAGTTCACGATCGCGTCGGTGATGTCGACGTTCACCCAGTCGAAGCTGATCGCCAGACCCTTGATGAACGAGGGCTGGTAGACGAAGCCCACCGACCATTCGTCAGCCAGTTCGTTGCGCAGACCGCGATTGCCCGAGGTGGTGCCTTGGACGGTGGCGGCCTGGACGTTCGAGGTCAGGTTGTAGTTGGCCGGCAGGCCCAGGGCGGTGAAGTCGGCGCGGCAGTTGGCGCCGCGGGTCGCCGGGTTCGGACCCGAGTTGATGTTGCGAGCATCGCAGGGGTCGGTCGCGGTCATGAAGCTGACCGCGTTCGGCAGGAACAGTTCCGTGATCGCCGGAGCGCGGAACGAGCCCGAACGCGTACCGCGGATCAGCAGGTCGTTGATCGGCTTCCAGCGAACGCCATAGCTCCAGGCGTCGTTCTTGCCGGCCAGCGAGTTGTCCACGCGACGACGCGCGCCTTCCAGTTCCAGGCTACGCATGCCCGGGAACGAGAACTCGCCGCCGAAGATCGGGATCAGACCTTCGACATAGGCTTCCTTGGTCGTGTACGAACCGCTCAGGGCCGTGATGGCGGCCGAGCGGCCGACGCCCAGACGTTGCGGATCGTTTGGCGTGAAGCGCGACTTTTCCTTACGGTAGCTGTAGCCGGCGTTGAAGCTGACCATGCCGGCCGGCAGCTTGATCAGGTCGCCGCCGAAGTTGGCTTCGTAGCTCGTCTGGATCAGCGCGTAGTCGCTGACGAACTGGACGCCGATATACTTCTTGGCCGCGTCGCTGGGCGAGCCCAGGCCGAACATGTTCAGCGGGGCGCAACCGGCGGCGCGGGCGGCGGCGCTACGGCAGACGATGGCGCCCGACGTGTCACGGACGACGTCGATCGCGTTGTTGAACTTCACCTGGTCGATGTTGGGCGACGAGAACGTGCCCCACGACTTGCCGAAGTTGGCCGCGACGTTCCAGAAGAAGTTGCGGTCGGCGAACTTGAAGTCGCCTTCCAGGTTGAACACCGTGCGCAGCAGGTCGCCTTCGGTGGTGGTCTTGTTGTTGCCCAGGTCGGCCGAAGCGCGGCTCAGGTAGAAGATGCTTTCGCCCGGGTTGGCCGCGTCGGCGGCCAGGCCCGTATTGCCCAGGATGGCGGCGCGGGTGGCGGCCGGCAGGAACGGGTTGGCCGTCGAGAAGGCCAGCGAAGCCGAGTTGCCGCCGAAGATCGGGGCGTTGTAGATCGGCTGGTTGTAAGGCTCGACCGAGCTCTGGTGGTTGTAGAACACTTCCGAGTTGAAGCGGATGTGGTCGGTCACGTCATAGCGCGCGAAGAAGGTCGCGACGTGACGCTTCACCGGCGAGATCAGCGACGACAGGTCGGCCAGGTTCATGCCGTCACCGCCCGAGGCGACGCTGGCGCTCCAGAACTGTCCGCTGTTGTACGGAATCAGCGTGCCGCCCGGGCCGAACTGGGCCGTGATGCGCTGACCCGGGTTGCTCGGGTCGGCCATCGTCAGCAGGCTCGACAGGGCCGAACCGCTGTTGCGGAACGCCAGGCCGCCCAGGGTCACTTCCGGGATGCGGCGGTTCAGGGCGATGATCGAGCCCGGGATGCCGTCGGTGGTGGTGCGGTTGGCCGGGTTGACGACGAAGGCCAGCTGACGGGCGGTGATCGGACGATCGTTGAAGCCCAGCTGGGAGGTTTCGTTGTACTCGTAGCTGCCCGACAGGTTCAGGCGGCCGTCCATGAAGTTGCGGCCGGCCGTGATGCGGGCGCGATAGACGTCGGCGTCGTTGCGGCTCGAAACGCCGTACTGGCCGTCGACTTCCACGCCTTCGAAGTGGGTCTTGGTGATGACGTTGATGACGCCGGCGATGGCGTCCGAGCCGTAGACGGCGGCGCCGCCGGCCTGGATGGTTTCGATACGGTCGATCAGGCCGGTCGGGATGGCGTTGAAGTCGACCTGACCGCCGCCGCCGGCGCCCGAAAACAGCGAAGCGACGTTGCTGCCGACGAAGCGGCGGCCGTTCACCAGGGTCAGCGTGCGGTTGGTGCCCAGGTTGAACAGGTTGATGTAGTTACGACCCGTGCCGAACGAGCCCTGGTCGCCGATCGGATTGATCGGGACGCCGGCCGACGGCATGTCGTTCAGGGCGTCGGCGACGTTGGTGTAGCCCTTCGAGTCGATCGACTCCGAGCTCAGCACCTGGATCGGTTGAGCCGAGACGAGGTCCGGACGGCGGATACGCGAACCGGTGACGACGACGGCTTCGAGTTCAGCGGTATCCTCTTTCGGAGCGCTGGCTTGCTCGGCTTGAGCGAAAGCGGTGGTCGCGCTGGCCAGCGCGATGAGCATGCTGGTGCCGAGAAGGACGGAACGACTGATCATGTAAGGAAAAACCCCCGAATTGGACAAGCGGCCCTCTGAGCCCCGCATTCAGCCAAACGCGAGACTTCGGAGTGAGCCTTGTGGGGAGCGTAGGCGAGGGTCGGATGAGTGACACCACCCAATACGTCGAACGCTGTGACTTCGTGCTCAAACCGTTACCTCCAGGACACAGAAATGCCATAGAGGCCGAGCGCGGACACATAATGTCTTATTACGTAAAGTTAATAGGTTCTGCCCGCACGCCCCGGAATGGCGGCAAAAACATCCATTTTTCCGCAAAGACCATGCATATGGGGCAAAAATTTTCACCGAACGTGAGAATTCGATGATTGAGTTCGGGACATTCGTTTAAACTATACGCGCAAGTTCAAAAGTCTGAAATTTTGACCTTATCGCCCGAATTTGGCCTCAGTCGAGGTCACGCGGGCCGAACGAACGGGGCAGCAGACTCCAGAAATCGACCCGCTCGGTGGTCTGCCCACCCTGCACCGAGACGACCTTGCAGGCGTCGCCGGCGAACTCGGCGATGCGCTGGCGGCAGGCGCCGCAGGGCTGGACCACGGCGTCCGAACCGGCCGCGATCAGCACCTTGTCGATGACCCGCGAGCCGCCGGCCGTGATCATCGCCCCGATCGCCGTCTGCTCGGCGCAGGTCCCGACCGGATAGGCCGCGTTCTCGACATTGACGCCGTAGTGAACCCTGCCCTCGCCGTCGATCACCGCCGCCGCCACCGTGAACTTGGAATAGCGGGCATACGAGCGCTCCAGCAGGCCGGGCAGGACCTTGGCGACGTCTTGTTCAACAGTATCGGGAGCGGCGCTCATGGTGTTCCTTGCCTTCCGGCAGAGGATCGCGCCGGGGAGAGAGGCAATCAGCCGCAGCCCGCCCATGCAAGTGAAAATTAAGCGCCGCCTTCCCCCTCGCCCTAACCCTCTCCAGGCGCCGTCGCGACGATCGACAGGGCGTGGACCGGGCCCGCAAGCTCTTCGGCCAGCGCCTTCATCACCATGCGCTGGCGCATCACTCGCGCCTTGCCTGCAAAGGCCTCGGCTTCGATTCGCAGATTGAAGTGGCTTTCGCCCGATCCGCTGTGCCCGGCATGGCCGTGATGGCGGTCGCTGTCGTCGACCAGCTCCAGGCGGGAGGGCGAAAAAGCCTCATTCAGCTTGCGGACGAGGGTGTCGGCGACGGCGCCCATGACGGTCTCTTGCTTGTCAATCCTTGAACGGAAATAGCGTGAGATTACTCTAGACGCCATGAGCCGGCAGTTCGAATACCGTCCCAAATTCACCGACATCCGGGTCCGGCCGCCCAAGAAGGGCGAGGACGACCCGGTGAACGACGTTCTGGGCCTCAAGCCGGGCGAGAAACGCTGCGACCATCCCGATTGTCGCCTGGCGGGCTCGACCAAGGCCCCGAAGTCGCGCGACCTGCCCAACCAGCACTACTGGTTCTGTCAGGCGCACGCGGCCGAGTACAACAAGAACTGGAACTTCTACGCCGGCATGAGCGAGGCGCAGATCCGCGCCGCCCAGGAGACCGAACGCCAGACCGGCGGCCGCCCGACCTGGAGCTTCAAGGCCGACGCCAATTCGCGCGAAGCCGCCGCCGCCGCCGCCCGCGACGCCCGCGCCTTCGCCGACCCGTTCGGGATCTTCCGCGCCCAGCAGCGCCGAGCGGAATCGGCGCGCACGGCCGCCGAGCGCAGCCTGGGCAAGCTGGAACGCCAGGCCCTGGCCGACCTGGACCTGGAAGCCGGCGCCGACAGCGCGACGATCAAGGCCAAGTACAAGGAGCTGCTCAAGCGCTGCCATCCCGACGTCAACGGCGGCGACCGCAGCGCCGAGCACAAGCTGCAGCGGGTCATCAAGGCCTATAAGCAGCTGCAGAAGTCCGGAATGGTGAAGAGCTAGGGGCGCCGAACGCCGTATAAACCCCTCTCTCTATGAGAAAGGGAGGGGCCCACCGCGGTCCGCCGGGCGGCGGCGGCAACCTGTTTCGCGACAAGACCGGCCGTGTGGTCGCGCGTCTGGAGCCTCGCTCACTTGCGAAGCAGTCGCGGACTGGGCCATCTTCCCCGCCTCTAGGCGAGGGACGACCATTTCGATGACCGACACCGATCGCGAGTGGCGCGCCCCGGCCGATCCGCCGACGCCGGTGACGCCGGTGCCCTTCGGCAAGCCCTGGAGCATCTGGTTCTGGGGCGGCCTGCTGTCGAGCGCGGGCCTGGCCCTGGCCGTCGCGCCGCGCGTGGTGCTGCGCCTGCTGGACGTGGATGTCGGCGCGGCCGGCCTGCCCTGGGTGCGGTTCGCGGGCCTCGTCCTGCTGGCCTACGCCATGGGCTATCACGTCGCCGGCTGGACCGGGCAGCGCACCTATATGCGGGCCTCGGTGGTGCTGCGGGTGTTCTCGCTGGTGGTGATCGGCGCGTTCGTGCTGCTGGACTGGCTGCCCAAGGCCTGGCTGGCCGTGGGCCTCGTGGACTTCGTCGGCGCGGTGTGGACGACGCTGGAGCTGCGCTGGCGGCCTAAGCCGAAGGCGTAGGACCGCTCGGGCGCGCCCCCTCCAGCTTTCTCTGCGCCAAGAAGGCTGCGAACCAGCACGCCATGGCCCAGGCCGCGCCGACGCACCAGCCGGCCAGCACGTCGCTGGCCCAGTGGACGCCCAGATAGACGCGGCTCGCGCCCACCAGCAGGCTGACGAATACCCCCGCCCCCACCGCCAGGACCTTGACCCGTCGTCTGTCGGCGAAGCGCGCGGCCAAGACGCCCAGGGTCAGGAACACGACGGCCGACAGCATGGCGTGGCCCGACGGGAAGCTGGCATTGACCGCCTCGACCGCGCGATAGGCCAGGTCGGGCCGCTCACGCCCGAATACCAGCTTCAGGGTCTGGCTGATCACCAGGCCGCCACCCGCTCCCGCCAAGAGCAGCAAGGCCTCGGTCCAGCGTCGCAGGGACGCCAGCAGCGCGAAGGCCAGCGCGATCACCAGGGTCAGCACCGCCACCGAGCCCATGGCCGTGATGTCGATCGCCGCCAGATGCAGCCACTTGGGCCCGATCAGCTGGTCCGGCAGGCCGTCGACTCGCAACGCCCGCAACACCGCCATGTCCAGCGCCCGGGTCTCGCCCTCCGCCACTTCTTCGGCGATCGACAGGAAGCCCCAGGCCCCGAAGGCGACGACCAGCAAAGCCGCGGTCGCGCCCAGCTCGCGTCGCGCGGTGTCCAACAGCCCCCTAAAGGCGATACGGATCAAGCGGATAGCTCCAGAGATGCAGACTTCACGCTACAATATTTCTCTTTTGAAACATGAACTTAAGCTGACCGAGGCCGTTCAGGTTCCGACCATGTTGGACCTCGTAGGTTCGACTTCTCACAAGGAGACCCGACATGAAACGCCTGATCACTGCTTCTCTCGCCGTTCTGATGCTGGCTGGTACGGCTGGCGCCGCCTCGGCCCAGTACCGCGACTACAACAGCAACGGCCGCTACGACCAGCGCGACCGCGCCTATGAGCAAGGCCGCCGCGACCAGGCCCGCGTCGAAGACCGCCAGGACCGTCGCGAATACCGCCGCTGGGCCAGGGGCCAACGCCTGGACGCCCGCTATCGCGGCAACAGCTACTATGTCAGCGACTATCGTCGCTACGGCCTGCGCCAACCGCCGCGCGGCTATCGCTGGCAGCGCGTGAACGACCAGTACGTCCTGGCCGCGGTCGCCACGGGCCTGATCGCCTCGGTGATCATCGCCAACCGCTAAAAAAATGGGTCTCTTGGGGGCGTCGCATCGCGGCGCCCCCTTCCCCTACCCTGCGTCAAGGCGCTAATTCGAGGTCATGCCCGAGTTCGCCGATACCAGCTCCGCCAATGATCCCCTGATCACCCTGGTCCCCGACAAGTGGGTGACGCTCCGCGACGCGTTCGGCGTCGACAGCGACATGAAGGTCCCGGCCTTCTCGCATCGCGACGCGCACGTTCCCGAGATCGACACGGCCTACAAGTTCGATCCGCAGACGACGAAAGCCATCTGCGCCGGCTTCGCCAAGGACCGCCGCGTGATGGTCCAGGGCTATCACGGCACCGGCAAGTCGACCCACATCGAGCAGATCGCCGCGCGCCTGAACTGGCCGCTGGCCCGCGTGAACCTCGACAGCCACGTCAGCCGCATCGACCTGGTCGGCAAGGACGCCATCGTCCTGAAGGAAGGCAAGCAGGTCACCGAGTTTCGCGAGGGTATTCTTCCGTGGGCCTTGCAGCGCCCGATCGCCCTGGTGTTCGACGAATACGACGCCGGCCGTCCGGACGTGATGTTCGTCATCCAGCGCGTGCTGGAAGCCGGCGGCAAGCTGACCCTGCTGGACCAGAACCGCGTCATTCGCGCCAACCCGTATTTCCGGCTGTTCTCGACGACCAACACCATCGGTCTGGGCGACACCACCGGCCTCTATCACGGCACCCAGCAGATCAACCAGGGCCAGATGGACCGCTGGTCGATCGTCACGACGCTGAATTACCTGGAGCACGACGTCGAAGCCGCCATCGTGCTGGCCAAGAACCCGTCGTACGACACCGCCGAGGGCAAGCGCACCCTGGCCGCCATGGTCCGCGTCGCCGACATGACCCGCAACGCCTTCATGAACGGCGACATCTCGACCGTCATGAGCCCGCGCACGGTCATCACCTGGGCCCAGAACGCCGAGATCTTCGATCACGACGTCGCCCTGGCCTTCCGCCTGACCTTCCTGAACAAGTGCGACGAACTTGAGCGCCCCACGGTGGCCGAGTTCTTCCAGCGCGCGTTCGGCGCGGACCTGCCGGAGAGCGCGGTGCGGGTGAAGGTGGCTTAAGGCGCGGAGCGTTTCCGACAAGACAGCGTCATCGGAACCGCCTCTACTGGCGGTCCGTTCGATCCTGACCCTTTTCGGAGACGCCCCATGACCGACATTACCTACAACATCGTCGAGCACGACGGCGGCTGGGCCTACAAGGTCGGCGACACCTTCTCCGAGACCTTCCCGTCGCATGAGGCCGCCCTGGCCGCCGCCAAGCGCGCCGCGGCCGAGCAGCAGTTGCCCGGCGAGGACGTCGGCATCATCTATGAGGACAAGAACGCCGTGTGGCACGGCGAGGTGTCGGACGGCGACGACCGCCCGACCACCCATGTTCGGGACACCAAGTAGCACGGTTCGGAAATTGGCCCTGATCTTGCCGGACGAAGCTTCCCAAAGCCCATTTTGAGACAAGGTCGCCGCCGATGTTCGCCAAGAAGAAAGAAGCCCCCGCGTCGCTGGCCCTGACTCCGCTGGAACAACCGCGCCCGGCCGCCGCCGCCCCGCAGGTCCAGCCGCAGCAGGCCGCCCCCGCGCGTCCCAAGCCCGCCTCGCTGTTCTCGCAAGGCCTGACCGTGCGCGGCGACATCGTCGGCGACGTCGAGGTGCATGTCGACTGCGTGGTGCTGGGCGACGTGAAGGTGGGCAAGCTGGTGGTCGGTCCGAACGCGCGCATCGAAGGCTCGATCGTAGCCCAGGCCATCGAGGTCCACGGCCTGGTCATCGGCGCGGTCACCGCCCAGGCCGTGCGCCTGTACGGCACGGCTCGCGTCGACGGCGACATCACCCATGAGCAGCTGGCCATGGAAACCGGCGCCGAGTTCCAGGGCCGCAGCCTGAAGTTCCGCCGCCCGGCCCCGCCGCAACCGCAGGCCCAGCCGCAACACGCGCCGCAGGCTCACGCGCCGCGGCCGCCGCAGCCGCAGCCGCAGCCGGCCCCGCAAGTCGCGCCGGCGACGCCGTCGGCCTCGCAGACGCCCTACAGCCACACGTCGCACTGACGCGTTTTACGGCGCCGCGCCTAGTTCTTGGAGCGTGATGGCCGCCGAAACCGGCAGCCACTTTCGGCTATCACGCTCTGCTGTGGCGCGGCGGCCACGCTGCCGAGCGTTCGGGAAAACCGGCGGAACGCTCACGCTAAGCCGGGCTTTGTTATGGTGAGGGTCGACCGAAATCGGCCCGCATCAAGGAGCCCAGACCCATGGCCGGCAAGCCGTTGAAGATCGTGTCGCCCGTTCCGGGCGTGGCGGAAGTCTACGATCTGGGGCGTGGCCCCGAGTCCACCGCTCAACGCGTCAAACGCCTTCAGGACGAGGCCCGCATGCTGGCCCGCGAAGAGGTCGAGCGCCTGGATCGCGACCTTCGCAAGCTGGCCGACCAGGCCCGCTCGATCGCCGACGGCGGCGACGCCTATCCGGCCGGCATCCGCGAACTGGCGGGCCGCATCGGGGTGGATACCGCTCAGCGCGCCGAGATCCTGCGGGCGCTGATGGAGCGGCTGAACTAGCGGGGTCCGTCCTCGTCCTTCGACAAGCTCAGGATGAGGACTACTTTCACGCCGTATCACTAGAGACCTCATCCTGAGCCTGTCGAAGGACGAGGTTTCGGCCCCTGTGCCGGACCGGGACGACCTCACGCCCCCGCGTTGGCCATCTTGCGCAGGCGGCGCGCCAGGTCCTCCGGCCGGTCGGCGATCTGGTCGAACAGCGCCTGCACCTCGGCCTCGCCGAACCCCGCCGCGCGTAGGGTGCGCCAGGCCCCGGCCAGCACCGCCTCGGCGATGTCCAGCCGGTCATCGGTCAGGCGCAGGCCCGCGCCGAACGGGCTCTCGAACACGGAAGTCTGATCAGAAAAGGCCATGAAGGGCTCCTGACGGCGCGCGACAATGTTCCCTTTTTGTTCTTTTTTCCCGAGGGAGTCGAGTCTCCGAACTCAAAAAAGAAAAGCCCCGAGGCGGGGCGGCCTCGGGGCGGGGTGGCGATGTCGGGGGGCGGACAGCGCCTATCGGATCGCCGGCTCACAACGGCGATCCGATCCGGTGACGGCTTAGCGGCAGACGCGCCGTTCGTAGTACCCGCCGTTCCAGCGATCGTACTCACGGGTCGTCCAGCAGTCGCGACCGCGATGGCCGCCGTTATACGGACGCGGAGCGTAGCCGTAGCCGTAGCCGTAGGCCGGCGGCGGGGGTGGAGCATAGTAGCCGTTGTTGTAATAGCCGTTTCCGTAGCCGTTATTGCCGTATCCGTTGTTGTAATAGCCGTTGTTGTAATAGCCGTTGTTATAATAGCCGCGATCGCGGCGATTGCCGTCTGAGATCGCCGCGCCGACCGCCAGGCCGACGATGCCGGCGGCGACGGCCGTCGCGGCTGTGTTCCCACCGCGATGGTCGCGATAGCCGTAGCGCTGTTCGGCCGAGGCCGTGGTCGCGGCGGCGGCGACCAGCGAGAGCGCGGCGACGCCGGCGGCGACCCGGCCCACCGTGGTGATGATCTTGTTGGCCATGACAGCCTCCTTTGGGTCCTTCGCTTCCCGGCGGCGCGGCGCGTCGTCTCAAGCGTCCGGAAGACGATCGGACTTCGCGCCTGAACGGCGCCTGAACGAAATCCATCAACGGCCCGCGGAACCGGTTTGTTCATCTTTTTCCGGGAAGGTGGCCTCGAAACAGCCTCTCGCGACCTCCACGGAGACCGCCGCACATGACCGACACCGTGTCTTACGCCCAAGGCCAGGCCCTGCAGGTCCTGTCGTTCGAGGTCGGCGCCCAGACCTATTGCGTTCCCGTGAGCGCTGTCCGCGAGATCCGCGGCGTCACCCCGCCGACCCCGCTGCCCGAGGCCCCGCCCTATGTGCGCGGCGTCATCAACCTGCGTGGCCAGGTCATGCCGGTCATCGACCTGTCGTGGCGTCTAGGCAAGGGCGCGGCGCAGGACGGCGCCCGCCAGGTGATCATCGTGGTCGAGAACCAGAACGACGTCGCCGGCCTGCTGGTCGACGCGGTCTGCGACAGCTTCACCGTCGAGGCCGACCAGATCAATCCGCCCCCGGCCCTGGGCGACGGCGAGGACTCGCCGCTGGTCTCGGCCGTGATCACCTCGGGCGAAGGCGACATGACGGTCCTGCTGGCCGTCAGCCGCATCCTGCCCGAGCGCCAAGTCGCCCTCGCGGCCTAAGCGGCGACCTCCGCCGCCACCTCGGCGATCAACGCCCGCAGCCAGCGGTGCGCGGGATCCTGCCGATAGCGCACATGCCAGCCCATCTGCACCGGGAAGGTCCCCAGATCGACGGGGGCCGACAGCACCTTGAGCCGAGGATCGCGCGTCAGATGGCGGCAGATCAGGTTGGGCAGGGTCGCGCAGTAGTCCGTGGCCGCCACCATCTCCGGCACGGCCAGGAAGTGGGTGACCGACACGGCGACCTCGCGTCGTAGCCCCCTCTGATCCAACGCCTGGAACAGGCCCGCCCGCAGACGACCCGGCGGCAGCACGTTGACGTGCCTCAGCCGCTCGTATTGCTCGCGCGAGATCGCCTCGCCGATCTCGGGATGGTCGGCTCGCACCACGCAGGAGAGGCCCTCGTCCATCAGGTGCTGTACGACCAGATTGTCCGGCGGATCGACGATGCGGCCCAGCACCATCGCCGTATCGCCCGACATCACCCCCGTCTCGGTCAGATCGGTCCCGAACGGCATCAGGCGCAGCTTGATCCCCGGCGCCCGCTCGCGCAGCCGCGTCACGATCGCCGGGGCCAGCACGAACTCGACATAGCTGTTGGGGGCGATGGTGAAGAGGCGCACGGCCTGGCCCGGATCGAAGTCCTGCTGCCCCAGGATGGCGTCGTCCAGCCGGGCCAGGGCCGCGGCGATTACCGGGGCCAGTTCCTCGGCCATCTGGGTGGGCCGCACGCCATAGCGCTCGCGGATGAACAGCGGATCGCGCATCGTCGTGCGCAGCCGCGCGAGGGCGTTCGACAGGGCCGGCTGGGTGATGCCCAGGCGCTGGGCCGCGCGGGTGACGCTGCGCTCCTCCATCAAGGCCACGAAGATCGGCAGCAGGTTCAGGTCGTATCGCATCAGATATCATTCTTGTGGATATCCAAGATCACATCAATAAAGTTCTGGAATACCTGCATCCGGCGCATGTTTGGCCTGTCCAGAGAGGACGCCAACCCGACCAACGGAGGTCATCATGTCCAAGGGTAAAGTTCTGATCGTCGGCTCCAACGCCACCCGGATGGAAGTCCGGAACGGCGGCTCGGCGCCCACCGGCCAATATCTCAACGAGACCGTCGTGCCGGCCATGGCGCTGGTCGCCGCCGGCTACGAGGTCGTGCTGGCCACGCCGAACGGCGAGAAGCCGCATATCGACCCGGCCTCCGACGGCCCCGGCCACTTCGGCGGCGACCAGGCAGCCTATGAGCGCGCCAGGGTCTATTTCGACACCGATCCGGCGATGAACCAGCCGCGCACCCTGCGCTCGGTGATCGGCGAGGGCCTAGACTCGTACGCCGGCGTGTTCGTGCCTGGCGGCCACGCGCCGGTGGTCGACCTGATGCAGGACGCCGATCTGGGCGTGATCCTGCGCCATTTCCATCAAACCGGTAAGCCGACCGCCCTGCTGTGCCACGGCCCGATCGCCGTCGCCGCGGCCATCGACGACGCCAAGGCTTTCCGCGCGGCCCTGATGGACGGCGACACCGCCAAGGCGGCGCAACTGGCCCAGGGCTGGCCGTACGCCGGCTACAACATGACCGTCTTCTCCAACAGCGAGGAGAAGATCGTCGAGGACAACGCCCTGCACGATAAGCTGTACTTCTACATGGTCGACGCCCTGACCCTGGCCGGCGGCAAGCTGATCACCAACCCGGTCGACTTCGCGCCGAACGTGATCGTGGACCGCGAACTGATCACCGGCCAGAACCCGAAGTCGGACCATCCGCTGGCCGCCGAACTGGTCGCCGCGCTGGACCGTTCGCTGGTCGCGGCCTGACGCCTGAACCCACGGCGGCCGACGGGAGCGATCCCGCCGGCCGTCCGGCCCCTACGAGGAACTTGAGCGATGTCGAACACCGTGAAGATCGTGGCCATCCTGACCGCCCGTCCGGGCCAGGCGCAGGCGCTGCAAGCCCTGCTGACCGGCATGGTCGCTCCCAGCCGCGCCGAGCCCGGCAACCTGCGCTGGGACATCTGGCGCGATCAAGCCGATGCGACGCGCTTCGTGCTGGACGAGCTTTATGCCGACAACGCCGCCGTGGCCGCCCACCGCCAGACGCCGCACTTCCAGGACTATTTCGCGCGCATCAACGACCTGGCCGAGCGGACGGCCCTGGTGGCGGATGCGGTGGAGGTCGCCTGAAGTCGAACATTTGTTCGAAATTCCTCTTCCGCTCGCCCCAAGGCGAACGCTAGTCTCCCTGGAAATCAAAGGGAGAGGCGCATGAAGGCCGCAGTTCTGCGCGAGGTGGGCAAGCCCCTCGAGATCGAAACCGTGGCCATCGGCAAGCCCGGCCCGCGCGAGGTGCTGATCCGCACCAAGGCGGCCGGCGTCTGCCACTCCGACCTGCACTTCATCGAGGGCTCCTACAGCCACCCCCTGCCCGCCGTGCTGGGCCACGAGAGCGCCGGGATCGTCGAGGCGGTCGGCGACGAGGTGCGCACGGTCAAGGTCGGCGACCATGTCATCACCTGCCTCAACCCCTATTGCGGCCACTGCGAGGTCTGCCTGACCGGGCACATGAACCTGTGCATCAGCCCGGAGACCAAGCGTCCCAAGGGCGGCGAGCCGCGCCTGTTCAAGGAAGACCTGGGGGGTGGGACCGGCCCGATGGCCCAGTTCCTGAACCTGTCGTCCTTCGCCGAGTACATGCTGGTGCACGAGCACGCCTGCGTCGCCATCCGTAAGGACATGCCGTTCGACCGCGCCGCCCTGATCGGCTGCTCGGTGATGACCGGGGTCGGGGCGGTGATGCACACCTCCAACGTCCGGCCGGGCGAGACCGTGGCCGTGATCGGCTGCGGCGGCGTGGGCCTGGCCACCCTCAACGGTGCGGCCATCGCCGGCGCGGGCCGGATCATCGCCATCGACCGCGTCGCCTCCAAGCTGGAGTTGGCCAAGCAATTCGGGGCCACCGACGTCATCGACGGCTCGGCGGTCGACGATATCGCGAAAGCCGTGGTCGAGCTGACCGGCGGCGGCGTCCACCACAGCTTCGAGGCCATCGGCCTGAAGGCCACGGCCGAAGCCTCGTTCAAGATGCTGCGCCGGGGCGGCACGGCCAATGTCATCGGCATGATCCCGGTCGGCACCAAGATCGAGCTGCACGGCGTCGACTTTCTCGGGGAACGCCGCATCCAGGGCAGCTACATGGGCTCCAACCGCTTCCCGGTCGACATGCCGCGCCTGGTGGACTTCTACATGCAGGGCCGGCTGAAGCTGGACGAACTGATCTCGCGCCGGATCAGGCTGGAAGAGGTCAATTCGGCGTTCGACGAGCTCAAGCGTGGGGAGTTGGCGCGGTCGGTGATCGTGTTTGATTGACCTTGAAAACTGTCATCCCGGCCAAGCGCGCAGCGCGCCGAGCCGGGACCACAGGAAACTCTGAGCTTGTGGCGGTCCCGGCTCTCCGCTTCGCTGCGGCCGGGATGACAACGAGATTTTGGTCTAGACCAGCTGTCACATCACTGACCAAACACCCGTGCTAACTCCGCTGGAGGTTTTCCCGGAGCGCCCCCATGTCCCAGATCGACCGCCGCGGCCTGCTGGCCGCCATCGGCGCCATGGCCCTGCCGCCGGCCCTGGCCAAGGCGGCGGCCATCGACGCCGACGTGCGGACGGGCACGATCCAGGACGTCGAGCACGTGGTGATCCTGATGCAGGAGAACCGCAGCTTCGACCACTATTTCGGGACACTGAAGGGCGTGCGGGGCTTTGGCGACCGCTTCACCATCCCGGTCAAGGACGGCCGCACGGTCTTCAACCAGGCCTACAAGGACCAGCGGATCGCGCCGTTCCCGCTGGAGACGACTAAGACCTTCGCCCACATGCGGGTCGAGAGCACGCCGCACAGCTGGACCAACGCCCACGACGCCTGGGACCAGGGCCGCATGGACCGCTGGCCGGAGTCGAAGGAGCCCTGGTCGATGGGTTATTTCGAGCGGGCCGACATCCCGTTCCAGTTCGCCCTGGCCGAGACCTTCACCCTCTGCGACGCCAATCACTGCTCGACCCAGACCGGCACCAACACCAACCGCCTGTTCCTGTGGACCGGGACCAACAATCCGGCTGGCGACCTGGGCGGGCCGTCGATCTCCAACTCGCACGACGACTTCCCGGAGAAGGGCGGCGCGGCGGATCCGTATCGCTGGACGACCTATCCCGAGCGGCTGCTGAAGGCCGGGGTCTCCTGGCGCATCTACCAGGACATGGCCGACAACTTCGCCGACAACCCGCTGGCGGGCTTTGCGGCCTATCGCGAGGCGCACAAGGACGTTCCCGGCTCGGACAAGCGGCTGAAGGATTTGGCGCTCACCACCCAGCACCTCGACAAACTGCGCGAGGACGTGGTCGCGGGCCGCCTGCCGCAGGTGTCGTGGATCATCGCCCCGGCCGCCGACAGCGAGCACCCCGCCCCCTCCAGCCCGGCCCAGGGCGCGGCCTACACCGCCAAGGTGATCGAGGCCCTGACCGCAGATCCCAAGGTCTGGGCGCGGACGGTGCTGATCGTCAATTTCGACGAGAACGACGGCTTCTTCGACCACATGCCGCCGCCCGCGCCGCCCTCGAAGGACGCGGACGGCAAGCTGATCGGCGGCTCAACCGTGGATCTCGCCGGCATGCACCACACGGTGCGCAATCCGGCGGAAGCCAAGGCCGAGCGTGACGACCTGATGAACCGGCCCTATGGCCTGGGCCCCCGCGTGCCGCTGTACGCGATCTCGCCCTGGAGCCGGGGCGGGTTCGTCAACAGCCAGGTCTTCGACCACACCTCGGTGATCCGCTTCCTGGAGACGCGGTTCGGAGTGATGGAGCCCAATATCGCGCCGTGGCGGCGGGCCGTGTGCGGCGACCTGACCTCGTGCTTCGACTTCAAGACGCCCAACCACCAGCCGTTCGCGCCGCTGCCGTCAGTCGCGGACGCCGCCGCCCGCGCCGCCAAGCTGCCGGAGATCAAGCCGCCGACGCCGACCACGATGGTCGCGCCGGTGCAGGACAGGGGGACCCGCCCCTCGCGCGCCCTGCCCTACGCCCTGGCCGTGGACGGCCGGGTCAAGGACGGGGCCATGACGCTCAGCCTGGCCAATACCGGCGCCCAGGCGGCCGTGCTGCACGTCTATGACCAGTTGCGGCTCGCCGAGGTCCCGCGCCGCTACACGGTCGGCCCCAAGGCCTGGCTGGAAGACGCCTGGCCGGCCGGTCCGCACGACCTGTGGGTGCTGGGCCCGAACGGCTTCCACCGCCGCTTCGCCGGGACCGCAACGGGGATCGAGGTCACGGCGCGGACGAACGGCGCGCTGATGGTCGTGACCCTCGGCAACACCAGCGGCGCGCCGCGCATCGTCAGCGTCGAGGGCGCGACGCCCTGGCGCGTGACCCTGGCGGCCGGAGAGACCAAGGCCCACGCCTTCGCCGCCAAGCAGGGCTGGTACGACCTGACCGTCCGCCGCGACGACGACCCGACCTGGGTGCGGCGCCTGGCGGGGCGGATCGAGACCGGCAAGGACTCGATCAGCGATCCGCTGATGGGCGGGGCGGCGCGACTGTCCGCCTAAACTGTCATCCCGGACAAGCGCGCAGCGCGCCGATCCGGGAGCGCAGGAAGCGCTGAGCTTCCGGCGGTCCCGGCTCTCCGCTTCGCTGCGGCCGGGATGACAGTCTAGGGTGATGCGAACTCAAGGATTCGCCGCATGCTCCGCCCCTCCCTGCTCGCCCTGGCGCTCACCCTGGTCGCCCTGCCCGCCTCGGCCGCGACCGATCCGGCCAAGCTGGTGGCCTCGCCGGCGTTCAAGAAGGCCGCAGCCAAGCTGGACGCCGACTACGACCGCACGGTCGCCGACATCGTGACGCTCACCGAGATCCCGGCCCCGCCGTTCAAGGAAGAGGCGCGCGCCAAGGCCTATCTCGAGATGCTGAAGGCCCACGGCCTGACCAATGTCGAGATGGACGCCGAGGGCAATGTCATGGGCGTCCGCCCCGGCGCGGCCACCAAGGGCCAGGGTCCGTTCGTGGTCATCGCCGCCCACCTGGACACCGTCTTCCCCGAAGGCACGGACGTGAAGGTCAAGCGCGAGGGCGCGAAACTGATGGCGCCCGGGATCGGCGACGACACCCGCGCGCTGGCCACCCTGCTGGCCTATCTGCGCGCGCTGGACGCGGCGGGCGTCAAGACCAAGAGCGACATCCTGTTCGTCGGCAATGTCGGCGAGGAAGGCTCCGGCGACCTGCGCGGCACGCGCTTCCTGTTCAACAAGGGTCCTTACAAGGGGCGGATCAGCGCCTTCTTCTCGATGGACGGCTCTGACCCGTCGCGGATCGTCGACAAGGGCGTCGGCTCCAAGCGTTATCGCGTGACCTTCAAGGGCCCGGGCGGCCACAGCTACGGCGCGTTCGGCATCGTCAACCCGATGGCGGCCATGGCGCGGGCGGTGACCGACCTCTACGCGGTGCAGACCCCGAAAGAGCCCAAGACCACCTATTCGGCCAGCGTCACCGGCGGCGGCGCCTCGGTCAATTCGATCCCGAACTCGGTGTTCATGGAGTTCGACATGCGCTCGGAAAGCGCCGCCGAACTGGCCAAGCTGGACCAGACCCTGATCGGCATCCTGGACAAGGCCGTCGCGGACGAGAACGCGGCGCGCTCCACCAAGGACGGCAAGATCAGCTACGAGGCCAAGGTGATCGGCGAGCGGCCGGCGGGGAACACGCCGCAGACGGCGGACATCGTCAAGCTGACGGCCGGCGCGATCACCGCCCTGGGCTTTACGCCCCAGCACGAGGACAGCTCGACCGACAGCAACGTGCCGATGAACCTCGGCATCCCCGCCGTCACCATCGGCGCCGGCGGCAAGGCCGGCCGCGCTCACGCCCTGGATGAGTGGATCGATGTCGAGAAGACCTCGAGCCTCAAGGGCATGCAAGTCGGCTTGGCGGCCCTGCTGGCCGTGGCGGGGGTCGACTGAGGGCCCGAAGCCTCGTCCTTCGACAAGCTCAGGATGAGGCTTCTAGTGAGACGCTCAAAGTAGTCCTCATCCTGAGCTTGTCGAAGGACGAGGACGGCCCCGCCGCGTCACCAGCCAGATCCCGCCGCACACCAGCGCCAGCGCCGCCGCGTTCTTCCAGGCCAGCACCGGCTCGTGCAGGAACACCGCCGACAGCAGCACCCCGAACACCGGGATCAGGAAGTTGAACACCGCCAGCATGCCGACGGGATTGTGCTTGATCAGCAGGCTCCACAGCGCGAAGGCCGCCGCCGACAGGCCGGCCATGTAGGCCAGCAGGGTCAGCGAGCGGATGTCGAAGCCGCCCAGGCGCCCGCCCGCGACCTCGCCGATCGCCAGCAGCGCCGTCCCGCCGATGGCCAGCTGCCAGCCGGTCATCACCATCGGGTCGATCTTCTGCGAGATGGCCTTGCCCCAGATCGACGCCGCCGCCAGCACGAACGCGGCCACGACCACGAAACCCTCGCCCAGCAGGCTGAACTCGAAGTCCAGGCCTTTCCCCCCCAGGTTCACGGCCAAGACGCCCGCGAAGCCCAGCAGGCAGCCGGCGATCTTGCGCGGCGTCAGGCGGTCGTCCTTGAACAGGAAGTGGGCCAGGATCACGCCGAAGAACGCGCCGGTGGCGTTCATGATCGACGACTTCACGCCGGTGGCGTGGGCCAGACCCACATAGAAGAACACGTATTGCACGGTGGTCTGCAACAGGCCCAGGCCCACGATCCGCCCGACCTCGGCGCGCGGAATCGCCACCGGCTTGCGGTTCAGCACCGCCAGGACCAGCAGGATCAGCCCCGCCGCCAGAAAGCGCCAGCCGGCGAACAGCATCTGGCTGGCCGTGTCGGTCTTGGCCACGTGCAGCAGGGCATAGCCGGCCTTCACCGCCGGAAAGGCGCTGCCCCACAGCAGGCAGCACAGCACGGCCATGCCGATGACGAAACGCCGATTCCGAAAGAGGGTGTCAGGGTGGAGCTCGGTGGAGGAACTGGACAAGCGGCGTCTCGGTCAAACGTGAAGCGCCGCTTCTAGGTCGTGCGGCGCCGCCCTTCAATCACAGCTTCGCGCGAAATATTCACCGCCCCAAACTTAGATAACATTGTTACACGTAGAGCATTTCCCCTGATCTGGGAGACATATCGACACAGACGGCAAGTCTTTTCCGGTAATCTTCCCAGGGTTGTTCCCACATCCCAAGCGTCACTGATATCGATGTTCTAGCTTTCGACGTTAGCGAGGAACTCCGGCGCGATGACCCAGGCGGCCGTCCACAAGACCCTGTCCGAAGACATCATCGCCTTCTTCGACGTCTCGCTGGACCTCCTGATCATCCGCGACATCGACGGCCGCGTCCTGAAGGCCAGCAGCTCGTGGCTCACCAAGCTGGGTCACGATCCCGCTGAGATGGAAGGCCAGAAACTGCTGCGCCTGGTCCACCCCGAGGACATGCCCGGCACCTTGAACAGCGTGATCGAGGTCGAAAACCGCAAGGACGGCGATGCGGTCGTCGGCTACACCAACCGCTATCGCCACAAGGACGGCCACTACCTGACCTTCGAGTGGCGGGCCCAGCGGCTGGGCGACCGCATCTATGGCGTGGCCCGCGACGTCACCGAACGCGTGGCGGCCGAGCGCGCCCTGGTCGAGGCCAAGGCCGCGGCCGAGGCCTCCAACCGCGCCAAGACCGACTTCCTGGCCAATATCAGCCATGAGATCCGCACGCCGCTGAACGGGGTGATCGGCATCGTCGACGCCTTGTCGCGCACGCCGCTGAACGCCGACCAGGCCGAGATGGTCAGGCTGATCCGCGATAGCGGCGCGACGCTGGAACGGCTGGTCTCGGACTTCCTGGACGTCGCCAAGATCGAGGCCGGCCAGCTGCGGCTGGAGGAACGCGCCTTTTGCCTGGACCAGACCCTGCGCCCCGGCATCGAGGTCATGCGCCACCGCGCCGAAGAGAAGGGTCTCTCCTTCCAGGTCGAGGGCGAGGTGCGCGGCCGCTACCTGGGCGACGGCACCCGCATCGGCCAGGTGGTCGGCAACCTCCTGTCCAACGCCATCAAGTTCACGGAAGACGGCGGCGTCACCTTCCGTGTCGCCACTGAAGCGGCGGGCCTGACCCTGGAGGTTGAGGACACCGGCATCGGCTTCGACGCCGAGCACGCCGCAGGCCTCTTCGCCCGCTTCCACCAGGCCGACGCCTCGATCAGCCGCCGGTTCGGCGGTACGGGCCTGGGCCTGGCGATCTGCCACTCGCTGGTCGAGATGATGGGCGGGCGGATCTCGGCCGTTTCGACGCCCGGCGCCGGCAGCCGTTTCACCGTCTTCCTGCCGCTGCCGCCGGTCGATGCGGTCCAGGAGGTCCGCGAGACGCCAGCGGCGCCAATCGAGCCCTCGGACGCCCCGCTGCGCGTGCTGCTGGTCGAGGACCACCCGACCAACCAGCGCGTCGCCCAGCTGATCCTGGCCACCCAAGGCGCGGACGTCGTCACGGTCGGCGACGGACTGGAGGCGATCGACGCCTTCAAGGCCGGGACCTTCGATGTCGTGCTGATGGACATGCAGATGCCGCGCATGGACGGCCTGGAGGCGACCCGCACCATCCGCGCCCTTGAGCTGCAAGCCGGCGCGGGCCGCACCCCGATCATCATGCTCAGCGCCAACGCCCTGACCGTCCACCGCGAGCAGACGCTCGCGGCGGGCGCGGACCTGCATGTGTCCAAGCCGATCACCGCCGCGAACCTGCTGGCGGGGATCCAGGCGGCGGTGGGTTAGCGCAGCTTGACCTTCTCCAGGTCCGCCTGGGCAAGCTTGGGGGTGTCCTCGCCGCTGACCGCCTCGCCGCCGGCCGCCAGCATGCGGTCGATACGCGACTTCTGCGACTTGAACGCGGCCAGTTCCGAGCCGGCCAGGATGGTGCCTTGCGGGACCTTGGCGCCGATCGGATTGACCCGCTCGCCCTTCAGCCAGATCTCGTAGTGAAGGTGCGGACCGGTCGCCAGGCCCGTCGCGCCGACATAGGCCACGACCTGGCCCTGGCGCACGCGCGTGCCGGCGCGGACGCCGGGAGCATAGCGCGAGATGTGGGCGTAGCCCGTATCCCATTGGCCCGAATGGCGGATGCGCAGCCAGTTGCCGTAGCCGCTCCAGCGGCGGGCTTCCAGCACGACGCCGTCGCCGGCGGCCAGGATCGGGGTTCCGGCGCCGGCCCCGAAGTCGACGCCCTTGTGGGCGCGGGTATAGCCCAGCACGGGGTGCCTGCGCGTACCGAACACCGAGGTGATGCGGGCGCCGTCCACCGGGGTGCGCAGCAGGAAGCCTTTGATGTTCTTGCCAAACTGGTCGAAGAACTGCGACTTTCCATCGCTGTCCTTGCGGTCGAAGGCGTAGAACTTCTGGCCCTTGACCTCGGCGTATTCCAGGTCGCCGGCCTCGATGGTGCGGCCGCTCTCGGTGACCTTGCGGTCGAACACCAGGCAGAAGCGGTCGCCTTCCTTAATGTCGCGAGAGAAGTCGATCTTGTGCGAGAACAGCTTGGCGGCCTGGCTGATGATCGCCGGCGTGCCGCCGACATTGGCCACGCTCTCGTAAAACGAGCCGTTCATTTCCCCGCAGGCGACCTTCTGCTCGTCGCGGACCCTCTCCTCCAGTTCGCGCAGGCGCATGGCGCCGTCGAAGGTGCGCGAGACGGTCAGGGTCGAGGACGGGCTGGCCCGCATCGACAGGCCGATCAGGCGGGCCGGGCCGCGCTGGCCGCGGCGCTGGGCGATGGCGGCCTCGAAGGCCATGCCGGCCTTGATGTTCACGGTGTCGATCGCGCCTTGCAGGGTGGCGACCACGGCCTGGGCGTCTTCGGGAGCGACGCCGGCGCGCTGCACGGCGCCTTGCAGGGTCTCGCCCGGACGCACCTTGACGGCGACGTTCTCGGGGCGCTCGAAGCCGGGCTGGGCCTCGGCGCTGGCGAAGGCGACATGCTGCAGGGCGACCAGGGCGGCGGGATCCAGCGCGGCCTTCTCCATACCCGGAGTCCTGGCGTCGTCGGCCGTCAGCTTCCAGCCCAGGCTCAGGGCGGCAAGGCCCGCGACCGCGGTGAAAACCCTCGGCGCCCAGCGCGTTGCGCTGCGTCGCGGATCAAATTCCTGCATCGTGCCCCCGTCGGTTCGATGCCGCGCAAGTCAAAATGACACGGCCGGGTAGCCCCCCAGCAATCGTCGGGCCGGAACATGCTCAGGCGCGCCCTCGGCGGCAAGAACTATTCGGCGCTTCGGTCGATTTGTCACGGCATGGTTAACATCGGTTAACAGCCGAAACGTAACCATATGATCGATAAAAGAAAACGCCCACCGTTTCCGGTGGGCGCCTTGGGTATGCTTTGTACTGTTACGCCTACTGAAACCGAAGAGATTAGGCGGCGTTGACCGCTTCGTTCGGGTCGCGCAGCACGTAGCCGCGGCCCCAGACCGTCTCGATGTGGTGCTTGCCGTGGGCCGAAGCCGCCAGCTTCTTGCGCAGCTTGCAGATGAAGACGTCGATGATCTTCAGTTCCGGCTCGTCCATGCCGCCGTACAGGTGGTTCAGGAACATTTCCTTGGTCAGGGTCGTGCCCTTGCGCAGGG
This sequence comes from uncultured Caulobacterales bacterium, assembly GCA_903900155.1. Lineage (GTDB taxonomy): Bacteria > Pseudomonadota > Alphaproteobacteria > Caulobacterales > Caulobacteraceae > Caulobacter. The sequence continues at coordinate 51,314 of CAIUMD010000011.1, read as the reverse complement.
AAAGCAGCTCCAGCATCTGGTATTCCTTGCCGGTCAGGTGAACGCGGTTGCTGTTCACTTCGACCGTCTTGGCGTCCAGGTTGACCACGATGTCGCCAGTCTTGATGACCGACTGGGCGTGCCCCTTCGAACGACGGACCACCGCGTGGATGCGGGCGATCATCTCGTCCTTGTGGAAGGGCTTGGTCATGTAGTCGTCGGCGCCGCCCGAGAAGGTCTTCACCTTCGTGTCGATTTCCGACGAGCCCGACAGGATCATGATCGGCGTGTTGATCTTCGCGACCCGCAGGGTGCGCAGAACATCGATGCCGCTCATGTCAGGCAGATTGAGGTCGAGCAGGATGAGATCGTAGTCGTAGATCTTGCCCAGATCGACGCCTTCCTCACCCAGATCCGTCGTATAGACGTTGAAGCCTTCAGACTTCAGCATCAGTTCGATGGTCTGCGCCGTCGCGCTGTCATCCTCGATCAACAGTACGCGCATGAGCCCCTCCACGCCAAAACTGGCGTATTCGAACGTCTTAGGCGGAAGTCCGCCGATAAACCCTGCGGCCACTGTGGCGTAGAGTTAATTTAAGACTGGTTAATGGTGAATGTTTCCGTTGGCCGAATGGTTAATCTGATTTGCGAATCGGGTGCAAGCGGCGTGCGGCCCCTTGGTCACATTGGTCGCAGGCGTCGCAGGGGCCTCTCGGAAACCCCTAATTCGGCGGTAAAGACCCCCAAAATCCGTGCGCTTGCAACGACCCGAACGGCGTTACGCCAGTAAGGCCCAGCTGCCTTTCCGTTCGCTCACGAGGCGAGATTGCGGCGTTCCGTCGCGGGAATTTGAACGCCATGCTCGCGCTTTGCGGGTGGCGATCCGCAGGGTGAAGCTTGGCCATTTTGGCGAGGCCGCGACGCCCCGCCGCAGATCTCAAGCGGGATTTTCTTCGGCCGGCCAGCCGGCGGCTCGCAGCTTGGCGACGACCATGCCGAGTTCGTCCACGGGAACCTGGCCAAGCCGCACGACGACCAGGTCGTCAAAGGGGCGCGGGGCTTCGGCGCCGAGATCCCGTGCGCCAGCGCGCCCGGCTTCGACCGCATGGCCTTTCACCGACCATTTGGTCGCACCGGTGAAGCCACCTGCCGGGTCGTAATTTCATACCTGATTAACCACGATCGCCGAGTCTGCACGGGTGCTTCAGGAGTTCACTTGCGTAGCCTCATCGCCGCCGTCGACCGTATCGATCCGCTGACCATCTATGGTCGCGTGGCCGCCGTGAACGGCCTGCTGATCGAGGTGCGCGGCGGGCTGACCCGGCTGTCGGTCGGCGCCCGCGTCGAGATCGAGCGCCTGGGCCAAAAGCCCCTGCCGGCCGAGGTCGTGGGCTTCCGCGAGGCCCGGGCCCTGCTGATGCCGTTCGGCCCCGTCGAAGGCGTCGGCCCGGGCGCGGAGATCCGCATTATGCCGGAAGGCGCCGTGGTCCGTCCGACCAAGGCGTGGCTGGGCCGCATCATCAACGCCTTCGGCGAGCCGATCGACGGCCTGGGCCCCCTGCCCCAGGGCGAGATCCCCTATCCCCTGAAGACCTCGCCGCCGCCGGCCCACGCCCGCGGCCGGGTAGGCGAGCGCCTGGACCTGGGCGTGCGCTCGATGAACGTCTTCACCACCACCTGCCGCGGCCAGCGCTTAGGCATCTTCGCCGGCTCGGGCGTCGGCAAGTCGGTGCTGCTGTCGATGCTGGCCAAGGAGGCCACCTGCGACGCCGTCGTCGTCGGCCTGATCGGCGAGCGGGGCCGCGAAGTCCGCGAGTTCGTGGAAGAGACCCTGGGCGAGGACGGCCTGCGCCGCGCCGTCGTCGTGGTCGCCACCTCGGACGAGCCGGCCCTGACCCGCCGCCAGGCCGCCTACATGACCCTGGCGGTCAGCGAGTACATGCGCGACCAGGATCAGGAAGTCCTGTGCCTGATGGACTCGGTGACCCGCTTCGCCATGGCCCAGCGCGAGATCGGCCTGGCCGCCGGCGAGCCGCCGACCACCAAGGGCTACACGCCCACCGTCTTCACCGAGCTGCCCAAGCTGCTCGAGCGCGCCGGTCCCGGCCCGATCCGCCCGGACGGCACCACCGCCGCCCCGATCACCGCCCTGTTCACCGTCCTCGTCGACGGCGACGACCACAACGAGCCGATCGCCGACGCCACGCGCGGTATCCTGGACGGCCACATCGTCATGGAGCGCGCCATCGCCGAGCGCGGCCGCTTCCCGGCGATCAACGTCCTCAAATCGATCAGCCGGACCATGCCGGGCTGCCAACACCCGCACGAGCGCGACATCGTCAAGGGCGCGCGCCAGGTGATGGCCGCCTACGCCAACATGGAAGAACTGATCCGCATCGGCGCCTATCGCGCCGGGGCCGACCCGACGGTCGACCGCGCGATCCGCCTGAACCCAGCGATCGAAGCTTTCCTTAGCCAGGATAAGGAAGAAGCAACTTCTCTGGACGACTCTTTCGGTTACCTGGGGCAGATCCTGGCGAGTGAGTACTGATGACCAAGTGGGCCGCCTCGCTGATCCGCATCTCGAACCACGAGGTCGAGACGCTGCAGAAACGCCTCGCCGAGATCAATGAGCGCCGCATGGCGGCCGAACTGCGCATCACCATGCTGGACGCTGAGGCCGAGGCCGAAGCCAAGAATGCCGAGGGCGACGCCCAGGCCGGCTGGTACATGATCGGCTATCGCGAGGGCTATAAGCGCCGCCGCGCCGACATGCTGGTGCAGATCGAGCAGTGCCAGGCCGAGGAAGTCGGGGCCCGTGACGCCCTGTCGGAAGCCTTCGAAAACCTCAAGAAATACGAACACGTCGCCGAGCAGGCCAAGGCGCTGGCGGCCAAGAAGCTGGGCCAGTTCGAAGCCGCTCAGATGGACGAGGTCAGCATCCGCCGCGCCGCCATGGGCGGCCGATGAAAACTGTCATCCCGGCCAAGCGCGCAGCGCGCCGAGCCGGGACCGCCGGAAGCTCGGAGCTTGTGGCGGTCCCGGGTCTACGCTGCGCTTCGCCCGGGATGACAACCAAGATTACCCGCCGCTCCGCGATCGCCTCGGCGCTCGCCCTGACCGCCTGCAGCCAGGGCGCCAAGAGCCAGCCGGCCGTGACGCCGCCGCCTCCGCTGCGGACCCTGACGCCCTTCCCGATCGGCTGCTGCGTCCAGGAACGCTGGCTGCACGAGCCGGAATACGCCGACCTGCTGGGCGAGCAGTTCTCCCAACTCACCGCCGAGTGGGAGATGAAGATGGAATACATCCTGCGCGAGGACGGCGGCTTCAAGTTCGACCGGCCCGACAGCATCGCCTCGTTCGCTAAGGCCCGCGACATGGCCCTGCACGGCCACGCGCTGATCTGGTACGCCAACGAGAACGACGCCTTCAAGCGCCTGGACGGGCGGGGCAAGCCCTTCGCCGACGCCTATCGCAACTACATCCTGGCGGTCGTCGGTCGCTATCGCGGCCAGGCCCGCAGCTGGGACGTGGTCAACGAGCCGATCGCCGACGACGGCGAGCGCCTGCGGGACTGCCTGTGGTCGCGCAACCTGGGCGTCGACGACCACATCGCCCTGGCTTTGGAGCACGCCCACGAGGCCGATCCGAATGCGGTGCTGTTCCTCAACGACTACCACCTGGAACTGAAGCCCAACAAACGCGCCACCTTCATGCGGCTGATCGAGCGCCTCTTGAAGCGCGGCGCGCCGCTCAGCGGCATCGGCACCCAGACCCATATCGACTACGACCTGCCCCAGGGCGCGGTCGCCGAGGCCCTGCGCGACCTGGCCAGTTTCGGCCTGCCGATCCACCTCTCCGAGCTCGATATCTCGCTGGGCGACCACTACCTCCCGGCCCTGCCCGGCGATCGCGTGAAACGCCAGGTCGCCAAATACGCCGAGGTCGCCGAGGCCTTCATGGCCCTGCCCGCCCGCCAGCGCTTCGCCTTCACCATCTGGGGCCTGCGCGACGACAACACCTGGCTGCGGGGGAACTCCGGCCAGCGCCCGAAGGACCAGCCGCTGCTGTTCGACGAGGCCGGCAAGGCCAAGGCCACGTGCCGGGCCTTGGCGGATGTATTTGGGCAGCGGGGCTAGATCCCGCACTCCTCCGATCATCCCCCAATTGCCTTCCTAGGCCTTGTGCCTAGGACCCATGGGTCAGCCGGTCTCAATCTCTCAGAGGATGCGCCGTCCAGGTTGGCGAACACCTGCTCTTCCCGTGCTCTCGGAACGATGGGTCCTAGGCACAAGGCCTAGGAAAGCAGTGAGGGCTGCTTCCACGGAGATGAGCAGCAGAGAACAACTCGCCCATGAGGTGCAGCTTTGCACAGTCAGCAAAGCCTTCCAGCGCCTAGGATCTCTCCGTGCTCGCCTTAACGAAACACCGACGTTTTGCGACGCATAGTCGCGGTCTTCGAGCATCGGGGCGAGGTGGGGCGAAGTGAGTGTGGGCGTACAGCGGGGAACGGCGTTCCAGGGTTCAGGCCAGGGGTCGGCCAAGCCGGTCGCCCTGATCTGCGCCTATGCCGCCGGGCTCGCCTACAGCCTGTTCCTGGCCGGCGCCACGCACAACATCCCCACGATCTGGACCGCCAACGCGGTCGCCATCGCCGCCTTCATGGTGCTGAACCGGCGCGAGGCGCTGAGCTTCATGGTCGCCACCGGCGTGCTTCACATCGTGCTGGAGCTCTTGATCGGCGCGCCGCTGCGCTTCGTGCTGATCGTCACCGTGCTGGACACGATCCAGACGGCCGGCACGGCGGCGCTGCTGCGCTGGATGCGGGTGCCGACCCGGGTGCGCGATCCGCGCAGCCTGTTCCTGGTCATCGTCGTGGCCTCAGCTCTGACGGCGATCGGGGCGATCCTGGTCCATGGGGTGCTGGCCGCCAGCCGCGGCGCGGCCTTCTTCAAGGGCTGGGAGGACTGGACGACGTCCAACGTGCTGGGCGTAGCGGTCATCCTGCCGGTGATCCTGATCCTGACCGACCACCGGCACCGCGAGGGTTTCCACGTCCGCCCGCTGGAGGCCGCGGCCACCCTGCTGCTGGTGATCGGGGCCTCATCATGGGTGTTCGTCAACGACGCCAGCCTGCAGGTGCTGCTGTTCGCCCCCGCCCTGCTGGCGGCGTTCCGAGGCGGGCCGCGCGCGGTGGCGGTGATCGTCACCACCTCGCTGGCCGTGGCCATTCCGGCCGTGCTTCATCGCACCGGCATCGACATCAAGGTCGCCCTGGGCCCGCTGCGCCACGCCCTGCTGTTCCACGTCGTGCTGTACGCCGTCAGCTTCGTGGCCGCCCTGGCCCTGAGCCGCCAGGCGCGCCTGCAGGCCCTGCTGCTGCGCCGCCAGTCGGCCGCCCGCGCCGCCCAGGCCCGCGCCCAGGCCGCCAGCCAGGCCAAGTCCGACTTCCTGGCGACCATCAGCCACGAGATCCGCACGCCGCTGAACAGCATTCTAGGTTTTGCCTCGCTGGTCGCCGACGACCCGCAGCTGTCGCCCGAGAATCGCCGCCGCCTGGACCTGGTCGGTCGCGCCGGCCGCTCCCTGGCCGAGATCGTCGGCGACCTCTTGGACTTCGCCAAGGTCGAGGCCGGGCGCCTGGACCTGACCCTGACCCCGGCCTCGCCGTCGGCCCTGCTGCGCGACGCCGTGGCCATCATCGCCCCCGAGGCCGCCGCCAAGGGCCTTTATCTGCGCACCGTCTGCACCGCCGAGGGCGAGGGCGATGTCGACCAGCCCGTGTCGCTGGACGAGACCCGCCTGCGCCAGGTGCTGCTGAACCTCTTGGCCAACGCCCTGAAGTTCACCTCAGAAGGCGGCGTCACCGTGCGTCTGACCGCCGGTCCGACGCCGGGCCTGCTGCGCTTCGAGGTGATCGACACCGGCATCGGCATCGCGCCGGAGGTGCAGGCGCGCCTGTTCCAGCGCTTTTCCCAGGCCGACAGCTCGATCAGCCGCAGCTATGGCGGCACCGGCCTGGGCCTGGCGATCAGCAAGGCGCTGGTCAACCGCATGGGCGGCGAGATCGGGGTCGAGAGCCAGCTGGGACACGGCGCGCGCTTCTGGATCACCCTGGCCGCCGAGCCGGCGACCTTGCCCGTGGCGCCCGAAGGCCCGACGACCGCGACGCCCGAGCGCGCGGCCCGCGTGCTGCTGGTCGACGACCACCCGATGAACCGCGAGCTGGGCAAGGCCCTCTTGACCCTGGCCGGCTGCGAGGTCGTCACCGCCGACGACGGGCGCCAGGCCCTGGACGCGGTGCAGTCCGGCGACTTCGACCTCGTGCTGATGGACGTCCACATGCCGGGGATGGACGGCCTGGCCGCCACCCGCGCCATCCGCGCCCTGCCGACGCCCATCGCCGCCATCCCGATCGTGGCCCTCAGCGCCGACGTCCTGCCCGAGCAGATCGCCCGCTGCCGCGCCGCCGGCATGGACGACCACGTGGCCAAGCCGATCCGCCGCGAGGACCTGATCGCCACCGTCGCGCGAGCCCTGGAAACCACGCCCTACGCCCGCTCGGACGCCGCCCGGGCGTAGCGTCCGTCTGGAGCATTTCACCGATCCGTTCGGATCGGAAAATGCTCTAGCTCCCCTCTTTTGTCATCCCGGCTCTGCGCTGCGGCCGGGATGACAGGAAGGATTAGACGCCCGCGAGCACCCGCGTCAGCGCCCCCGCCCCCATCGGCTGGCTGGCGCGGAACGCCTCGCCGGCCCACAGGGAGCTGAAGTCGCCGCGCCCGGCCGCCTCGGCGGCCTTGCGCAGGGGCAGCACCGCCGCGCCGGCGGTGGGGAAGGCGGGCGCGATGTCAGACAGCGGACCGACCTCGTCCATCAGCCGGTTGACGATCCCGCGCGCCGGGCGGCCGGTGAAGAGGTTGGTCACCGCCGTGACCTCCTCGGCCGACCTCAGCGCTTGCCGATAGACGTCCGAGATCGCCGCCTCGGGGGTGAAGAGATAGGCGGTGCCGACCTGGGCGGCCTCGGCGCCCAGGGCCAAGGCGGCCAGCACCCCGCGCCGGTCGGCGATGCCGCCGGCCGCGATCACCGGGACCGAGACGGCGTCGACGATGCGGGGGACCAGCGAGAAGGTCCCGACCTGCCGGCTCATGTCTTCGCTGAGGAAATTCCCACGATGGCCGCCGGCGTCGAAGCCCATGGCGATCACCGCATCGACGCCGCGCGCCTCCAGCCATCGGGCCTCGGCCACCGTCGTCGCCGACGAGATGACCTTGGCCCCCGTGCGCTTGACCCGGTCCACCAGTTCCGGCGACGGCAGGCCGAAGTGGAAGCTGACCACCTCGGGCCGATAGTCCTCGACCACCTTGGCGAAGGCGTCGTTGAACGGCGCGCGGCCGGCGGCGGGGATCGGCTGGTCGGGATCGAGGCCTTCCTCAATGTAGTAGGGCCGCAGACGCTCGCGCCAGGCCAACTGGACGGCCGCATCTTCCGGCGGGTTCTGGTGGCTGAAGAAGTTGACGTTGATCGGCTTTTTCGTGCCCGCCCGCACCGTGTCCAGCGCCGCGCGCAGCTGGTCTTCGGAATAGAGCGCGCTGGGCAGGGAGCCCAGCCCCCCTGCGTCGCTGGCGGCGATGACCATGTCCGGCGAGGTCGCCCCGGCCATCGGGGCCTGGATGATCGGCAGCTCGACGCCGAACAGGTCGAGCACGCGGTTGGACATGGTCATCACGACCTCCTAGACCTGACCGGCGGCCTGGCGCCGGCGGTATTCGAGTACGGGCGCGCCGCCCACACCCCGTTCTCCAGCTCGACCTCTGGATGACCACGAACGTCGAGTCCAGCGGCTTGTCCGGCACGTCCAGCAGCAGCTGGCTGACGCCCGCGATCAGCTGGGCCTTCTCGTCCGCCGTGACGGCCGAGCGGCCGGGGCGGAGCCTTGGCGGGTGACCTGGATGTCGACCTCAGACTGCTTCCTTGGCGTTGCCTGATGAGCAGGAATGTCGGATCGATCATCTATCGCCGCCCGGCGCGATCCACGCATTACGCCGAGTTCACTTCCCTCGCTACAGGCGTAGCGCTACACCTGTAGCGACACGTGAGGGAGCCAGCCTTGATCGACGCCCTGCCCAGACGCGAACGCGAGGTCTTCGAGACCCTGTGCCGGCTCGAGGCCGGCACCACGGCCGAGGTCCGCGCCGCCCTGTCGGATCCGCTCAGCGACAGCGCCGTGCGCACCATGCTCTCGCGCCTGGAGGCCAAGGGTCTGGTCGAGCGGACCAGCGGTCCCGACGGCGTGCGCTTCAGCCCCGTGCAGAAGACCGAGACGGTGGCCGTCAGCGCCCTGCGCCGAGTGATCGACACCTTCTTCGCCGGCTCGGCCGCCAGCGCCGCCACCGCCCTGCTGGGCATGGGCGAGCGCCTGACGCCGCAAGAAGCGGCCGCCTTGGAAGCGCTCATCGACGAGCGTGTGGAGACCAAATCATGACCTGGATCCTGCTGATCTCGCTGCTGGTCAAATCCAGCCTGGTCGCCGGCGCGGGCCTGATCTGCTCGCGCACCATGACCCGCCGCCCGGTCGAGCGCGTCGACATCCTGCGCGGCGCGGTCTGCCTGCTGCTGGCCCTGCCGGCGATCATGAACATGCTGCCGCCGCTGGAACTGGCCTTGCTGCCGCCGCTGCCGGCCGAGCCGGTCGTGGCCCTGCCCGTCACGAGCGCCGCTCCGGTGGAACTGGACCCCAATCCCTGGTGGATGTCGGCCGGCGCGATCACCGGCGGCCTGTGGCTGCTGGGCGCGGCGCTGATCGGCGGCCGCCTGGCCGTCGGCCTCAACACCCTGGAGCGCTGGACCCGCAAGGGCGCGCCGGTTACCGATCCAGCCTGGCTGGCCCCCATTGAGGACCTGGCGCCCGCCGACCGTGCGGGCCTGGTGGCCAGCGACCGGGTCTCGGGTCCGCTCAGCTGGGGCGTCGCGCCCGGCGCCATCCTGCTGGACCCGGCCACCCTGGCCGAGCCGCAGACCGCGCCGGCTATCATGGCTCACGAGCTGGCCCACCTGCGCCGCCACGACTGGATCTTCCTGATCCTGTCGCGGCTGGTCCTGGCCATCTTCTGGTTCAACCCGCTGGTCTGGCGCCTGCACGCGGTGCTCGCCGAACGTACCGAGGAAGCGGCCGACGCCGCCGCCGTCGGCAGCGTGGACCGCACCCTCTACGCCCGCACCCTGGTGCGCCTGGCCGCTTCCCCCGTCCCGCACGGCGCTACCGCGATGGCCGCCGACGCCAAGACGCTCAAGACAAGGATCGCCTGCCTGATGACCGACACGCCCGACCGCCGCCGTCCGCTGACCGTGGGCCTCACCGTCGCCGCCCTGGCGATCGTCGCCACCCCGCTGGCCGCCTTCGGCCTGAGCCGCCAGGTCGCCCCGGTCCCGCCCGCCGCGCCCGCCGAAGCCGCGCCGTCCGCGCCCGAAGCGGCTCCCGCTCCGCCGGCCCCGCCCGCGCCGCCGGCCAAGGGCTGGACCTACGCCTTCTCGCACCGCGGGCTGAGCGACGCCGACATCAAGGCCATCGAGGAAGCCCGCCAGGACGCCGAACACGCCCGCGCCCAGGCCGAACTGGTCCGCCTGTCGGCCGAGGACACCCGCCGCATCGCCGAAGACGCCCGTCTCGAGGTGGAAGCCCATCGCGGCGAGATCGAAGCCGCCGCCCGCATCGCCGCCGAACACGCCCGCCTCTCGGCCGAGGACGCCCGCCGCATCAGCGACCAGGCCCGCCGGGCCGGCGAGGACGCCCGACGCAACGGCGAACGCATCCGGGTCCAGGCCATGCAGCTGGCTCGCGTCGAGATGACCAAGGGCGTGGGCCAGATGCGCGCCGGCGCCCGCCAGATGCGTGAGGAAGCCGTCCGCCTGCGCGACCCCGCCTACCGCGCCAAGCAGATCGCCGAGAACCGCGCGCGGGGTAACGAAGCCACCGACGAGGAACTCCTGGACGTCGCCCGCAAGCTGCCGGGCCAGGCGGATGACCTGGAGCGCCAGGCCGAGAAGCTGGCGGAGAAGGTGCGGGATATGAGCTGAGGGCTTGGCGCCCCGCCACCTGCCTTCGCGGAGGGGAGCTCTGCTCTCTCCTCCCCTTCTGGGGGAGGTGGCCCAGAGGGCCGGAGGGGGCAGCTCGGCCTATGCCGGCGACGCCCCCTCAGTCGGCTTCGCCGACAGCTCCCCCAAAGGGGGAGCAGAGGGAATACGCGGACTCCCTAAACAAAAACGCCCCGGTCCTATGACCGGGCGTTCTCCGTGCTCCATATCTCTGAAGACTGGTGCTAGCTGACACTTGCCCCGAAGTAGCTAAGGGTCGCGTAGCGACGCTGGGTTGGTGGATCTCACATGACAGTTGTGATCGCTTGGAGAGAGCCTGGCCCTGACCTCCTGTGGATGGTCAGCGACAGTAGGATTTCGCAACCAGGACATGTCGGCCAATCCGTACTGACCGATCATGGAGCGAAAATACTAGAAATACCTGTTCATCTGGCCCGCTCGGCAAACTCGGGCTTCTTCGATCAGACGGCTTCACGCACAACCTTTGGCTTTGCCTATGCCGGTAGCTCCCTGATCGCGCTTCAAGCGTATGCTGCGGTGGTCCCCCTTTGGTCAAGGCTAGTCACCGTCGGTGAAAGCAGCCTGCCCTCCTTGGCTCACTTTGCGAGCCATCTTGGAAAGTTTCTCGAGGCATACGCCAAAGGTGTTGGAGCCACCGGCGGCGATCCTCGTTGCGAATGCCTGCTCGTTGGCTGGGATTCAGAAATCAATGCAGTTTCCGCAATCGCTATCGAGACGGCGCAAAATGATGGCGCAGTGTCTATGCGCACAGCCTGCTCCTCCGCGGGAACCGTCGAGATCTTGGGAAGCGAAAAGGAATCCGTCAGGCAAGGAATTTCCACATTGCCCGAAGATCCAGATCCCTCCTATTCACCCGCTAACCGGTCCGCGCTAAGATATATTCGGTCCACGCTCAAGAATACGTACCGACAAGACATAGGTGGCGGTGTGCAAATTGGCTTTGCTAACCGAACCGGCTTTGAAATCAGCTTCGATGTCCAGCCACTTTCGGGGTCATGGGTTCCGGATATGCGCTATCGAGGCTTCAATATGGAGGATATCGGCACGGTGGGCGAAGCCTTCATCTCCCTCAAGGGGATGGGCTAGCAAGCCGCCTAAACAAAAACGCCCCGGTCTTTCGACCGGGGCGTCTTCGTCTGAACGGACCGGAACCCTTATGAGTCCAGGAAGCTCCGCAGCTTCCGGCTCCGGCTCGGATGCTTCAGCTTGCGCAGCGCCTTGGCCTCGATCTGGCGGATGCGTTCGCGGGTGACCGAGAATTGCTGGCCGACTTCTTCCAGGGTGTGATCGGTGTTCATGCCGATGCCGAAACGCATGCGCAGCACGCGCTCTTCACGCGGGGTCAGCGAGGCCAGCACGCGGGTGGTGGTTTCGCGCAGGTTGGACTGGATGGCCGCGTCGATCGGCAGGACGGCGTTCTTGTCCTCGATGAAGTCGCCCAGGTGGCTGTCTTCCTCGTCGCCGATCGGCGTTTCGAGGCTGATCGGCTCCTTGGCGATCTTCAGGACCTTGCGGACCTTTTCCAGCGGCATGGCCAGCTTTTCAGCCAGCTCTTCCGGGGTCGGCTCGCGGCCGATCTCGTGCAGCATCTGGCGGCTGGTGCGGACGATCTTGTTGATCGTCTCGATCATGTGCACCGGGATACGGATGGTCCGCGCCTGGTCGGCGATCGAGCGGGTGATCGCCTGACGGATCCACCAGGTGGCGTAGGTCGAGAACTTGTAGCCGCGGCGGTATTCGAACTTATCGACCGCCTTCATCAGGCCGATATTGCCCTCCTGGATCAGGTCCAGGAACTGCAGGCCGCGGTTGGTGTACTTCTTGGCGATCGAGATCACGAGACGGAGGTTGGCTTCCACCATCTCCTTCTTGGCCTGACGGGCCTCGCGCTCGCCCTTCTGCACGGTCTGGACGATACGGCGATAGTCGTCAATCGGCACGCCGGTCTCGGTGGCCAGGGCGGCGATCTCGCCGCGGATGTCGGTCACCGACTGGCTGTCGTTCTCGACGAACTTGGTCCAGCGCACGCCCATGCCCTTGACCTGTTCAGCCCAGGTCGGGTTCAGCTCCGAGCCGAAATAGGCCTTCAGGAACTCGCCGCGGCTGATGCCGTAGCTGTCGGCCAGGCGCAGCAGGCGGCCTTCCAGGCCGATCAGGCGCTTGTTGATCGCATAGAGCTGCTCGACCAGAGCCTCGATGCGGTTGTTGTTCAGCTTCAGCGTCTTCAGGTGCTGGATGATCGTCGCCGACAGGCCTTCATAGGCCTTGCGGTCGGCGTCGGTCAGGTCCTCGCCCTTCAGGCGGCTGCCGACCAGCTTGTCCTGCAGCTTGCGGAAGCTTTCGAACTCGCTGGCGATGGCGTCCAGGATGGCCATCACGCCTTCGCGCAGTTCGCCTTCCATGGCGCTGACGGTGGGCCCTGCGCCGTCGTCGAAGTCGTCCTCGTCCTCGCCGCCTTCGCCCTCGGCCTTCTGCTCGCCGCCGGCTTCGTCGTCGACGGGTTCGGCCGGCTCGGCCTCCTCGTCGGCGGCCGGCTGGGCGGCCACGCCGTTGATCGCGGCGTAGGTGGCTTCCAGGTCGATCACTTCGCGCAGCAGAATGCGGCCCGTGCCCAGTTCCTCGCGCCACACCATGATGGCTTCGAAGGTCAGGGCCGACTCGCACAGGCCGCGGATCATGGTGTCGCGGCCGGCTTCGATGCGCTTGGCGATGGCGATTTCGCCCTCGCGCGACAGCAGCTCGACCGAGCCCATCTCGCGCAGATACATGCGCACGGGGTCGTCGGTGCGGTCGTAGGCGGCCGGCTTGTCGCTGGTGATGACGGCGGTGTTCTCGTCACGGGTGGCGACCTCGCCGCCTTCCGAGCCTTCGGCGTCTTCTTCGGCCTCGACGACGTTGACGCCCATCTCGCTGAGCATGGCCAACGTGTCTTCGATGGCGTCGGGGCTGACTTCCTCGGACGGCAGCACCTTGTTCAGCTCGTCCATCGTGACATAGCCGCGGGCTTTGGCCTGCTTGATGAACTTCTTTACGCCGGCGTCGGTCAGGTCGAGCAGAGGACCGTCACCACCGGTGGCTTCGGGCGCTTCCGTCTCGGCCGAGGAATTGTTGCTCATCAAGCTCTCCGAAGTCGACACCGCCAGCTCTGCAAGCGCGGCGCCGAGAAAATCCGTTTCGAAAAGGCGCTGCCCGTCCGGTCGTCGCTGTGACTCAGCGCACGCCCAGTGATCACGTTCCCGTCAGAAGCCGCCTAAGCGCGCCCTTTTCGCCATGTGCGAACGCTCCGCGGGAAACCCGGCGGAGGCCCAAAGGCGTGGGCGCGGCCTGGCGTCTTCCCTGATCGGGTCGACGACCGCTGGGGACCTGGTGCGGCAACGAGGGTGACATCCTGTTTCGGTATAGGGCGCGCGCTGCGGCGGCCCGAGCGATGTCAGTCAGTTGCTTGGCAGTTCCTTGAGTCGGCATGTGGCTTTGGGTGACGCCGGTGTCAAGATGGCGCGGGTCACGATCGCAAAATTTGCAGCGCGTAATGCGCGCAGACTACGTCCGAATTCTAGTGCAACACGTGCGAAACTTGGCTTGGGTCGGCCCAAGCACCGCTGTCGATCAACCGCTTAACGGTATCCCGTTCGGTCTTCATCTCCACGAAAACCTTGTAGTTTTCACCATAGCGGAGGTCTTCCTTCACCTCCTCGATAGCCTTCTCAAGTGAGAGAAATCTCACAAAAAGATCAAAAGCCAGGGACCAAAGCTCCCGTACTTTGTCAGCCTCACCATCGACGCCAAGCTCTCTCACGTACGAAGCGCTCATCTTGATATTTTCGAACGTTCCATCGTCGATACCAATCGCGCTTAGACGCTTCCTAATGAAGTCATAGTCACCAGCGTGATTATCCAGGAATAGATTGGCAACCTCACCGACAATTTTATCCAGGACCTCGTTGCCTAGACCCTGGTTCATCAGTTTTTCGATTTGGCCGCCGACGATATCCGGCCGCTGAAGCATCGCGAACGCCAGCGCTGAAGAAAATGGAGATGGACGCTCGCTAAGACGCTTAGCAGCAACTCGAGCCTCAGGCGATGCTCCGGCTCGCTGCTCCATTCTGCGACCGCGTCGTAGGTCTTCGCGGTGGCGCACCATTGCACGGGCGCTGTCACCCACATCTGGCCTGATGCGGCGCGATGCACGCTCTTCATCCCAAAGATCGAGCAATTCACCTTTGTACTCACCGCCAAGTTCCTTGTCGGCAATTTGAGCTGCCAAAGTACGGAGCCGAACCTTCAGGCTCGTTCTCTGCTCAGGCGTCTCAAGCGGCTCAACATTCAGCTCGCGCTCGAACAAAGCTCGCACAAAGGGCTTCGTATCGGAAAGCTGGGCCCGCAGCGCTTCAGGCCCCTGATCGCGCAGCACGTCATCAGGGTCTTTACCGCCAACCGGCATCGAAAAACGAAACGAGCGCCCAGGCTTCAATAGCGGTAGGGCGCGATCGATGGCGCGGTCGGCGGCGCGCTGGCCAGCCTTGTCGCCGTCAAAGCACAGGGTGGGTTCGGGATGCAGGCGCCACAGGGCCTCCATCTGCTCCTCGGTCAGGGCCGTGCCCATGGCCGCCACGGCCGGCACGTTAGCGCGCTGGCAGGCGATGACGTCCATATAACCTTCAACAACCACGATCGGCGTTCGCGATCCCGGCGCAGTTGTCTGACCGTCGTGCAGAATCTTGCGGGCCTCAAATAGGCCGTACAGCACCCGACTCTTATGGAAGAGGCCTGTCTCGGGACCATTCAGGTACTTGGCGCGGGCGTTGGGATCCATCGCCCGACCGCCGAACGAAACCACCTTCCCGCGGCTGTCGGTGATCGGGAAGATGATACGGTCGCGGAAGCGGTCATAGGGCTGCCCCCCGTCTTCGGGCGAGATCAGCACGCCGGCGTCGACCAGGTCGCCTGGCTTGGCGCCCTTGGCGACCAGATAGTCCTTCAGCCCCGTGCGGTTGTTGGGCGAGAAGCCGATGCGGAAACGGCCCCACTCCTTCTCGGGCAGGCCGCGCCTTTCCAGATAGGCGCGGGCGGTCTGGCCGCCGGGCCGACGCAGCTCGGCCTCGAACCAGGCTGCTGCGAGTTCCATCCAGTCGCCGAGGGACGAGCGCTTCTGCTCCTCGCGGGCCATCTGCGGGTCGACGGCGGGCAGGCTCATGCCGGCCTCGGCTGCCAGCCGCTCTACGGCCTCGCTAAAGGTGAGCCGCTCGGTCTCCTGCAGGAAGCTGATGATGTCGCCGTGCTTGCCGCTAGAGAAGCAGTGGTAGAAGCCCTTCTCGTCGTTGACGAAAAACGACGGGCTCTTCTCCTTGGTGAACGGCGACAGCCCCGCATATTCGCGCCCTTGCCGCCGCAGCTTCACCGACTTGCCGACGACGTCGGACGGGCGAAGGCGGGATTTCAGTTCTTCAAGGAAGCGGTCGTCGAAACGCATATAGCTGGCTGACAAAGGGTTGGCGGACCCGAAAACGCCGGACCCTATTTGGAAGCCCGCCCTGTCAAAACAGGTCGCACCAAGTTCCGAACAGGGCGATTCGCCCTCTCCACAGACCGCAAACGACTCTTAACAGGTTACCCACAGATTAACCTGTCAAAGCTCGGCATTAGGAACACCGACTCCGCACCGCCCGTTTTGAGAGCCGGGGCGCCTTGACGCGCCCGCAGCTTCCCAGAACGCCACGGAGAAGACCCATGCCCCAGAGATGGAATGATCGCGAAGGCCGCTTCGATGTCGAGGCCGACGGCGATTTCGACCGCAACCGCCAGGACTACAACCGTCAGGACCGCCCCTACGGCTACGACGCCCAGCGCCGCCCCGGCCCCGAGCGCACCAGCTACGCCAATTCCGGCTATGACCGCTCGTACGGGCAGGACGCCACGCGCGAAAGCTATCGTGGCCCGCGCCGGGGCGGCGGCGAGTTCCTGCGCGCGGCCCAGCAAGGGACGCGCGGCTACGGCGACGGCGCCAGCGGCTATTCCAGCCGCACGGCCGACTATGGCGACGAACGCTATTTCGATCACCACGACCGCGACGTCGAAGCCCGCGAGCGCAGCTATCGCGGGGCCTACGGCAATCATGACCCCTATCGCTCGTTCGGTCCCGACCGGCGGCATGAAGAAGAGCGCAGTTGGTTCGACCGGGCCCGCGACGAGGTCTCCTCGTGGATGGGCGACCAGGACGCCCTGCACCGCCGCCAGGAAGACGGCGCCCATCGCGGGCGCGGGCCCAAGGGCTATCGCCGCTCGGACGAGCGCATCCGCGAGGATGTCAGCGACCGCCTGACCGACGACAGCTGGCTGAACGCCAGCGACATCGAGGTCGCGGTCTTGGACGGCGACGTCACCCTGACCGGCTCGGTCCGCTCGCGCGAGGACAAGAAGCGCGCCGAGGCCCTGGCCGAGAGCGTGACGGGCGTCGACAACGTCCAGAACAACCTGCGCATAGACCGCGGGACCGGGACGACGGCGACGACCGTGCCGCTGTCGGATCCGCTGTAAAGAGCCCCACGCATCGCGGGGGAGCATCTCGTTTTCCCTACCCCGCCACCGCCTACCGCCGGCGCAACATAAAGATATATGCATATTTTTATGTTGCGCCGAATACCCTGTTAACCGGCCCTTCCGATTGCGTCCGCGTCGCTTTGTTTCCGTCCGGAAACGGAAGAGCGCTCCGCGTACCCATGTTCTGCATACGGAGACGAACTTGTCCTCGACAAGCACGGGTTAACGACACAAACATCCCGGCTTCTTCGCCGCGGGAGGGAGCCCGCGCGCCGCATTGGGGTGTTTCGTGAAAGCGCTGTTCTTCTCCGTTTCCGTCCTGTCGCTGGTCGCGACCGCAGCTCTGGCCCAGGTCCCCACCCAGGCCGCCAACCAGCCGATGCCGGAGTCCGCCTCCGCCACCCCACCGATCGAAGCGCCGCGCGATGCGCCCTATGCCGGCACGCTGAAGGTGGCCGTCGACGCCACCGACCTGGACCGCAAGATCTGGAACGTCACCACGACCATGCCGGTCAGCAAGGCCGGCGACTTCGTGTTCCTGTATCCGCAGTGGGTCCCGGGCGGTCACTCGCCGCGCAACGACCTGGACAAGCTGGCGGGCCTGGTCGTCACCGCCAACGGCAAGCGCATCCCCTGGACCCGTGACGTGGTGGCCGTGAACGCCTTCCACGTCGACGTCCCGGCCGGCGTCACCGAGATTTCGATCAGCTACCAGTTCCTGACCGCCGTCGAGGCCAAGGTCGGCCGCACCGAAGTCACGCCCGAGATGCTGAACCTGCAATGGCTGCAGGTGACCCTGTACCCGGCCGGCTACTACACCCGCCAGATCCCGATCAACGCCAGCGTCAAGCTGCCCGACGGCTGGAAGCTGGCCACCGCGCTGGAAATCGCCAAGACCGACGGCGCCACGACCACCTTCAAGACCACCACGGTCGAGACCCTGGTCGACTCGCCGATCTTCGCCGGCAAATACTTCAAGTCGATCGACCTGGACCCGACCGGCCCCGCGCCCGTGCGCCTGAACCTGGTCGCCGACAGCCCCGAGCTGCTGGACGCCAAGCCCGAGCACATCCAGATCCACAAGGACCTGGTGCAGCAGGCCTACAAGCTGTACGGCGCGCACCACTACGACCACTACGACTTCCTGGTCGCCCTGTCGGACAAGATCGGCGGCATCGGCCTGGAACACCACCGCTCGTCCGAGAACCGCGTGGTTCCGAAATACTTCACCGAGTGGGACAAGAGCTTCGTGCGCCGCGACCTGCTCAGCCACGAATACACCCACTCGTGGAACGGCAAGTTCCGCCGCGCCGCCGACCTGTGGACCCCCAACCTGAACGTGCCGATGCGCGACAGCATGATGTGGGTCTATGAGGGCCAGACCCAGTACTGGGGCAACGTCCTGGCCGCCCGCTCGGGCCTCTTGACCAAGCAGCAGGCCCTGGACAGCCTGGCCTCGACCGCCGCCCTCTACGACAACCGTCGCGGCCGCGACTGGCGCCCGGTGCAGGACACCACCAACGACCCGATCATCGCCAACCGCAAGCCGCTGTCGTGGCTCAGCTGGCAGCGCAGCGAGGACTACTATTCGGAAGGCCTGATGGTCTGGCTCGACGCCGACACCCTGATCCGCGAGAAGACCGGCGGCAAGAAGTCGCTGGACGACTTCGCCAAGGCCTTCTTCGGCGTCGACAACGGCTCGTACGTGCCGCGCACCTACACGCTCGAGGACGTGGTCAGCACGCTGAACGGCGTCTATGCCTATGACTGGGCCACGTTCCTGAAGACCCGCATCCAGGACGTGCAGGAAAAGGCCCCGCTGGATGGCTATGCCCGCGGCGGCTACAAGCTGGTCTATACCGACACGCCGACCGAGTTCATGAAGTCGGCCGAGACCCAGAACAAGAGCACCAGCCTCAGCTACTCGCTGGGCCTGTCGGTCGGTTCGGACGGCATGATCAGCGACGTGCAGTGGGGCGGCCCGGCGTTCAAGGCCGGCCTGACCCAGGGCCTGACGGTCGTGGCCGTGAACGGTGACGCCTTTGACGGCGACAAGCTCAGATCGGCGGTCACCGCCGCCATCAAGCCGGAAAACCCGCTGGTCGAACTGCTGATCAAGGACGGCGGCCGCTACCGCATGGTCAAGATCGACTATCGCGGCGGCCTGCGTTACCCGCGCCTGGAGAAGATCCCTGGCGTCCCGTCGCGCCTGGACGACATCCTGGCGCCGCGCAAGTAGAAGACGAGAGGTCGCCGCCAGGTTGCGAGCCACTCGCAGCCTGCGACGATTTGGGGAAGGGCGGGAAGCCGACACTTGTGTCACTTTCCTGACTGTTCAATCCCTCTGAACGCGTACCGAAAAGGGCCCGCTCCCTCTCCCAAGCGGGCCCTTTTTTGCGTCTGCAATCCTAGTCGGAAACCGGCGGCGGCGGCACGGGCGAGGCGACCTTCACGTCCTGGTCGACATAGGCCGTCATCACCGTGCCCTTCTTGATGCTGACGTCCTTGCCCCGGATGAAGGGCGCGGCCGGCCAGAACAGGATCACCGTGGCGACAGTGGCGCCCACGCGGGTCTCGCCCTTGGCGCCGCGGTTGGCGCGCAGGCGGACCCGGTCGTCGCCGACCTTCATGTAGAGCAGACGCACGTTCAGCTTGCCGTTCTTGCCCAGCATGCCGTTGTCGCGCGCCTCGACGACCTCGCCCACGCCGCGATAGCCGGCGCGCAGGATCGTGCCGTCGGGCAGCTTGACGTTGTCGTCCAAGCTGACCGTGAAGCGGTCGCCTTCCTTGGCCGTCTGGCTGGACAGCGCGTCCTCGAGACGCATGCCCAGTTCGGTGCCCTCTGGGATCAGAATCTCGGCGGCGAAGGCCGACGTGGAGACGAGCAGCGCCAGCCCCCCCAGCGCGGCGGCGAATCTAACTTTCATGGTTCCCCCCGGAAGTTGTTCGCAAGGCTTATGGCCAAGCTGACGTTGAGTCCAGGCAGTCCCCTACCGAACTTGGGCAAGCCCCTGGATGTCAGCCGCCACCTCAGTCGGGTCGTCGTTCAGCGCGTGGTCGCGGCCGGGCCCCGGACCACCGAGTACGTGGTCGTCGAGGATCGCCTGCGACTGTCGGGCGCGACGGCCGACGACCGCCTGGCCGGCCTGGATGGACGAAGTCCATGTCGCACCGTCCACCCAGTCCAAGGCCCTGCGCTAGCTCGCCGCGCTCGCGAGAAATGAGACCGGTACCATTTCAGCCTTGAGTGGTCTGACAACTGCCCCCATAGTGCCAGGCAACGGCGGCCGCTCAGAGCCGCTACAGCCATTGCGCAGCCGGAGCGCGACAGCCGAAAGTGCCTAGCGGTTTCGGCGGTAGTCGCGCTCCAAGTTAAAAACACGACGGCCTGTCCAAAGGACAGGCCTAGGGGGAAACGCCAGGATGACCACCACCCTCACCCGCCGCCTGTTCGGCGCGAGCCTCGCCGCCCTGTCCGCGGCCGCCATGCCGGGTCTTGTCCAGGCCGCTGAAAAGGCCGGGAAAGGCGACAAGCCGCTCTACAAGGATCCGGCCCAGCCGATCGACGCCCGCGTCCAGGACCTGCTGGGCCGCATGACGCTGGAGGAGAAGGCCGCCCAGCTGGTCGGCATCTGGCTGACCAAGGCCAAGATCCAGACCGACGCTGGCGAGTTCTCGCCCGAACAGGCGACCAAGAACTTCCCCAATGGCCTGGGCCAGATCTCGCGTCCGTCCGACCGCAAGGGCGCCAAGCCGGCCACGGTGATCGACGCGGCGGCCGGCGCCGACGACGGCGCGATCAACCGCAACGCCAGGGAAACCGCCCGCTACACCAACGCCGCCCAGAAGTGGGCGATGGAAAAGACCCGCCTAGGCATCCCGCTCTTGATGCACGACGAGGCCCTGCACGGCTACGTAGCGCGTGACGCGACCAGCTTCCCGCAGGCCATCGCCCTGGCCTCGACCTTCGACACCGAGCTGACCGAGAAGATCTTCGCCGTCGCCGCCCGCGAGATGCGCGCCCGGGGCTCGAACCTGGCCTTGGCCCCGGTCGTCGACGTGGCCCGCGACCCGCGCTGGGGCCGTATCGAGGAGACCTATGGTGAGGACCCGCACGTCTGCGCCGAGATCGGCCTGGCCGCCATCCGCGGCTTCCAGGGGACGACCCTGCCGCTGGCCAAGGACAAGGTCTTCGTCACCCTCAAGCACATGACCGGCCACGGCCAGCCCGAGAACGGCACCAATGTCGGTCCGGCCCAGATCGCCGAGCGCACCCTGCGCGAGAACTTCTTCCCGCCGTTCGAGCGGGCGGTGACCGAGCTGCCGGTGCGCGCGGTCATGCCGTCGTACAACGAGATCGACGGCGTCCCCTCGCACGCCAATCATTGGCTCTTGACCAAGGTCCTGCGCGAGGAGTGGGGCTATAAGGGCTCGATCCAGAGCGACTACTTCGCGATCAAGGAACTGATCGCCCGCCACAAGCTGACCACGGACCTAGGCCAGACCGCCGTGATGGCCCTGCACGCCGGCGTCGATGTCGAGCTGCCCGACGGCGAGGCCTACGCCCTGATCCCGCAGTTGGTGAAGGACGGCCGCATCCCGCAGTTTGAGGTCGACGCCGCCGTCGCCCGCGTTCTGAAGATGAAGTTCGAGGGCGGGCTGTTCGAGAACCCCTACTGCGACGAGAAGACCGCCGACGCCAAGACCGCCACGCCGGACGCCGTCGCCCTGGCCCGCGAGGCCGCCCGCAAGGCCGTGGTCCTGCTCAAGAACGAAAGCAAGAGTGGGGGCGGCCTGCTGCCGCTGGACGGCAAGAAGGTCAAGCGCGTGGCCCTGCTCGGGACCCACGCCAAGGACACCCCGATCGGCGGCTACTCCGACATCCCGCGCCACGTGGTCTCGATCCACGAGGGCCTGACCGCCGAGGCCAAGGCCCAAGGCTTCCAGCTGGACTACGCCGAGGCCGTGCGCATCACCGAGTCGCGCATCTGGGCCCAGGACGAGGTCAAGCTGGTCGACCCGGCCGTCAACGCCAAGCTGATCGCCGAGGCGGTTGAAGTGGCCAAAAACGCCGACGTGGTGGTCATGGTCCTGGGCGACAACGAGCAGACCAGCCGCGAGGCCTGGGCCGACGCCCACCTGGGCGACCGCGCTAGTCTCGATCTGATCGGCCAGCAGAACGACCTGGCCAAGGCGATCTTCGACCTGGGCAAGCCGACCGTGGTGTTCCTGCTGAACGGCCGCCCGCTGTCGATCAACCTGCTGGCCCAGCGCGCGGACGCCATCATCGAGGGCTGGTACCTGGGCGAGCAGACCGGCAACGCCGCCGCCGACGTGCTGTTCGGCCGCGCCAATCCGGGCGGCAAGCTGCCGGTCAGCATCGCGCGCGACGTCGGCCAGTTGCCGATCTTCTACAACCGCAAGCCCACGGCCCGCCGCGGCTATCTGCTGGGGGATACGAGCCCGCTGTATCCGTTCGGCTTCGGCCTGTCGTACACCAGCTTCGACATCTCGGCCCCGCGCCTGGCCAAGGCCAGGATCGGCGCGACCGAGAGCGTCAAGGTCGAGGTCGATGTCACCAACACCGGCAAGGTCGCCGGCGACGAGGTGGTGCAGCTCTATGTCCACGACGAGGAGGCCAGCGTCACCCGTCCGGTGCTGGAGCTGAAACACTTCAAGCGCGTGACCCTGACGGCCGGCGCCAAGACGACGGTGACCTTCGAGATCAAGCCGTCGGACCTGTGGATGTGGAACCTGGACATGAAGCGGGTCGTCGAGCCGGGGGATTTCAAGATCCTGGTCGGTCCGAACTCGGTGGACCTGAAGGCGACGACGCTAACGGTGGCTTGAGGCGCCAAGATGCTCCCCCGTGATACGGGGGAGCTGTCGCGGAGCGACTGAGGGGGCAAATGCGGCTGAAGACCAGCTAGCCCCCTCCGGCCCTCTGGGCCACCTCCCCCGCATCGCGGGGGAGGATCTTTGAGGGAGGAGAACACCCATGCGCCGCGCCTTGCCGATCCTGCTGGCCGCCCTTGCCGCCTCGCCAGCCGCCGCCCAGTCCTCCCAAGAAAATTTGGCGCTCCTCAACGGCCTGTTCTCCGACCACGCCGTCGTCCAGCGCGACCGGCCGCTGCCCGTGTTCGGCGCGGCCAAGCCCGGCGAGACCGTCACAGCGTCCTTCGCCGGCCAGACCCTGACCGCCAAGGCCGGCGCTGACGGCGCCTGGCGCGTCGACTTCCCGGCCACGCCCGCCGGCGGTCCCTACCAGATCACCGCCTCCGCCCCCTCGGGCGGCGCGACCGCCTCCGACGTCCTGGTCGGCGATGTCTGGCTGTGCTCGGGCCAGTCGAACATGGAGATGCAGGTCTCCGCCTCGGGCGACGCCTGGAACCAGATCAACAACGGCGCGCCCAACGACACCCTCCGCATGGTCACGGTCGAGAAGGCCGACGGCCGCGCGCCCGCCGCCGACTTCAAGAAGCCGCCGGTCTGGAAGCCGACCAACAAGGACACCGTCGGCGGCTTCTCGGCCGCCTGCTTCTACTTCGCTCGCGAGCTGCAGAAGACTCGGCATGTCCCGCTGGGCCTGGTCCACGCCTCGTGGGGCGGATCAGGGATAGAGGCCTGGATGACCCCGGCCGCCCTGCGCAAGGTCGGCGGCTATGACGACGCCATCGCCACCCTGGAGCTGTCGATCAAGGATCCCGCCGCCGCCAACCGCCGCTGGGGCGAAACGATCAAGGGCTGGTGGACCGCCAAGCATCCGGGCGACACGGCCACCCCGTGGACCGGCGCCGGCGCCTGGACCGCCGCGCCCAACGGCCTGGGCGTCTGGGAGCGCTGGGGCGTACCGGCCCTGGCCGAGTTCAACGGCGTAGTCTGGTTCAAGGCCGAGGTCACCCTCACCGCCGCCCAGGCCAGGCAAGCCTCCACCCTGACCGTCGGCCAGGTCGACGAGATGGACACCACCTATGTCAACGGCGGGGGCATCGGCGCGACCTCGGGCTCGTGGCTGGACCGGACCTATCCGCTGGCCGCCGGGACGCTGAAGGCCGGCAAGAACGTCATCGTGGTCTCGGCCTACGACACCTATGCCAACGGCGGCATGTACGGCGATCCCGCGAAACGCGCCCTGACCCTGGCCGACGGCACGCGCCTACCGCTGGCCGCCTGGACCTACCAGATCGAGCCCAAGCCGGGCGGCGATCCGCCCCGCGCGCCGTGGGACACCCTGGCCGGCGTCTCGACCCTCTACAACGGCATGCTGGCGCCCATGGGCCCCTACGCCTATTCGGGTGTCGCCTGGTACCAGGGCGAGACCAATGTCGGTCGCGACCAGACCTACGCCCCGCTGCTGAACGCCTTCATGGCCGAGCGCCGCCAGGGCCAGGCCGCCGACCTCCCGTTCCTGGTGGTGCAGCTGGCCAACTACGGCGCCTTCGCCGAACAGCCGGGGACCTTCGCCACCGCCGCCCTGCGCGACGCCCAGCGCCGCGCCGTCTTCGCCGACAAGCGCGCCGGCCTGGCGGTCACCCACGACATCGGCAATCCCCTGGACATCCATCCGGGCGAGAAACAGGAGGTCGGCCGCCGCCTGGCCCTGGCCGCCCGCCGCCTGTACGGCGAGGCCGTGACCACGGGGCCGGAGGTCGTCTCGGCCAAGCGCGTGGGCGACACCGTGGTGGTGACCTTCGCCCAGGTCGGCGGCCGCCTGGTGGCGCGGGGCTCGGATCGGGTCATCGGCTTCGAGCTGTGCGCGGCGAGCTGCCGCTGGGCGGACGGCAAGATCGACGGGAACACCGTGGTGCTGACCGGCGCGGGCTCCAAGGTCCGCTTCGCCTGGGCCGACAGCCCGACCTTCAACCTGTTCGACGCGTCGGGGCTGCCGGCGGGTCCGTTCGAAATTGCGGTTCAGTGATGCGTAGAGCGCCCCCTCCGTCACGCTGCGTATCCGCAGCGCGCCACCTCCCCCGTTTCACGGGTGAGGAGAAAACCCTCCTGCCCCGCTTGCGGGGGAGGTGGATCGACGCGGATACGCGACGAGACGGAGGGGGCGCGCTCGCCGCCTTGGTTCTGGCTGCCGGCCTTTTCATCGCCACGCCAACCCTCGCCGCCGAGCCCGCCGCGATCACGCTGAGCGCCAGCGCCGAAGCCTTCCCGCTGATCGCCGCCGGCAAGCCTGCGCGGATCGAGTATGATCAGACCGACTTCCCCGGCGTGATCCGCGCCATCCAGGGCCTGCGATCCGATCTTACCGCCCTGTCCGGCGCGCAGGCCGCCAAGGACGCGCCGGTGGTGATCATCGGCACCCTGGGAAAAAGCGCCGCCATCGACGCCCTGGTCGCGTCGGGCAAGCTGGACGTCAGCAAGGTCACCGGCCAGTGGGAAGCCTTCGTCCAGCAGGTGGTCGAGAACCCGCACCCGGGCGTGGCCCGCGCCCTGGTCATCGCCGGATCGGACAAGCGCGGCACGATCTTCGGGGCCTATGACCTGTCGGAACGCGCCGGCGTCTCGCCCTGGACCTGGTGGGCCGATGTCCCGGCGCCCAAGCGCACCGACGTCTTCGTCGCCCCAGGCGCCAACGTCCAGAAGCCCTCGGTCAAGTACCGCGGCATCTTCCTGAACGACGAGAACCCGGCCCTATACGGCTGGGCTGAGAAGACTTTCGGCGGCTTCAACCACGCCTTCTACGAGCGGGTGTTCGAGCTGATCCTGCGCCTGAAGGGCGACTATCTGTGGCCGGCCATGTGGGGCAAGTCGATCTATGACGACGACCCGATGAGCGCGCCCCTGGCCGACCAGATGGGCGTCGTGCTGGGGACCTCGCACCACGAGCCGATGAGCCGCGCCCACATCGAGTGGGAGCGCTATGGCCAGGGCCGCTGGGACTACGCCAAGAACCCCGAAAAGCTGCGCCAGTTCTGGCGCGAGGGCGTCAAGCGGATGGGCTCGAACGAAAGCCTGGTGACGGTCGGCATGCGCGGCGACGGCGACGAGCCGATGAGCGAAGGCGCCAACATCCAGCTCCTGGAAACCATCGTCGCCGACCAGCGCAAGATCATCGGGGACGCCACCGGCCAAGACCCCGCCAAAACGCCTCAGGTCTGGGCGCTCTACAAGGAGGTCCAGGACTATTACGACGCCGGCATGCGGGTCCCCGACGACGTCACCCTGCTGTTCGCCGACGACAACTGGGGCAACATCCGTCGCCTCCCGGAACTGGGGAAGACCCGCCCCGGCGGCTACGGGGTCTACTACCACTTCGACTATGTCGGTGGTCCCCGGAACTACAAGTGGCTGAACACCAACCAGATCGAGCGCACCTGGGAGCAGATGAAGCTGGCGTCCGACTACGGGGCCAACCAGCTGTGGATCGTCAATGTCGGCGACCTGAAACCCATGGAGCTGCCGACCGAGTTCTTCCTGGACTATGCCTGGAACCCTGACGCGATCCCGCTCGAGAAACTGTCGGCCTACACCAAAGGCTGGGCGGCCCAGCAGTTCGGGCCTGAGCGCGCAACCGAGATCGCCGCGCTGCTGGACGGCTACACCAAGCTCAATGCCCGCCGTAAGCCCGAGCTGATCGACGAGGCGACCTTCAGCCTGGTCAATTTCCGCGAGGCCGAGCGGGTCGAGGCCGAGTGGACCGAGCTGGAGAAACGCGCCGACGCCCTGCGCGCCGTGATCCCCCAGGCCCAGGACAGCGCCTTCTTCCAGCTGGTCTGGTTCCCGATCAAGGCCAGCGCCAACTTCAACCGGCTGTACATCGCTGCGGGCCGCAACCGACTCTATGCCCGCCAGGGCCGGATGGCCGCCAAGGCCCAGGCGACGCTGGTGCAGAACCTGTTCGACCGCGACGCCGACCTGACCCGCCAGCACGATGCGATCAATGGCGGCAAGTGGGTCCACATGATGGACCAGACCCACATCGGCTACACGTCCTGGCAACAGCCGGATGTGAACCTCATTCCGAAGACGCAGATCGCCGACCCGACCGGCGGCTGGGGCGCGGCGCTGGAGGGCGGTGGCGAGACCCTGCCGGTCCTGACCCGCTGGGGCCCGCAAAACCGCTGGATCGACGTCTTCAGCAAGTGGGCGCCGATCAATGTGCGGCCGACGGTCGATGTGTCGTGGCTGAAGGTCGCCAAGGGCCGGGCCAGCAGCACGGGCGACGTGCGGCTGGAGGTCTCGGTCGACTGGGCCAAGGCGCCGAAGGGCGACCACGTCGCGACCATCACCCTGGTCGACGGCGAGACGAAGACTGTCCCGGTGCAGGTCTCCAACCCCGACCGCAAGCCGGCCAAGGGCGCCTTCGTCGAGGTCGGCGGCCTGACGGCGATCGAGGCCGAGCACTACGCGGCGGCGTCTCGCGGCGTGTGGAAGGTCATCCCGAACCTGGGCCGCACCCTGTCGGGCGTGACCAGCTATCCGACCACGGCGCCGGCCTCGACGCCCGGAAAAGGCGGGGCGTCGCTGGACTACCTCGTGGACTTCGAGAAAGCCGGGCCGGTGGACCTGACGGTGCTGGTCTCGCCGACCTTGGACTTCCGGGGCGGCAAGGGCCTGGCCTATGCCGTGTCGCTGGACGACGGCGCGCCGGTGGCGGTCAACAGCCAGCCCGACCCGTCGGAGAAGGCCTGGAACAAGGCGGTCGCCGACAATGTGCGCGCGCAGACCACGACGCTGAATGTGCCGACGGCCGGTCCGCACAAGGTGCGGCTGTGGCGGGTGGATCCGGGGGTGGTGTTCCAGCGGCTGGTGCTGTCGCGCGGGGCGGTTCCGGGAAGCTATCTGGGGCCGCCGGAGAGCGTGCGGGCGAAATAACCCCGCTCCCCTTGCGGGAGAGGGTGGCCCACGAAGTGGGTCGGGTGAGGGGTCGCGCTCCGCTATCCGGACAGGCCTATCAACCCCTCATCCGTCGGCTCCGCCGACACCTTCTCCCGCAAGGGGAGAAGGAGAACGAGCCCCCTTAAGTAAGAATCCGAAGTCAATCTTTACCGCGCCAGGGGTTCAGTCCACCGCCCGAAAGACCCATGTTCCGGCCATGGCTGTTCCCCCGCCCCAATTCACCGACGACGAGATCGACCGGCTGGTCGAGACCTTCTACGCGCGCATCCGCCGGCACCACCGCCTGGGGCCGATCTTCGAGGGCGCGATCGGCGAGGACGGCTGGCCGCATCACCTGGCGACGCTGAAGGACTTCTGGTCGTCGGTGCTGAACACCACCGGCCGCTACAAGGGCCAGCCGATGATCGTGCACCAGAGCGTCGAGGGCATCACCGAAGGCCTGTTCACGCCTTGGCTGAACCTGTTCCACCAAACCGCCGTGGAAATCTTCGACGCGCCCCGCGCCGCCATTGTCGGCCAGAAGGCCGAGCGCATCGCCGCCAGCCTGAAGCTCGGATTGTTCTTCAAGCCGGACGCGATCGCTTGAGCCGGCTGTCCGAGGAGGGCTTTGTCCGGTTCGAGGCGGACGGGACGAAAGCGCTGCTGGGCCCGGCGGCCACGGTCGCTTGGGCGAGCTTCGCCGACAGCTGGAACGACCTGCCCCTGGACGGCTTCATGGCCGACGGCGGGCGGTATCGGCGGCGGCGGTTCGCCGCCTTCTCGGCCACGCCTCGGAGCGTCGAGCGCAAGCCGCACCAGCCCCACTGGCAGAGCCGCGACTACAACCCGCTGAACGGCGGCGTGCAGCGCTGGTTCGAGCCGGTCACGGACACGATCGCCGAGCATCCGGTGACGCAGGGCGTGATCCGCGCCGGCCTGGAACTCTTCCACCCGATCACCTCGCTGGCCCCCGCCGCATGGCACGTCGAGCTGCACCAGTTCCGCATCGAGGCCCGCGCCGACGAGCAGGGCCTGCCCACGCCCGAGGGCGCGCACCGCGACGGGGTCGACTGGGTGATCGTCATGCTGGTCGACCGCCGGAACGTCGAGAGCGGCGTCACCGACATTTTCGCGCCGGACGGGACGAGCCTGGGGTCCTTCACCCTGGTCGCGCCCGGCGACGCGGTGTTCCTGGACGATCACCGCGTGTTGCACGGCGTCACCCCGATCCGGCCGCTGGATCCGGCCCAGCCGGCGGTCCGCGACGTGCTGGTGGTGACCTATCGGCGCGCGGATGGCGATTAACCAAGCGCACGCCAAGGTTGCCGCTGCGACCGCTTGTCGCATACGGACTGTGATCACGACATGCCACGGTGAGGCTCCGCTTCCCCAGGGATGAGCGTCCGTCGCGCATGTCAAAAGACGACAACGCCTTGCCGTCCTACCCGCCCCCCTCCAAGTTTCTGGGGGAGCGCCGCGGCGTTTTCTCCAGCGCGATGGCCGACGCGGTGCCCATCCTGATCGGCTATGTCGACCGCGAGCAGCGCTATCGCTTCGTCAATCGCGCCTATGAGCAGTGGTTCGGGATCGACCGCTCGCGGATCGAGGGCCGCACCCTGCTGGAGGTGCTGGGCAACGAGGCCTATGGCCGGCTGCGCGGCCACGTGACCCGCGCCCTGGCCGGCGAGAGCGTCACCTTCGAGGGCGAGGTCAGCTACCAGGCCGGCGCGCGCTACATCGAGGCTCAGTACGTGCCCGACATCGCCCGCAACGGCGAGATCCCTGGTTACTACGTGCTGGTCACCGACATCTCGGACCGCAAGCAGCAGGCCGCCGAGCTGGAGCGCATGCTGGTCGGCGAGCGCCGGCGGGCGGCCCTGCTGGACCTTGGCCAGCAGTTGCGCGACGAGACCGATCCCGTCGCCATCGCCGGACTGGCGGCGCGCATGCTGACCCGGCAGCTGGGCGTCGCCCGCGCCGGCTATGCCGAGATGGACGAGGGCAGCGACGTGGCCGATATCGTCGCCGACGACGGCCACACAAGCAGCGGCGTCGCGCCGCTGAAGGGCCTGCAGTTCCGGCTCGACGACTTCGGCCCCGACATGAGCGCCGAGATGCGCGCCGGCCGACTGGTGGCCGTCGGCGACGTGGCCCTGGATCCGCGCACCAATTCCCCTGAGGCCCTGGACGCCTATGAGGCCATCGGCATCCGCGCCTTCGTCACCGTCTCGCTGATCAAGGCCGGCGCGCTGTCGGCCTATCTGTTCCTGGCCCACGACGGCCCCCACGCCTTCTCCGCCGACGAGACCGCCTTCGTCACCGACGTCGCCGAGCTGATCTGGACGGCCAGCGAGCGGGCCCGCTCGGACCTGGCCCTCAAGCGCGCCCAGGAGACCGAGCGCCTGTTGATCCGCGAGGTCGACCACCGCGCCAAGAACGTGCTGGCCGTCGTCCAGTCCCTGGCCCAGCTGACCCCGTTCGAGGACAAGGCCCAATATGTCCAGGCGTTGTCGGGCCGCATCGGCTCGCTGGCCCGCGCCCACAGCCTGCTGTCGACCGCTCGCTGGAGCGGCGTTGATTTGCATGACCTGCTGCGGCTGGAGCTGGATCCCTACGGCGCGGATGGCGAGGGCCAGATCGTCATCGACGGCCCGCCGGCCCTGATCGACGCCCAGGCCGCCCAGTCGCTGGCTTTGGTCATCCACGAACTGGCCACCAACGCCAGCAAGTACGGCGCCCTCTCCCGCCCCTTAGGCCGCTTGAACGTCAGCTGGATCTGGGATGTGGGCGACGTGCTTCGCCTGATCTGGCGCGAGGACGCCGGCGCGCCGGTCGTGGCCCCCGCCCGGCGCGGCTTCGGCTCGACCCTGATCGAGAGCGCGGTCAAGCAGGTGGGCGGCCGCGTCGAGCTGACCTGGCGGCCGCAAGGCCTGAAGGTGCGGCTGGACATCCTGAAGGGCGCCCAGGCCCGGGCGGCCGAGGCCACACCGGCCTATCGCCCCGGCCTGACCATCGAGGAAAGCCCCGCCCTGCGCGACCAGCGCGTGCTGGTGGTCGAGGACGAGGCCGTGGTGGCCATGGAGCTGACCCGCGTCCTGACCGCCGCCGGCGCCAAGGTGGTCGGTCCCGTCGGCACGATCGAGGAGGCGCTGAGCCTGCTGGACGACCAGCCGATCGACCGCGCCCTGCTGGACGTCAATCTGGGCGGCCGGCTGATCACCCCCGTGGCCTTGGCCCTGAGCCGCCGCCGCATCCCGTTCGTCTACCTGACCGGCTATCAGGAGCCCGATGTCGACGACGGCCCGATCCTGCGCAAGCCGGTGGCCGCCAGCGCCCTCTTGGGAGCCCTGGCGAGAGGCGCGCCTGTCCCCGCGCAGTAGGCGTTTTAGGCAGTTCCGACCCACAGCGCGTGTTGTGGCTTGAAATTGCAATTCGTTCTCAAGTAAGGACGAGCCTCCAACGCCAGGGTTCGTCAGTACGCCGTGAAATCCGCCGCCGACCAGCATCGCCGCTCCTTTTGGCTGAAGCAGCTGCACCAGTGGCACTGGATCAGCGCGGCCGTCAGCCTGATCGGCATGCTGGCCTTCGCGATCACCGGCATCACCCTGAACCATGCCAGTCAGATCGAGGCCAAACCCCTCGTCGTCTCGCGCAAGGCCACCCTGCCGCCCGACCTGCTGGCCGTGCTGGCCAAGGGTCCGGAGGAGGGCAAGCGCCCCCTGCCCGTCCAGCTGGAGCCGTTCCTGGACAAGGCCGTCGGCGCCGAGGTCGCGGGCCGCGAGGGCGAGTGGTCGGCCGACGAGGTCTATGTCGCCCTGGCCCGTCCCGGCGGCGACGCCTGGGTTTCGATCGACCGCGAGACCGGCGCCGTCGAGCACGAGAAGACCACGCGCGGCGCGGTGTCCCTGCTCAACGACCTGCACAAGGGCCGCAACACCGGCAAGGCCTGGGCCTGGTTCATCGACATCTTCGCGGCCGCCTGCGTGATCTTCACCGTCACCGGCCTGATCCTCCTGCAGTTCCACGCCCGCGCCCGGCCGCTGACCTGGCCGCTGGTCGGGCTGGGCCTGGCCGCCCCGCTCATCCTCATCATCCTGTTCGTCCACCTGTAGAGGCAGACCACCGTGAAGCGTCCAATCTCCCTGCTCACCTTTGCCGGCGCCGCTGTCGCCGGCGTTCCGGCCATGGCCGCCGATCTGAACGTCAATTTCGACGTCCCGAAACTCAAGGTCGCCGAGTACCACGCGCCCTACGTGGCCATCTGGATCGAGAACCCGGCCGACTCGACCTCGGCCGGCACCCTGTCGGTCTGGTTCAAGCCCAATCACGAGAAGTGGCTGAAGGACATGCGCCTGTGGTGGCGCAAGGCCGGCCGCGAAATGACCTTCCCGGCCGACGGGATCACCGGCGCCACCCGCGCCCCCGGGCCGCAGAAGGTGACGTTCAGCGCCGCCAAAGGCCCGCTCAAGGACCTGAAGCCGGGCAACTACGTGCTGGTCGTCGAGGCCGCGCGTGAAGCCGGCGGCCACGAGGCCGTCCGCGTGCCCTTTACCTGGGGCAAGCCCGGCAAGCCGGCCACCGCCAAGGGCGCGGTCGAGCTGGGCGCCGTCACCGTCGCCGTGAAATGAGGAGGGACGCCATGAAGGCTCTCAAGACGCGCCTGCTGGCCGCCGTCGCCATCGGCGCGGCCGTGCTGGTCCCGGCCGCCGCCAACGCCGCCCGCAGCTGGGTGCTGCCGTCGACCACCACCCTGTCGGGCGGCAACGCCTGGGTGACGTTCGACGCCGCCAGCTCGGACAACCTCTATTTCCCCGACCTGCGCCCGCTGCCCCTCACCTCGATCTCGGTGCTGGACGCCGAGGGCCAGCCGGTCGAGCCGACCAGCCCGTCGACGGGCAAGTTCCGCTCGACCTTCGACGTGCAGCTGACCAAGCCGGGCACCTACAAGGTCACCTCGCTCTCGACCATGGTCATGGCCAGCTACACCGAAAACGGCGAGGTCAAGCGCTTCCGCGGCAGCGGCGAGGAGTTCGCCAAGCAGGTCCCGTCCGGCGCCGCCGACCTGAAGACCATCAAGACCATCGCCCGCAGCGAAACCTTCGTCACCCGCGACAAGCCCACTGACGCGGCATTGAAGACGACCGGACAGGGCCTGGAGCTGGCCGCCGTCACCCACCCGTCGGACGTCGTGGCCACCGAGGCCGCGACCTTCAAGCTGCTGCTGGACGGCAAGCCGGCCGCCGGGGTCGAGGTCACCCTGATGCGCGGCTACGACCACTGGTCGGACACGGCCACGCCGGAGCTGAAGGTCACCACCGGCGCCGACGGCGCGTTCAAGGTCACCCTGCCGCAGGCCGGCCTGTGGTGGTTCAGCGCCAGCTACCGCACCGGCGAGACCGGCCGCGGCCCGGGTCCGGGCGGTCCCCCTCCCGGCGCGATGGGCGGCATGCCCGGCATGGGTGGTCCGGGCGGTCCGGGCCGTGGCGGTCCGCCCCAGCCCTTGGCCGGCGACGGCTACAGCGCGACCTACACCGCCGTGATTGAAGCGCAACTGCCGTAAAGAAGGACCTGTCATCCCGGATCGGCGCGCCCTCCTTGATCTAGGAGTGGGGCTTGTCCGGGATGACAGCTTTAAACGAATGCCCCGCGTCCTCGTCCCCGCCCTGACCACGCCGCCGGCCCGCCCGGTCGGCGGCAGCGTGCGCGCGTTCGGGGGCGCGACCATGGGCGCGACCTGGTCGGTCAAGGCGGTGCTGCCGGCCACGACCGACCTTTCCGCCCTCGAGGCCATGGTCCAGCGCGCCCTCGACGCGGTGGTGGCGCAGATGAGCCCGTGGGAGCCGCTATCGGACCTCTCGCGCTACAATCGCAGCCCGGCCGGCAGCTGGACCACCCTGCCGCCCGCGACCGCAACGGTCCTGCGCCGCGCCCTCGAAGTGGCCGAGCAGACGAACGGCGCCTTCGACCCGACCCTGGGCGCCCTCACCGACCTCTGGGGCTTCGGTCCCCGCCCCTTCTCCGGCAGCCCGCCCGAGGCGGCCGACATCGCCACGTTAAAAGAGGCCGGCGGCTGGAAGCGTCTGACGCTCGACGGCGACACGCTGTTCCAGCCAGGGGCCTTGCGCCTCGACCTCAACGGCATCGCCAAGGGCTTCGGCGTCGACCAGGCCGCCGCCGCCCTCGATCGCGCCAAGGTCACGAGCTACCTGGTCGAGGTCGGCGGCGAGCTGCGCGGCGTGGGCGCCAAGCCCGACGGCCAGCCCTGGTGGGTGGAACTCGAACGGCCGCCAACCGCCAACGACGCCGAGAAGACCGTCGTCGCCCTGCACGACCTCTCCGTCGCCACCTCGGGCGACTACCGCCGCTTCTTCGATCACGACGGCCGGCGCTACGCCCACACCCTGGACCCGGCCACCGGCGCGCCGACCACTAACCCGACCGTCAGCGTCACGGTGCTGGCCCAGGACTGCATGAGCGCCGACGCCTGGGCCACGGCCCTGACCGTCATGCCCCCCGACGTCGCCCTGGCCTTCGCCGCCGAGCACGACCTGGCCGTCCTCATCGTCAGCCGTTCGGCCAACGGCCTCGAGGAGCGCCTGTCGCCAGCCCTGCGGGCGATGCTGGACTGATGCTGGACCTTTCCGCCTTCCCGCCCGAGACCCGCCGCCTGATCGAGGCCGGCGCCGTGGCCGGCGTCTACGCCCTGTTCTGCGCCGGCGTCGCCGTCCGCGAAGCCCTGCGCGCCGCCGCCGTCCGCCGCGAGGCCAAGGCCCTGTCGCAAGGCGCGGGCGAGCCCGTGCTGGTCGCCTTCGCCAGCCAGACGGGCTTTGCCGAAGAACTGGCCAACGCCACCGCCAAGGCCCTGTCGGACGCCGGCGCGCCGGTCACCCTGCGCGAACTCTCCGCCGTCACCGCCGCCGACCTGACCGGCCGCGCCCTGTTCGTGGTCAGCACCACCGGCGAGGGCGACGCGCCCGACCCGGCCCGCGCCTTCATCCGCGACGTGATGAAGGATGGCGTCGCCCTGCCCGGCCTGCGCTACGGCGTGCTGGCCCTGGGGGACGCGAGCTACGCCGAATACTGCGCCTTCGGCCGCTCGCTGGACGCCTGGCTGGCCCGCTCGGGCGGCCAGCCCCTGTTCGACCGCGTTGAGGTCGATGACGGCGATCCCGCCGCCCTGCGCCACTGGCAAGGGCAACTCAGCTTACTCACCGGCGTCACCGACGCCCCCGACTGGAGCCGCCCCGCCTACGGCCGCTGGACCCTGGCCGAGCGCATCCTGCTCAACCCCGGCAGCCCCGGCGGCGAGGCCTGGCACATCCGCCTGGAGCCCACCGACGGCGACGCGGTGACCTGGCAGGCCGGCGACATCCTGGAAGTCGGTCCGCGGAATGACCCGGAGTTGCCGCACCGCGAATATTCGATCGCCTCGCTCCCCAGCGATGGCGCCGTCGAGCTGATCGTGCGCCTGATGAACCGCGCGGACGGCCAGCCGGGGCTGGGCTCGGGCTGGCTGTGCCGCCTGGCGGAGGTCGGCCAGACGATCGACGCCCGCGTGCGCACAAACCGCAGCTTCCACGCCCCCGACGCCAGCCGTCCGCTGATCCTGATCGGCTCGGGCACCGGCCTGGCCGGCCTGCGCGCGCACCTGAAGGCCCGCGCGGCCTTGGGCGTGCGCTGGAACTGGCTGGTCTTCGGCGAGCGCACCTCGGCCCACGACTATTTCCACCGCGCCGAGATCGAGGGCTGGAAGGCGTCGGGCCTGCTGGACCGCGTGGACCTGGCCTTCTCGCGCGACCAGGACAGCCGCATCTATGTCCAGCACCGCCTGCGCGCGGCGGCCGACATTCTGCGCCGCTGGGTGGCCAACGGCGCGGCGATCTATGTCTGCGGGTCGCTGGAAGGCATGTCGCGCGACGTCCATGCGGCGCTGGTCGACGTGCTGGGGACCGAACTGGTCGAGCGCCTGGCGGACGAAGGGCGGTATCGGCGGGACGTGTACTAGCGTAGCGCCTCGCGCTCCTCCGGCGTATTGGCGCCCCGCAGCCTGGCCAGCGCGCCCTCGGGGATCGGCAGCGCCGCGAGCCCCGCCCGCTCCACGAACCGCCGCAGCGGCCAGCCGGCCCGCGCATCGGCGGGGATCGCGCTCGCCTCCAGCACCATCGGCACGGGCAGACCCTCGTAGCAGCCGCCCGCCGCCAGCAACGGCGCCAGGTCCTGCTCTGTCACGGTCGGCGCATCCACGGCCAGCACCAGCAGCCGCTCGACGCCCAGCGCCCGCGCCCCAGCCAGCACCCCGCCGACCGGCCCCGCGCCGGCCTCGTCATCGGGAACCCACGGCAGCCCCAGATCCGCCCCGGCGGTGACCAGCGCCTCCGCCCCAACGGCCCGCGCCAGGGCCGCCACCCGGTCCACCGCCCGCACGCCGTCCCACGCCAAGGCGGCCTTGTCGCGCCCCATCCGCCTGGACGCGCCGCCGCACAGAATGATCGCGCCGAGCATGGTCATGCCGTCTCATAGCAATCCTCCCCCCAGCGGGGGAGGATTTAGGCATGCTCTTCCAAGCTCTGCCCGAAGCGGTCTAGTGTCCGCCCCGCAAAGGGACGGAAAAAAGAATGAGCCAGCCTGCCGAGCGCCAGCGTCGTCGCACGACCCAGAGCGCCACGATCCGTGACGTCGCCGCGCGGGCGGGCGTGTCGCCCATGACCGTGTCGCGGGTCATCAATCGCGAGAGCACGGTCAAGGAAGAGACCCGCGCCCTGGTCGAGAAGGCCATCGCCGACCTCAACTACGCCCCCAACCCCGCCGCCCGCAGCCTGGCCGGCAGCGCGCCGTTCCGCATCGGCCTGCTCTACGACAACCCCTCGACCGGCTACCTGTCGGAATTCCTGGTCGGGGCCCTGGACGAGAGCAGCCGCACCGGCGCCCAGATCGTCATCGAGAAATGCGCCGAGCCGGAGCTCGCCGGCGCCACCCTGACCCGCCTGCTCAAGACCGGCGTCGACGGCCTGATCCTGCCGCCGCCGCTGTGCGAGTCGGCCCAGGTCCTGGCCGAGGTCCGCGCCGCCGGCGCGGCCGCCGTGGCCGTCGCGCCCGGCACGGCCAGCACCGACATGGCCACCATCCGGATCGACAACGAGGCGGCCGCCTTCGAGCTGACCCAGCACCTGATCGGCCTGGGCCACAAGCGCTTCGGCTTCATCAAGGGCCACCCGAACCAGACCGTCAGCCAGCAGCGCCTGGACGGCTTCATGGCCGCGCTCAAGGCCGCTGGGATCCCGATGGAGGCCATCCGGGTCGAACAGGGCTATTTCACCTATCGCTCGGGCCTGGAGGCGGCCGAGAAGCTGATGGCCGCCGAGCCGCGCCCCACCGCCATCTTCGCCGCCAATGACGACATGGCCGCCGCCGCCGCGGGCCTGGCCCACCGCCTGGGCCTGGACGTGCCGGGCGACGTCTCGATCGTCGGCTTCGACGACACTTCGATCGCCGACAACATTTGGCCCGCCCTGACCACTGTCCACCAGCCCATCGCCGCCATGGCCCGCGCCGCCGTCGACCTGGTCCTGGAAGAAATCCGCCGCCACCGCGACGGCGGCGGCGAGCCCCGGCAGCTGATGCACCCGCACACCCTGATCGTGCGGGATTCCAGCGGGCCGGTTAGCGAATAGCCACTCTCTCCCCTGGGAGAGGGCGAAATAAGATTGGTCAGACAACGTGCTTGCGGCTTGAGCATGTTAGCGCTACCAAGCATTTGACGAACGAGCGCCGCCGAGAGTGGTCGGCAGCCTTGAGACGCTCGAACAAAGGGGAGACGACGCCGTGGGCGTGAGTGAATTCCTTCCGGAAGACTGGAAAGACGCGACTCTGCTGGGTCGCATCGACTTCGGCGATGGTCCCACCCCCGTGCTGGTGCGCGGCGGCCGTGTCGAGGACATGTCCAGGATCGCCCCCACCGTCGCCGACCTGATGAACGCCTTTGCCCCCGACGCGGCGATCCCGCGCGGCGAGGACAAGGGCCCGCTGGAAGCCCTCGATATCCGCCCCGTGTGGGAAGACGAAGGCGGCGCCGCGGCCGTGAAGCTGCTGGCCCCGGTCGACCTGCAGGTGCTCAAAGCCGCCGGCGTGACCTTCGCCGTCTCGACCCTGGAGCGGGTGATCGAGGAGCGCGCGCGCGGCGACGCCGCCGCCGCCCTGAAGATCCGCGAGCAGCTGTCGGCCAGCATGGGCGGCGACCTGAAAAGCGTGAACCCGGGCTCGGAGGGCGCCGAGCGCCTGAAGCAGACCCTGATCGCCGACGGCCTGTGGTCGCAATATCTGGAAGTCGCCATCGGCCCCGACGCCGAGATCTTCACCAAGGGTCCGACCCTGTCGTCGATGGGCTGGGGCGACCATGTCGGCGTCCGCTACGACAGCCACTGGAACAACCCCGAGCCGGAAGTCGTGCTGCTGTGCGACGGTTCGGGTCAGATCCGCGGCGCCTCGCTGGGCAACGACGTCAACCTGCGCGACTTCGAAGGCCGCTCGGCCCTGCTGCTCAGCAAGGCCAAGGACAACAACGCGTCGTGCTCGATCGGGCCGTTCTTCCGCCTGTTCGACGGCGCCTTCAGCCTGGACGACGTCCGCTCGGCCGAGGTCGAGCTAAAGATCACCGGCCGCGACAACTTCGTGCTCGACGGCAAGTCGAACATGAGCCTGATCAGCCGCGACCCCGCCGTGCTGGCCGGCCAGGCGTTCGGCAAGCAGCACCAGTATCCGGACGGCTTCGCTTTGTTCCTGGGCACGATGTTCGCCCCGATCCAGGACCGCGACACCGCCGGCCAGGGCTTCACCCACAAGGTCGGAGATCGCGTGAGGGTCTCGACCGCCAAGCTGGGCGTGCTCGAGAACGAAGTCACCACCTGCGACAAGGCCAAGCCGTGGACGTTCGGCATCTCGGCCCTGATCCGCAACCTGGCCGGCCGCGGCCTGCTCTAATTCCGAGGACATCGCGATGACCGACACCCTGCGCCACTATATCGGCGGCGAACGCGTCGCCGCCGACGCTCCGGCCGAGAGCCTGAACCCGTCCAACACCAACGACGTCGTCGCCAAGGTCCCCATGGGCGGCCAGGCCGAGGTCGACGCCGCCGTCGACGCCGCCAAGCAAGCTTTCCCCAGCTGGTCGGAAGCCTCGCCGGAAGTCCGCTCGGACCTGCTGGACAAGGTTGGCTCGACCATCATCGCCCGCAGCGCCGACATCGGCAGGCTGCTGGCCCGCGAAGAAGGCAAGACGGTCGCCGAGGGTATCGGCGAGACCGTCCGCGCCGGCCGCATCTTCAAGTATTTTGCGGGCGAAGCGTTGCGCCGCCATGGTCAAAACCTCGAGTCGACCCGTCCGGGCGTCGAGGTCCAGACCTATCGCCAGGCCGTCGGCGTCTTCGGCCTGGTCACCCCCTGGAACTTCCCGATCGCCATCCCGGCCTGGAAGGCGGCTCCGGCCCTGGCCTTCGGCAACACCGTGGTGATCAAGCCGGCCGGCCCGACGCCTGCGACGGCGAACGTGCTGGCCGACATCATGCAGGAATGCGGCGCTCCGGCCGGCGTGTTCAACATGCTGTTCGGCCGCGGCTCGATGGGCGACGCACTGATCAAGCACAAGGACGTCGACGGCGTCTCGTTCACCGGCTCGCAGGGCGTGGGCGCGCAGGTCGCCGCCGCCGCCGTGGCCCGCCAGGCTCGCGTGCAACTGGAGATGGGCGGCAAGAACCCGCTGATCATCCTGGACGACGCCGACCTGGAACGCGCCGTCGCCATCGCCCTGGACGGCTCGTTCTACGCCACCGGCCAGCGCTGCACCGCCAGCTCGCGCCTGATCGTCCAGGACGGCATCCACGATCGGTTCGTGGCCCTGCTGGCCGAAAAGGTCGCCGCCCTGCGCGTCGGCGATGCGCTAGACCCCAACACCCAGATCGGCCCGGCCGTCTCCGAAGACCAGATGGAGACCAGCTACAAGTACATCGACATCGCGCGTGGTGAAGGCGGCCGCCTGGTCACCGGCGGCGATCGCCTGAAGCTGGACAACCCCGGCTGGTACGTGCAGCCGACCCTGATCGCCGACACGCAAGCCGGCATGCGGATCAACAACGAGGAGGTCTTCGGGCCCGTCGCCTCGACCATCCGCGTCGGGTCGTACGAAGAGGCCCTGGAGATCGCCAACGGCGTCGAGTTCGGCCTGTCGGCCGGCATCGCCACGACCTCGCTGAAATACGCCCGCCACTTCCAGCGCCACGCCAAGGCCGGCATGACCATGGTCAACCTGGCCACGGCCGGCGTCGACTACCACGTGCCGTTCGGCGGCACGAAGAGCTCCAGCTACGGCGCCCGCGAACAGGGCTTCGCGGCGGTCGAGTTCTTCACCCAGACCAAAACCTCCTACTCGTGGTCGTAAGCAGCATGTCCTCAGCCATCTACCCCAGCCTGAAGGGCAAGCGCGTCGTCATCACCGGCGGCGGCTCGGGGATCGGGGCCGGCCTCACCGCCGGCTTCGCGCGCCAGGACGCGGAAGTGATCTTCCTGGACATCGCCGACGAGGACTCCAAGGCGCTGGAAGCCGAGCTTGCGGGCTCGGCCATCCCGCCGGTCTACAAGCGCTGCGACCTGATGGACCTGGACTCGATCAAGGCGGTGTTCGCGCAGATCGGCGACGTCGACGTGCTGGTCAACAACGCCGGCAATGACGACCGCCACAGCCTGGGCGACGTGACCGGCGCCTATTGGGACGAGCGGATCAACGTCAACCTGCGCCACATGCTGTTCTGCACCCAGGCCGTCGCGCCGGGCATGGCCAAGCGGGGCGGCGGGGCGGTGATCAACTTCGGCTCGATCAGCTGGCACCTGGGCCTGGAAGACCTGGTTCTCTACGAAACCGCCAAGGCGGGCATCGAGGGCATGACCCGGGCTTTGGCCCGTGAGCTCGGCCCCGACGACATCCGCGTCACCTGCGTAGTGCCGGGCAACGTCAAGACCAAGCGCCAGGAGAAGTGGTACACGCCCGAAGGCGAGGCCGAGATCGTCAAGGCCCAGTGCCTGAAAGGCCGCATCGTCCCCGAGAACGTCGCCTCGCTGGTGCTGTTCCTGGCCTCTGACGACGCCGCGCTGTGCACCGGCCACGAGTACTGGATCGACGCCGGCTGGCGCTAACGGGCCAAGCCGCGGGCCGGAAAGGCCGTTCGACGAAAGGAGGACTTCCCTGGAGGCCCTCCCCGTCCTATCGAACGGCCAACACCGGTTTTACGGAGACTATGCGAGCATGAGCGCCGCCACCTGCGTCTGGGATCTGAAGGCTGCTTTGGGCGAAGGCCCTATCTGGCACGGCGACGCCCTGTGGTTCGTGGACATCAAGGGCCACAAGATCCACCGCTATAGCCTCGACGGCCAGACGACCAGCATCGACGCGCCCGAACAGGTCACGTTCCTGGCGCCGCTGCCGGATCGCGACGGCTTCGTCGTCGGCCTCAAGAGCGGCCTGCACCGCTACCACCAGGCCCTGGGCTTCAAGCCGCTGATCACCGTGGAAGACCCCGCGCTGAACAACCGTCCCAACGACGCCACCGTCGACGCGGCCGGCCGCCTGTGGTTTGGCACCATGCACGACGGCGAAGCCACCAAGAGCGGCTCGCTGTACCGCATGGACGCGAGCGGCGTGGCGCGGATGGACAAGGACATCTGCATCACCAACGGCCCGTGCGTGTCGCCGGACGGCAAGACCTTCTACCACACCGACACCCTGGAAAAGATCGTCTGGGCCTATGACCTGGCCGAGGATGGGACGCTGTCGAACAAGCGCCCCTTCGTGAACGTCAAGCTGGGCGACGACGTCTATCCGGACGGTACGGTGGTCGATTCCCAGGGCCATCTGTGGATCGCCCTGTGGGGCGGCTTCGGCGTCATCCGCGTCTCGCCGGAGGGCGAACTGGTCGCCCGCATCGAGCTGCCCGCCCCCAACGTCACCAAGGTCTGCTTCGGCGGCCCTGACCTCAATGTCCTGTTCTTCACCACCGCCCGCAAGGGCCTGAGCGACGAGACCCTGGCCCAGTATCCGCTGGCCGGCGGCCTGTTCGCGGTTCAGGTCGACGTCGCGGGCCAGCCCCAATACGAGGTTCGCCTTGTCTGATCGCACGCCCCGCCGGTTCCGGTCCCGCGATTGGTTCGATAATCCCGACCATATCGACATGACCGCGCTCTATCTGGAGCGCTTCATGAACTACGGGATCACGCCGGAGGAGCTGCGCAGCGGCAAGCCGATCATCGGCATCGCCCAGACCGGCAGCGACATCTCGCCCTGCAACCGCATCCACCTCGACCTGGTGGCGCGCGTTCGCGACGGGATCCGCGACGCCGGCGGCATCCCCATGGAGTTTCCGGTCCACCCGATCTTCGAGAACTGCCGTCGCCCGACAGCGGCGCTGGACCGGAACCTCTCCTATCTCGGTCTCGTCGAAACCTTGCACGGCTACCCGATCGACGCCGTGGTCCTGACCACCGGCTGCGACAAGACCACCCCGGCCGGCATCATGGCCGCCACCACGGTCAACATTCCGGCCATCGTCCTCTCCGGCGGTCCGATGCTGGACGGCTGGCACGAGAACGAACTGGTCGGCTCGGGCACCGTCATCTGGCGCTCGCGCCGCAAGCTGGCGGCCGGCGAGATCACCGAGGCCGAGTTCATCGAACGCGCGGCCTCCTCTGCCCCCTCGGCCGGCCACTGCAACACCATGGGCACGGCCTCGACCATGAACGCCGTGGCCGAGGCCCTCGGCCTGTCGCTGACGGGCTGCGCGGCTATCCCGGCCCCGTATCGCGAGCGCGGCCAGATGGCCTATCGCACGGGCCAGCGGATCGTCGACCTGGCCTATGAGGACATCAAGCCCAAGGACATCCTGACGAAGAAGGCCTTCGAGAACGCCATCGCCCTGGTGGCGGCGGCCGGCGGCTCGACCAACGCCCAGCCGCACATCGCGGCCATGGCGCGCCATGCGGGCCTGGAAGTGACCGCCGACGACTGGCGGGCGGCCTACGACATCCCGCTGATCGTCAACATGCAGCCGGCCGGCAAGTATCTGGGCGAGCGCTTCCACCGCGCCGGCGGGGCGCCCGCCGTCCTCTGGGAGTTGCTGCAGCAAGGCCGCCTGCATGGCGACGTGCTGACGGTGACCGGCAAGACGATGGCGCAGAACCTGGAAGGCCGCGAGACGTCCGATCGCGAGGTCATCTTCCCCTACGCCCAGCCGCTGGCCGAGAAGGCCGGGTTCCTGGTGCTGAAGGGCAACCTGTTCGACTTCGCGATCATGAAGGCCAGCGTCATCGGCGCCGACTTCCGCGAGCGCTACCTGTCCAAGCCCGGCCAGGAAGGCGTGTTCGAGGCCCGCGCCATCGTGTTCGACGGCTCGGACGACTATCACCACCGGATCAACGACCCGGCCCTGAACATCGACGAAAGCTGCATCCTGGTGATCCGCGGCGCCGGCCCGATCGGCTGGCCGGGTTCGGCCGAGGTCGTCAACATGCAGCCGCCGGATCACCTGCTGAAGAAGGGGATCATGTCCTTGCCGACGCTGGGCGACGGCCGCCAGTCGGGCACCGCCGACAGCCCCTCGATCCTGAACGCCTCGCCGGAAAGCGCCATCGGCGGCGGCCTGTCGTGGCTGCGCACCGGCGACACCATCCGCATCGACATCAACACCGGCCGCTGCGACGCCCTGGTGGACGAGGCGACGATCGCCGAACGCCGCAAGGAAGGCATCCCGGCCGTGCCGGAGACCATGACCCCCTGGCAGGAAATCTACCGCGCCCACACGGGCCAGCTGGAGACCGGCGGGGTGCTGGAGTTCGCCGTGAAGTACCAGGACCTGGCGGCGAAACTGCCGCGGCACAACCACTAACCTCTTCCCTTCTCCCCCTGCGGGAGAAGGTGGCCCGAAGGGCCGGATGAGGGGTCGATAGACGCAAAACGCCGCGACGAGCCGAAGGGCCGGTCGCGGCGTTTCTGTTCGTGCAACCCCTCACCCGACCCACTTCGTGGGCCACCCTCTCCCGCAAGGGGAGAGGGAGAACTTAGTCCTCCGCGAAAGAACGGCGCTCGGAGTCGATGCCGCTCTGCTCGAGCACGTCATTGGCGATGGCCAGCACGGATTCGGCGTCCTGCTTGGAGCGCGAGACCAGCACGACCTCGTCGCCGACCGCCACGGCCCAGCGGTCGCCGTAGCGGCGGACGGAAAGATTTCGGTTCTGGTCGGACATC
This sequence comes from uncultured Caulobacterales bacterium, assembly GCA_903900155.1. Taxonomy (GTDB): domain Bacteria; phylum Pseudomonadota; class Alphaproteobacteria; order Caulobacterales; family Caulobacteraceae; genus Caulobacter. Next base: position 7,570 of record CAIUMD010000011.1, on the reverse strand, counting down.
AGCTGCTCAAGACGCTCAACGCAACGTCGAGCCGCAATTTGGCCAGAGCATGGCAGCTTGACCGCTCGCCCTGTGGACCGCCTCATGGTGAACGGAGGGGCCCATGACATCGCAGGACTTCGAAGACGGCCTTAAGGCCATGGAAGCGGCCGCGCGGGAAGCCATCGCCTATCGGCGCGGGGTGGCCGCCGCGCAGACCACGCCGGTGGCGACCTATCGCGAGATGCTGGCCGCCTTCGACGCGCCCCTGCCCGAGACGCCCGGCGAGCCGACCGCCATCATCGAAGAACTGATCACCCGCGCCACGCCGGGCGTCCGCGCCGCGACCGGGCCGCGCTTCTTCGGCTGGGTGATCGGCAATTCACACCCGACGGGCGTCGCCGCCGACTGGCTGGCCTCGGCCTGGGGCCAGAACGTCGGCAACCTGGTCTCGGCCCCGGCCGCCTCGGCGATCGAGACGGTGGCGGCCAACTGGCTGCTCGAGATCCTGGACCTGCCACGCGGCGCCTCGGTCGGCTACGTGACCGGGGCCACAGTCGCCAACTTCGTCTGCCTGGCCGCCGCCCGCTCCGAGGTGCTGACCCGCGTCGGCTGGGACGTCGAGGCCGACGGCCTGATCGGCGCGCCGCCCGTGCGGGTGCTGATCGGCGCCGACGCCCACGCCACCGTATTCTCGGGGCTGAAGTATCTGGGCCTGGGCGCCAGGCGGGTGGTCACGGTCGAGACCGACGCCCTGGGCCGCATGCGGCCCTCGGCCTTCGAGCGGGCGATCCAGGGAGAAGGCCCCGTGATCGCCATCGCCCAGGCCGGCCAGATCAACACCGGGGCCAGCGATCCCTTCGACGAGATCGCGCCAATGGCCAAGGCCGCCGGGGCCTGGCTGCATGTCGACGGGGCCTTTGGCCTGTGGGGCCGCGCCGCACCCACGCGCGCCGAGCAGCTGGCCGGCGTCGACCAGGCCGACAGCTGGGCCGCCGACGGCCACAAGTGGCTGCAGACGCCCTATGACTGCGGCTTCGCCATCGTCCGCGATCCGGAAGCCCACCGGCGGGCCATGGCCATCTCGGCCAGCTACCTGCCGCCGGCCCAAGGCGCGGACCGCGAGCCGTCGGCCTATGTGCCCGAGCTGTCACGGCGGGCGCGGGGCCTGGGAACCTGGGCCATGCTGCGCCAGTACGGCCGCGCCGGCATCGCCGAGCTGGTCGAGCGCGGCTGCCGCATCGCCCGCGACATGGCCGCCGCCCTGGCCGCCGAGCCCGGGATCGAGCTGGTCGCCGAGGTGGTGCTGAACCAGTTCATGGTCCGCTTCGGCGACGACGACGCCGCCACCCTGGCCACGGTCGAGCAGATCCAGGCCGACGCCGTCGCCTTCATCGGCGCGGCCACCTGGCGGGGACGCTGGGTGATGCGGGTCTCGGTCTCTTCAGCCGCGACCACCGACCACGACGGCGAGATTACGGTCGCCGCCGTGGTCGCGGCCTGGCGCCTGGTTAAAGAGGCTTAAAAGTAAACGATCCTGACCATGTAAAGAAGCTTAAGAATCTCCTAAAAAACTTGCAGTGAATTGTAAAATTCTCTTCTGGGTTGAAACTCAAAATAGGTCTATGGTTGCGGTATCGGGGGCCGGTTTATCTAGTGCGGACAGCATGTTGTCGGTGACACGAGCCCCTGCCGGACGTCCAGAATCGCCGCCCCTGGTGGTCGCGACGACGGTCCTGCAGCTGGCCCTCGTCGTGGTGGTCTGGCTGCTGGCCTTGATCCCCGCCGCGATCGCCGCCTTAACCGTCTTGGCGTTCAAAACCGTGCGCGGCGCGTTGCGAAAGGCCCCGGCTGTCCTGCCTCCCCTGAAAAACAAAATGGGGGAGGACGGCCGATGAGCGTTCGCCCCGCCCAAGCGCCCGACCTGGCGCCCCTGGCCCGCTTGTGGTGGCAGGGCTGGCGCGACGCCTATCTGCCGCTGGTCCCCAAGGCCCTGGCCGCCCGCCGCACCCTGGACAGCTTCATCGACCGCATGGCGCTGGCCCTGCCCCGCGTGCGCACGCTGGGTCCGGTCGGCGCGCCCCTGGGCTTCCACCTGATCAAGGACGACGAGCTGAACCAGCTTTATGTCGACGAGGAGTATCGGGGCGCGGGCATCGCCACCATGCTGACCGTCGACGCCGAGGCGCGCCTGCTGGACGCCGGCGTCACGACCGCCTGGCTAGCCTGCCCGATCGGCAACGCCCGCGCCGCCCGCTTCTGCCAGAAGACTGGCTGGACCCTGGCCCGCGCCCAGACCATCCCGACCGAGATCCCCGGCGGCTGGTACCCGCTGAAGATCTGGCGCTACGAAAAGCCCCTGACCCAGCCCTCGCCCTGGGCCGACCGCGCCGAGGACGAGCTGTCGGGCCCCTCCCTCTCTCATGGAGAGAGGGAGGGGCCCGCCGCGAAGCGGTGGGAGGGTGAGAGGGTACGCCCTCTCCAATAGCGCACGGTCAGTGCGCCAAGGGTCTCGGGATTTTCCGGCTAAGGGTGAAACCTCTCACCCTCCCGCCGCCCATGGCGGCGGGCCCCTCCCTCTCTCTATGAGAGAGGGAACTACGACCTAGCCCGGCCCGCCGCCGCTGAAGTCGAATTGCTCGGGCCGCGCCTTGCCGCCGCCGAAGGCGTAGCTGAAGCCGAAGAACACCGAGCGGACATTGGCCGTGCGGCGGGTGCGGTCGCGCAGGGTCGGGGTCTCGGTGACCACCACGTCCTGGAACCAGTCCGCCACGTCCTGGGCCGTGACCACGAAGGACAGCTTGTCGTTGACCTTCCGGCGGTACCCCAGGTTCAGCATCTTGAACGGCTCGCGATAGCCCTGCGGGGTGATCCGCTTGCCCGAGCTGAAGACATTGGCCTGGAAGAAGTCCTTCGGGGTCGCCTGCCAGTTCAGGTTGGCGCGGCCCGACAGCGTCGCGCCCGAGCGCGTGCCGGTGAAGCCCAGATTGGCCGCGTCGATCTCGTTCCAGAACACGTTGCCGCTGAGGTTATAGGTCAGGGTCTTGGTCAGGCGGCCGTTGGCGACCAGCTCGAGGCCGCCGCTGCGGCTCTTGCCCAGGTTCTCGCGGGTGGTCAGGAAGACGCCGTTGCCCAGGTTGCTGACGACATCGGTCACCCCGTCCTTGGCGTCGCGGAAATAGGCCGTGGCCAGATAGGTCGTCGGCCCTTTGCGATACTGCCAGCCCAGCTCGAACGAGTCGGTGATCTGGGGCTTCAGGTTCGGATTGCCCTGCCGGTAGTTATAGGGGTCGATATAGACCCGGTACGGATGCAGGTCCTGGGCGCCCGGCCGCTGGACGCGGCGGCTGAAGCTGGCGCTGAGGTTCTGGTTCTCGTTCAGGCGATAGCCGGTGTGCAGGGTCGGATAGACCTTGAAGTAGCTGTTGTCGGCGCGCACGGCGTGGGTGACGTCGTTCAGCTCGATCCGTACCTGCTCGGCCCGCAGCCCGCCCTGCACCGTGAAGTCGCCGAACGGGCGCTCATAGGTCACGTAGCCGGCATAGACGTCCTGGTCGTACAGGTAGCGGTTGGTCCGCGCCGGATCGGTCACCAGGCCCGCCGCCGCGGCGCCGCGGGCGCCGAAATTGGTGAAGTCGTTGCTGGACAGCTCGAAGTCCAGGCCCGTCTTCAGCTTGACGTCCTTGGGCAGGGGCTTGCTGTAGTCCAGCTTCCAGTTGGCCCGCTCCTGGTCGACGCCCAGGCCGACACGCTCATAGACCGTCGCGCCCGGCGTGTTGATGGTCCGGGCGTCGAAGTCGCGCTGGAAGTCGGTGACCTCGTACTCCAGGTGCGAGGTCAGGAGGTGGTCGGCGCCCTTCAGCTGGCGGCGCCAGTCGGCGCTGACGGCGGCGTTGTCGCGGGTCATCTCGGCGTCCACCGTCCGCACATAGGCGCGGCCCGTGGTCCCTGCGGCGTTCTGGGCCGCGTAGATCTCGTTGATGTCGCTGTCGAACTGCATGCGGCGATAGCGGATCTCGCCGCTGAGGCGGTTCTGCTTGTCGAGGTCGTAGTCGACGCCGCCGCGCAGATTGGCCATGCCGCCCGTGTTCTGGACGTCGGCGTCCTGGGTGCTGGGCAGGAAACGGCCGCTGGCCGTATCGAGCGTTTCGCGCTGGATCAGCTGACGGGCGTCCTGGGTGTCGTAGCGATAGCTGGCGTCGCCGCTCAGGGTCAGCTTGCCGTCGCGGCGGGTGGCGCTGACGCCGCCGTTGTGCCGCCCCAGGGTGTCGACATTGAAGCGGAACGTGCCATTCGTACCCGGCTTCATGGTCTTCTTGGTGATCAGGTTGATGATCCCGGCCGAGCCGTCCGGACGGAAGGCCGCCGACGGGTTGGTCATCACCTCGACGCGCTCGATCTGGTCGGCCGGCATCGCCATCAGGGCGTCGCCCTTGCCCTCGCCGGTGAACTGGTTGCTGGGCTTGCCGTCAATCATGATCGTGACATTGGCGTCGCCGCGCAGGCTGACATTGCCGCGCACGTCGACCTCAACCGAGGGCACGTTACGCAGGGCGTCGGCGATCGAACCGGTCTTGGCCGTCAGGTCGTTGGCGACGCTGTAGCTGCGGCTGTCGATCGAGGTGCGGGTGGCGGTGCTATCGGACGTGATGGTCACGGCCTCGACGGCGGTCGAGCCCTCTTTAGCCGCCGGCTTGGGCGCCGTCTGCGCGGCGGGCGCGGGAGCCGTCTGCGCATGACCAGCGACCGGCAGCAACGCCGTCGCGGCGGCGAAAAGAGCAAGCTTCAGACGCACGGATATCCCCCAGAGACGCAAGCCGCCGACGCGCCGACGCTGCAACGCCGACACCGGCAACATTAAAAAAGTACATATGTAAGATTTAGCCTTACGATGTGTAGCGCCTCTTTGGCCCGGAAGACAAATTTCTTTTCCGCAATGTTCCCCGAAGCGCGTCAGACGCGGATGATGCGCTCGTCATAGGACGCCATGACGGCGTCGTGGGTGACCAGCCGCAGCCCCTCCGTCATGCCCTGGGCGATCAGCAGCCGATCGAAGGGATCGGCATGGAGGGGCGGCAGGGTTCCGACCAGCACGGCCTGGTCCGGCGTGATCGGAAGCAGGACATAGCCTGAAGCCACAAACAGGGCCTGGGCCTCGGCGGCCGAGATCGGCATGGCGTTCGGCCCTATCCTGCCGAGGCCATGCTTGATGGCGATCTCCCAGAGGGTGACGGCGCTGACGCAGACCTCGTTGGCCGGATCCAGGATCAGGTCCCGAGCCGCGCGCGTCAGACGTGGATCATCGAACAGCGACCAGAGCGCGATGTGCGTGTCGAGCAGCAGCCTCACGGCTTGGAATACAGGAACAGCGCCGCGACCTCGGCGTCATCGGCGTGGGGATCCTGCGGCGCGACGAAGCGGCCCTTGGCGATGCCGATCCGCCGGCTTGTCTCGGCGCGAGGCTGCAAGGGCGTCAGCCGCGCGGCCGGCCGACCGTTGCGGGCGATGATCACCTCATCGACCTCGCCCTTTTCGACCGCCTCGACCAGCTTAGACAGCTGGGACTTGGCGTCGTGCATATTGACCGTCGGCATGGCCACCTCACTTAGCTAATCATAGCTAACACAACCCGGTGCGTGGCGGAAGAACTGGTGCGCCTCACCTACGGCTCGCAGACGTCACGGAAACTGCTATCGAAGGGATCGCAGGGGTGAGTCTCGTGCGCTCAAAGGCGGTCGAAGAACCGTCGCTTGCGCGCTGATACCGGTAACACTAAGGTCGCCGACAACTAGAGGTCCGGCAAGGACCATAGGGCATCAAACGGGCCGGACGGGCCCAACGGGGAGGACACCTGTGGCTTCAGTATCCAACGCTGGCCCTAGCGCCGGCATGAGCGCCGATGGCGCGAAGGTCAACATGGCCTTCGTGGCCGCGATCGTCGCCGTCGCCACGATCGGCGGCTTCATGTTCGGCTATGACAGCGGCGTCATCAACGGCACGCAGACGGGCCTCAAGGCCGCCTTCAACCTGACCGAGGCCGGCGAAGGCCTTAACGTCGCCGCCATCCTGCTGGGCTGCGCCTTTGGCGCGTTCGCCGCCGGCCGCCTGGCCGACGTGTGGGGCCGCCGCACGGTCATGATCATCTCGGCCCTGCTGTTCCTCATCAGCGCCCTGGGCACCGGCGCGGCCCACACCTCGATGGTGTTCGTGATCTTCCGCCTGATCGGCGGCCTGGGCGTCGGCGCCGCCAGCGTGCTGTGCCCGGTCTACATCTCGGAAGTCACGCCCGCGAACATCCGCGGCCGCCTGTCGTCCGTGCAGCAGATCATGATCATCGCCGGTCTGACCGGCGCCTTCCTGGCCAACTACGCCCTGGCCCACACGGCCGGCAGTTCGACCGCCGAGTTCTGGATGGGCCTGCCTGCCTGGCGCTGGATGTTCTGGATGCAGGTCATCCCGGCCGGCATCTTCTTCTTCGCGCTGCTGGTGATCCCGGAAAGCCCGCGCTACCTGGTCGCCAAGGGCAAGGACGCCCAGGCCGAAGCCATCCTCTCGCGCCTGTTCGGCGCAGGCCAGGGCGCCAAGAAGGTCGAAGAGATCCGCGCCTCGCTGGCCGGCGACCACCAGCCCAAGTTCTCGGACCTGCTGGACCCGGTGACCAAGAAGCTGCGCATCATCCTGTGGGCCGGCCTCGTTCTGGCCGTGTTCCAGCAGCTGGTCGGCATCAACATCGTCTTCTATTACGGCTCGGTGCTGTGGCAGTCGGTGGGCTTCACCGAGGACGACAGCCTGAAGATCAACATCCTGTCGGGCTCGCTGTCGATCCTGGCCTGCCTGGCCACCATCGCCCTGATTGACCGCATTGGTCGGAAGCCCCTGCTGCTGATCGGCTCGGCCGGCATGGCCGTGACCCTGGGCGTGATGACCTGGTGCTTCTCGACCGCCACCACGACGGCCACGGGCGCCCTGCAGCTGGATCCCAGCATCGGCCCGATCGCCCTGGTCGCCGCCAACCTGTACGTGATCTTCTTCAACCTCTCCTGGGGTCCGGTCATGTGGGTCATGCTGGGCGAGATGTTCCCCAACCAGATGCGAGGCTCGGCCCTGGCCGTCTGCGGCTTCGCCCAGTGGATCGCCAACTTCGCGATCTCGTTCAGCTTCCCGATCATGAAGAAGGCCAGCCTGCCGGCGACCTACGGCTTCTATGCCGTGTGCGCCCTGGTCTCGTTCTTCCTGGTCCAGAAGCTGATCCACGAGACCCGTGGCAAGGAACTGGAGGCGATGCAGGGCTAAAGGCTTCTCCTCCCCTCCTGGGGAGGTGGCCCGGAGGGCCGGAGGGGGCAGCTCGGCATAGGCCGGCGATGCCCCCTCAGTCGCTACGCGACTCCCCCAGCGGGGGAGCAGATTCAAAGACGCCCGGGGGGACATCTCCCGGGCGTTTTTTGTGCGGATTTTCGAGGCCGCATCGTTGTTACGGCCTGACGTGACCCCCATTTCTCATCCAGCGATAACGAGAGTCCTGGGTTGATTTGAGCCTTGGTGTTGGTGGGGGGCAAGAGGCCGGCGCGTGGAGCTTTCAGCCTGCGCAGCG
>CAIUMD010000010.1 GCA_903900155.1 uncultured Caulobacterales bacterium | reverse complement strand
CGCCCGCCGCTTTCATTTTGGGCTTGGACCCTCTTGGGCTTGCTCAGGGGCTTGGCGCTACCAGAGCACCCCGTCGACGGGTTTCAGCGGCTCGGGCGCCGGCGCGCCGATGGCTTCCAGCAGGTCGATCTCGATCGTCTGGCACATGGCCGTCATCGGCACATCGTGGACGGTGTTGGCGAAGGGATCGACCAGGTCGTCGCCGATGCGCAGCACGGCCAGGAACATCAGGCTGATCACCGTCGAGCCGACCGGCGTGGCCCAGCCCAGGGTGTCGACCAGGCCCACCGGCAGCAGGCAGCAGAATAGCCGGGTGAAGAACTCCGGGAAGCTGCGATACTGGGCGGGCAGGGGCGTGTTCTTGATCCGCTCCATGCCGCCCTGGGCGTTGGCGATGTCGATCAGCACCCGTTCCAGCTGGGCCTGTTGGATGGTGTCGATCCGCTGCTCGCGGGCGGACTGGGCGACCATCGCGCCGATGCCGTCCAGCAAGCCGTTGGCCGGGTTCTGGCGACGCAGGGCGTCGTCGGCCTCGTCCGGGTCCAGCAGGCGGCGCACGTCGGGCTTGGGGTCCTGGCGCCTCAACTGCCGCCGCAGGGCGTGGGCGTAGGCCACCTGCCGCACGACGATGGAGCGTCGTATTGCGTCCGAGCGCGGATCGCCGTCGCCGAGGAAGGCCACGATCGCCCGGGCCAGGCTGCGCGAGGCGTTGATCATCGCGCCCCAAAGAACACGACCTTCCCACCAGCGCTGGTAGGCCGAGTTGACGCGGAAGCCCAGGAACAGCGCCAAGCCGGTGCCGAACAGGGTGACGGGCAGGGAGGGGGCCTTGTACGGCGAAGTCAGGTAGAAGACGGTCACCGCGACGTCCCAGACGAACAGCGCCGCCAGCACCCGCCATGCGCCGGCGAAGGTCCGTCGGATACGAGGGGTTCCATCAGGGATCATCAGGGTTTCCATCCGCTGGGCGCCGCCGCGCGCCTTGAGGCCGAAGCGGCCCTCAATCGTTTGCGCGGTCATCGGAAGCCAGCCAGTGCTGGACGCCTGCCAGACCAAAGATCAGTGCGGCCTTGGCCATGGCCGAATGGGTGACGGCGCCGATGTCGGGCAGGCCTTGCACGACCAGCCCGCCCAGGATGAGCGCGGCCCCGTAGAAGGGCAGCATCTCGATGTCGCTCCAGGTGAGCCGATCGTCCTCGCGGCGTGCGACGCTGGTGATCATGTCGAGGTCTCCGTATGGCGAGTGACAGAAAATCGAGGGTGCGATGCGAAAGCGACCAAGCGCTCTTCGCATTCGCAAAAAAGATTGGAGCCTCGCCGACGTTCGTCAACGGTCTGTCTGTCTGGTAAACTTAGTCTTTCTCTATCGTCAACAATGAGAATTATCAAAATCGAGATTTGAAACTTATGGTCATTGCATCGATTTTAGACAGATAAACTTTGTAACGCTCTGGATTGAAGATGTGTCTTGTCCGCCTTTGGATCAATCATATCTTCCGGGCATGGCGGATAAATTCACCGAGATATCATCGTTTGTTCAAGTTGCGGCGTCAGGAAGTCTGACTTCCGCCGCCAAAACCATGGGTCTGTCGCTGGGCGCGATAAGCCGTCGGCTGACCCAGTTGGAGGCGCGCCTGGGTGTAACTTTGCTGCACCGCACCACGCGCACGGTCGTGCTGACCGATCGCGGGCGGCAGTTCTTCCAGCGGGCGACCCATCTGCTGACCGAACTGGAGACGGCCGAACAGGAGGCCGCGCGCGACGCCGAGACCCTGACGGGGCCGCTGCGCGTGACCGCCGCCATGGAGTTCGGCCGCCGCCGCCTGGCGCCGCTGCTGCAGGAGTTCCGCCTGATGCATCCGCAGCTGCGCGTGCATCTGGACGCCGTCCACCAGGACGCCAACCTCGTCGAGGGCGGTTACGACCTGGCGATCTGGGTGGGCGACCTGCCGGATTCCAGCCTGATCGTGCGCCGTCTGGCTCCCAACCAGCGGGTCATCTGCGCTTCGCCGGACTATCTGCGCCGGCGCGGGACGCCGCGCGACCTGTCGGAGTTGTCGCGTCACGACTGCATCGTCGTGGGTCCACCCGACGCCGATCGTTGGCGTCTGGCCGGCGGGCAGTCGGTGCGCCTAAACCAACCCCTGACCACCAACGACCCGGCCCTGGCCCACGCTTGGGCGGTCGGCGGCGCAGGCCTGGCGGTCAAGTCGGTGTGGGATGTCGAGGGTGAGCTGCAGCGCGGAGAACTGGAGGTGGTGCTGCCGCAGGTGGCTTTGCCCAACTCGTCGGTGAACGCCGTCTATCCCCGCAGCCGCGACGCGGCCGCCAAGGTGCGCGCCTGCATCGGTTTTCTGGCCGAGCGGCTGAAATCCGTTCCGCCGCGGCTCGGCGAGACGTCTGCGCCCAACGCCTGACGCCCAAAGCCTGACGTTCAGGCCAGCAGCACAGCCGGATTCGTCCAACGGAAGCGCAGGACCTCGACCTCCCCGCCGCCCGGAACCGTCTCTTGATAAACGGTGTCCAGCGCGCCGCCCTTGCGACGGTAGAACGCGATGGCCGCAGCATTGGCGGCGTAGACCTCCAGGTACAGCGGCGCGCCGGCGTGATCCTCGATCAGCCAGCGCGCGGTCGCGGCCAGCAGGCGCGTCCCCAGGCCGCCGCCCTTGCGCTCGGGCGCGACGTGCAGGTTGTCGAGCAGGCAGCCGACCTGCGGATTGATCCGGAACGAGGCATAGGCCAAGGCCACCGGTTCGGCGCCTTCCCGAGCCGCCAGGATCAGGTCGGTCGCCGGATCGAAAGTCTCGAACCGCGCCCGCCAGGTCGCCCGCGAAACGTCGAACAGCTCGTGCTCCAGAAAGGCGTCGCCATAGAGGCCGCGATAGGCGATCTGGCGGCTGCGGGTGTGCAGGTCGGCGATGGCGTCCGCGTCATTCCGGGACGTCTCCGAAGCGAGGCCGAGTCGGGCGATGTGCGGTTCCATGCCCATATCCAAGCCTTTCGCGGTGCGAAGACAAGCCGTCCCAATCGTCCGGTTCCGGCCCAAGTCGCGGCTTTGCGCCGTGGATGTCCGAAATCTGGCCAAGCGCGTCAGGCGGACAACGTTGTCATTGGAATTATTTGCCGAATTCTCTTGTTGATGACAGGAACGCGAAGCGCCAGTGGACGCGTTCTTGGGCGAAGTGCTACTGAGACGCCCGGATATTGCACTGCGGGATCACGACATAGCAGCGCTGTTCCAGGGCGAGACGACCTCCAAAGAGAGGCGCGGCCTTCTTCACTGATCGCAGGGTGAGAACAAATGCCGGTTGAGACGTTGACCAAGGCCCGTTGGGTGTACGCTTTCGGTGGGGGCGGCGCGGACGGCGACGCCTCGATGAAGAACCTGCTTGGGGGCAAGGGGGCCAATCTCGCGGAGATGTCGGCCCTCGGCCTGCCGGTGCCGCCGGGCTTCACGATCACCACCGAGGCCTGCGTCCACTACTACTCGAACGGCAAGCAGTATCCGGCCGAGCTGGCGCAGCAGGTCGCCGACGGCCTGGCCAAGGTCGAGGAGATCACCGGCAAGACCTTCGGCGACGTCGCCAACCCGCTGCTGGTCTCGGTGCGCTCGGGCGCCCGGGCCTCGATGCCGGGCATGATGGACACGGTGCTGAACCTGGGCCTCAACGACGAGACCGTCGAGGGGCTGGCCAAGCTGTCGGGCGACCGGCGCTTTGCCTATGACAGCTATCGCCGCTTCATCCAGATGTACTCGAACGTCGTGCTCAATCTGGAGCACCACATGTTCGAGGAGATCCTGGACGACCACAAGGATCGCCTGGACGTCCATGTCGACACCGGCCTCTCCGCCGACGACTGGGCCGAGGTCATCAAGGACTACAAGAACGCCGTCCGCGACCAGCTGGGCAAGCCGTTCCCGCAGGACGCCCAGGAGCAGCTGTGGGGCGCCGTCGGCGCCGTGTTCGCCAGCTGGATGAACGACCGCGCCAAGTTCTATCGCCGCATGCACGACATCCCGGAAAGCTGGGGCACGGCCGTCAACATCCAGTCGATGGTGTTCGGCAATATGGGCGACACCTCGGCGACCGGCGTGGCCTTCACCCGCAATCCGTCGAACGGCGACAACCGCCTGTACGGCGAGTTCCTGATCAACGCCCAGGGCGAGGACGTGGTGGCGGGCATCCGCACGCCGCAATCGCTGACCAAGGCCGCCCGCGAAGAGATGGGCGATGTCGCCCCCTCAATGGAAGAGGCGATGCCGGAGGTGTTCGCCCAGTTCAAGTCGGTGGTCGAGACGCTGGAGCGTCACTACCGCGACATGCAGGACATCGAGTTCACGGTCGAGCGCGGCGTGCTCTACATGCTGCAGACCCGCAACGGTAAGCGCACCGCCAAGGCCGCGCTGAAGACGGCCGTCGACATGGCCGCCGAGGGCGTGATCAGCAAGGAAGAGGCCGTGGGCCGCGTCGAGCCGGCCTCGCTGGACCAGCTGCTGCACCCGACCATCGATCCCACCGCCCATCGCGACGTGATCGCCGTCGGCCTGCCGGCCTCGCCCGGCGCGGCGACCGGCAAGATCGTCTTCGACAGCGACGCCGCCGAAAAGGCTTCTGCAAACGGCGAGGCCGTGATCCTGGTGCGGGAAGAGACCTCGCCGGAGGACATCCACGGCATGCACGCCGCCCGCGGCATCATCACGGCCCGCGGCGGCATGACCAGCCACGCCGCCGTCGTGGCGCGCGGCATGGGCCGTCCTTGCGTCTCGGGCGCCGGCGACGTGTCGATCTTCGCCAAGGAAGGCCTGTTCCGCGTCCGCGGGCGAGAGTTCAAGGCCGGCGAGATCATCACCATCGACGGCTCGACCGGCGAGATCCTGGCCGGCGCGCCCAAGATGATCGAGCCCGAACTGACCGGCGACTTCGCCACCCTGATGGGCTGGGCCGACCAGGTCCGCCGCCTGAAGGTGCGCGCCAACGCCGAGACGCCGCTGGACGCCAAGACCGCCCGTCAGTTCGGCGCGGAAGGCATCGGCCTGTGCCGCACCGAGCACATGTTCTTCGACGACACCCGGATCGCCGCCGTGCGCGAGATGATCCTGGCCGACGACGAGAAGGGCCGCCGCACGGCCCTGGCCAAGATCGCGCCGTTCCAGAAGGCCGACTTCGTCGAGCTGTTCACCATCATGGAAGGCCTGCCGGTCACGATCCGTCTGCTGGATCCGCCGCTGCACGAGTTCCTGCCGCACACCGAGGAAGACGTAGAAGCCGTCGCGCAAGCCACGGGCCTGGACGCCGCCAAGCTGCTGCGCCGCGCCAAGGAGCTGCACGAGACCAACCCGATGCTGGGCCACCGCGGCTGCCGCCTGGGCGTCTCGTATCCCGAGATCTACGAGATGCAGGTCCGGGCCATCCTGGAAGCCGCCTGCGAGATCGCCAAGTCGGGCAAGGCCGCGCCTGTGCCGGAGATCATGCACCCGCTGGTCGCCAAGGGCGAGGAGATGAAGTACCTGCGCAACCTGACCGACCGCGTCGCCAAGGCGGTGCTGGAAGAGCAGGGCGTGGACCTAAAGTACACGGTCGGCACCATGATCGAGCTGCCCCGCGCCGCCCTGCGGGCGGGCGACCTCGCCGAGAACGCCGAGTTCTTCAGCTTCGGCACCAACGACCTGACCCAGACGACGTTCGGCATCAGCCGCGACGACGCGGGCAAGTTCCTGGGCGCCTATATCGACAAGGGCATCTTCGAGAAGGACCCCTTCGTCAGCCTGGACCAGGACGGCGTCGGCGACCTGATCCGCATCGCCGCCGAGCGCGGCCGCGCGGCGCGTCCGGACGCCAAGCTGGGCATCTGCGGCGAACACGGCGGCGACCCGGCCTCGATCGCCTTCTGCGAGAAGGTCGGCCTCGACTACGTGTCGTGTTCGCCCTACCGCGTGCCGATCGCACGCCTGGCGGCGGCGCAAGCGGCGCTGGCCAACAAGTAGGCTCTACGTGGACCTCGCCCTTCGACAAGTTCAGGGGGAGGTCCATGGTTGAGGCCTTTCAGTCGATAACCTCATCCTGAGCCTGTCGAAGGACGAGGTTATCGCCCCTGCGCTGGACACCGCCTAACCCAGCCCCTATCCCCGGAACACATCTCGGGGGAACTGCATGGCCTATCTGCGCTGGCGCCGATTCACGGAACTGATGTCCCTGGACCGTCCGTGGCTGGGCGAGCTGTTCATGCGCAAGCGGAACAAGCCGATCGTCGCCGCGCCGGTCGAGAAGTGGGACGCCGAGTACCAGGACGGCGTCTATGACCGCCTGAACCGCTCGGACCAGCGCCACCATCACCGCCTGCTGGCCGCCGTGATCGCCGACCGCTGGCCCAATCCGCGCGTGCTGGAGATCGGGGCGGGCGAGGGCGTGTTTTACGAGGCCCTGCGCGCCCACCGGCCGGCGCGATATGTCGGCGTCGACTTCTCCAAGCCCGCGATCGATCGTGGCGAGACCCGCCTGGCGCCCGAGATCGCCATCGGCGAGGTCAGGATGCTGCTGGGCGACGGCCGCACCTTCGAGACCGACGAGACCTTCGACGTCGTGGTGTTCTCCGAGTGTATCGAGCACCTGGGCGAGGTCGAGGAGCTGGTCGCGCACTACGCCCCGAACCTGAAGCCCGGCGGCGCGGTGGGCCTGACCATGTGGCTGGCGCTGAAACCTCTGAGGCTGTGGCATCGCCTCAAGGCTATCGGCGAGGTGCTGGACGAGGCGGTGATCAACACCCCATGGGGCGGCGGCTGGCTGATCGCGCTGGTGCGCCCGAAGGGGCGATGATCCGCATTATCCAATTTATATATTTTGGCTAGACCAATTTTCGGCGCGCGCTATATCCGGAAGCGAGACGTCTGGGAGGAAGCACGATGCTGGCGATCCTGGCTTTTGTGGCGGGCATAACGTCCGAGCCGCTGACGCTGCCGACCGCGATCGGCCTGACCCTGTCGATGGGGGCGGCTCAGGCTCAAGAGCACGGACCCGACACGGCGCTGCCCAAGCCCGACGCCGAGGGCCAAAAGCCTCGCGCGGCCGTCACCCTGGCCCCGTACCGCTTCAACGACATCCTGTGGGAGAACGACCGCACCGCCCACCGCATCTACAGCCGCGACCTGGAGAAGGCCGAGCCGCCGTCGACCTCGGGCATCGACGCCTGGGGCAAGAGCGTCCGCTGGCCCTATATGGACCGCCAGCTGCGCACCGGCGACCAGCACGCCAACCATGGCGAGGGCCTGGACTTCTACGACGTCGGCGCCGGCCGCGGCGCGGGCGGGCTGGGGATCTGGCAGGACAACAAGCTGTGGACCTCGCGCAACTGGTCCAGCTGGAAGATGATCCAGAATGGTCCGGACGTGGCCAAGTTCAGCGTCGACTACGCGCCGTGGCCCGTCGATGTAGATCGCAAGGTCTGGGAAACGCGGACCTTCACCCTGCCGCTGGGGACCAACTTCACCCGCATGGTCTCGACCATCAGCTCCGACAAGCCGGGTCCGCTGGTGGTCGGCATCGGCATCTCCAAGCGCAAGCGCGCCAGCGGCAATGGCGTGTTCAAGAAGGACCTGGCCCCGGGCCGGGTGACGTTCTGGGAGCCGGCCGATCCGGAGAAGGGCTCGATGGCCATCGCCCTGATGGTGGATCCCGCCTCGATCGTCGAGGTGCGCCAGGACTTCGACAACTACCTCGTCCTGATCAAGGTCGAGGCCGGCAAGCCGTTTGTCTACTATATGGGCGCGGCCTGGGATAGGGGCCTGGACTTCCATACGCCGGCCGAGTGGGACGCCTATGTCGCCGCCCAGAAGCCGGACTTCGACCCCAAGCACTAGCGCACCAAGCGCGAGTCCAGGCGAAATCCGCCCCGAGGCTGGGAGGGAAAGCCTCGGGGCGGTTCGTGGTCGTCCGCCTTGGGGGAGGGCGCGGACGACCTGGCTACGGCTGTGGGGGATCAGCCGTGCAGCTTGATGGCCGTTTCGGCGATCTTGCGGCCTTGGTAGCGGGCGCCGACCAGCTCGTTCTCGCTGGGCTGACGCGAGCCGTCGCCGCCGGCTATGGTGGTGGCGCCGTAAGGGCTGCCGCCGGTGACTTCATCCAGGGTCATCTGACCGGCGTGTCCATAGTCCAGGCCGACGATCACCATGCCGAAGTGCAGCAGGTTGGTGATGATCGAGAACAGGGTGGTCTCCTGGCCGCCGTGCTGGGTGGCGGTCGAGGTGAAGGCGCCGCCGACCTTGCCGTGCAGCGCGCCGCGGGCCCACAGGCCGCCGGCCTGGTCGAGGAACGCGGCCATCTGCGAGGTCATGCGGCCAAAGCGCGTGCTCGTGCCGACGATGATGGCGTCGTAATCGGCCAGGTCGCCGACCGAGGCGACCGGGGCTTCTTGATCCAGCTTGAAGTGGGCGTTCTGGGCGACTTCCAGCGGCGCGGTTTCGGGCACGCGCTTGATGTCGACCGTCGCGCCGGCTTCGCGAGCGCCTTCGGCCACGGCCTTCGCCATGGTCTCGATATGACCGTAGGACGAATAGTAGAGAACCAGAACCTTGGCCATGATGGCCTCCTTGAATGAAGATCGGGAAGGTCGGACGCGAGGCTAGAGTTTCCTCGCGTCCGTTTCTTGAATGAACCGGCCTAGCTCAGGGCGGCGTCGACCAGGACCAACTCGGCGTCTTCCAGGGCGGTGACGGTGATCACGTCCTCGTCCTTGATGCCGGCGCCGTCGCGGGCGTTCAGCGTAACGCCATTGACTTCGACGGTCCCGACGGCCGGGACCAGGTAGCCGCTACGGTCCTTGCCCAGAGCGTAGGTGGTGCTCTCGCCGGCCTTCAGCGTCGCGCCCAGGACGCGGGCGTCGGTGCGGATCGGCAGGGCGTCGGTGTCGTCGGCGAAGCCCGAAGCCAGGGTCACGAACTTGCCCGAGCGGTCGCCCTTCGGGAACGGCTTGGCGCCCCACGAAGGAGCCGCGCCGAAGGTCTTGGGTTCGATCCAGATCTGGAAGATCCGGGTCGTCTCCGGCTCGAGATTGTACTCCGAGTGACGGATGCCCGTGCCCGCGCTCATCACCTGGACGTCGCCGGCCTCGGTGCGGCCCTTGTTGCCCAGGCTGTCCTGGTGGGTGATCGCGCCGTCGCGGACATAGGTGATGATCTCCATGTCGCTGTGCGGGTGCGGCGGGAAGCCGGTGTTGGAGGCGATTTCGTCGTCGTTCCAGACCCGCAGCGCGCCCCAGTTCATGTTGCTGGGATCGTAGTAGCTGGCGAACGAGAAGTGGTGCTTGGCCTTCAGCCAACCGTGGTCGGCGCCGCCAAGCTTGTCGAACGGTTTGCGATCGATCATGGCTCTAACCTTTCTTTCCCTCTGGGCCTTGGCCCTCTGGCGCGCGCCGCGTCGGCGCGTCCTGTTGAGGAGAAGATAGGGGATACATTGGGATCCGAAATGGAAACTGTTGAAACTCATCGTTTCCGAAAATAAGCTCTAGCCATGTCCAAGCTGCCCGATCTCGAAGGCCTCGCCGTGTTCGCCAAGGTAGTCGAGCTGCGCTCGTTCGCCGCCGCCGCCGATGATCTGGCGATGTCCAAGGCGACGGTGTCGAAAGCGGTGACCCGCCTTGAAGAACGCCTGGGCGCGCGGCTGTTCAATCGCACCTCTCGCCGCCTGGCCCTGACCGACGCCGGGCAGTCCCTGGTCGAGCGCGCCACCCGCGTCCTGGCCGAGGCCCAGCAGGCGGAGGAGGAGGCTTCCAACCAGTCCTCGGCCCCGCGCGGCCTGGTGCGGATGGCCGTGCCGATGTCGCTGGGCATCACCAGCTTGGCGCCGGTGCTGCCGGGTTTCTTCGAGCAATATCCGGACGTCTCGGTCGACCTGCACCTGTCGGACGCCACCATCGACCTGGTGGGCATGGGCTTCGACCTGGCCCTGCGCGTCGCGGCGCTGCCGGATAGCTCGCTGGTCGCGCGACGCCTGCGGGCCGTGAAGCGACATGTCGTGGCCTCGCCGGGCTATTGGGACCTGCATGGCCGCCCCAGTCATCCGGCCAGCCTGGCCGAGCATCGCGGCCTGACCTACGGCCACCAGTCCGCGCCCGAAACCTGGCGCTTCCAGAAGGGCGGTGAGGAGGCCTCGGTGCGCCCGAGGTCGGTGATCCGCGCCAACAACGGCGACGTGCTGGTTCCGTCGCTGGTCGCCGGCGTCGGCGTGGCGGTGCTGCCGGACTTCATCGTCGGCGCGGCGGTCGCGGATGGCCGCCTGGAGGAGGTGCTGGTCGACTGGGTCGCCGCCCCGATCGCCCTGCACCTGGTCATGCCGCCTGGAGGGCCGCGTCCAACGCGGGTCGAGGCCCTGGCGAACTATTTGGGGAAGGCGTTATCCGGCAAAGTCTAGTGCGTGATCCTCGTCCTTCGACAGGCTCAGGATGAGGATCAAGGCGGGTTCAGTAGAAAACCTCATCGTGAGCTTGTCGAAGGACGAGGTTTTCGGCCCCGCTTAGTCTACTTCACGCGCTTGAAGGTCAGGCTCTGGTCCGGCGGACCGGGCTGGCCATCGACGTCCTGCTCGACCTTCAGCGTGTCGGGATCGGCCAGCCAGACCTTCATGGTCTGCTTGCGGCCGGTCTTGTTGCTGGTCACGGCGGTGACGCCATGCGGCCCGTCGCGGCGGACGCTGATCATCACGATCTGGGTGTTGACCACGGCCTTGGTCGGCGCGCCGTCCAGAGGCGCGTCGGCGAACTGGATGGCGGCCAGGCCCTCGGCGTCCTCCTCGATCAGCGTCCAGGCCAGGCTCTGGCCATCGTCCTTGGTGACATCGACCTCGGCGGCCAGCGGTGCGGGGCCAGTGAGGGCTTCGTTGAAGCTCGAGGCCTTGAGGTCGATCGTCCAGCGGCCGGCCGCGCCGAGCGGGCCGCTCTGAGCCAGGGCCGGGGTCGCCGCCAACAGGCCAGCGGCGATCAGGAAGGAAAGGGCGGTGCGGGTCATGAAACGCCTCCATGCGGAAGCGCCATCAGACGCCCGCCAAGCCTTGGCCGTCTAGAAGCTTTCTTACAGGCTTTCCACCTGGGCCGGCGTGAAGGCTCCCACCTGCATCGGCGTCATGGCCGCCAGGTTGGTGGTCGACAGATAGTCCAGCTGGTTGATCGTCAGGCCCGGGATCTGGGCCGGCAGGATATAGCCGATCTGGGTCGTGGTCAGGCCCGCGATCACCGAGGTCGACAGCGACCCCAACTGGGTGGCCGTCAGGCCTTGCACCTGGGTGGCGTTGAACTGGGCGAAGGCGGTCGAGGACAGGCTGCGCAGCTGGAAGGCCGAGAAGCCCTTCATCGCCTCGGGCGTCAGCGCGCCGATCTGCTCGAACGCCATGGCGCCCAGATTGGTCACCGAGAACGCCGTCAGTTGCGAGGCCGTCAGGGCGGCGATCTGGGTCGTGGTGAACTCGCCGATGTCCGTGGTCGACAGGGCGCTGAGCTGGGTGGGGCTGAGGCCGGCGATCTGGCTGCGGCTCAGGGCCTGGAACGTCGTCGCGTCCATGTTGCGGATGCGGCTGGCCGCCAGGCCGCCGATCTGGGTCCCTGACAGGGCGTAGACCTGCGAGGCCGAAAGCTCGGCGAAGTCGGTGTCGGTGAGCCCGCCCATCTGGGTGGCGGTCAGTCCGGCCAGCTGGGTGGAGCTCAGGGCCGAAACCTGGTCCTGGCTCAGGCTGTTGAAGTTGGTCGTCGACAGCGCCCCCATCTGGGTGGCGGTCAGGATCGCGATCTGGCCCGTGGAGAACTTGCCGAAGTCGTATTCCGACATGCCGGCGATCTGGGTCGTCGTGATCGCCGCCTGCTGGCTGGCGGTCAGGGCCTGGATCTGGTCGTTGTCCAGGCTGTTGAAGCTGGTCGTGCTCAGCGCCGCGAACTGAGTGGAGCTGAGGGCCGCCACCTGGGTGCGCGTAAAGCGCAGGAAATCGTCCTGCGACAGCGCGGCGATCTGGGTCGTGGTCACGCTGGCCAGCTGGGTGGCGCTGAAACTCTGGATCCGGTCCCAGCTGATGGCGCTGAAGGCCGTATTCGACAGGCTGGCGATCTGGCTGGGGCGCAGCTGCTGGATCTGCTCGGCGGTGAACTCGCCCATGTCGGCGGCGGTCAGCGCGCCCACCTGGGTGGCGGTCAGGGCCGCCAGCTGCGTCGCGGTCAGCGCCTGCACCTGATCCCAGCCCAGGCTGTTGAAGCCGGACGGGCTCAGCGCCGCCAGCTGCGAGGGGGTCAGCGTTCTCAGCTGGGTGGGCGAGAGCGCCGACAAGCCGGTCTGGCCCAGGCCGCCGATCTGGCTGGCGCTGAGACTGCCGAGCTGGGTCGAGGCCAGGTTCTGGATCTGCACGTCGCGGAAGGCGTTCAGCTGCGTCGGCGTCAGGGCCGTCATCTGCGTGGTCTTCAGCAGCGCGATCTGCGATGTCGCCAGCTCGGCGATCTTGCTCTCCGACAGCCCGCCGATCTGCGTCGTGCTCAGCGCGGCCATCTGGGTGCTGTTAAGGACCTCGATCTGGCCCTGACGCAGGGTGTTGAGCTGGTCGCTGGTCAGGGCGGCCACCTGGGTGGGGGCGAACAGCTTGACCTGGTCGGGCGTGAACAGGCCCAGCGTCGTCTCCGACAGGCTGCGGATCCGCGTCGTGTTCAGCGACGCCACCTGGGTGGCGGTCAGGCCCTCGACCTGGAACTGGCTGAGACTGTTCAGCTGATCGGTGGTCAGGGCGTTGAACTGGCTGGCGGCGAAGCCGCTGATCTGGTCGGCCGAGAACTCGGCCAGATCGCTCTGGCTCAACTGGCTGAGCTGGGTGGTCGTGATCGCCGCCAGCTGGGTCTGATCCAGCCGGCCGATCTGGAAGGCCGACAGCCCGCCAAAGCCCTCGGCGCTGAGCCCGGCCAACTGGGTGGCGCTGAAGCTTTCGACCAGGGCGTCGCCGAAGGCGGCGGTCTGGGTTGCGCTCATGCCCCCCAGGCGCGTGGGCGACAGCAGGCTGAGCTTGGTGTCGAGATTGGTGATCTGGGTCGGCGACAGGGCCTGCAACTGGGTCGCGGTCATGCCGCTGACCTGGGTGGCGCTCAGCGAGGCGATGCGGGTGCCTTCGAACGACCGGACCAGGTCGCTGGACAGGCCGGACAGCTGGGTCGAGGTCAGGGCCTCGAACTGCTCGCGCGACAGCTCGCCCAGGTCGGTGGCGTCGAAAGCGGCCAGTTGGGTGGCGGTCAGCTTCGACGTCTGGGTCAGGTTCAGGTTCGAGACCTGCGCCGCGTCCAGGCCCTTGAAATGGGTGGCGTCCAGCCCGCCCACCTGGGTGGCGGTCAGCACCTGCAGCCGCTCGGCGTCCAGCTTGGCCAGCTGGGTCGAGGTCAGGGCGTTCAGCTGGGCGCCACTGAACGCCGAGAGCTGTTCCGCGTCGAACATCAGGTTCTGGGAGAAGGCCGGGATCTGGGTCGCCGTCAGACCCTTCACGGCGGTGTTCGACAGCGCCGAGACCTGGGTGGCGCTCAATGCGCCGACGGCGTCTTTCGAAAGGGCGCCGGCCTGGGCGCTGCTGAGCGTCTCGAGCTTGGTGGCCGAAAGAGACTGAATCGTCGTGACCGACAGCGCGGCCATCTGGGCGGCGGAGAGGTACGAAATCGGCACTGGATCCGTTGCCCCACAAGGTCGCGACGCGAATCGATCGCGTTAACCATAGGGCAATGTGCGCAACGGGGCCATGCGACCAACTGGTGCGTGTTCCTCGCCCTTCGACAGGCTCAGGATGAGGTTCCGGCTCCTCAGCTTGCCCGCATCGTCCACAAATCCAAATCCGCTTCACGTCCGATCAGGGCCAGGCCCGAGGCGATGGACTCGAATTCGCCGCCGCTCTCGATCTTGTCGGCTCCGAAGCGGCGCAGGAAGATCTCGCGCACGGCCGGCACGAACGAGCTGCCGCCGGTCAGGAAGACGCGGTCGACGCCGGCCTCGGTCAGGCTGGCGCGTTCCAGGGCCTCACCGACCGCGGTCTCGATGGCGGTTAGCTCCGGGGCGATCCAGCCTTCGAAGTCGGTGCGCCGGACGGTCTTCTCGATCTCGACCGAGCCGGCGTGGAAGTGGAAGGTGGCTTCCGTCTGGGCCGACAGGGCCTCCTTCAGCGCCGACACCGAGCGGTACAGGGCGTAGCCGTGGTTGCCGTCCAGAACCTCGATCAGGGCGGCGATCTTGTCAGGCTCAAGCGCCGTTCGCTCCAGGGCGCGGATGTCGCGCATGTCCTTGGAGGCGCGCAGCAGGGCCAGTTGGTCCCAGCGGGCGAAGGCGGCGTAGTAGCGCTGCGGGATCGGCAGGGCGTTGGAGAACGACTTGTACTCCGAGCCCTTGCCCAGCTCGGGCGAGACCAGCTGGTCGATGATCCGGTAGTCGAAGGCGTCGCCGGCGATGCCGACGCCCGACCGCGACAGCGGCGTTGAGCGCAATGTGCCATCGGCGTCGCGCTCGAACCGCACCAGCGAGAAGTCCGAGGTGCCGCCGCCAAAGTCGGCCACCAGCACGGTGGCGTCCTGCTTCAGCTGCCGCGCGAAGAAGAAGGCCGCGCCCACGGGCTCGTAGGCGTAGCGGATGTCCTCGAAACCCAGGCGCTTGAAGGCCTCTTCATAGCGGGTCAAGGCCAGGGTCTCGTTGGGCGAGCTGCCGGCGAAGGTGACCGGGCGGCCCACGATGATGCGCGGGGGCAGGGCGTCCAGCTGGGCGCCGGCGTGCTCCTTCAGGCGCAGCAGGAAGGCGGCCAGCAGGTCCTCGAACAGGTAGCGCTTGTTGAGGATCCGCGTCTCGGTGAAGGCCTGCGAGGCGGCGAAGGTCTTGAACGACTGGATGAAGCGCGTCTCCAGCGGGTCTTCCAGATAGGACTCGATCGCCCACGGGCCGGCCTCGACCACGCGCTCGTTGGCCGCGCCGCCGACGCCTTGCACGCTGTGAAAGCTGAGCGCCGAGCGGAAGGCGAAGAGATCGCGGTTGTCGATCGAGAAGCGGACCAGGCGCGCATTGTCGTCGCCGTGCGTCAGCGAGACGACGGTATTGGTGGTGCCGAAGTCGACGCCAATGGTCGGCGCTGAGGGGGCCGTCATGGGATGGCTCGATATGGTCGGAACGGGGAGGGGCGTGCGTCGTAGCGCCTCCCCGAAGAAGGTCAAGCGCGATGACCCGTTTAAGCGCTCATTTACGCTCGGCGCCCGATGGTCAGGCCAATTGAACCGGTGCTGTCGATTCGGCTGACACCGGTGTCGCCGGAAGCGCGAAAACTCATGGGACGCCGTGTCGGGGCGTCCGGTGTATTTGGGGGAACGCTGTGAAGCTCGACGATCTGAAGGTCTCGTCCAAGGTCCTGCTGCCGGCCCTGGTGCTGGCCGTCGCCACCGTGGCCTGCGCCGGCCTGGGCGTGTGGCAGCAGAAGCGCGCCGACGCGGCGACCGCCGTGCTGGTCAAGCATCGCTCGCCGGCCGAGGTGCAGTCGGCGCGTTTCCTGCGCCGGATCAGCATGATGGGCTACGCGGCCCACCGCACGGCGACCTATGAGGGCTCGTCCGAGCAGGCCAGCGCCGCCTCCCAGGAGCTGGACAAGGTCTATGGCGAGGGCAAGGAGAGCCTCGACAAGATCACCGTCGCCGACCCGACGACCGCCGACTACACGGCCGGCATGAAGGCCAAGCTGGAGGCGGCCTATGCCGACGCCCGCTCGGCCGCCGACGTGGCCTTGAAGAACGACGACGCCGGGGCCGTGGCGGGCCTGAGCAAGGTCGACCCGGCCATTGACGCCATGGCCAAGGAAGGCAAGGCCTGGGGCGACGTCTACAACAAGGAGACGGCGGCCATGGTCGCCAGCGCCAGCAAGTCGGCCGCCGCCGGCTCATGGCTGACCCTGCTGTTCGGCCTGGGCGCGGCCGCCTGCGGCATGGGTTTTGCGCTCTATATCGGCTCGGTGAAGATCTCGCGCCCGGTGCGCTCGCTGTCGCGCAGCATGACCGACCTGGCCGCCGGCCAACTGGACGTCGACGTGGTCGGCGCCGGTCGCAAGGACGAGGTGGGCCTGATGGCCCGCGCCGTCCAGGTGTTCAAGGACAACGCCGTGGCCCTGCGTTCGTCGGAAGCCGAGCAGGCCCGGATCTCGGCCGCCAGCGACAGCGAACGGGCCCGTAACGAGCAGGTCTCGTCGGCCGCGGCCCGCGAGCAGGCCTTCGTCATGGACAGCCTGGCCGCCGCCCTGTCGCGCCTGTCGAACGGCGATCTGACCGTGCGGGTCAACGACGCCTTCCCGGCCGGCTATGAGGCCATCCGCAACGACTTCAACGGCGCCATAGTCCAGCTGGACGAGGCCATGAGCGGCATCGTCGGGGTGGTCGGGACCGTGGGCTCCAGCGCCGACGAGATCGCCGCCGCCGCCGACAACACCGCCCGCCGCAGCGAGCAGCAGGCCGCCAGCCTGGAAGAGACCGCCGCGGCCCTGGACGAGATCACCGCCACCGTCCGCCGCGCTTCGCAGGGCGCCGGCGAGGCCAGCCGCGTCGTCACCTCGACCCGTGCGGACGCCGAGAAGTCGGGCGAGGTCGTGCGCGGCGCCGTGGCGGCCATGAGCGGCATCGAGGCGTCTTCCACCAAGATCGGCAATATCGTCGGCGTCATCGACGAGATCGCCTTCCAGACCAACCTGCTGGCCCTGAACGCCGGCGTCGAGGCCGCCCGGGCCGGCGAGAGCGGCAAGGGTTTCGCCGTCGTCGCCCAGGAAGTCCGCGCCCTGGCCCAGCGCTCGGCCGAGGCGGCCAAGGAGATCAAGGGCCTGATCAGCGCCTCGACGGCCCAGGTCGACGAGGGCGTGCGCCTGGTCGGCCAGACGGGCGAGGCCCTGGACGGCATCGTGCTGAAGGTCGGCGAGATCGACGCCCTGGTGTCGGAGCTGGCCAGTTCGGCCCAGGAACAGGCGCGCGGCCTCAACGAGGTCAACGCGGCTGTCAACCAGATGGACCAGGGCGTGCAGCAGAACGCCGCCATGGTCGAGCAGGCCACGGCGGTCAGCCATTCGCTGAAGAACGACATCGGCGGCCTGGTGCGGATGGTCGGCCGCTTCCAGGTCAGCCAGGCGGCCCAAGGGGGAGCAGGTAAGCGCCAGCAGGTCGCCTCGCGGCCGGGCTATCGTCGCGCGGGCTGATTGACTTCCCAGCGCGCGTCCGGTCGAAGGAGCGCGTGGAAAACTTTGATGTTCTCGTAATCGGCGCGGGCGCGGCCGGCATGATGTGCGCCATCGAGGCCGGCAAGCGCGGCCGTTCGGTGCTGGTGATCGACCACGCCAAGTCGCCGGGCGAGAAGATCCGCATTAGCGGCGGCGGCCGTTGCAACTTCACCAACACCGGCGCCTCGATCCATAACTTCCTGTCGGCCAATCCGAAGTTCGCGCTGTCGGCCCTGCGCCGTTATCGGCCCAAGGACTTCATCGCCCTGGTCGAGCGGTATGGCGTCGCCTACCATGAGAAGACCCTAGGCCAGCTCTTCTGCGACGGCTCGGCCATGCAGATCATCGACATGCTGCTGACCGAGATGAAGGCCGCCGGCGTTACGCTGCGGCTGGAGACGGCCGTGCAGGGCGTGACCAAGACCGAGGGCGACTTTGCCGTGACGTTGTCGTCGGGTGAGGTTCGGTGCAGCTCGCTGGTGGTGGCCAGCGGCGGCAAGTCGATCCCGAAGATGGGCGCGACAGGGCTGGGCTACGACATCGCCAGGCAGTTCGGCCTGAACATCATCGAGACCCGTCCGGCGCTGGTCCCGCTGACCTTCGAGCCGGGCATGCTGGCGCGGCTGTCGCCGCTGTCGGGCGTGGCGCTGGACGCGGTCGTCTCCCACGGCAAGACCAAGTTCCGCGAAGGCATGCTGTTCACCCACCGGGGTCTCTCAGGGCCCTCGATCCTGCAGATCTCGTCCTACTGGCGTGAGGGCGACGAGATCCGGGTCGACATGGCCCCGGGCCTCGACGCCCTGTCGGCGCTGAAGGCGGCGCGCACGGCCACCCCGCGCCAGGCGGTGGCGACGGTCCTGTCGACCCTGGTCCCCAAGCGCGTGGCCCAGTTGATCGCCGACGAAATCGCCGCGGGCAAGGGCAATATCGCCGACTGCTCGGACAAGGTGCTGGGGCCGCTGGCCGCCGCGGTCAATGCCTGGACCTTCAAGCCTGTGGGCTCGGAGGGCTATCGCACGGCGGAAGTCACCCTGGGCGGGGTCGACACCGACGCGCTGGACTCCCGCACTCTGGAGGCCAAGGCCGTCCCGGGCCTCTTCTTCATCGGCGAGGTGGTCGACGTCACCGGCTGGCTGGGCGGCTATAACTTCCAGTGGGCCTGGGCCTCGGGCTGGAGCGCGGGGCAGAGCGCCTAAGAAAAAAGCCCCTCCGGTGAGGGAGGGGCTCTTGGTCATCTACTTCTTCTTGAACGGCTTACCGGCCGGCTTGCCGCCGGGCTTGGCGTCGAAGCTCTTCTTGAAGGGCTTGGGGCCTTTGAACGGTTTGCTCGGACCGTCGCTCTTGCCGGCATACGGCTTGGCGTAGGGCTTGGGACCGGCGGCGTTGTCGCTGCTGAAGGTCTTCTTGAAAGGCTTTTTCGGACGCTCGCCGTCCTCGCGCGGAGCGCGCGGCTTGAACTCGCGGGGCGGGGCATCAGCGGCCGCCTCGTGGCGCGGCTTGAAGGCGCGCTTGGGACGATCGTCACCGTCTTGCGGTGCGTACGGACGCGGGGCCTCGTCGCGGGGCTTGAATTCTCGCTTCGGACGGTCGCCGTCCTCGAAGCGCTTTTTGAACGGACGGTCCTCGCCTTCGCCACGCGCCCTATCTTCACGGGGCGGGCGCGGCTTGAACTCGCGCGGCGGTGCGTTCGGATCACGCGGCGGACGCTCGCCACGCGGCGCGGGAGCGGTCGTCGGGGTGATCGAGACGTCCTCGCGCACCGTGGCCTGCACGGCCGCGCCAAACTTCGTCGCCGCCTCGTTCGAGATCTCGAACTTGGTGTCGTAGTCGAAGATCCGGATCGAACCGATGTCCTTCTTGGTGATGTGGCCTAGGCGGCAGATCATCGGGATCAGCCACTTCGGGTCGGCATTGCCGCGACGGCCCACGCTGATGCGGAACCACTCCGAGCCTTCCATGCTGACGCGCGGCTCGCGCTCGGGACGCTCGCCCGGCTCGCCGGTGCGCAGGCGCGGACCCGGATCGGCGCCGTGGCGCGGATCGTCATAGATGTCTTCCGGCGACGGCAGCTTGGCGCGGCGGGTGCGGATCAGCGCGGCGGCGATCTCGACCGGCGTGCGCTTGGCCAGCATGGCCTCGGCCAGGGCGACGTCCTCGTCGGTCGAGGCTTCCGAGAAGATCGGGTCCTCGAGCAGGCGCTCCTGGTCCTTCTCGCGGATCGAGTCGGCGCTGGGGGCGCCGCCCCAGTCTGCCTCGACGCCGGCGGCGAACAGCAACTGCTCGGCCTTGCGGCGACGCGTGTAGGGCACGACCAGGGCGCTGACGCCCTTCTTGCCCGCCCGGCCCGTGCGGCCCGAACGGTGCAGCAGGGTGGCCTTGTTGATCGGCAGCTCGGCGTGGATGACGAGGCCCAGGTCGGGCAGATCGAGACCGCGCGCGGCGACGTCGGTGGCGACGCAGACGCGGGCGTGGCCGTCGCGCAGCGCTTGCAGGGCGTCGGCGCGTTCACGCTGGGAGAGTTCCCCGGACAGGCCGACGACGGCGAAACCGCGCTCGCGCAGCTTGGCGTGCAGGCTGCGGACGCTTTCGCGGGTGTTGGCGAACACCAGGGCGCCAGGGGCCTCGAAGAAGCGCAGCAGGTTGACGACGGCGTGCTCGACCTCGTTGGGCGCCACGCGCACGGCGCGGTATTCGATGTCGCGGTGCGGCTCGTTGCGGCCGATGGTGTCGATGCGCAGGGCGTCGTTCTGGTAGCGCTTGGCCAGTTCGACGATGTCGCGGGCCAGGGTCGCCGAGAACAGCAGGGTGCGGCGTTCGGGCGGGGCGGCGTCCAGGATGAACTCCAGGTCCTCGCGGAAGCCCATGTCCAGCATCTCGTCGGCCTCGTCGAGGACGGCGACTTCCAGCTTGGACAGATCCAGGTGGCCGCGCTCGATGTGGTCGCGCAGGCGGCCCGGGGTGCCCACGACGATGTGGGCGCCGTAGTTCAGGGCGCGCTGCTCGCGGCGGGCGTCCATGCCGCCGACGCAGTTGACGACCACGGCCTTGGCTTCCGCATACAGCCACGTCAGCTCGCGATTGACCTGCATGGCCAGTTCGCGGGTCGGGGCGATGACCAGGCACAGCGGCTCGGCGGCGCGGTCGAAGGTTTCGGCCTCGCCCAGCAGGGTCGGGGCCGCTGCGAGACCGAAGGCGACGGTCTTGCCCGAGCCGGTCTGGGCGCTGACCAGCAGGTCGCGATCGGCGGCGTCGGCGGCCAGCACGGCGGCCTGGACGGGGGTGGGCTCGGCGTAACCTTGAGCGGCAAGAGCCCGCTCAAGAGCGGGGTGGGAAGCGGGGAAGGGCATATGGGTCCAGTTCACATCTGCGGCCGCGCACACAAACACGCGCGGCTCGCGCCAATGACCAAATCGGGCCCACTCCCTCGAGCGTCATGACGCTCGTTTCGGACCGCTTCTTGGTCGAATTCCAACGAAAATAGCCCCCTCCGCGACGGAAGGGGGCCCAACGAGAAGCCTTATGCGCTTGTTGCAGTGCAAAAAGCAAGAGGCAAGCGCCGTGCGAGCCTCGAAGGACGCACGGGGGTTCAGCTTGCCAGCGCCTGGTCGATCGCCTGGACGATCCGCTCGGGCGTCTCGGCGCCGACCACGGCGACCTTGCCGGCGAAGATCGCGAACGGCACGCCGGTCACGCCGCCCTGGACGGCCATGGCGTGTTCACGGGCCACGGCTTCCTTGTCGGCGCCTTCGGAGAGCAGTTGCAGCACCACCGTCCGCTCCATGCCCGCCGCTTCTGCGATATCGGCCAGCACGACCGGGTCGCCGATGTCGAGGCCCTGCTCGAAATAGGCCTTGAAGAGGGCCTCGACGACCTGGTCCTGGACGCGCGCCGTCAGGGCCCAGCGGATCAGGCGATGGGCGGCGTTGGTGTTGGGCGACAGGGCGATGGCGTCGAAGTTGAAGCGAATGCCTTCCTCGGCGCCGCCCTCGACCAGGGCCGCGTGCACGGCCTTCAGCTTCTCCGGGTCCTTGAACTTGCCCGCCATATAGGCCTTGCGGTCGACGCCTTCCTCGGGAAGCGTCGGGTCCAGCTGGTAGGGCCGCCAGATCAGCTGGGCCTCGATATCGGGGCGCAGGGCCACGGCCGACTTCAGGCGTCGCCAGCCCAGATAGCACCAGGGGCAGACCACGTCGGCGACGACGTCGATGATCAGTGGCTGGGCCACGGCGCACTCCTACGAACAATGTCCGCTACAGGACGTGTTCCATATAGGGGCTGCCGCTCCGGCGCCCAAGCGTCAAGCTTAACCGGCGTCGCGCTTGAGGGCGCTGGCGGCGGCGCGTTCCAGGGCCTTGACCGCGCCTTCGCCGCGCTGGACTTCGGCCACGCCGATGTCGAACTCGCAGACGAACGGCGGGCGGTCCTCGCCGGCGTCGAAGGCGGTGCAGCCGATCACGGCGGCGATCCGCTCGGCGGCGGCGCGGGCGGCGTTCTGGTTGGTCGCCGGCAGGGCCAGGGCGAAGACTTCGGTGGCCAGGCGGGCCGGGGTGTCCTCGACGCGGACCAGGCGGCCGACCATCGAACCGATCTGCGGAATGGCGCGGTCCAGCCAGCCGTTCTGGCGGGCCCAGACGGTCTCGGGCTTGTCGGCGATACGCAGCACGCAGATCGACAGCGGCCGGGCGCGCTCGGCGGCGGCCTTGGCCAGGCGCGCCAGGTGGGCGGCGAACAGGTCGCGGGTGAAGAGGCCGGTGGCCGCGTCCATCAGGCCCGAGCTGCGGGCCTTTTCCAGCGCGCCGCGAATGGACTCGCCGCGGCGGAAGCTGCGGGCCAGCTCCATGACCCGCATGGCCGTCTCGGTCTCGGGCGTCTCGGGCGAGGCCACGTCGGAGACGCCGCGATGGAAGGCCTCGGACATGGTCACATAGCTCTCGGCCTTCAGGTACAGCAGGGCCGGGATGTGGAAGAGGCGGGTGTTGCGGCGCATGCCGGCCGCGATCGACAGGGCTTCCTGCTGGCTGTCGCCGGCCCACAGGACCACGGAGTCGAAGGCCCGCTCGTGCAGGTAATCAAAGGCCGTATAGGCGGTGAAGGCGCCGACCACCTCGGCGCCGCTGCCCTGCAGGGCGTTGGCCAGGGCCAGGAACTGCGGAGCGGGCTCGCCGACGGCCAGGATGCGGAACGGGGTGTCGGCGTTTTCCGGCAGGTCCAGGCGACGGCCGCGCTCGCCGAAAGTCTCGAGGCGCAGCTCGAATTCTTCCTCGGCGATGGCTGTGCGCACCAGGCTCTCCAGGCGCAGGGCGGCCTGGGACGGATGCAGCGGCGGCGACAGGGTCAGGTCGAAGGCCTGGTTGCGATAGTCGCCGTCCGGGTCGCCGATGGCGATGACGGGCAGCCGGCGCGGGGCGACGGCGGCCTTGAGCCTCCGGGCCAGCGTCTGGGTCTCGGGACCGGCGCTGGCCAGGTCTACGATGACCGCTTCGATCGGCAGGTCGCCCAGGGCGGCGAGAGCGGCATAGGGGCCGCGCGCGGTGATCGTGCGCCAGCCCAGCCGGTCCAGCCCTTCGGCCAGTGGTCCGGCGCGAACGTCGTCGCGCGCCACGATCAGGATCCGGGCGTCAACCGCCAAAACAACCTCCGCCCGAAACCCCGTGTGGCCAGTCCCACAACCGACCCTGAGATTCGACGCTGCAACATAGCAGAGGCTTTGCGCGGTCAAAGGTACGGAACGCCGCAGGCAGGGGATGAATCCGTAAGGGCTTGCCTGACCGAACGTCAGGACCGTTCTAGTGATCCGGACCGGCGTCGAAAGAGCGCCGATAGGGAGACGCGTCATGGGCCAGGGGCCGCTTTCGGGGCTGAAGATCGTCGAGTTCGCCGGCATCGGTCCGGGACCGTTCTGCGGCATGCTGCTGTCGGACCTGGGCGCGGACGTCGTGCGGATCGACCGCCAGGGCCAGGGCAGGGGCTCGCCGGCCGACGTCACGGCGCGGGGGCGCCGGTCCGTGGCGCTGGACTTGAAGAACCCCGAGGCCATCGAGACCTGCCTGAAGCTGCTGGAGCAGGCCGACGGCCTGATCGAGGGTTTCCGGCCGGGGGTCATGGAGCGGCTGGGCCTGGGGCCGGACGTCGCCTTGGCCCGCAATCCCAAGCTCGTCTACGGCCGCATGACCGGCTGGGGGCAGACGGGGCCCTACGCCAAGGCCGCCGGCCACGATATGAACTATATCGCCATCACCGGGGCGCTGGACGCGATCGGGACGTCGGACAAGCCCGTGCCGCCGCTGAACCTGGTCGGCGATTTCGGAGGCGGGGCGCTTTATCTGGCTTTCGGCCTGCTGGCCGGGGTGGTCCATGCGCGCTCCACCGGCCAGGGCCAGGTGATCGACTGCGCCATGAGCGACGGCGCGGCCTCGCTGATGGCCATGTTCTATGGCTTCAAGGCCGGCGGCATGTGGAACGAGGGACGGCGCGCCAACCTGCTGGATGGCGGGGCGCACTTCTACGACACCTATCAATGCGCCGACGGCAAGTGGATCTCGATCGGCTCGATCGAGCCGCAGTTCTACCTGTTGCTGCTGGAGAAGACCGGAATCACCGACCCGCAGTTCCAGCACCAGATGAGCCGCGAGGAATGGCCGGAGCTTCGCGAGAAGCTGGCCGCCGTCATCAAGCAAAAGAGCCGGGACGAGTGGTGTGCGCTCATGGACGCCACCGATGTCTGCTTCGCCCCGGTCCTCTCCATGGACGAGGCGCCCAAGCATGCCCACAACGCGGCTCGCCAGACCTTCGTCGAGGTGGCCGGGGTGATGCAGCCCGCGCCGGCGCCGCGCTTTTCGGCCACGCCGGGCGCGATCCAGGGGCCGCCGCCCAGGATCGGGGCCGACAACGACCAGGCCCTGGCGGACTGGGGTTTCTCAGGCGAGGCGATCGCGAACTTGAAAGAAAATGGCGCTCTCTGAGACCTGACGGGTTCGTTCAGGTTGGGTTCAGGCGGCGGGTCCTAGCTTGCGGGTGTCGACCGGTCGCTGCGCCATCCGTCCCTCGATGTGGCGATCGGTTCACAGGACTATCCTGCGGAGGCGCGTCGCTTTTCCCGAGCGGCGCGTCTTTGACTCTGAGATGCTGCATCGCCATGGTCCGCCGGATGCAAGACCCGCAGCATCATATCCGCTGGCGCGACCTCGACCTCGATCCGACCCACTGGGCCCGTGAAATCCTGCGCGTGCTGGGCAAGGCCCTGTCGCGCCTGTGGGGCCGCGACGTCATGCTGTACGTGGGCGGCGTCTCGTTTTTCGCCCTGCTGGCCGTGTTCCCGGGCCTGGCGATTCTGATCGGCCTCTACAGCTTCTTCCTGACGCCCGAGACCGCCGCCCGACAGGCGACCAAGCTGGCCGAGCTGATTCCCTCCGGCGCCCGCTCGATGTTCCAGGACGAGTTTTCGCGCCTGGCCCATGCGCCGGGCCAGACGATTTCGCTGCAAAGCGGGATCGTGCTGATCGTCGGCGCCTATGCCGCCCATCGCGGCTTCAAGGCGCTGCTGGCGGGGCTATCGTTCATTCACGATGAGGAGGACCAGCGCGGCTTCGTCGGCTTCAACCTGATGGCGCTGTTCGTGCTGATCGCGGCGTTCGGCCTGCTGTTCGTGATGTCGGGCATCTTCCTGACCCTGCGCCTCCTGGGCACGGCGCTGGACCTGCGGCCGCTGGCCGGCGTGTCGTGGATCCAGTCGGAGTGGACCTGGGCCAGCTTCGGCATCGTGGTCGGCATGAGCCTGGTCTATCGCTACGCCATGTCGCGCGAGGCGGTCGGCTGGCGGGCCTCGATCTCGGGCGGCGTCGCGGCGGCGGCCCTGTGCGTGTTCATGTCGTGGGCCAGCGCCTTCTATGTCGAGAAGATCGTCCACCTGGGCGCGACCTACGGCTCGATCTCGGCCGTGATCATCTTTCTCATTTGGCTGTCGTGGAGCGTGAACGCGATCTTCTTCGGCGGCGCCCTGGCCACCGAAGTCGAGATCGCGCTGGACGAACGCCCTCGGGCGCTGCTGGAGGGCCCGCGAGCGATCCCGCTTAAGGCGCCTTCCGAATACGAAAACGGATGACGCCGCCGTCCTGGTCGGCGACGTCCAGGACCTGAGCGCCGATCTGGCCGGCGAAATGCGGCACGTCGATCCGGGCCATCGGGTCGGTGGCCAAAAGGACTAGCTCGGCGCCTGGCGCGGCGGCCTCGTGGGCCTTGCGCAGTTTCAGGGTCGGGACGGGGCAGTGATGGCCGCGGGCGTCGACCAGAATGGGCTCAGGCATCGAACACCGTCTCGGCCTCGGCGGTCGGCAAGATGCGATACTGACCGGGCTCCAGGTCGGCGGGCAGAACCAGGCCGCCGATCCGCTCGCGGTGCAGCGTGACCACGTGATTGCCGACGGCGGCGAACATGCGGCGCACTTGGTGGTAGCGGCCTTCGGTGATCGTCAGCCGGGCGGTCTTTTCGTCGACGACGTCCAACTGGGCCGGCAGCAGCGGCTTTTCCTCGCCGTCCAGCATCAGCGTCCCGGCGGCGAAGATCTCGCCTTCAGTACCGTCCAGCGGACGGTCAAGGCTCGTCAAATACGTCTTCGGCACGTGACGCTTGGGCGAGATCACCCGATGCAGGAAGTCGCCGTCGTCGGTGATCAGGATCAGGCCGCTGGTCTCCTTGTCCAGGCGGCCGACCGTGGACAGGCCCGGATCCCGGATCTGCCAGCGGCGCGGCAGCAGGTCGTAGATCTTCTGGCCGTCTTCCTTGTGCGAGCAGGTCACGCCCAGCGGCTTGTGCATCACCAGCACCAGCGGGGCCGGCGGATCGACGGCGACGCCGCGGATCGTCATGCGCTCGGGCAGCGTCGCGTCGACCGCGATGCGGGCCCCGGCGTCCTTCAGAACCTTGCCGTCCAGCACCACCTTGCCGGCGGCGATCAGGGCCTGGACCTCCTTGCGGCTGCCATAGCCCAGATTGGCCAGCAGCCGGTCCAGCCGGGCCATCAGCGCCTTGGCCACTTACTTACGAGCCTCGAACACCTTGTATCCGCCGCCTTCGCCGACCAGCCGGACCTTGGCGAAGCTCTCGCCCAGGATCGCCTCGTAAGGCAGGTGGCGGTTGGCGACGATCCAGAGCACGCCGCCTTTGCGCAAGCTGGCGGCGGCCGAGGTGATGAAGGCCTGGCCCAGCGTCTTGTCCTCGCCGCCGCCCTCGTGGAACGGCGGATTGCTGACGATGAAGTCCAGATCCTTGAGCGCGGAAAGGTCGTGACGCACGTCGCCCCAGACGAACTCGGCGCGCGGATCGGTGACATTGCGCTTGGAGACTTCGACGGCCCGGCGGTCCAGCTCGACCAGGGTCAGCTTGGTCACCTTGGGCGAGGCCAGGACGTTCAGCGCCAGGATGCCGATGCCCGAACCGAAATCGGCGCCGACGCCGGCGAAGGGCGGCAGGACTTGGAGCAGGGCGCCCGTGCCGGCGTCCAGGCGATCCCAGCTGAACACGCCCGGTTGGGTCCAGAGACCGTCGTCGCTGATCCGGCGCGGCGCGCCCGAGGCCAGCGCTTCCTTGAGGCCCGTCATCTCGGCAGGACGGACCACGAGGCAGATGCGGTTGTGACGCCGGGCGCTCTCGCCGACCTCGCAGCCCAGGGCCTGGAGTTCCTTCTTCAGGCGCAGGCCGCCGCGGTCCTTCGGCGCGAAGGCGGTCAGGCGGCCGCCGGGCGCCAGAATCCGCAATGCCTGGGCGAGGACAAATCGTCGCTCCACCGCGCCGGCAGGGGCGCGGACGGTCACGGCGGTAAGGGATTCGTCCGGCACGGCCGCCAGATCCGTCGACCCGACGATGAACGGCGACAGCTGCACGGCGTCCGGCGCGGACGGCGCCAGGTCGTGATCGGCCTGGCCATAGAGCGCGGTGGAAGTCGCCGACATGCTTG
This sequence comes from uncultured Caulobacterales bacterium, assembly GCA_903900155.1. Taxonomy (GTDB): domain Bacteria; phylum Pseudomonadota; class Alphaproteobacteria; order Caulobacterales; family Caulobacteraceae; genus Caulobacter. The sequence continues at coordinate 16,939 of CAIUMD010000010.1, read as the reverse complement.
TCCTGAAAGGGTTTTTCCGAGATTTCGAAAGTGTGGCGGACAGGGTGGGATTCGAACCCACGGTAGGCTTCCACCTACGGCGGTTTTCAAGACCGCTGCCTTAAACCACTCGGCCACCTGTCCGGAGCAGGCGGCTATATCAGCGTGCTCCGCCCTTAACCAGACTTCAAAACAAACGAGTGACGATGTGTGCTCGGAAGGGGTGTGGGCCCGTCTGGACACTTGAGCGGATGAACCAGCGTATCGATCAGGCTTGGCGGACCTTGCGCACGATCGGCCTCATGGCCGTGGCGGCCCTGTGTCTGACCGCCTGCGCCACGCCCAAGTACGGCACCGGCAAGTCCGGCTACACGGCCACGGCCCGTAACGACACCACGCGGGGCTCGGCGCCGCGCGCCGGCTCGACGGTGGGCAAGGACGGCAAGCCGTTGCGGGGCACCGAGAAGCCCTATCAGATCAACGGCATCTGGTACTATCCAAAGCCCGATCCGGACTACAACGTCGTGGGCGTCGGCTCGTGGTACGGCGATCAGTTCCACAACCGCCGCACCGCCAACGGCGAACTCTTCGACATGAACATTCCGTCGGCGGCCCATAAGACCCTGCCGTTGCCCAGCCTGGTCGAGGTGACCAACCTGGACACCGGCCAGAAGATGATCGTGCGGGTCAACGACCGCGGGCCGTTCGTCGGCGATCGTGTCATCGACCTGTCCAAGGCCGCCGCCCAGCAGCTGGGCTACTACCGGCAAGGCGTGGCGCGGGTGCGGGTGAAATATGTCGGCCCGGCGTCCAAGAGCGTGTTCGACCCGCAGCGCCAGTACGCTCGCGCTTCGACTCCGCCGCCGGTCCGAAACGCGCCGCGCAGCTTCGACGATATCCAGGAACCGCCGCAACGCGTGCAGGTCCTGCCGTCGCGTCCCGAGCCCGACTGGGCCCAGGCCAGCGCGCCGATCCAGCAGGCCGCGCCGCAGATCAATCCGCCCGATCCGGTCTATGCCTCGGCCAGGTCGGCCTTCCGCGTGCAGGCCGGTTCGTTCTCCAGTCGCGAGAACGCCGAGAAGGCCGTGCGTCAGTTGGCCGGCGCGGGGCGCGCCTCGATCGACACCATCGAGCGCGCCAGCGGCACGCTCTATCGCGTCACGGTCCAGGCGGGCCAGGACGAGGGCTCGGCCTGGAGCCTGCGTGATCGCGTGGAGTCGCTGGGCTATAAGGGCGCGACCATCCTTCGCCCCTAGACACAGGTCGGAAACCGGTCGAATGGAGACCGGTGACCCAGGGTTCTTTCATCAGTTTCGAAGGCGGCGAGGGGGCTGGAAAGTCCACCCAGATCCGTCGCCTGGCCGAGCGGCTGCAAGCGGCCGGGCATGACGTCGTCGTCACCCGCGAACCGGGCGGCAGCCCCGGCGCCGAGGCCATTCGCGACCTCTTGGTGAACGGCGCGGCCGACCGCTGGTCGGCGGTGACCGAGACCCTCCTGATGTACGCCTCGCGCCGCGATCACGTGGAACGGGTGATCCGTCCGGCCCTGGCGCAAGGCAAGATCGTGCTGTGCGACCGCTTCGCCGATTCCACCCGGGCCTATCAGGGCGCGGGCGGCGACGCGCCGGCCAGCCTGATCGCCTCGCTGGAAGAGCACGTGCTGAGCAGTACGGTTCCGGTGCTGACCCTGATCCTCGATTTGCCGGCCGAGGTCGGCCTGCAGCGCGCCGAGGCGCGGGGCGGGGCGGCGCGGTTCGAGTCCAAGGGGCTGGAGTTCCATCAACGCCTGCGCGCCGGCTATCTGGAGATCGCCCGCAAGGAGCCCGAGCGCTGCGTCGTCATCGACGCCGACGCCGAGATTGACGCTGTGACCGCCGCCATCGCCGAGGCGGTCGCCCAGCGGCTGGATCTCTAGGCGATGCCGGCCCATCCCCGCGACGTCTACCAATTGGACGGCCAGTCCGCCGCCGAGGCCGCATTCATCGACGCCCTGGATCGCGGCCGGCTGCACCATGCCTGGCTGCTGACGGGGCCCGAGGGCGTGGGCAAGGCGACCCTGGCCTATCGCATGGCCCGCCGTCTGCTGGGCGCGCGGCCCGAGCCCAGCCTGGGCCTGCTGGGCGCGGCGCCGTCCGATACGGTCAGCCGCCAGGTCGCCGCGCGCTCGCATCCCGACCTGATGGTGCTGGAGCGCCTGACCGACGACGGCAAGGCCCGGAAGTCGATCCCGGTCGACGAGGCCCGTCTGCTGCCGGAGTTCTTCTCGACGACGCCGGCCGTATCGCCGTACCGGGTGGCCATCATCGACGCCGCCGACGACCTGAACGTCAACGCCGCCAACGCGGTGCTGAAGACGCTGGAGGAGCCGCCGCCGCGCGGGGTGATCCTGCTGATCAGCCACGCGCCGGGCAAGCTGCTGCCGACCATCCGCTCGCGCTGCCGCCGCCTGGCCGTGCCAGCCCCGGGCGTGCCGGCCGCGGCCGAGATGGTCGAGCGCATGGCCGACGTCTCGGGCCGCGACGCCGAGCGTCTGGCTCGCATGGCCCACGGCGCGCCGGGCAAGGCGCTGCAGTTGGCCGCCGCCAAGGCCATCGAGATGGACGACGCGGCCAACGAGATCCTGCGCGGCCTGCCCAAGATCGACGAGGGCGCGTTGCTGGCCATGGCCGACACCTTCCGGGGCGCCGAAGGCATGGCGCGCTTCGAGCTCCTGATGGATCGCCTGGCCGACCAGGTGCGGATCTTCGCTACGCAAGTCGCCGCCGACGGCAGGCAATCGCCGGGCCTGGACCGCTGGGCGGCGGCCTGGGAGCGGCTGTCCAGGGTGTCCGGCGAGGTCGAGGCGGTGAACCTGGATCGCGCCGACGCCTTCTGGAGCGTCATCTCGGACTTGCGCGCGGCGGCCAAGACGCCGATTTGAGCGGCATGCTCATCGACAGCCATGTGAATCTGCACGCGCCTCAGTTCGCCGAGGACAAGGACGCCGTCATCGCCCGCGCCCGAGAGGCCGGCATCGCCCTGATGGTGACCATCTGTGACAAGGTCAGCGCGTTCGAGGCCGTACACGCGATCGCCATGGCCGAGCCGGACATATGGTGCACCGTCGGCACGCACCCCCACGAGTCCAAGGAAGACCCCGACCTGACCGCCGCGCGCCTGGTCGAGCTGGCCCAGCGTCCGCGCGTCATCGGCATCGGCGAGTGCGGCCTGGACTTCCACTACGACCTGTCGCCGCGCGACGTGCAAGCGGCCGTGTTCCGCCAGCACTGTGTCGCCGCCCGCGAGAGCGGCTTGCCGCTGGTGCTGCACACCCGCGAAGCCGACGAGGTCATGGGCCAGATCCTCGAGGAGGAGCACGCGGCCGGGGCCTTCAAGATCCTGATGCACTGCTACACCAGCGGGGCCGAGCTGGCCGCGCGCGCGGCCGCCCTGGGCGCCTGGTTCTCGGTCTCGGGGATAGCCACCTTCAAGCAGGCCGAGGACGTGCGGGCGGTGATCCGCGACATGCCGGCCGACCGGATCATCGTCGAGACCGACTGCCCGTACCTGGCCCCCGTGCCGATGCGCGGCCGCCGCAACGAGCCGTCATATCTGCCGCATATCTACGACAAGCTGGCCGAGATTCGCGGCTGGAGCCGGGCCGACACCGAACAGCGGACCGAGGACGCCTTCTTCAACCTGTTCGACCGGATCCCCCGTCCATGACCGGACCGCTGGAGTTCACGATCCTGGGCTCCGGCTCCTCCGGCGGCGTTCCGCGCGCCGACGGCAATTGGGGCGATTGTGATCCGGCCGAGCCCAAGAACCACCGCTCACGCTGCTCGATGCTGGTGCGGCGGTTGGGGCAGGGGCCTCAGCACGAGACCACCGTCGTCGTCGACACCTCGCCGGACCTGCGCCTGCAGACCGCCGCGGCGGGCGTGAAGCGGGTCGATGCGGCGCTGTATACCCACGACCACGCTGACCAGGCCCACGGCATCGACGACCTGCGGCCGTTCTTCCTGAACCAGCGCCAGCGCATCCCGACCTGGATGGACCAGGCCACGCATGACGGCCTGCTGACCCGTTTCGAGTACGTCTTCAAGACGCTCGGGGGCTATCCGGCGATCCTGGAGCCGCGCCTGATCCCGCCGCTGGGCGAGGACTTCCAGATCGACGGCCCCAGCGGTGCGATCCCCGTCCACACCTTCGATGTCGACCACGGCGAGATCCGCGCCGTCGGCTATCGTTTCGGCGGCGTGGCCTACACCCCCGACGTGCGGGCGATCCCCGACGGCAGCTGGGCGGACCTGGCCGACCTGGACGTCTGGATCGTCGACGCCCTGCGCTGGACGCCGCATCCGACCCACGCCCATGTCGAGCTGGCGCTGGAATGGATCGCCAAGGCCAAGCCGCGCCGGGCCATCCTGACCAACCTGCATATCGACCTGGACTACAACGCCCTGACCGCGAGGCTACCGCCCGGTGTCGAGGCGGCCTATGATGGCATGCGCTTTACGCTTTAGGTCCTCCGAGCGACGGAAAGTCGCCAGCCGATCGTCATGACAAGGAGCCCGTGGACGAGGCGCATGTTCGCCTCGATCGCAAGTTCGCCCAAGTTTGTCGAAAACCTGGCTGTACGTAACAGCGTTGAAATAAGCTCGTCCAACAACACCGTCATAGGGACGCGGTAGAGTCACCTTCCCGTGCGTCACTGACAGACCTCACATGGCTGAAACCGTCACCATTTCCCGAGAAGTCTTCCAGCGCCTGCGATCGCGGTTGCCCGCGGTGACACGCGAGCACCTGTTTGACTGCTACGCCATCAGCGAGACCACCTGGACCAAGCTGCGCGACGGCAAGCCCGTCAAGCGCTCCACCTTGGACCGGATCATGATCAAGCTGGCCAAGCTGGACGCCCGCGTCGCCGCCTAGAGCGATCTTTATGCCGCCCTTATGCGGCGGCTCAGCTTCGACATAGAGCCCTTACGCCCATAAATGGTCCCTGGCCTCCGACACCAAAGGAGGCCGTTATGGCTGATCTTCTCTACGGGGCGCTGGCCTTGGGCCTGTTCGCCCTGTTCGGCGCATTCGTCGCCGCGCTGAGGCGCGTGTGACCATGCTCGTGAACCTGCTGTGGGCGGCCGGGGCCATCGTGGTCGCCGGCTACATGGTCGCCGCGATGATGCGACCCGACAAGTTCTGACGGATTTCCTCAAATGAACTGGCAAGGATGGGCGGAGATCGCCCTGACCCTTAGCCTGGCGGTCGCCGTGGGCTGGCCGCTGGGCGTTTTCATGTCGCGCGTCTGGAACGGCGAGCGCACCTTCCTTGACCCGATCATGCGTCCGGTCGAGGCCCTGTTCTACACCGCCTGCGGCATCGATCCGAAGAAGAGCCAGAGCTGGCACGCCTATGCCCTGGCGCTGCTGGCGTTCAACCTGGTCGGCTTTGTCATCACCTATGCCGTCCTGCGCCTGCAAGGCGTGTTGCCGATGAACCCGCAGGGCTTCCCCGGCCTGTCGGGGCACCTGTCGTTCAACACCGCGATCAGCTTCGTCACCAACACCAACTGGCAGAGCTATGCGGGCGAGACGACCATGTCGACGTTCAGCCAGATGATCGTGCTGACCGTGCAGAATTTCGTCTCGGCCGCCACCGGCGCGACCGTGGCGGCGGCCCTGGCCCGCGCGTTCGTCGCCAATCGCGGCGAGGGCGTCGGCAACTTCTGGGCCGACCTGACCCGCACGACCCTGTACGTGCTGCTGCCTCTGTCGTTCGTGGTCGCCGTGCTGCTGGTCGCCCTGGGCGTGCCGCAGGCGCTGTCGGCCGGCGTCACCGCCCACACGCTGGAAGGCGCCGACCAGAAGATCTCGCTCTACGCCGTGGCCTCGCAGGAAGCCATCAAGATGCTGGGCATCAACGGCGGCGGGATCTTCAACGCCAACTCGGCCCACCCGTTCGAGAACCCCACGCCGCTGACCAACCTGATCACGGCCGTCTCGATCAACACCCTGGGCTGGGCCGCCTTCTTCGCCTTCGGCCGCATGGTCCTGGCCAAGAAGGACGTCCGCGCCCTGGTCATGGCCGCCTTCGTGCTGTTGTTCGCCGGCGCGGCGGGCGTCTACGCCACCGAAACGCAACCGGCTCCGGCCCAGGTCGCGGCCAGGGTCGACACGACGGTGAACATGGAAGGCAAGGAGGTCCGCTTCGGCGCGCCCGCCACGGCCGCCTGGGTCGCCGCCACGACCGGCGCCTCGAACGGCTCGGTCAACGGCATGCATTCGAGCCTGATGCCCCTGGGCGGCGGCATCGCGATGTTCCTGATGCAACTGGGCGAAATTCTGCCGGGCGGCATCGGCTCGGGCATCGCCGTCATGGTGGTCATGGCCCTGCTGTCGGTGTTCGTCGCCGGCCTGATGGTCGGCCGCACCCCGGAGTATCTGGGCAAGAAGATCGAGGCCCGCGAGATCCAGTTCTCGATCCTGGCGGTCGTGATCATCCCGCTGTCGATGCTGGGCTTCTCGGCGATCGCCGCCGTCCTGCCCGAGGCGCTGAAGGGCCTGATGCACTCGGGTCCGCACGGCCTGTCGGAGATCCTCTACGCCTACGTCTCCGGCACGGCCAACAACGGCTCGGCCTTCGCCGGCCTGACCGCCAACGCCCCCTGGTGGGACGTGACGCTGGGCGTCGCCATGGCCTGCGGCCGGTTCCTGCCGATCGTGGCCGTCCTGGCCATCGCCGGCGCCCTGGTCGCCAAGCCCAAGCTGGCCCCGACCGCCGGCGCCATGCCGACCGACGGCGGTCTGTTCGTCGGCCTCCTGATCGGGGTGATCCTGATCCTGGGCGGCCTGCAATTCTTCCCCGCGATGGCGCTAGGACCGATCGTCGAGCACTTCCAGGTGCTCGGCGCGGTCCAAGCCCTCCGCTGAACGGTGACATCATGAGCGCCATAGATATCCGCGCCGGCGGCTTGTCCGGCCCGGTCCTGGCCCGCGCGGCCAAGGACTCCTTCCTCAAGCTCGATCCGCGCAAGCTGACGGGCAATCCGGTGATCTTCGCCACCTGGATCGTGGCCCTGCTGTCGACCGTCTCGGCGGTCGCGGCCGTGGCCAACCATCAGGCGGCGGGCTTCGCCATCCAGGTGTCGCTGTGGCTGTGGGCCACGGTGCTGTTCGCCAACCTCGCCGAAAGCGTCGCCGAAGGGCGCGGCAAGGCGGCGGCCGACAGCCTGCGCGCCACCCGCGTGACGACCAAGGCCAAGCTGATCGTCGACGACAAGACGGGGACCTATGTCCCGACCCCGGCTCACAAGCTGGGCGTGGGCGAGGTGATCCTGGTCGAGGCCGGCGACGTGATCCCGACCGATGGCGAGATCATCGAGGGCATGGCCAGCGTCAACGAGGCCGCCATCACCGGCGAGAGCGCCCCGGTGATCCGCGAGAGCGGCGGCGACCGCTCGGCCGTCACCGGCGGCACCACGGTCGTCTCCGACTGGCTGAAGGTCCGGGTCACGGCCGAGGCCGGCAACACCTTCCTCGACCGCATGATCGCCATGGTCGAGGGCGCTGATCGCCGTAAAACACCGAACGAGATCGCCCTGGCCGTGCTGCTGGCCGGCCTGACCCTGATCTTCCTGATCGCGGTCGTCACCCTGCTGGGCCTGGGCAAGTTCTCGGGCGTGGTGCTGGACCCGCTGGTGCTGGGCGCGCTGTTCATCACGCTGATTCCGACGACCATCGGCGGGCTGCTCAGCGCCGTCGGCATCGCCGGCATGGACCGCCTGCTGAAGGTCAACGTCCTGGCCACCTCGGGCCGCGCCGTGGAAGCCGCCGGCGACGTCGACACCCTGCTGCTGGACAAGACCGGCACCATCACCTTCGGCAATCGCATGGCCACCGAAGTGATCCCGGCCCCGGGCGTGCGTCCGGAAGCGGCGATGCGCGCGGCCCTGATGGCTTCGCTGGCCGACGAGACCCCGGAAGGCCGCTCGATCATCGAGCTGGCCCGTAACCAGGGCCTGACCGTCGAGCAGCCGGCCGGCGCCACGGCGATCCCGTTCACCGCCCAGACCCGCCAGTCGGGCCTGGACCACGAGGGTCGCAGCTGGCGCAAGGGCGCGGTGGACGCCGTCTATCGTTCGCTGGCCCTGGAGCCCAAGACCGTCGCGGCCGAGCTGACGGGCGCCGTGGACCGCATCGCCCGCTCGGGCGGCACGCCGCTAGCGGTCAGCGAGGACGGCGTCCTGGTCGGCGTCATTCACCTGAAGGACGTCGTGAAGCCCGGGGTGAAGGAGCGCTTCGCCGACCTGCGCCGCATGGGCCTGCGCACGGTGATGATCACAGGCGACAACCCGGTGACCGCCGCGGCCATCGCTTCGGAAGCCGGCGTCGACGACTTCCTGGCCGAGGCCACCCCCGAGGACAAGCTGCGGCTGATCCGGGAAGAGCAGGGCAAGGGCCGCCTGGTGGCCATGTGCGGCGACGGCGCCAACGACGCGCCGGCCCTGGCCCAGGCCGATGTCGGCGTGGCCATGCAGACCGGCGCTCAGGCCGCTCGCGAGGCCGGCAACATGGTCGACCTGGACAGCGACCCGACCAAGGTCATCGAGATCGTCGAGGTCGGCAAGCAGATGCTGATCACCCGCGGCGCCCTGACGACCTTCTCGATCGCCAACGACGTGGCCAAGTATTTCGCCATCATCCCGGCGATGTTCGTGGTCTCGCTGCCGGCCCTGGGCGCGCTGAACATCATGAAGCTGCACAGCCCGCAAAGCGCGATCCTGTCGGCCGTGATCTTCAACGCCCTGGTGATCGTGGCCCTGATCCCGCTGGCCCTGAAGGGCGTGAAGTACCGCGCCATCGGCGCTGGCAAGCTCCTGTCGCGCAACCTGACCCTCTACGGGATCGGCGGCCTGGTCGCGCCCTTTGTGGGCATCAAGCTGATCGACCTCGTGGTCTCGGCCCTGGGGCTGGCCTGATGCTCCGCCCGATCGCCCGGGACTTTCTCTTTGCAGCCGTGGCGATCGGGCTCGTCTTCCTGGCGGCCTATTCCGCCGAACTCTTCCTCTGAAAGACCTTCCATGACTTCCCGTATTTTCGCCGCCGTCGCGGTCCTGGCCCTGTCGGCTGGCGTCGCCCAAGCCCAAGAGGGGCTGAAGCTGAGCTACAATCTCGGCGTCGCTTCAGACTACGTGTTCCGCGGCGTTTCGCAGACCCAGGAAGACCCGCAGCTGTTCGGCGGCGCCGACCTGACCGCCGGCAAATTCTACGCCGGGACCTGGGCCTCTAACGTCGACTTCGGCGACAAGACCGACGCCGAGATCGACCTCTATGCCGGCTACAAGCCAACCCTGGGCGCGGTCTCGCTGGACCTGGGCGTGATCTACTACGGCTATGTCGGCGCCCCGAAGGGCGCGGACTACGGCAATGTCGAGTTCAAGGCCGCCGGCTCGGTTCCGGTCGGGAAAGGGGGCCTGGGCGCAGCGGTGTTCTACAGCCCCGACAGCTTCGGCGCCGCCGACCAGGCCGTCTATTACGAGCTGAACGGCAGCTATCCGATCACCGCCAGGTGGTCGGTCTCGGGCGCCGTCGGCCGTCAGACCTATGAAGGCTCGGGCGACTACGCGACCTGGAACGTCGGGGCGGCCTATGCCCTGACCGACAAGCTGTCGCTCGACCTACGCTACCACGACACCGACGAACACGGCTTCGGCAAGGTCTATGGCGCGCGCGCCGTGGCGTCGCTGAAGACGGTGTTCTAAGAAAGGAGCAAAGCCATGCTTTCGCACTCGAAAACCCCCATTTGGCGTCCCGCTCTGGTCTCGATGGGCCTGTTCACCGCGCTGCTGGGCGCGGCCTATCCGCTGGCCGTCACCGGCGTCGCCAACGCGGCGTTCCCGGCCCAGGCCGGCGGCAGCCTGGTGCGCGATGACGCCGGCAAGGTCGTCGGCTCGGCCCTGATCGGCCAGGCCTTCGCCAAGCCGGAATATTTCCATGGCCGCCCGTCGGCCGCCGGCAATGGCTATGACGCCGGCGCCTCCAGCGGCTCGAACATGGGTCCGCTGAACGACAAGCTGATCGAGCGCGAGAAGACCGAAGCCGCCAGCCTGCGCGCCGAGAACCGGGACGCGGCCATTCCGGCCGACGCCGTGACCACCTCGGCCTCGGGCCTGGATCCGGACATCTCGCCGGCCAACGCCCGCTTCCAGGCGCCGCGCGTCGCCCAGGCGCGCGGCGTGCCCGAGAAGGCGGTGCTGGCCACGATCGAGCAGCATGTCGACCAGCCGCTGCTGGGTTTCATCGGCCAGCCGCGCGTCAACGTCTTGATGCTGAACCGGGCGCTCGACGCCCGTTTCCCGCCAAATAGCCACAACAAGGGCGGATAGTTGCCGGTCGACGAACCGAAAAGACCCGACCCAGAGGCGCTCCTGGCCGCCGCCAACAAGGCGCGCCGGGGGCGCCTCAAGGTGTTTCTGGGCATGGCCCCCGGCGTGGGCAAGACCTACGAGATGCTGCGCGCCGCCCGCCGCCGCAAGGCCGAGGGCGTCGACGTCCTGATCGGCGTGGTCGAGACCCACGGCCGGCGCGAGACCGAGAGCCTGCTGCGCGGCATGGAAGTCCTGCCGCGCAAGCCGATCGAGCATCGCGGCCGCGTGCAGATGGAGTTCGACATCGACGCGGCCTTGGCGCGCAAGCCCAAGATCCTGCTGGTCGATGAGTACGCTCATTCCAACGCCATCGGCTCGCGCCACCCCAAGCGCTGGCAGGACGTCGAGGAGTTGCTGGCCGCCGGCGTCGATATCTGGACCACCCTGAACGTCCAGCACCTGGAGAGCCTGGTCGACGTCGTCCAGCGCATCACGGGCGTTCGCCAGCGCGAGACCGTGCCCGACAGCGCGCTGTCGCGCGCCGACGCCATCGAGCTGGTCGACATCACGCCCGACGAACTGCGCGAGCGGATGGCGGCCGGCAAGGTCTATGTCCCCGAGACCGCGCGCCTGGCCTCTGAGAACTTTTTCAAGGTCGAGAACCTGACCGCTCTGCGCGAGCTGGCCCTGCGCCGCGCGGCCCAGACCGTCGACGACCAGCTGGTCGCGGCCATGCGCGAAAAGGGCGTCGAAGGCCCTTGGGCGGCGGGCGAGCGGATCTTGGTGCTGGTCAGCGGCGACGCCATGGCCGGCGCTTTGGTCCGGGCCGGGCGGCGCCTGTCGGACATGATGATGGATGCGCCATGGATCGTCGCCCACGTCGAGCGCACCGATCGGCCGGCGGCGGGCGAGGGCAGCGCGGCGCGCCTGCGTGAGGCCTATCGCCTGGCCGAGCAGCTGGGCGGTACGGCCGTGGCCCTGACCGGCGGCGACATCGTCGCCACGGTGATGGCCTATGCCCGCCGCAACAACGTCACCCAGATCGTTATCGGCAAGTCGATCGAGAGCCGTTGGCGCGAGATCATGGGCCGCTCCCTGGCGGCGGCCCTGCTGCGCGAGGCGCGCGGCGTGGCGGTGCATGTGGTCACCGAGACCGCCCACGAGCGCGAGCCCAAGCCCACGCGGCCGCTCGGCCCGGGGCCCTGGCAGGGCTATGTCGTCGGCGCGCTGTTCGTGGGCGCGGCGACCCTGGCGGCCTGGGGCCTGGACATCGCCTTCGACCGCGTCGACCTGGGGATGATCTTCCTGGCCGCCGTGCTGGCCGCCGGCGTGCTGCATGGCCTGAGGCCCGCCCTGGCGGCGGCGACCGTGGCCTTCCTCGTCTACAACTATCTGTTCCTGGCCCCGCGCTACAGCCTGGCGATCGGCGCGCCGACGGACTTCATCACGCTGGTGGTGTTCTGGGCCGTGGCGCTCGCATCGGGCGGCCTGGCGGGGCGGGTGCGCGACCAGGCGATGGGCTCGCAGCGCCGCGCCGCCGCCGTCGCCACGCTGCTGGCCGCCAGCCGGACCCTGTCGGCCGCCACCGGTCGCGACGCCGTCTCCCGCGCCTTGGCCGAGCAGGTCGCCGCCGCGGCTGGCGGGCGTTCACTGGTCCTGCTGCCCCAGGGCGAGGAAATCGCGCCCGCCGCCGGTTCGCCCAGCCTGGAGCCGCTGGACGCCGCCCAGATGGCCGCCGCCCGCTGGGCCTGGGAGAAGGGCGAGGCGGCCGGCTTCGGCACGGGCACCCTGCCTCAGGCCCGCTGGACCTTCTGGCCGCTGGAGGGCGTGCGGGCCCGCACCGGCGTGGCTGGGATCGAGGCCGGCGCCGCGCCGCCCGGCTCGGACCTGGAGCGGCTGGTGCTGGCCTTGCTGGAGCAGGGCGCCGTGGCGCTGGAGCGCTCGCAACTGGCCTCAGAAGCCCTGGAGACCGAGACCCTGCGCCGGGCCGACCGTTTCCGCTCGGCCCTGATGAATTCCGTCAGCCACGACCTGCGAACGCCGCTGTCGACGGTGCTGGGCGCCTCGACCACGCTGCTGGACTATGGCGACAAGATGCAGAAGGCCGTGCGCCACGACCTGCTGCTCAGCATCCGCGAGGAAGCCGAGCGCCTCAGCCGCTATGTCGCCAACCTTTTGGACATGACCCGGCTGGAAGGCGGCGGGCTGAAATTGCGCACCGACTGGACGGATGTCCGCGACGTGCTGAACGCCGCCGCCGAGCGGGTGACCCGCCGCCTGGGCGAACGGGTGCTGACCCGCGACTATCCGGCGACCCTGACCCTGGTCCAGGCGGATGCGAGTCTGCTCGAGCAAGTCATTGTCAACATTCTGGAAAACGCCATCACCTACAGCGGTGACGGCAGTCGCATCGAACTGGCGGTCTATGAGGATCGCGGCAATGTGGTGATCAGCGTCGAGGACGAGGGCAGGGGCGTTCCCGCTGCCGAGCTGGAACGGATCTTCGACAAGTTCCGCCGCCTGGAGGAGCCCAGCGACCGCCACCAGGGCGCGGGGCTGGGCCTGGCCATCGCCAAGGGCTTCATCGACGCCATGGGCGGCCGCATCGCCGCCGCCAGCCCGATCCACGACGGACGCGGCACGCGCATGCTGATCAGCCTGCCCAAGGCGGTCGCCACGCCGCGCGATCTGCTATGAGCTCTGTCATGAACGCCGGCCGCCAGCGCATCCTGGTCATCGACGACGAACCGCAGATCCATCGGTTCCTGGGCCCGGCCCTGGACGCCGCCGGTTACGAGCCCCTGCGCGCCGACAGCGGCCAGGAAGGCCTGCGCGGAATCGCCCTGTGGTCGCCGGACGCCGTGGTGCTGGACCTGGGCCTGCCCGACATGGACGGCAAGGACGTGCTGGAAAAGGCCCGCGCCTTTTATGAAGGCCCGATCCTGATCCTGTCAGCCCGCGACCGCGAGATCGAGAAGATCGAGGCTCTGGACCGAGGGGCCAATGACTATGTCGAAAAGCCCTTCGGCGTCGGGGAGTTGCTGGCCCGTCTTCGTGCGGCCCTGCGCCAGACTGGCCGCGCCCAGGCGCCCAGCGGTCCCATTCGCGCAGGCGAGGTCGAGATCGACCTGGAAAAGCGCCGCGTCACCCGCGCCGGCGAGGCCGTGAAGCTGTCGCCGCGCGAATACGACGTCCTGGTCCGCCTGGCCCAGGGGCATGGCAAGGTGCTGACCCATAAGGAACTGCTGACGGCGGTCTGGGGGCCGGCTCACGCCCAGGACACCCAGTACCTGCGGGTCTTCATCGGCCAGCTGCGCCAGAAGCTGGAGGTCGATCCGGCCACGCCCAGACTGCTGCAGACCGAGCCCGGCATCGGCTATCGCTTCGTCGGCGACGATGAAGCCTAAGGCGTCCAGCCCAGGCGCCGGCCGACTCAGGCTTACGCGCGGGCGTATCGGCGCCAAAGCTCGGCCATCAGAAGCGATAGGTGATCGTCGCGATGCCGGACGGGGCGGTCTTCTTCACGACGAGCGGGCTATCCTTGACATTGCCGATCAGCGACGTGGCGGCGCCGGTGGCGGTGAACGTGATGTGATCGGTCAGGCGATAGGAGGCCGTGAGCGCGCCCGACACGTCCTTGAAACCCGCGCCGGTCGAGAATTGCGGCAAGCCCGAGGCGATCGACTCCGCCGGGGTAATCCCGAAATAGCGGTCATTCTGCCTGCGGTCGGCCCAGGTCGTGCCGACGGTCGGGGTCAGATATAGGCGGTCTGTGATGCGGATCGGGTGAGAAACGGTCATGTCGGCGATGACGCCGCCCGCGCCACCCGTGACGAGCTTGGCGCCGCCCACGGTCGCGATGAAGCCTCCCGCGCGCACCGTAGCGAAGATGCGCGCGCCGAGACCGTTCTTGAGACGGTCGATGCCGGGTGGCGCGTCCTTCTTGCGATAGCCTTGCACGAACATAGCGCTGGCGCCGATCGTGAACCTCTTGGTGTCGATCGGCGTGATGCCGATGCCGTTGCGCAGATTGGCGAAGAACGGCCCTTCCTTAATGTCGATAGCTGGGATCGGCAGGAAGCGCATTTTATCAGAGCCCTGATAGCTGGGCATATAGGCGGCGCCGACGCCAAGCGCGATATGATTGGGTTCCGAGCCGCTGAACGTCGGCGTCACGGCGCCGCGGTTAAGCACTTGGCGATCGACGTCCTGCGCGAACGCCGGCCCCGCCCAGAGCGCCAACATCGGCACAATCAGCAGTGACCCGCGTCGGATCCGGGCATTCGGCATCATTGATATTCTTTCTTGAACAGGCGGCGCATCCGAGGCGCTACGCAAATCTGCGGACCGGACCATGCGCTCCCCACACTAGATACACGCCGTTGCGTATCCAGTTGGGGTGGACCGTGTCAATAGGATATGGTGTGTATCTTAATGCAATGCGGCAAGGCGAGAGCGCTCGGCGCGGTCCTGCGCATCCGGCTTCGGCCCGTTAGGTCCGCACAAGCGGCAGAAAGATTTGCTCGACAATCTCTCGCAGCGCATCGTCTGTAAGGGGTCGCGCTGTGACCACGATCTCATGCAAGGCCAGTCCCATCGGAACCCGGACGATCCGCGGCGTCAGCTTGGCCGGATCGATCTCGCCGCGCGCGATGCCGCGATCGAGCACCGGCTTCAACGGATGCTGACGAAACCGTTCATGCAGAAAGCTCTCGCCAGATTCGGCTATGTCGTAACTCATCTCGAACAACAGGCGCATGAGTTTGGGCGGCACCCGATCGGCGAACTGACGGAGCAACGCGCACAGTTCGTCACGGACATTGCCCATATCGGGCGCTTCGACCGGATTTGCCTTGATGAACCGGATGATCGAGGCCGACGCCAGACTGACCCGCGTCGGCCAGCGCCGATAGACGACCGGCCGACTTGTGCCAGCGCGCTTGACCACGGCTTCGATCGTGAACGCCGAATATCCAAGAGTGGAGAGCTCCGCCCAACCCGCGTCCAATATGGCGTCTTCGAGCGCGGCGCCTCTGCGGCGGCGTTGCGGTGAAGGGGAGGCGGCGGCGATGATCTGGTCCTCCAATTCGACGCAAATGTCGGGCGATCAAGTTTGGTAGTCAATGGCGACACGCAGAGGGACGTCCGCCTCCTATATAGGATGTCTACGCCGGTTAGAGATGTCGCGCCGGCTGCCATTTAAAAATGTCGCAGTGGGATAGGTGAGGGGAGCGGGCGGGCGCGGAGCCCTCGGGCCGCGCAGAGCCCGACCGCTGTCCTCCGCACAGGCGGTTCAGCTTCGTTCTTTGTTTTCCGAGTGCGCCGTCAGGCGCGCGGGGCACGTAGGCGTCGCGCCATCGCCACTGGCACTCGGTCCGCCAGATAGCCTAGGTTGGATTCTCGCGGGCAGGGGGCTTCTTTGGCGGAACATGCAATCTTCGTGATCGGGGGCGATGACGACGAGCAAATTCAGCTCGTCACCGAGAATATCGGCCAGACGTGCCGGATCACCTGTCGGGTACGCGATGAGACCTTCACGGCGGACGAAGACGACTTCTTCGAAGCCTTGGGCACTGTCCGACGTCGGGCGCTCGAACCGAAGGGCCTGATTCCGTTCTGCTACGGCGCGAGCCTTCACGTCTGGCCATCCGGGATGGCGAGGGACATGGGACAGGGCCTGAAAGCCTACAAAATGAAGATGGGAGTTCCAGCGACGGAGCTCGTCGGCATCTTCGACCAAGGCCCCGACGTCATCCCCTCCCGCTTCGAACAGCAGACAGAATTCGCAAAAGAATGGATTGGCTCTTTGCGCAATCGCCGGAGGGTCGAGGGCTATGTCTTGACCCTCAAGTGCCGCCGGTGCGGGTCTAAATCTCCCCATGCCGTCTTCAGCGGCGACACTGACATGGCGACAGACGGGCTCATCTCGCTCACGTCAGGCGAGCGAAACGAACTTGTCGTTGGCGAACTGACCGCTGAGGAATGGACGCTAGAAGAAAACGCAAGGGACTCAGCAGCTTGCCAACGTGTATCCGTAGCGTTGGCGCGAACTGACCTGCGGCCAGTAAGGGTGATTAGGTGGGAAAATTCCCAACCCATCGCCGGGCTTCCGTTCGCCCTCTTCCGCAAGGCCTACAAGCCGCCCGTTGGGGTTTACTCGTGCCCCAAATGTGGAGGGGAGGCAAAGTCGATTGCGAAGCAGAGTTGGACTGAGTTTATGACTTCGGGCGGCCACATCGAACCGTTCGGCCAACTGGTTCTTTACGATCCGAGTCAAATCAACCGGCAGTAAACATGTGTTCCGCCTGCGCCGTCCGCGCGGGAGCCTTCCGGCTCCGAAGCTTCGGCGGTAGCTCGGCCTGCATCGCCCGACACATCTCCAGCGCTTCACTTAGCCGCTTGTTCTCAACGATGGCGCCCTGATCGACGCGCGTGATCCGGTCGAAGGTGCGGTAGGTGACGTGACCCCCATTTCTCATCCAGCGATAACGAGAGTCCTGGGTTGATTTGAGCCTTGGTGTTGGTGGGGGCAAGAGGCCGGCGCGGGGAGCTTTCAGCCTGCGCAGCGTGCTGGCCGGTCTCTCCGCAAAAGGTGCTAGCGTACTCTCTGGG
>CAIUMD010000009.1 GCA_903900155.1 uncultured Caulobacterales bacterium | reverse complement strand
CGCGACAGCTCCCCCAGAGGGGGAGCAGATTTACGCCGCCCCCCGCAGAGCCCCCTCATCCGGCGGATCCGGGTTCACCGCGCGGATGATCGCCGTGATCAGGTCCATCGGCTTGACCGGCTTGCCCAGGTGGTCGTCGAAGCCCAGCCCCAGGAACCGCTCGCGGTCGCCGGCCATGGCCGAGGCGGTCAGGGCGATGACGGGCAGGGCGGGATCGCCGGCGCGACCGGCGCGGATGGCTTCCAGCGCCGTGATGCCGTCCATCACCGGCATGTTGATGTCCATCAGCACGCAGTCGTAGTGCTGCTGGGTCATGGCCTCGAGCGCTTCCTGACCGTTCTCGACCACGGTCAGGGCGACGCCGGCCGGCTCCAGCATGGTGCGCACCACCAGCTGGTTGACCGCATTGTCCTCGGCCATCAGCACGTGGATCTGGGTGAGGCTCTCGTCGTTGACCTCTGGCTCCGGCGCGGGCGCGACGGGCGCCGAGGCCAGCGGGGCGCGGACGCTCAGCACGAAGCAGGCGCCGGCCGGGGTGGGCCGCAGCACCAGGTCGCCGCCCAGCTGGCGGGCCAGCGAGCGCGAGATGGCCAGGCCAAGGCCCGCGCCGCCATAACCGCGCGAGATGGTCTCGTCGGCCTGGGTGAAGCTGTCGAACACCCGGTCGGCCGCCTCGGGCGGCACGCCAGGGCCGGTGTCGGAGACGGCGAAGCGGATCATCTGGGCGTCACCGTCCACCTCGGCGCTGACCGCCACGCGGACATGGCCCTGGGCGGTGAACTTGACGGCGTTGGACACCAGGTTGGTCAGCACCTGGCGGATGCGCAACGGATCGGCGCGGACCCACTCGGGGACCCCGGTGTCGTAGCGGGCGAACAGCGCCAGGCCCTTGGCCTCGGCCGCGTCGCGCCAGGCGTCGACCACGTCCGAGACGATCGCGCGCGGCTCGACGATCTCCGGCGCCAGTTCGACCTTGCCGGCCTCGACGCGCGACAGGTCCAGCACGTCATTGAGCAGCTGCATCAGGCTGTCGCCCGACTTGATCATCAGCTCGACCTGCTGGCGCTGGGCGGCGGTCAGCTTGGAGCGCCCCAGGGCGTGGGCCATGCCCAGGAGACCGTTCATCGGCGTGCGCAGCTCGTGGCTGGTCACGGCGATGAAGGTCGACTTGGCGCGGGCGGCCTCCAGCGCGCGCTCGCGTTCGTCGCGCAGGCCGCGGGTCAGCTCGTCCATGCGCCGGGCGGCGGCGCGGTTGCGCAGGGCGACATTGATAGTGACGCCGATCAGCAGAACCAGCGACCAGCGCATGGCCTGGGTCTCCGGGTCCCAGCCGGGCATGAACAGGAACGGGAAGGCGACCAGGCTGACGATCGGCGCCACGCCGCTCAGGATCAGCAGGGCCAGCGGCTGGTGGCGGTATTGCTGCATGAAGACCAGCTGGCCGCACCAGATGGCGACGGCGGCGATCTTCAGTTGCGCGGGGCCGTCCAGCCACAGTAGGGCCGCCAGCGCCGCCCAGCTGCCGTTGACGGGAATGGCGGCGAACATGAAGGCGCCGCGATCAAAGCGTGTGCCCGGACGTCCCTTGCCGAAGTTGCGGGTGGCCAAGGCCGCCAGGCCCTCTGCGACCAGGAAGCTGAGCAGCCAGGCGAAGGCGGTGCGATAACCCAGGCCGACGCCGATGACGCCAGCCGCCAGGCAACCGGAAATAATGCGCGAAGGACCCAGCCGTCGAATGTCGGCCGCGACCTCGTCCAGTCGCTCATCCGCCAATGTCTCGGCCCACCAGCCCAAGGACACGCCTCTCCGGACGACGACGATTGTTCGCCTACGTTGCGACTATCCCCCTAGAGCAACCAAGAGTCTCCTTACCACGCGTGCGACCGATCAGCGCGTTTGTCGACTAGGCGACCGATCACATTTGCTGGATTTCTCTTGTGAAGAGGCCCTGCGTTGCGCGGCGGCTCACACGCCGATAGCCTCGCCTGAACAACGATAAGCAACCGAGAGAGCGGGAGTCGATGCAGGGGCTGATGCAGCATGGGGCGCTGACCCTCGACAAGATCATCGACCACGCCGCCAAGTGGCACGGCAATCGTGAAGTGGTCACGCGCTCGGTCGAGGGCGCGATCGTGCGCACGACCTACGGCCAGATCCACGACCGGGCCAAGCGGGTCTCCAATGCCCTGCTGGCCATGGGGATCAAGCCGGGCGACCGCGTCGGCGCCCTGGCCTGGAACACCGGCCGCCACATGGAAGCCTGGTACGGCATCATGGGCATCGGCGCGGTGTGCCACACCCTGAACCCGCGCCTGTTCCCCGAGCAGATCGCCTGGATCGCCGACCACGCCGGCGACCGCGCCATCTTCTCCGACCTGACCTTCCTGCCGATCCTGCAGGCGGTGCTGCCGCGCCTGCCGCATGTGGAGCACGTGATCGTCTTCACCGACCGCGCCCACATGCCGGCGCAGTTCCCGCTGGCGGCCGAGGCTCCGCACTTCAAGGGCCTGCTCTGCTACGAGGAGCTGGTCGAGCAGCACGGCGCCGAGTGCGCCTGGGGCGGCTTCGACGAGGGCACGGCGGCGGGCCTGTGCTACACCTCGGGCACGACGGGCGACCCCAAGGGCGTGCTGTATTCGCACCGCTCGAACTTCCTGCACACCCTCATCACCATGCAGCCCGACGTGATGGGGCTGTCGCAGAAGGACACCATCCTGCCGGTGGTGCCGATGTTCCACGCCAATGCGTGGGGCGTGGCGTTCTCGGCCCCGGGCACGGGCGCCAAGATGGTCATGCCGGGCGCCAAGATGGACGGCGCCTCGATCTTTGAGCTGCTGGACACCGAGGGCGTGACCTTCTCGGCGGCCGTGCCCACCGTCTGGCAGATGCTGTTGCAGCACCTGGAAGCCACCGGGGCCAAGCTGCCGGTGCTGAAGAAGGTGGTGATCGGCGGGGCGGCCTGCCCTGAAAGCATCATCCGCGCTTTCCACGACAAGTACGACGTCGAGGTGGTCCACGCCTGGGGCATGACCGAGACCTCGCCGGTCGGGACGCTGTCGGTCATGACCGACGAGCTGTCCAAGCTGCCCTACGACCAGCAGATGCCCTATCGCCTGAAGCAGGGCCGCCCGCCGCTGGGCGTCGAGATCTGCCTGCGCGACGATGAGGGCAATCCGCTGCCGCACGACGGCAGGGCTTTCGGCCACCTGAAGATCCGCGGGCCGATCATCGCCGCCGAATACTTCCGGGGCGCCGGCGGCAAGATCCTGGACGACGAGGGTTTCTTCGACACCGGCGACGTCGCCACGATCGACGACCACGGCTTCATGCAGATCACCGACCGCGCCAAGGACGTCATCAAGTCCGGCGGCGAGTGGATCAGCACGATCGAGATCGAGAACATCGCCGTCGGCCATCCCAAGGCGGCCCTGGCGGCGGTGGTCGGCGCGGCCCATCCCAAGTGGGACGAACGGCCGGTGCTGCTGGTGAAACTCAAAGAGGGCGAGACGGCTGACAAGCAGGAGTTCATCGACTTCCTGCACGGCAAGATCGCCAAGTGGTGGATGCCCGACGACGTCTTGTTCGTCGACGACATCCCGCTGGGCGCGACCGGCAAGATCGACAAGAAGGTGATCCGCAAGCGCCTGGCCGACGAGGGCTATCAGCTGCCCGAGACGCCGCTGCAGCCTTCGCCCGCGCCGCCGCCCACCCCGACCCTGGCGGCCGCCGACGGCTCGCAGGCGGCGGTGATCTACGCGCCCGAGCCGGTGGAAGAGGTCGAGGCCACGACCGTCCTGGCCGAGCCCGAACCCGAGCCCGAAGCGCCGCCGCCGGAACCCGAGGTCGTCGCCCACGTCGAGCCCGAAGCCGAGACCGTTTCGGCCACCGACGCGATCATCGCCGAAGCCACCGCCATCGCCGCCGCCGAAGCGGCGGGCGAGGTCGCGCCGAAGCCGCAAACGAAGCCTGAGCCCGCTCTAGAACCCAAGGCCGAGGCCACGCCCGTGAAGGCGCCGCCGCCCGAGCCCGCGCCGGAAGCGCCTCTGCGCCTGCACGAGCCCAAGTCCAGCCCGGTCCTGGCCGACGCCGGCGAGACCCTGCCGTTCGCCATGCCGATCACGCCGGGCAAGCGCGGCAAGGCGGCCAACAAGACCGAGGCGAAAAAGGCTTCAGGCAAGCCGCCGGCCTGGGCGTCGTTCTATCTGGACCTGGCCCTGCTGGTCGCCCTGGCCCCGGCCATCCTGGCCGGCGGCGGCGCCCTGGGCGTCAAGCTGGGCATGATCCCGCTGCCGCTGGGCTACACCGCCATGACCCTGGACTGGGCGCCGCGCCTGGCCTTCGTCAGCGTCGCCACGGGCCTGCTGGGCCTGGTCATCGCGCTGATGGCCGGCTTCAAGCGCCTGGGTCGCGCAGCCCTGCTGGCCTTGGCGATCACCGCCGCCACCTTCGGCGTGATGTTCGCGGCCAAGGCGCTGGTGGGCCAGTCGCCGCCGATCCACGACGTCTCGACCGACTGGAAGACGCCGCTCTCCTTCTCCGACGCCGCCATGGCCGCACGCGGCGGTTCGGCCGAGGTGGTCGACGACGATCCGTCCCTGCCGGTGGGCTCGGCCGCCTATGCCGGCCGCCGCCTGGCCGAGATCAACGCCGAGACCTGCCCCGCCGCCCGTCCGCTGGTCAGCGACCGCGCGCCCGGCGACGTCTACGAGGCGATCAAGGCCGCGGTCATGGCCCAGGGCATGACCTTGGTCACAGATGACCCCGTGGACGGCCGCCTGGAGGCCACGGCCCGCAGCTTCTGGTACGGCCTGACCGACGATGTCGTGGTGCGGGTGCGTCCCGACGCCCAAGGCTCGCGCCTGGACCTGCGCTCGATCGGCCGCGACGCCGGCCCCGACCAGGGCCGCAACTGCGCCCGCATCGGCGAGCTGATCACGGCGGTGAAGGGGCGATAACCACGCGACTTCAGCGGCAGGAACAGTTCGCGCATCACCTGGCGCCGCGCGCACCGCGCAGCGGCCGCGCGGGCCAGCGCCTTCAGGTCCAGATCGCCATCCAGATGCTGTCGATATGGTCCGGCACCCGCTGCATCCGGGCGCCTAGGCCAGCCGGTATTCCGCGTCCAGGCCGTCGCCGGTCGAGACGACGCGGCCTTCCTTCACCAGCTGCAGCATGTGGGCCAGCACCGAATGCGCCGCCGCGGGGTGCAGGCGCGGGTCCACGGCGGCGTACAGGCTGGGCACCATGGCCTTTATAGTGGTGAAGCCGGCGGCCAGGGCCTCGACGATCTGGGCCTCGCGGGCGCGGCGGTGGGCGACATAGGCGTCGATGAAGGGGCCGACCTCGCGCACCGGCGCGCCGTGGGTGGGCCACAGCGTGTCGAAGCCGCGCGCCTTCACCTTGGCCAGGCTGGCGAAATAGTCGCCCATGTCGCCGTCCGGCGGGGTGATCACCGTGGTCGACCAGCCCATGATGTGATCGCCGGAAAAGAGAGCGTTCTCCTCCTTCAGCGCGAAGCAGACGTGGTTGGAGGTGTGGCCTGGCGTGGTGATCGCCTCCAGCGTCCAGCCGGGACCGGACAGCACGTCGCCGTCGGCCAACACCAGGTCGGGCCGGAAGCGGTCGTCGCCGCCTTCCTCCAAGGCTGGAGCGTCGCTGGCGTGCGGCGCGGGGGCGGGCAGGCCATAGACCTTGGCCCCGAACGCCTGGGCCAGCGGATGGGCGAGGGGAGAGTGGTCCAGGTGGTGGTGGGTGACCAGCACATGGGACACCCGCTCGCCGGCCAAGGCGGCTTTCAGCGCCTCGAAATGCTCCTGCTGGTCGGGGCCAGGATCGATGACCGCGACCTCGCGCTGGCCGACGATATAGACGCCGGTGCCGGTATAGGTGAACGGCCCTGGATTGCGGGCGATGACCCGCCGGATCAGCGGCGAGACCTGGTCGCAGCGGCCGTATTCGAACGCCAGCTCGCGAACAAAAGGAATCATCGGGAGCGTCTCCAGAGCGGCGCCGGTCTTGCGCTTTTACCCTCCAGTAACCTTCGGAGGACGGGCCATGGCGGCGGACGCAGCGATTTTTGTCTCAAAACGGCTCCAGCGCGCGGCCTTCGCTATCGTGTGTATCATCCTGGCGCAGTTCGTCCTGGCCAGCTGCCAGGCCGAACCGACCCCGATGGTGGCCCGCGAGACGGCCGCCTTCTAGAGCCTGCTCTGCCTAATTTGGCAGCACACCCGACAGGTCATAGCCTGCTTCGCGGCCCTGGTTGACCAGGGTCTGGCGATCCTCGCCCGCCAGCGCCTGGCCGATCGACCAGGTGACGATCGAGCGCGTGCCCGAGCGGCAGAAGGCCAGCACCGGTCCGCCGGCCGCCTCGACCGCCGCCCGCACCGCGTCCACCTGTTCCTGGGTCGGACCGCCGCGCACCGGCACATGCAGATAGTCCAGGCCCGCCGCGCGGGCCGCCGCCTCGATGGCCGCACCCGAAGGCTGGCTGGGGTCCTCGCCGTCGGGGCGGTTGTTGATCACGAGCACGAACCCTTCGGCCGCGGCGCGGGCCATGTCGGCCTCGGTCACCTGGGGGCTGACAGACAGGGATTCGGTGACTCGTCGGAAATCGCTCATCGGTTCGCCGCAACTTGAAGGCGCGACGCAATTTCGCCGCTCCGCATTGTCGCGACCCTTGGGCGCCTAGGCAATGGTCACAACCGCCCCCAGGCGTGCATGCGGAACGATCGTGCACGGAGAGAATATGCCTAAAAATCGATGTTCATTAAAAAACTTTTACCGAAAACCAGCGCTTCGCGGCGATGATTTATTGCATGTCAATTGCTGACGGCATGATTGTCGCGAAAAATTCTTCGAAATATCCGGATTGATATCGTCGGTCTTCGAGGCCGGAATAACCTCTATAAAACAATACAGTGATTAAGTTATGCCTGGGCATTCCGTGGTCAAGGTATCCATTTGGAGCACTGGTTTCCGGAATGGTGGCGAGCCTGTGGCGATTTTGCGACAGGGATTGTCGATGTGGATTACAATTCTGCAATGACAATTGACCCTCAGCCGCAGCGACCCCTAACGTCGCCGCAACCGGGGAAATGTTTTCCGGGACACCAGTGATCTCGTGGCGTGAACTCAGCGGAATTCCGCTCCGCGTCGGACAAAGTTTCTAGAGGGGGACCTGTCCGATTTGCTGCTCACGCCATGCTCAGAGGGGATTTGAACAGCATGTTTTCCACCAAAGGTAGCGCCCGCGCGCGTCTACTGGCCTCGACCCTGCTCGCGGGTCTGGCGACCGTCGCCACGCCGCTGACGATCGCAACCGTGGCCAGCCTGGCGCCCGCCGCGGCCAGCGCTCAGGACTACACCAGCGGTACGCTGGGCGGCCGCGTCGTGGACGGCGCCGGCGCTCCCGTCGCTGACGCGACGGTGACCGTTCGCTCGCAAGCGACTGGCGTCACGCAGAACTCGTCGACGGATTCCAACGGCGGCTTCCGCGCCCCGCTGATCCCCACCGGCGCCTACACCGTGACGATCGCCAAGGACGGCTTTACGACCTCCACCAGCGCTGGCCTGGCGGTTCGCGCCGGCGGTGAGTCGACCTACACCTTCACCCTGGCCGCCGTCGGCGAAGTCTCCGAGATCGTGATCACGGCCTCGGCGCGCCCGGAGCTGGACTTCTCGCAAACCACGACCGGCCTGGCCGTGGACGTCGAACAGCTGGTGAAGACCATTCCCGTGGCCCGCAGCGTCCAGGGCCTGACCCTTCTCGCGCCCGGCGCCATCCAGGGCGGGGCCGGCAACTATGCGAACCAGACCGCCATCGGCGGCGCCTCGGTGTCTGAGAACGCGTTCTTCATCAACGGCCTGAACATCACCAACTTCAACACGGGTCTTGGCGGCGCGACCGTGCCGTTCGACTTCTACAGAACGTTTGAAGTGAAGACCGGCGGCTATGCCGCCGAATACGGCCGGGCCACCGGCGGCGTCATCACGGCGACGACCAAGTCGGGCAGCAACGACTTCATGTTCGCCGTGCACGGCAACTATGAGCCCAACAGCCTGCGGTCCAACCAGAAGGACACCTACCTCAACGCCGGCAACCGCCTGAAGCGCGACTATCGGGACCTGGTGTTCGAGGCCGGCGGCCCGATCATCGAGGATCACCTGTTCTTCTACGGCCTGGCTCAGCTGCGTAAGCTGGAATCCAACCCCGCCAACGCCGCCACCCGCTCGGCGAGCGCCACCACGGCCGGCCAAACCGCGATCGGCGCTCAGAACCTGACGGTCGATCGCTCGGGGCAGCCCTTCTACGGCGCCAAGCTCGACGCCTATCTGACGTCGCGCCAGCACCTGGAAGCCACCTACTTCCGGACCAATGACGTCACCAAGCGCCGCGTCTATGGCTACAACCAGTTCACCGACGCCGTCGGCGGCTTCAAGTCGGGCACCAACCTGCCCACGGGTGGCGAAAGCTTCGTGTTCAAGTACACGGGCTCGTTCACCGACTGGTTCACCCTGTCAGGCGCCTACGGCCGCAACCAGGACAACCAGGCGACCCTGCCGCTGAACACCACCGATCCGCTGGTCCAGGACGGCCGCGTCGGTACGGCGGCGACGATCAGCCAGCAGTCGGTCTCGGCCATTGGCGCGCCCTACAGCACCAAGCGCAACTTCTGGCGCGTCGACGGTGACCTGTACTTCGATCTGGTCGGCAAGCACCACATCCGTGGCGGCTACGACAACGAAGAAAACAACCTGAAGCACTTCTCGCTCTACACCGGCAACGCGGCTTATACCTACAAGCTGGCCGCGGTGGGCAACACTCTGGGCCTGGCGCCCGGAACGCAATACATTGAAGCTCGCACGTTCATCTCGGGCGGCGCCTTCGCGGGTGTCAACAAGGCCTGGTACGTCCAAGACTCGTGGACGCCGATCCGCGGCCTGACCCTGAACCTGGGCATCCGTAGCGACAGCTTCAAGCAAGCCGGTTCGAACGGCGTCGTCTTCGCCAACCTGAAGAACAACATCGCGCCCCGCATCGGCGTCACCTGGGATCCCACCGGTGAAGGTCGCGACAAGCTCTTCGCGAACTACGGCAAGTATTATCTGCCGATCGCCAGCAACACGGCCTATCGCCAAGCGGCGGGCACCTACGACTTCACCGCCCGCTATTACAACCTGGCTGGCTACACGCCGGACCCGCGCACCGGTCTGCCGACCGGCGGCTTGGGGACCCAGCTCGTCAACTACACGGGCGCTCGCGCCTGCGTCGCCGGCGGCGCTTCGGCCGCGGGCGTGGTTGGCTGTACCTACCAGAACGACGGTTCGTTCTTCCAGGCCGACCAGCAACGTAGCAGGGAGCTGAAGCCGACCGAAACCGACGAATACATCATCGGCTATAGCCACAAGTTCGACAATCTGTGGACCGTCGGCGCGACCCTGACCTATCGCAACCTGGTCGAAGGCGCCGACGACGTCGCCATCGACTACGCGGTTCGCGCCTACTGCAAGGAAAAGGGCTTGTCGACGGCCAAGGGCGGCCCCTGCGACAACTACGACGGTACGCTGCTCAACTACGCGATCATCAACCCGGGCTCGCAGGCCACGGTGCGCCTGCAGGCGCCGCTCTCCTCGACGGGCACGGACCTGCCGACGATCACCTTCACGAAGGAGCAACTGGGCTATCCGAAGCCCAAGCGTGAATACACCGCGCTGGAACTGACGGTCGATCGCGCCTTCGACGGCAAGTGGAGCTTCCACGGCACCTACACCCTGTCGGAGCTGAAGGGGAACTACGAAGGCTCGTCGTACAGCGACTACGCCAGCGGTCAGGTCGACTCGGGCGTCACCCTGCAGTACGACACGCCCTCGCTGCTGGACGGCGCCTATGGCCTGCTGCCGAACCACCGCGCCAATGTCTTCAAGGGCTATGGTTCGTACCAGCTGACCGAAAACCTGTCGCTCGGCGCCAACGGCACGATCATCTCGCCGCGTCGGGTGGGCTGCATCGGCTACAACCCGAACGATGAGGTGCTGAACAACAACTACGGCCCGTCGTACACCCACTACTGCGGTGGCAAGCTGGTGCCGCAAGGCACCGGCACGAGCACGCCTTGGACGACGAACGTCGACCTGTCGCTGCGCTACATGGTGCCGAAGTTCTTCCCGTATCAGGGCGACCTGGTCCTGCGCGCCGACGTCTTCAACGTCTTCAACTCGCGCAAGGCTGTGAACGTCCAGAACGTGGCTGAAAACAGCACGGTGCTCTACACGGCTCCGGCCACCGGCAGCCCGCTGTCGGCGACCCGCGTGCCGGTGTTCGGTCAGCCGATCACCTACCAGACGCCGCGCTATGTTCGCTTCGGCTTCGACCTGACCTTCTAAGGCCGGGGTCCTTCAAGGACAGAGATGGCGGCGGGCTCCGAAAGGGCCCGCCGTTTTCTTTTGGGGCTGATTGTGTCTCTCGGGGCCGCTTTCTCACCCTCCGTCATGCGCGCTCTTGTGGCGGAATGATGGACGGTTGAGGCTGTGCAGAAGCCGCAGTTTGTCCGCGGGGGCGCCCAGCAAAAAGGCCGCCCAAGGAGCCCCTGAGCGGCCTTCTCGTCTCTTATATAGACCCCCTACCGCACCGGCGTATCGGCCAGCACCGAGGCCCCGCCGGGGGCGGCGCGCAGGCGGGCGTGGGCCATCTCGTCCAGGATCGCCTGCGAGCGCGGATCGCCCATCACCCAGGCGGCGGCCGCCAGGGTCCTGGCCGAGGTCTCGGAGATTCCCAGGAAGCGCTCGAAGGCCTCGAACGGCGACTTGGCGCCGTCCATGCGCTTGAGGCGCACGTCGTCCTTCAGCTTGGCCAGCGACTTGGCCTTGTCGACGGCGTCGTAGAAGCCGCCCAGCTGGTCCACCAGGCCCAGCTGCTTGGCCTGCTCGCCGGTCCAGACGCGGCCCTTGGCGATCTCGCGCACGCGCTCGGGCGGCAGCTTGCGGCCCTCGGCCACTCTGGCGACGAAGCCGGCATAGATGCGGTCCATCCAGCCGGCGAACTTGGCGCGCTGCTCGGGCGTGAAGCCCTCGGCCGAACCGAACGCTTCCGAATAGGCGCCGCCGACGTACAGGTCCTTGGTGTCGACGCCGAAGCGCGACAGGGCTTCGCCGATGGCGAACTTGCCGCCATAGACGCCGATCGAACCGGTCAGGGTCGAGGGCTCGGCCACGATCGAATCGGCCTGGCTGGAGATCCAGTAGCCGCCCGAGGCCGCGTACGTGCCCATACTGACCACGACGGGCTTACCGGCCGCCTTGGCGCTCTTCATGGCCGCCAGGATCTGCTCCGAGGCGGTGTCCGAACCCCCGGGCGAGGAGACGCGGAAGACGATCGCCTTGACGTCCTTGTCGTCGGCCGCGTCCTTGAAGGCCTTGGCCACTTCGTCGGAATAGACGTTGCTGTCGCCGCCGAACGGCGAGCCGCCGCCGCCCGCGCCGGTGACGATCGCGCCCTCGGCGCCGATCACGGCGATGGCCGGGCCGGTCTTGGCCGGCGTCGACTTGGAGCGGCTGGCATAGTCGTCGAAGTCGACCAGCTTGGCGCCCTTGCCGGCCTTGCCCAGGGCGAAAGCCTGGATGTCGCTGACCTGACCGACTTTGTCGATCAGGCCGTTTCCTTGCGCTTCCTGGGCGCTGTAGGGGCCGTCCTCCAGCGTCTTGATCAGCAGGGCCGGGTCGCGCTTGCGGTCGACGGCGGCGCTGGTCAGGGCGGTGCGATAGACCGAGCCCATCCAAGACAGCGTCGATTCCCGGTGGGCCGGAGTATAGTCGCTATAGAGATAGGGGTTCACGGCGTTTTTGTATTCGTAGCGCTGCTCGTACTCGGCCTTGACCCCGTACTTGTCGAAGAAGCGCTTGAAGAACATCGCCTCGGTCGAGACGCCGACGGCCTGGAAGCTGCTGTCAGGCTGCATCCAGAACTCGCTGGTCGCCGCGCCCAGCATATAGGTCGAGGTGACCATGCCAGAGGGATAAAGGCCCTGGCTGTGGGCGTAGATCGGCTTCTTGCCGACCTCGCGGAAGTGCTTGAAGGCCAGGCGCAGTTCGTCGGCGGTCGCCGGGGCGAGACCGCCCTCGGGCAGGCGCACCAGCAGGCTCTCGACCTTGTCGTCCTTCTCGGCGCGGCGCAGCGTCTCGATGACCGACATCACCGAGTTCCCGCCGCCGCCGAAGGTCGCGAACGGGCTTTTGGGCTCCTGGTCGGTCAGGCTGTCGCGCAGGTCCAACTGCAGCACGGTGTGGGTCGGGACGGGCGCGGGGCGGGCGGCGCCGGCGGCCATCACGATCAGCAGGAAGGGCACTCCGACCACGAACAGAAGAAGGCCGACGAAAACGCCGGCGACGGTCAGGAAGAACTGCTTCATCGGAGGTCCTGCTAGCGAAACCGGGGAACAAGCTAACCGGTGTTCGGGTTGCAACCAAATGAAGAGCGCGCAACGAATCTCGGCAACACGCGCAGATGGCGCGCACAAAGCCTCGCCGCCGCTTTCGCGGCGCCCAAGCTTATGAATTTCAGGCTGTTTTCCCGCCTCTGGCTGGCGGGGAGGAAATGGTCGGAGTGGCAGGATTTGAACCTGCGACCCCTGCGTCCCGAACGCAGTGCTCTACCAGACTGAGCCACACTCCGACTTGGAGGCCGGCCTTATAGGGGGCGGTTTCGGAGGGCGCAAGCGCCTTTTTTGAGGTTCGTGTGACGGCCCGAAAAAACTTCTGAAATGCGCTGTTGCATCGATCCGAGTCGTGGGCTATCTCCACCGCCTCGCCGAGCCCTGACGGGTTTCGCCGTTCCTGCTGGGGAATGGTGTAATGGTAACACTGCGGTTTTTGGTACCGTCATTCTAGGTTCGAGTCCTAGTTCCCCAGCCATCTCCTCCTTAAGATCCAAGAGTAGATAGGCCGCCGTCGGCGGGGCTCTATCATGTGGCCGCGGCAGTTCAGCTTTTATCTGGGCGTCGTCTTCAGGTCGATCGGAGTTCGCGGTTCCAATGGGCGTTTAGAGTGTCGCGGGCGGCTCATTGGTGAAGCTTGGCTGTCTGACCGTCTAGTTGGTCATGAACGGCCCCCGAGCCCGTGATCTCTCGCTGCGAACGTTCCAATCTCAAGTGCAGATAAGCAATGACCGAGTCGACAAGCGTGTCGGCTGCCCGACCGTGATCACATCGATCCGTCGGCATGCGGTATTTGTGATTTTGTGGTCGCTAAACCACAAGTCAAGTTCGCAGCTGCGAGATAGATGTTCACCCGTAAGGGTTTAGCGCCTGAATCAGCGCCTGATAACAGCGTTGTCGGCGGTATAGTTGACGAAAATTCGCCTCGTTGAACGGGCTCAACGACAGTCAATTGTTACCGTAATTCACGAATTAAACCGGAATCTGGGGCCGAACTACTTGTGTTTTCGAGGTGAGGGTGTATTTGCGAAAACACTAGGGGAATGGAGTTGTATCGTGGAAGACAAGGCTACCCTGATCGAGCTGACCGCCGAAATCGTGGCCAACTACGTGGCCAATAACGTCACGCCAGTTTCGGAACTTCCGGCGCTTATTCGTGCTACGCACGATGCTCTGGCTGGTATTGGCGCGCCGCCCGCGCCGACCGTCGAAGCCGTGAGCAAGGCCACGCCGGCCCAAATTCGCAAGAGCATCACCCCCGAAGCCCTGATCAGCTTCGAGGATGGCAAGCCCTACAAGACGCTGAAGCGCCACCTGACCACCCACGGCATGACCGTGGCCGAGTACAAGGCCAAGTGGGGCCTGCCCAACGACTATCCGACGACCGCGCCCGCCTACAGCGAAGCGCGCTCGCAGATGGCCAAGGCCCTGGGCCTGGGCCAGGGTGGCCGCAAGGGCAAGGCGCCGTCGCGCAGCCGCAAGGGCTGATCGGCTCTTAAAAGCCCGCTGAAAAGCGAAAGGGGGACGCGGCGGGCGTCCCCTTTTTTGTGCCTGGAGGCCGGGAGGGGCCGTCCTCGTCCTTCGACAAGCTCAGGATGAGGACTACTTTTGACGGCGGCTCAGTAGAAACCTCATCCTGAGCCTGTCGAAGGGCGAGGTTTCGGACCCTACGCCACGCCCCGCGTGTCGACGTTCTCCACCGCGTCCAGCGACAGCACCTTGGCCAGGGCCTCGACCAGGCGCGGGATCTCGACGGGCTTGGGCACCAGGGCGTCCATGCCGGCCTCGGCATAGAGCGAACGTTCGTGGGTCAGGACGCTGGCGGTGACGGCGATGATCGGGGTGCGGGGGCGGCCGGTGCGCTTCTCGCCGGCGCGGATGGCCTGGCTGGCCTGGACGCCGTCCATGACCGGCATGTGCACATCCATCAGGATCGCGTCCCAGCGGTCCTTCTCCCACATCGCCACGGCTTCCTGGCCGTCGACCGCGAAATGGCCGTCGACGCCCAGGTGATGCAGCAGGGTCAGCAGCACGGCGCGGTTCGTCTGGTTGTCGTCGACCACCAGGATCTTGGGCGCGGCCGCGTCGTCCATCTCGGGGGCGGCGATGTCCAGGGCCGGGGCGGCGGGGATGTCGGCGACGACTTCCGGCATCGGCACGGCGATCGAGAAGCGGGCCCCGCCCTCAGGCGAGGGCGAATAGGCGATGGTCCCGCCCATCAGTTCGACCAGGGTCTTGCAGATCGCCAGGCCCAGGCCCGAGCCGCCGGCGCGGCGGGTGCTGGAGCCGTCCAGTTGCGAGAACTTGGTGAAGAGGCGGTCGCGCTGGGCCTCGGGGATGCCGACACCGGTGTCGATGACGCGCGCGCTGATGCCGGCGGCGTCGCCTTCGACGATCACCCGCACGCCGCCGGTCTCGGTAAACTTCACGGCGTTGGAGATCAGGTTCGACAGCACCTGGCGCAGGCGCTCGGCGTCGCCCAGGCGCCAGCCGGCCGCGCCCGGCGCGACCTCCAGGCTGAAGTCCAGGCCCTTGTCGCGGGCCAGGCCGCCATAGAGCTGGCGCAGGGCGTCCAGGTGGATCGGCAGGTCGAACGGGGCGGGCGAGATGTCCATCTTGCCGGCCTCGATCTTGGAGATGTCGAGGATGGCGTTGATCACGTTGAGCAGCGACTGGCCCGAGGCGCTGATGGTGTCCAGGCGGCGGCGCTGGTCGGGCTCGAGCGCGCCGGCGGCCATGATCTGGGCCATGCCCAGCACGCCGTTCAGGGGCGTACGGATCTCGTGGCTCATGGTGGCCAGGAACTCGGTCTTGGCGCGGTTGGCCGTCTCGGCGGTCAGGGCCAGGTCCTGGGCTTCGGTGCGCAGGCGGCGGTTCTCGGTCAGCTCACGCTCGAGCTCGGCGTTCAGGGCTTCGCTGGCCAGGCGCGCGCGCACCTCGCGGCCGACAACGCCGCGCATCAGGGCCGACATGCCCGCCGCGGCGAAAGCGCCGGCCAGGCCCACATACAGGAACTGGTTGACCAGGTCCTTGGGCGTCTGGCGGGTCATGATCACCAGGCCGGTGATGGCCGTGGTGGCGCTGATCAGGGCCACCCGCCGGCTGGGGGCCGAGGTCGCGAAGACCAGGGCCATCAGCACGAAATAGACCAACTTCTGGGCCTCGAAATGCAGGGTCTGGTAGGCGATGGTGTTGATGAAGAACAGGGCGTTCATGCCCAGGGCCATCGCTTCCAGCGGCAGGCCCATGATCTTGCCCTTGCGCAGAACGGCCCAGGCGCCGAGAGCGTAGAGACAGGCGACGACCGCCAGGCCTTCCAGCACGACCAGGGCCAGGCCCTTCTCGTAGAAGGGGTGGGATAGACTGATCAGCGCATAGTAGACCGAGGTGGCGAGCAGGTAGCCGCGCACGATCGGCACGTAGGCCTGCATCAGCGCGACCTTGGTCCGCTGCTTCTCCTCAGTCTTCGAGCCCTTCAAGACCTGCCCCCAACCTTCCCTCGCCAAGTAGACTAGGGGAGACTGGTTAAGCCTTGTTTCGAATGACGTTCTTTTACAATTGCTAGACGCCGCTAAGTTGCATTCCCGGCGCGTCGGGCGGTGTTTCGCCACCGCCGTTCAGCGAACGCTGCATCCAGACCAGGTCGACCCAGCGGCCGAACTTGTGGCCCATGCTCGGGAAAATCCCCATTTTTTCAAAGCCTAGCGAGGCGTGCAGGCCGATCGAGGCGGCGTTGCCGCTGTCGCCGATGACTGCGCACATTTGTCGCAGGCCCAAAGCTTCACAAGACGAGATCAGGGCCGACAGCAGGGCGCGTCCCACGCCTTTTCCCACCGCGTCGGGCGAGACATAGACGCTGTCCTCGACCGTGAAGCGATAGGCCGCGCGCAGGCGGAAGGGACCGGCATAGCAATAGCCCAGCACCTGGCCGTCCAACTCCGCGACCAGATAGGGCAGGCCGCGATCGAGGAAGGCCGCGCGGCGGCGGGCCATCTCGGCCTGGTCCGGCGGGACTTCCTCGAAGGTGCCCAGGCCGTTCAGGACGTTCCAGGCATAGATGGCGGTAATGGCCGGCAGGTCGGCGTCGGTGGAGGGACGGATGACTACGGGCATGTCTCTACTTTCTCCTCCCCCTTCCGGGGGAGGTGGCCCGAAGGGCCGGAGGGGGCTAGCTGGAGGTTGGCCGCGCAGCCCCCTCCGTCGGCTTCGCCGACACCTCCCCCAGAGGGGGAGGAGGGGCGCTTACTTCCAACCCTTGTCCACCGCCCACACCGCGAAGGCGTAGTCCAGGGCGATCTCCTTCAGGAAGTCAAAGCGTCCCGACGCGCCGCCGTGGCCGGCGTCCATATTGATCTTCAGCAGCACGGGATTGCCGCTGGTCGTGGCGGGGCGCAGCTTGGCGACCCATTTCTCGGGCTCCCAATAGGTGACGCGGGGGTCCGAGAGGCCGCCGGTGGCCAGGATCGCCGGATAGGGCTTCTTCCCCACATTGTCATACGGCGAGTAGCTGGCGATGTAGTCGTAGGCTGCCTTGTCCTCCAGCGGATTGCCCCATTCGGGCCATTCGGGCGGGGTCAGGGGCAGGCTGGTGTCGCTCATGGTGTTGACCACGTCGACGAACGGCACGGCGGCGATAATGCCGGCGAAGAGGTCGGGCCGCATGTTGGTGATCGCGCCCATCAAGAGGCCGCCGGCCGAGCCGCCGTACGCGACCGTATTGGCGGGTTTGCCATAGCCGGCCTTATGCAGGTGCTCGGCGCAGGCGATGAAGTCGGTGAAGGTGTTCTTCTTCTTGAACTTCTTGCCGTCCAGGAACCAGCCCCAGCCCTTTTCCGAGCCGCCGCGCGGGCAGGCCGTGGCCCAGATCCAGCCGCGGTCCACCAGCGACAGGTTCCGGATCGAGAAACTGGGCTCCATGGCGATGCCGTAGCTGCCATAGCCGTAGAGCAGCAGCGGCGCCGAGCCGTCCAGCTTGGTCCCCTTCTTCATCAGGATGAAGATCGGCACGTCGGCGCCGTCGCTGGCCTTGGCGTTCAGGCGGCGGGTCTCATACAGGGCCGGGTCGTGGCCCGAGGGGATTTCCTGGGTCTTGCGCAGGGTGCGCTGGCGCGAGGCCATGTCGTAGTCGAACCACTGCCGGGGCGTGGTCATCGAGTTGTAGACGAAGCGCAGATTATTGGTGTCGTACTCGTAGCCGCCTTCCAGGGAGAGGGCGTAGGCGGCCTCGTCGAAGGCGATGGCGTGCTCGGCGCCATCCGCGGCGGTGACGGTGACGCGGTTGAGGGCGTCGACCTTCTCCAGGCGCACGAACCACGACTTGAAGGCCATGGTCCCGGAGATCAGGCGGCCCGGCTGGTGGGCGATCCAATCTTTCCAGCTGGCCTTGCCGGTGGAGCCTTCCGGGGCCGTGACCAGCTTCCAGTCGACCGCGCCGTCGGCATTGGTGCGCACCACCCAGTGGTCGTTCCAGTGCTCGACCTCGTAGCGGACGCCCACCTCGCGCGGATGGAAGACCACCGGCGTCGCGGTCGGCGTGACGGCCGGGATGATCAGCGCCTCGCTGGTCTCCTGGTTGCCGCAGGAAATGACGACGTACTTCTCCGACGCGGTGACGCCGACGCCGATGAAGAAGCCTTCGTCCGGTTCGTCATAGATCAGCACGTCGTCCTTGGCCGCGCCCTTGGTCGGGCGGCGATAGATCTTGGCCGGACGGCCGTTATCGTCGCGGAACGTCCAGTACAGCCACTGGCTGTCGGGCGAGAAGCAGAAGTCGCCTGTGGTGCTCTCCACCGGGCTTTCCAGCACCTGGCCAGTCGCCAGATCCTTGATGTGAATGCGGTAGACTTCCGAACCCTGGGCGTCGACGGCATAGGCGTACAGCTTGTGGTCCGGCGAGTGGCTGGCCGCCCCGACCTTGTAGAAGGCCTTGCCTTTCGACTCGGCTTCCTCGTCCAGCAGGATCTCTTCGGAACCGCCACCGTGAGGTTTCCGCGCGTGGATCGGGTGCTGCGCGCCCTTCTCGAAGCGCGTGTAATAGTCAAACGGGCCATCTTTCGTGGGCGCCGAGGCGTCATCTTCCTTGATGCGCCCCTTCATTTCCGCGAACATTTTTTCTTGAAGGCCTTCGGTGGAGGCCAGCATGGCCTTGGTGTAGGCGTTCTCGGCGGTCAGGTGCTCCTTGACGTCGGCCTTGATCAGGCTCGGATCGCGCAGGACCTTCTGCCAGTTGTCGTCCTTCATCCAGGCATAGTCGTCGGTGCGGCTGCGTCCCAGCTGCTCGATGGTCTTGGGAATCTTCTTGGCGACCGGCGGCGTGGGGCGGGCGGCGTTTTGCGCGGACATAGGCGATCCGAAAGCTGTTCCAGACAAGATTGCGGAGGATGACGTAAGCGCTGCGGCCGCGCTCGTCATCAGGCGTCGACGATCCATGCGTAAATTTCCCCCGTAATCAGACACAACGCGCAAGTGCGGCAGAACGACAACTTGCGGCGCGAGAATCCTGTGGTCAAATTCCCTCAGCAGTCGGGCGAGTAGTCTAGTTAAGCGTAACAAGGGGGCGATATGGCGTGGGATCTGTCCGTCGACCTGATCAAGGCCACGGTTCAGCTTGAGCAACCGCTTGGCGACGGTTCGCGCACCGTCGGCACCGGCTTCCTGATTTCCGATCCCACCCCGGACGGCAAGCCGCGCACCATCCTGATCACCGCCGCCCACGTCTTCGAGAAGATGCCGTCGATGTCGGCCAAGATCGGTTATCGCATCGAGGGCGACGGCGGCGTCTGGCGCTTCGATCCCGAGACCCTGAAGATCCGCGACGGCGACCATCCGCTGTGGACCAAGCACCCCACCCGCGACGTCGCGGCCATGGTGGTCGAGGCCCCGCCCGAGTTCGTCAAGGCGGCGATCCCGATCAAGTACCTGGCCCAGGACGACACCTTCAACCAGTACAATCTGGGTCCGGGCGACGAGATGATGGCCCTGGGCTTCCCGCGGGGTCTGTCGGCCAACCCGGCCGGCTTCCCGATCCTGCGCTCGGGCCGCGTGGCCAGCTATCCGCTGGCCCCGGCGACCAATTTCCCGACCTTCCTGATGGACTTCTCGGTGTTCCCCGGCAATTCGGGCGGCCCGGTGTTCATGGCCGAGGGCGCGCGCCGCCGGCCGGGCGCGGCCGAGAGCCAGGAGGTCCAGTTCGTGGCCGGCCTCTTGACCCAGCAGGTCGAGCTGTCGGGCGAGCGCCTGGAGATCGGCATCGTCACCCACGCCAAGTTCATCCGCGAAACCCTGGCCATCCTGGACAAGATCCCCGGCGCGCCGGTGACGCAAGCGCGGCTGGCCAAGCCTGAGCAGAGCATCCCCGGGGCCATCCCCGCGGTGGCGGTCTCGGCCATGGCGATGGGCGCTTCACACTAGGAAATTCCCGGAACCCGGCGCGGTCCCAGCCCGTTTCTTCTGCAACGCAATAATGCGAAACAGCAAGGAGCGAGCTCATGAGCACCAATCGTGTTGAAGGCGCCATCGACAAGGGCGCCGGCGCCGTCAAGGAAGCCGTCGGCAAGGCCACCGGCAACGAACGCCTCGAAGCCGAAGGCGCCGTCCAGAAGGCCAAGGGCGACGTCCAGAACAAGGTCGGCAAGGTGCAGGACAAGATCGGCGACGCGATCAAGCACTGAACGCCAGGCTACGACTAAGGAAAGCGGCCGCCGGAGCGATCCGGCGGCCGTTTTTTGTTTCCTTCTTCCTTGCGGGAGAAGCTGACGGATGAGGGGAAAGGCGCGTCCGATAGGGCGGCGCGACCCCTCACCAGACCCCCTCGTGGGCCACCCTCTCCCGCAAGAGAGGGGATACGTCACGATCCCGTCCACCGTCTGCCGCGTCACCGCGTGGCGCAGCGCCCTCGCGCGCCGTCCAGGAGGCTTTCGCGAAGGCCAGGATCTCGGCGTTCAGCCGGGAACCCCGCGGTAGCTGTGTTGCGTCGGTCCCTGGGTCGCGGATCGGCCCTATGGGCCGTCCGGATGACGAGAGGAGAAGGGGATCAGGCCCCGTAGATCACCGAGATCGTCTCGGCCACGCAGGCCGGGCGTTCCTCGCCCTCGATCTCGATGGTGCATTCGTTCTTCATCTGCAGGCCGCTCGACTTGGGCTCGGCCGAGAGCAGTTTCTGGCGCATGCGCACGCGTTTGCCGACCCGGACCATGCCGGTGAAGCGGACCTTGTCGCAGCCGTAGTTGATGCCGCGCGTGACGCCGGTGACGCGCAGGATGCCCGCGCCCAGCATCGGGATCAGCGACAGGGTCAGGTAGCCGTGGGCGATCGGGCCGCCGATCTCCCGGGTGGCGCGCTCGACGTCGACGTGGATCCACTGATGGTCGCCGGTGGCCTCGGCGAACAGGTTGACGCGCTCCTGGGTGACCTCGACCCAGTCGGAGACCCCGATCTCCTGCCCGACCAAGCTGGCGACGTCGGCGTAGGCGACTTCCTTCATGTTTCTCTCCCAAACAGTTGTTCGGATAGAGACCAGTCCGGGCCGCTGAGGTCAACCGGAGAAGGTCGACACCACCAGCCAGACATTGGCCGCCGAGATCACCACGAACAGGAACCAGGCGACGATCCTGGTCGTCCAGCCGTTGGCGAACGGACCCATCAGCGCCTTGTCGTCGGTGAAGCGCAGCAGCGGCCAGATGGCGAACGGCAGCTGGGCCGACAGCACCACCTGGGTCAGCACCAAGAGCTTGCCGACCGAGTGCTCGCCCAGGGTCAGCACGCCGATCAGGGCCGGGACGATGGCCAGGCCCCGGGTAATCAGCCGCCGCTGCCAGCAGGGGATCTTCAGATCGAGGAACCCCTCCAGGATCACCTGGCCGGCGATGGTCCCGGTGAAGGTCGAGCTCTGGCCCGAGGCGAACAGGGCGACGGCGAACAGCACGCCCGCCAGCACCCCGCCGGTGACGGGCGCCAGCAGCTGTTGCGCTTCCTCGATGCCCGCGACCTCGGTCAGGCCCGCGCCGTGGAAGGCCGACGCCGCCAGGATCAGGATGGCGGCGTTGATCAGCAGGGCCAGCAGCAGCGACACGACGGTGTCGATGGTCGACAGGCGGATGGCGGCCCGCTTGCCGGGCTCGTCGGCCGGGACCAGCCGCGTCTGCACGATCGCCGAGTGCAGATACAGGTTATGCGGCATGATCGTCGCGCCCAGGATGCCGATGGCCAGGTACAGGGCGTTGCCTTGCTGCAAGGCGCTCAGCGACGGGACCAGTCCCCGCGCCACGTCGCCGGCATTGGGCGGGGCCAGCACCAGCTGGACCAGGAAGCAGATCCCGACCGTCGAGATCAGGCCCAGGATGATCGCTTCCAGTTGCCGGAAACCCTTGCCCTTCAGGCCCAGCACGATGACCGTGTCCAGCGCGGTCAATAGCACCCCCGCCCACAGCGGAATGCCCAGCAAGAGCTTGAACGCCAGGGCGCTGCCCAGCACCTCGGCGATGTCGCAGGCGATGATGGCCAGCTCGGCCAGCAGCCACTGGACCTTGACCGTGCGCGGCCCGAACCGCTCGCGCGACATGCGGGCCAGGTCCTTGCCGGTGACCAGGCCCAGCCGCATCGACAGGGTCTGCAAGACGATCGCCGCCAGGCTGGACAGCACCACCACGAACAGCAGGGACGTGCCGTAGCGCGACCCGGCCTCGATGTCGGTCGCCCAGTTGCCGGGGTCCATATAGCCGACGCTGACCAGCAAGCCGGGGCCGGCCACCCTCAGCATCCGCTTCCAGGTCGGCAGGCCGTCCGGCACGGTCACCGCGCCCCGCACCTCGCCCGGGCAGAACGGCGCGGTCGCGGTCTTGGGCAGGCGGTCGAGCAGGGCGGCGAACATGGGGTCTAGTTAGGCGCTGGCGGCCAAGCTTGTCAGCCCTCGGCGGCCAGCTTGGCGTCCAATGCGGCGCGATCGTTCAAGAACCAGACTTGAGCGCCCCTGTTCGACTCGTAGACGAAGTCGTTGAAGCTGCGGCTGGCCGCCGTCAGGGCCGAGATGTCGCCGATGAAGGCCAGGCGCATGCGGTAGTTGGTGAACTTCTGGATCACCTCGCCGGCGATGCGGGTGGAGAGCTCCAGGAACCCGTCGGCCAGTCGCTCGACCGGCACGGCGACGAGATCGGCCTCGGCGCTCCAGGCGTCGCTGAGCAGGTCGTTGGCGGTGGTCGCGTCCAGCGGCGGACCGTCGGCGGGGACGAACAGGATCTTGGTCATGGCGGGCAGATAGGCGCGGAGGGCTCAGCTTGCCAGCACGGCGCGCGCTTCGGCGGGCAGCAGGCTGACGGCTTCGTCCAGCAGCTTGCGCCAGGTCTCGCCGCGATCGCGGGCCTCGGCATAGGCGTCACGCAGGGCGAAGGGGTCGTCCTGGGCGAGGACTTGGATGAGCTGGCCAGCCTGTAGCCGGTCCTTCAGGCCTTTCTCCGGATTGACCTTGCGCTGGCGACTGACGATCAGCTTGTGCACCGCATAGCGCGCTGGGGCAGGCGCGTTCACCAGCACGCCGCCGCCATGAAGGACGGCGGTCTGGACGGGATCGCGTATCAGGAAGTCCATGTAGGGCAACGGGGCGGCGTCGCTCTTCAGCGACGGCAGGTACGACGGCTTGTCGCGCGGCGCGCCGCGATTGGTCGTCAGCACGTCCAGGCGATAGCGCTCGCCGAGCGAATAGCTGGTCGTGCGGCTGGCGTCGAAGGCGTAGCTGACTGGAGCGAAGCGGGGATCGAGGTCTCGCAGGATGTCCAGCAGGGGGCGGTCCAGGGTGTCGTCCAGGTTCGACGCGACGCCGAAGTCTTGCGCGACATCCAGGTCCAGCGTCGCCAGGCTGGTGACCGGCAGACACACGTCCAGATGCGCGGCATAGGTCTGGAAAGCCACCGTGCCGACCAGCAAGGCGCGCAGGCGGAAGGCGCCCGCCGAGGCCAGCGCCTGGATGATCTCGCCGCTGGTCCGATCGGGACGCGGCGCGCCGGAGGCGATGATCGCGGCCACCAGGCGGCGGCGGTCATCCAGGTCGGCGCGATGCTCGCCATGCCGCGCGATCGTCTCGCGCAGCTCTTCGCTATCGGGGCCGACATAGACCTGTTTGCGGCTGCTGGCGCCGCCGGTCGGCATCTGGACGTACCAGTAGAGCCGGCCCTTCACGGTCTTGGAGACGAAGCTCGAACCCGGCGGATACTCGCCGATGCGTCCGAGACGCAGGCGCTCCATCAGCTCGGCATAGCTGGTGTGCGCTGAAAGGGGCAGACGCTTGAACATGGCGGCAAGTTATACGCAAATCTGAAATCTGCGTATAACTTTTCCAGCTACACGATCCGGCTCTCGCCCTTGCCCCAATACGCATCCCGGATTAGCCGTTTGTAGAGCTTCCCCGTCGGATGCCGGGGCAACTCCGCCATGAAGTCGATCCGCCTCGGCGACTTCACGTGGCTGAGGTTGGCGCGGGCGAAGGCCATCAGTTCGGCGGCGAGTTCGTCGCGGTCCTCGGCCTGGTCTATCGGCTGGATGACGGCCACGACCTGCTCGCCCATCTCCTCGCACGGCGCGCCCACCACGGCGGCGTCGGCGACCTTGGGGTGGGTGATCAAGAGGTTCTCGATCTCCTGCGGATAGATGTTCACCCCGCCCGAGATGATCATGAAGCTCTTGCGGTCGGTGAGGTAGAGATAGCCTTTCTCGTCGGCCCAGCCGACGTCGCCCAGCGTGGTCCAGCCGTGCTTGTTGTAGCTCTCGGCGGTCTTGTCGGGGGCGTTGTGGTAGTTCACCGCCGGGCCGTTGGCGAAGTAGACCGTGCCCTCGGTGCGGGGCGGCAGGGCGTCGCCGTTCTCGTCGCAGATGCGCAGCTCGCCCAGCACCGCCTGGCCGACGCTGCCCTTGTGGGCCAGCCAGTTGTCGGAATTGATCCAGCAGAAGCCGTTGCCCTCGGTGCCGGCGTAGTACTCGTAGATCACCGGACCCCACCAGACGATCATCTGCTCCTTGACCGGGATCGGGCAGGGGGCGGCGGCGTGGACGGCCGATTTCATGCTGGAGACGTCGTATTTCGTCCGGACCTCTTCCGGCAGTTTGAGCATGCGCACGAAGTGGGTCGGGACGAACTGACCGCAATTGACCTTGTGCTGCTCGATCAGGGCGAGGGCGACCTCGGGATCGAATTTCT
The DNA here is from genome assembly GCA_903900155.1 of uncultured Caulobacterales bacterium. Classification (GTDB taxonomy): domain Bacteria; phylum Pseudomonadota; class Alphaproteobacteria; order Caulobacterales; family Caulobacteraceae; genus Caulobacter. Next base: position 49,931 of record CAIUMD010000009.1, on the reverse strand, counting down.
CCATCACGATCACCGTGCCGCCCAGCTTGTGCACGGTCATGCACCAGCGCAGCGGGGCGGCGTGGTAGAGCGGGGCGGGCGAGATGTAGACGCTGTCGCCGCTGAAGCCGAACAGGCCCTGGGCCATCATCTGCAAGGCGTTGGGCGCGTCGATCGGGCCGCCGCTGAGGGCGGGCTTGACGCCCTTGGGCCGACCGGTGGTGCCGGACGAATAGAGCATGTCCGAGCCGGCGCTCTCGTCGGCGATCGGGATGGTGGGCTGGCCGGCGAAGGCCGCGCCCAGGTCAGCATACGGGCCGTGCGGACCGCCGACGGCGTAGAGCACCAGGCCCGGGACCAGCGCCGCGACCTCGTCGATCAGCGGCCCCATGGCGGTCGAGGTGACGAACACCTTCGCCCCGCAGTCCTTGAGGATGTACTTGACCTCGCCGGCCGTCAGCTTGGTCGAGACGCAGACAAAATACAGCCCCGCCCGTTGCGCCGCCCAGGCGACCTCGAAGAAGCGGGCGTTGTTCTCCATCAGGATGGCGATGACGTCGCCGGCGACGAGACCCAGCGCGCGGAACAGATGCGCCCCTTGGTTCGAGCGCTGGTCCAACTGAGCATAGGTCACGACCTCGCCGGATCCGGCCATGACATAGGCGGCCTTGTCGCCTTGGGCCTGGGCGTGGAGGTAGGGGTGCATCGCGATACCTCTTTTTGAACTGTCATCCCGGACGGCCGAAGGCCGAGCCGGGACCGCCGGAAGCGCTGAGCTTGCTGAGGTCCCGGCTCTCCGCTTCGCTGCGGCCGGGATGACAGCACGGGTTATGCGGCCGCCACGTCCCGCGCCGCTTCGCGGATCATGTCGCTGGCTTTCTCGGCGATCATGATCGTGGGGGCGTTGGTGTTGCCTGAGACCAGGCGCGGCATGACCGAGGCGTCGACGACCCGCAGGCCTTCGATCCCGCGCACGCGCAGCTGCGGATCGACCACGGCCATCGGCCCGTGGCCCATCTGGCAGGTCCCGACCGGGTGATAGATCGTCGAGCCGCTCATCCGCGCGTAGGCCAGGAGCTGCTCGTCGGTGGCGAACTCGCCGCCCGGATTGATTTCGCTTTCGATGTAGGGGGCCAGAGCCGGGGCGTGGCCGATCTTGCGGCCCCATTTCAGGCCGGCGACCGCGACCTCCTGGTCCAGCGGATCGGACAGATAGTTGGCGAAGATGGTCGGGTAGACGCTGGGATCGGCCGACTTGATGCGGATGTGGCCACGGCTCTCGGGGCGCAGCTGGCAAGGGGCGATGGTCAGGCCGGGGGCGTCTTCCAGCTCCATCTTCTGCTCGTTGACCAGCTTGTCCAGGTCCATGGTGGCGGGCAGGATGTGGAACTGGATGTCGGGTCCCGCCAAATCCGGACGCGATTTACAGAACGCGGCGATGTGCGCCGCCGACAGGGTCAAGAGGCCCTTGCGCTGGAAGAGGTAGCGCAGCGCCTCGCCGGCCAGGCGGCCGCCCTTGGACTGTTCGTTGACCGAGACGACGCCGGCCTTCAGCCGATACCGCACGCTCATCACATAGTGGTCCTGCAGGTTCTCGCCGACACCAGGCAGGTCGTGGACCACGTGGATCCCGTTCTTGATCAGGAGCTCGGCGGGACCAACGCCCGACAGCTGCAGGAGCTGCGGCGAGTTGATCGCCCCGCCGGCCAGGATCACCTCGCCGCGGGCCTTGGCCACCCGCTTGACGCCGTTCTGGGTGAACTCGACGCCCGTGGCGCGGCGGCCCTCGAACAGGATGCGGCCGGCCAGGGCGTTGGTCTCGACCCGCAGGTTCGGGCGGTTCATGGCTGGGTGCAGATAGGCCACCGCCGCCGAGCAGCGCTGGCCGTTCTTGACCGTCAGCTGGTAGTAGGTCGCGCCTTCCTGCGACGAGCCGTTGACGTCGTCGTTGCGCGGGATGCCGGCCTGCTCGCAGGCCTGGATCACCGCGTCCGAGACCGGGTGGCGGGTGGTGACGTCCGAGACGTTCAAGGGGCCGCCCGTGGCGTGCCAGTCGCAGGCCCCGCGCTCCTGGTGCTCGGCGCGGCGGAAGTAGGGGGCCACATCGTCCCAGCCCCAGCCCTCGCAGCCCAGCTGCCGCCAGCCGTCATAGTCGGCGTGCTGGCCGCGGATATAGAGCAGGCCGTTGATCGAGGACGAGCCCCCCAGCACCTTGCCGCGCGGCCAGACATGGGTGCGGCCGCCGGTGCCGGGGTCGGGTTCGGTGGTGTACAGCCAGTTGACCTTGGGATCCTTCAGCGTCGACGAGTAGCCGACCGGGATGTGGATCATCAGGTTCGAGGCGAACTGGCCAAGGTTCTTGGTGGGGCGGTCGTCGCCGCCGGCCTCCAGCAGCACGACCTTGAACTGGCCGCCCTCGGACAGTCTGGCCGCCAGCACGCAGCCGGCCGAGCCCGCGCCCACGATGACGTAGTCGGCCTCGATGATCCCGGTCATCGTTTCTCTCCCTGTCGCCGTCGTGCGTGTAGCCCGCATGATCGGCGTTCAGTTGAGAGGATGCGCCCAGCTTTGACGATCGCGCAAGTTGCCGTCGCGGCGCCGTTGGTGGAACGCTGTTCCGGGTTATCGTCGAGGCGCCGAAACGGGAGAAAGCGCTATGGACCTGATCAGCCAGACGGTGGTGGACGGCCTCGCCGGTCCGGGCGCGCCGCCGACCTATCCGACGCTGAGCGGCGTCGACCTCGCCGACATCTTCCGCTTCACCCAGGGCCAGCCCTGGGCCGATTTCGCGCGGATGCGCAAGGAAGCGCCGGTCATGTGGCATGCCGAGCCGTTCGACGGTCCCGGCTTCTGGGCCCTGACCAAGTACGAGGACGTCCAGCGGGTCAATGGCGATCCGGCGACCTTCTCGTCCCAGCGCGGCGGCATCCTGATGTCGATGGGTTCGCCCGACAAGCGCCACGCCCTGCTGTTCCGGGCGTCGATGGACACCATGATCAATCTGGACGCGCCGCATCACCTGCAGCTGCGCCGCGAGCACATGCCGTACTTCACGCCCGCCTATCTGCGCGGCCTGACCGAGCGGGTGCGGGCCGAGGTGACCCGGCTGCTCGACGCGATGGAGCCGTTGCTGGCGAACGGCGCTGAGATCGACATGGTCGAGCACTTCAGCTCGATCCTGCCGCTGTTCACCCTGTGCGAGATCCTGGGCGTGCCGCGCGAGGACCGGCCCAAGTTCCTGAAGTGGATGCACTATCTCGAGCGCGCCCAGGACCTGGCGGTGCAGAACGCCGCCAACCCGATCGCCCCGACCCTGGAGCTGATGCAGTTCGTCCAGGACTTCAACAACGGCGTCGAGGAGATGTTCGACTACGGCCGCACGATGCTGCTGAAGCGTCGCGAGGACCCGAGGGAGGACCTGATGACCGCTATCGCCCGGGCCCAGGTCGATGGGGCGCTGCTGGCGGATGAATATCTGGACGGCTCGTGGCTGCTGATCGTGTTCGCCGGCAACGACACCACCCGCAACACCCTATCGGGCGCGATGAAGCTGCTGACCGAGTTCCCCGACCAGAAGCAGAAGCTGATCGACGACCCCTCGCTGCTGCCCGGCGCGGTGGACGAGTTCATCCGCATGGTCAGCCCGGTGATCTACATGCGCCGCACGGCCACCCGCGACGTCGAGGTCGACGGCCAGTTGATCCGCGAGGGCGAGAAGGTCGTGATGTACTACGGCGCGGCCAATCGCGATCCGGCGATGTTCGAAAACCCCGACCAGCTGGACGTCACCCGCGCCAACGCCGGCAAACACATCGCCTTCGGCTACGGCCCCCACACCTGCATCGGCAAGCGCGTGGCCCAGATCCAGCTGGAGGAGGCCTACCGCCAGATCCTGGCCCGCTTCCCGGACCTGACGTGGACGGGGAACATCGAGATTGCCCCGAACAACTTCGTCCACGCGATCAGCAAGCTGGGGGTGAAGCGCGGGTAGGGCGGTTGCGGTGCATTCATACGCGTGTTTGACTGCTCGCAAATCACGAGGAAGCCCCCATGTCGCAGCCCACCTTCGAGACCCTCCTGTACGACGTCGAGGACGGGATCGCGACGATCACCCTGAACCGGCCGGACCGGATGAACGCCTTCACCGCCCGGATGATGAAGGACATGATCGAGGTGTTCGACGTCACCGACGCCGACGACGCGGTGAAGGCGGTGATCATCACCGGCGCGGGCCGGGCGTTCTGCGCCGGGGCCGATCTGGGCGGCGGCGGCGGCACCTTTGATCGCAGCTCGCCCCAGGCCGTGGAGCGCGAGGAGGGCAAGGTCGGCGACGTCTATCGCGACGGCGGCGGCCGCGTGACCTTGCGGATGTATGACAGCCTCAAACCCATCATCGGCGCCATCAACGGCGCGGCGGTCGGCGTGGGCGTGACCATGCAGCTGCCGATGGACATCCGCCTGGCCTCGACCGAAGCCAAGTTCGGCTTCGTCTTCGCCCGTCGGGGTATCAATCCCGAAGCGGCCTCCAGTTGGTTCCTGCCGCGCCTGGTCGGCCTGCAGACGGCGCTGGAGTGGTGCTATACCGGCCGCGTGTTCCCGGCGTCCGAGGCGCTGGAGAAGGGGCTGGTCCGCTCGCTGCATGCGCCCGAAGACCTGCTGCCCGCCGCCCGCGCCCTGGCCCGCGAGATCGCCGACAACACCGCGCCCGTCTCGGTCGCCCTGACCCGCCAGCTCTTGTGGCGGATGGCCGGGGCCTCGCACCCGATGGAAGCCCACAAGGCCGACAGCCGCGCCATCCAGTCGCGCGGCGCGTCCGGCGACGCCAAGGAGGGCGTGACCTCGTTCCTGGAGAAGCGCCATCCGGTCTATCCGAACAAGGTCTCGACCGACGTGCCGGACATCTGGCCGGAGTGGGAAGAGCCGGTGTTCCGGTAAGTTTGTCGCGGCGTCCGCTCACGGCTCGTTAAGCACGATCTGCTCTTGTCGATCGGATGAATGACGTCGCGCGGACATCGCCGTTCGAAGAGCCGGGAGCCCTCAAGGCCACGCCGCGCTCGCGCTCGGCTCTGCTCAAGCGGCTGGCCGACGTGGTGTGCCTGCCGACCAGCCGGATCAACGCCTTCGAGCGCTCGATGACCGCCGACCTGCTGGTCGAGATGCTGCGCGACGCCAATGTCAGCGAGCGCGAGAAGGTCGCCCGCCGCCTGGCCATGCTGACCGAGATGCCGGGGGTCCTGGCGCGCCTGCTGATGCGTGACGAACTGCCCGTGGCGCGCGCCCTTCTGGTCGAGGCCGAGAAGCTGTCGGACGCTGACCTGATCGCCTGCCTCTACCAGTCGACCACGGATCACCGCCGGCTGATCGCCCAGCGGCGCGGCGTCAGCGAGGTCGTCGCCGACGCTCTGATCGACATGGGCGAGCCGCCGGTCATCGAGACCCTGCTGCGCAACGATCTGGTCAAGTTCAGCCACCAGGGCGTGGAGAACATCGTCGCCGCCACGCGCGACAACCAGTACCTGATCCCGCTGCTGCTGCGTCGCGCCGAACTGCGGCCCAGCCACGCCTACGTCATGTTCTGGTGGACCGACGCCGAAGCCCGCAAGACCATCCTTCAGCGCTTCGCCGTGTCGCGCGAGATCCTGCAGGACGCCGTGGGCGACCTCTTCGCCCTGGCCTCGGCCGAGGGCTGGCAGGACCCGCTGTCGCGCAAGGCCCTGCAGTTCATCGAGCGCCGCCAGCGCAACCGCGCGGCCATCGCCAAGAGCCCCTATGGCAGCCTGGACGAAGCGGTCGCGGCCGGCGAGGCAGGCATCACCCGCGAGATCGCCGAGGAGATCTCGTACCTGTCGGGCCTTAAGCCGATGACCGGCGCCAAGATCTTCACCGATCCGGGCGGCGAACCGCTGGCCATCCTGTGCAAGGCCACCGGCCTGCCTCGCAACTGCGTGCGCCAGCTGTGGCGCGGCCTGCGTCGCCAGGAAGTCGACCGCAGCGGCCAGATCGACCACGCGCTGGAGCGCGTCCTGACCGTCTACGACATGATCGCCGTCGACCGCGCTCAGACCGTGCTGCGCTATTGGAACTGGTCGCTGACCTCGGCCCTGACCCCGGCCCTGCTGAAGGCCATCCGCGACGGCGACGAGGCCGCCGTCGACGAATACTCGGCCCCGCAGCGCGCCGCGATGCTGGCGCTGTCCCGCGATTTCGGGCGTTAAAGCTGGAATATCATTGGTTTTTCGACCCGACTGCTTGTGGTCGCTCAGGAACTCAACCTCACTTACTTGTCTGGTAGCTGGTTGAGGCGATTGGGCGAACACTGGATTATTACGGACGATCTCTTGCCAGGTCCGTATTGCCCGCCGCTTGCAACTTTTGTATGCAGCCCTCGACTGGTCAGTGAATCAGTCGCGTAAAAAAGATTGGCTTACGGGCGAGGCCTTATGGAAGATCAATCCGAACTGATCGAGATGACGGCGGGCATCGTCTCCGCCTATGTCGGCAATAACGTGGTTTCGACCGCCGACCTGCCGGCTCTGATCAAGCAAGTTCACGCCGCGCTGGCCAATGTCGGCGCTCCGGCCGCCGAGCCGGCGCCGGCTCCCAAGGAGCCCGCGGTTCCGGTCAAGAAGTCGATCACGCCCGACTTCCTCGTGTGCCTGGAAGACGGTCGCAAGTTCAAGTCGCTGAAGCGCCACCTGCGCACCAAGTACGACATGACCCCCGAGGATTACCGCGCCAAGTGGAACCTGCCCAAGGATTACCCGATGGTCGCCCCGAACTACGCCGAGGCGCGTTCGAACCTCGCCAAGCAGATGGGCCTGGGCCAAGGCGGCCGTAAGCCGGCGCGCAAGACGAAATAGTCGATTCGGAACAAAAGCTTGGCTGTTAGCGGTCTTGTCGGACCCTGGCGCCCGCCGTCCGAACCCGGACGGCGGGCGTTGTCTTTGGTGGTTGACTCGATATGGGAATCTTGTCGCGCGACATGTTTTTCACTTGCCGCCGATTCGTTCCTTAAGCGATAGTGAATCGAAGTGATTCCAATAGCTTGTTAAGGACTCTGAAGATGTCCGCGCAATTGAGCGCATCCGCCACGGCGGCCCGCGCTCATCAGGAGATGTTCGCCTATTGGGCGTCCCTCCGTCGGGGGGCGAGCCTCCCCGCGCGCGTCGATCTGCATCCTTCGAACATGAAGCGGCTGCTGCCGACGGTGTCGCTGATTGACGTCGTCCGGGGCGACACCCGCGACTACCGCCTGCGCTTGGCCGGCACCGGCCTGTACGGCGTCTATGGCCGCGAGATCACCGGTCGCAAGCTGGACGACGTCTACAACACCGCCGCCGGCGACTACTGGCGCAAGGAACTGGACAAGGTCGTCGACGAGCGCCGTCCCGGCGTCGGCGTCCACAGCCTGGCCTGGCGCGGCGCTCCGCACATGTCGATCCTGTGGCTGCGCCTGCCGCTGGCCAGCAACGGCAAGGACGTCGACATGATCCTGGGCTACGACGCCGTGGTCGGCGCCGCCGCCGAAGGCGTCTCGGGCATCCGGGCGGCCTAACGGCCCATCCAAGAAATCCCTACAGCTCAGCTTGTCCCTCGGGCGAACCTGCTTAAGGTCGCGCGCTTCTAGGGGCAGGTTTTTGGACGGCGTGACTGGGGACCGGGACGTTCTGAGTTTTATCCGCGAACACATCCGGTCGGTGTGGGCGCTGGAGCTGTTGCTGAAACTGAAGGCCGATCCCGAGCGGTGCTGGACGGCCGACGAACTGGTCGAGTCCATGCGCGCCAGTCACGCCCTGGTCGACGGCAATCTGGGCGCCCTGATGAGCGCCGGCCTGGTGGTCCCCGACGACGCCGGCTGCTTCCGCTATCGCCCGGCCGCGCCGGCCCTGGCGAAACTGTGCGACGAACTGGAAGAGACCTATCGCGTTAGGCCGGTGACCGTGATTCGCTGGATCTCGGCGCCGGCCGAGCGGCTGCAGTCGCTGGCTGACGCATTCAGGTTCACGGGCAAATCCCGGGGAGGGGACAAATGACGCCCGCCGTCGTCTACGGCCTGTGCCTGCTGGCCAGCCTGCTGTGCGCGGGCCTCTTGTTCCGCGCCTGGGCCAAGGCTCGTACGCGCCTGCTGCTCTGGACCGCCGTGTCGTTTGGCTTCCTGGCGCTGAACAACCTGCTGCTGGTCGTCGACCTGGTCCTCCTGCCTACCCAGATCCAGCTGTGGTGGCCGCGCCAGATCGCGCTAGCGCTGGGCATCGGCGTGCTGATCTACGCCTTCATCTGGGAGGTCGACCAATGAGCGGCCTGGAGGGCCTGATCGCCGGCGGGCTGGCCGCCGGTTTCCTGGTGCTGGCGGCGTTCTTTCTGCGCTTCTGGGGAAGGACCCGCGACGGCCTGTTCCTGGCCTTTTCGGCGGCCTTCGCCCTGATGGCGGTGAACCAGGCGCTGCCGGTCGTGCTGCACATCCCGCAGGAGGACCGCGGCGGGATCTATCTGATCCGCCTGGCGGCCTTCGTGCTGATCATCGTGGCGGTGGTGGCCAAGAACCTGAAGCGGGGCCCAGAGGCTTAAGTCTCCAGGAAGGCTTCCACTTCGCGGCGCGACGGCATGGATGGCGCCGCGCCGGCCTTCTGCACGGACAGGGCGGCCGCGCCATTGGCCAGCTCGACGGCGTCGCGCAGGTCCATGCTGGAGGCCAGGGCGGCGGCCAGGCTGCCGCAGAAGCAGTCGCCGGCCCCGACGGTGTCGACCGCCTTGACCTTCTTGCCCTCGACCAGGAAGGCCTCGTCGCGGCGCACGGCGGCGACGCCGGCCGAGCCCAGGGTGACGATGATCGTCTGGTCCGGACGACTCATCAACTTGCGGGCGGCCAGCGAGACGTCCTCCAGGCGGACCGGCTCGCGGTCCAGCTTGGCGTAGCTCGCCAATTCCGTTTGGTTCAGGATGAGGATGTCGGTCAGCGGGAACAGCGCCGCGCCCTGGGGCAGGGCGGGAGCGGCGTTCAGCACGCGCAGGGCGCCCTTGGCCGCGCCGGTGCGAAACAGGGTCTCGATAGCGGTGGCCGGGGTCTCCAGCTGGCACAGCAGCACGCGCTGGCCCTCCAGCGGGGTCGAGCCGACCTGTTGCGGCGTGACCAGGGCGTTCGCGCCGGCGGTGACGACGATCATGTTCTCGGCGTTGTTGGCCACCCAGACATGGGCCTGGCCGGTCGGGACGCCGGACAGCTCCAGCACGTCGGCGACCTGCACGCCGTAGCCGGCCAGGCTGGCTTTCAGGCTCTTGCCGGAGTCGTCGCCGCCGACCGCGCCCATCAGCCGGGTGGCCGCGCCCATGCGGGCGGCCGCGACCGCCTGGTTGGCGCCCTTGCCGCCGAGGAACAGTTCCAGCGAGGTGCCGGCGACGGTCTCGCCCGGACGAGGCAGGTCATCGACCCGCGCCACGGCGTCCAGGTTGATCGAGCCAAGAACGAAAACAGTCATGGTTTAAGTCTTCTAAGGTCGTTATCCGCCGCCACCGCCGCGCTGGAAGCTCTCGACGAGGCTGCCCGCGACGAGTCGCCAGCCGTCCACTAGCACAAAGAAGATAAGCTTGAAGGGCAGACTGATGGTCGCCGGCGGCAGCATCATCATGCCCATGCTCATCAGCACGCTGGCCACGACCAGGTCGATGACCAGGAACGGGATGAACAGCAGGAAGCCGATCTCGAAGGCCCGCTTCAGTTCCGAGATCATGAAGGCGGGCGTGACCACCTTCATCGGCAGGTCCTGAGCGTTCCGGGTCTGGGGAACCTTCGACAGGCGCACGAACAGGGCCAGGTCGTCGCGATTGACCTGGCGCAGCATAAATTGCTTCACCGGCCCGCTGGCTTGGTCGAAGGCTTCCGGCAGCTCGATCTGGTGGTCCAGCAGCGGCTTGATGCCCGCGTCGTAGCTGCGCTCGAAGGTCGGGCCCATGACGATGGCGGTCAGGAACAAGGCCAGGCTGATGATCACCGGGTTGGGCGGGCTCTGCTGGATGCCGATGGCGGTGCGCAGCAGGCCCAGCACCACCACGATCCGCACGAACGAGGTGGTCATGATCACGATCGACGGGGCCAGCGACAGCACCGTCATCAGGCCGACCAGCTGGACGACCCGGTCGGTCAGGCCTTCGCCCGAGCCGAGGTTGATGTTCACCGCCGACTGGGCCAGGGCCGCGGCGGGCATGACCGCGCAGGCGATGGCGGCCAGCACCGAGATCACCGCGGCGCGGCGCAGGTCCTCGGCCTTGGCGCTCGTCACGGACTTGAAGAGGTCGCGGATCATCAGACCACGGGCTCCGGAGCGGGTTTTGAGGCCAAGAAAGAGGCGGGGGGCGGCGGGGGGATCCAGTCCAGCAGCTTGCCGTCGCCCAGCAGGATCATGCGCTCCTGGCCGTCCAGGCTGACGATGACCAGGCGGCGGGTCGGGTCCAGGGCCAGGCTCTCGACGATGCGTAAGCGGCGCTCCTGCCGGGCGGCGATCGCGCGACCGATGGCGTCGGGGCCGTACTTGCGCAGCGCCCAGGCGCCCAGGCCGATCAGGCCCAGGGTGACCGCCAGCGCCGCCAGGGCGCGGATGAATTCGACGATATCGAGCATGGATCGCCTGAAAGCGAGACAACTTGGCGCAGGCAAATCGTGCCTACGACCCTGGTGTGCCTGAGGGTTCTTAATGCCGAATTAACCCTGTTTCTTCACCATGATCGCCATGGGACCGGACGACATTCCCCTTTTCGGCATGCTCAAGAGCCGCCTCGGCTATCTGACCGAGCGCCAGAAGCTTGTCGCCCAGAACGTGGCCAACGCCGACACGCCGGGCTATCGCCCCAGCGACCTGAAGGCGTTCAGCTTCCAGGCCTCGCTGATGAACCAAAGCGCAGGCTCCGCCTATCGCGGTGGCCCGGCCGCCCCGACCAGCGGCGTGGCGATGATCGCGACCTCGGCCTCGCACATGGCGCCGAGCAAGGCCCCCAGCGCCTGGCGCGAGACGGCGGGCCCGGACTCGGAAACGACGCTCGACGGCAACGCGGTGTCGCTGGAAGACCAGATGCTCAAGATGAGCGACGCGCGCATGAACTATGACGCGGCGATCAGCTTCTACCAGAAGTCCATGAATATGCTGCGCCAGGCGGCGCGCAAGCCGAACGGTTAAGGACTAGGCGATGGCCGAGATCAAATCCAACGCGCTGGCGACCATGGCCGTGGCCTCGTCGGCCCTGCGCGCGCAGCAGGGCCGCATGCGGGTCATCGCGGAAAACATCGCCAACGCCAACTCCACCGCGCGCACCGCCGGCGGCGACCCCTATCGCCGCCAGATCCCGGTGTTCAAGCCGACCCAGGTGCAGGGCGCCGAGGGCGTGCAGATGCTGCGAGTCGATCCCGACCAGTCGGACTTCAAGAGCGAATACGACCCCGGCAACCCGGCCGCCGACGCCAAGGGCTATGTCAAGACGCCCAACGTCAACACGCTGGTCGAGGCGCTGGACATGAAGGAGGCGCAGCGCGCCTACGAAGCCAACCTCAACGTCATCGAGACCGCCCGCTCCATGGAAGCGCGCACCCTCGACATCCTGAAGAAGTAGGGGCTAGGCCATGATCACCGCGCTCGCCGCCGCCAAGGCCTATGCTTCGCAAGGCGCCATGTCCGTGGGCTCGATCGGTTCGATCGGCGGGACCGACAAGGCCAAGGGCATGGACTTCGGCGACATGCTGAAGTCGGCCATGGACGGCGCGACCAAGGCTTCGAAAGTCGCCGAACACAAGATCGCCGACCAGGTGGCCGGCAAGGCCGAACTGGTCGACGTGGTCACCGCCATCAGCTCGGCGGAAGCCAGCCTGGAAACCGTGATGGCCGTCCGCGACCAGGTGATCTCGGCCTATCAGGAAATCATGCGGATGCCGATCTAGGCGACGCCCTAAGCCGGCGCCAGCCGGTAGTGGCTGACGCCCCACTCGGATCCGTCACGATCGCCGAACAGGCCGGCGGTGGCCAGGAAGAACCGCCGCCAGCGACGCGACCACAGGCGGGCGTCCTCGCCATAGACCTGGCGCATCAGGTCCATCACTTCGTTCTCATGGCGATCGAAGTTGGCCAGCCAGTCGTTGGCCGTCCGCTCATAGTGGGCGCCGCTCCAGCGCCAGTCGGCCTCGACCTCGAACAGGTCCGGGTATTGCCGCATCAGGCCGTGGCTGGGCATCAAGCCGCCCGTGAAGAAGTGCTGGGCGATGAAGTCCGACCGATCCTCGACCTCGAAGCGATAGGGCGCGGAGCGATGGGCGAACACATGGATGAAGGCGCGGCCATCCGGGGCCAGCCAGCTCCGCATCCGCGTCAGCAGGGCGCGCCAGTTGGCCATGTGCTCGAACATCTCGACCGAAACGATGCGGTCGAAGGCCGACGCAGTCTGGAAGGCGTTCATGTCGGCGGTCACGACGGTGAGGTTGCTCAGCCCCATCAGCCTGGCTTCACGATCGATGAAAGCCTTCTGGCCGCTTGAATTCGACACGGCCGTGATGCGTGAGTTGGGATAGGCGCAGGCCATCCACAACGACAACGAACCCCAGCCGCAGCCCAGTTCCAGCACCGATTGGCCATCGGCCAGCCCGGCGTTCTGGCAGGTGCGGACCAGCGCGGCGTCCTCGGCCTCGGCCAGGGCGCTCTCGGGCGTTTCGTAGTAGCCGCTGGAATATTTCAGCCGCGGACCCAGAACCAGTTCGAAGAAGCGCGGCGGCAGTTCGTAATGCTGGGCGTTGGCCGCCGCGACATGTTCGGCCACGGGACGCTGGGCCATCGTTTCCGCGAACCGCGCCTCGGCGTTCAAGGGCGTCGCGGCCAGCCGTCGGCGGGCGTTGGCGACCAGGGCGGCGATCGCCGGCCGCGCGACGAAGTCCGGAAAAGGCGCGTCCTGCAGGCGGTTTATCGAGGCGGTCAAAAGGCTCATGCGGAACGTCCTGTCGAAAGGGACGAAAGAGCGCTCTCTTTCCTGGACAGGTACGCCACGGCGGTGAGGGCGGATGGACGCGCATCCGGAAAATCGCGCGGACCGTATCCCTTCGGCAAAGGACGCGGGGAAGCGCGTCCTGAAAGGCCAGGAGCCTGCGATGCCGATCCGGATCTCGACCCTTTCCCCGCTGCCGTTCGCCTTGGCCGCCGTCCTGGCGATCGCCGCGACGCCTGCGCTCGCGGAAAGGGCGCCCGAACCGCGACGGGTCGTCGACATCGACCGGTTCATGGGGCGCTGGTACGAGATTGTCCGCACGCCCAACAACCGGCAGAAGAATTGCCACGCCGCCTACCAGGTCTGGAGCCGCAAGGCCAACGGGGCCTTCGACATCGATCAGGTCTGTCACGTGGGCGACCGCGACGGCCCCGCCCGCCATGTCGACACCGCCGCCCGCATCGTCGACCCGACCACGAATGCCAAGTTCGAGGCCAGCTTCTTTGGCGGCCTCATCCGGCGCCAGTATTGGGTGATCGACCATGGCGACGACTATGGGTGGATGATCGCCAGCACCTCGGACGGCAAGTTCGTCGCCCTGCTGGCGCGCACGCCGGGTCTTTCGGCTGCGCGGCTGGCCACCCTGAAGGCCCGCATGCGCGCCCTGGGTTTCGACAATCCGCTCGAGGACGTCGGCGGCTAGCGCGAAAAGAAAGGCCGCGCCTCGGGGGAGGACGCGGCCCAGTTTGCTTCAGGGGAGAAAGAAGGAAACACTACGCCTACTGACCGCCGGGACGCGGGGAGCGCGCCCCGACGCCTACAAATGCAAGAACGTCCTGGCCGCCGCGAGCAGGCCGCCCCAGATGATCGCGTTCAGCACCGAGGCCAGCAACACCGCGAAGCCCAGGGGCCATTGGCGGGGCGCGCGGCGACCATCCCGAGCGCTTTTGGGACGCGGATCGAACGGGCGGGCTTGGGTGACGACGGTCATAAGACGCTCCTTGAACCTGTCCCCATGGTTGAGATTGACTCGGCCTGTGCGAACCTGACGACCTGTCGCGCGCCGCCTTGTCGCACCCTTCATTCGAGTCAACGCTTCAGCGCGGCGAAAGGTTGATTCTCCCTCCATGAGCGCCATCGTCCTGGACCAGGTCAGCAAGACGTACGGCGGCCAGACGGTGCTGCACGAGACCTCGCTGGAAATCGCCCAGGGCCGCTTCGTCGCCCTGGTCGGCGGCTCGGGCGCGGGCAAGACCACGCTGCTGAAGCTGATGAACGGCCTGTCGACGCCGACGTCCGGGCGCGTGCTGATCGACGGCGCCGACATCGCCGGGCGGCCAGGGCCGGAACTGCGGCGCGGGATCGGCTACGTCTTCCAGGAGATCGGCCTTTTCCCGCACATGACTGTGGCCCAGAACATCGGCGTCACCCCGGACCTGCTGGGCTGGTCGGCCGGTGCAATCGCGGCGCGCGTTGACGAGTTGCTCGATCTGGTGGCCCTGCCGCGCGCTGTCGCCGGCCGCGCGCCCTCGCAGCTGTCGGGCGGCCAGCGCCAGCGGGTGGGCGTGGCGCGGGCCCTGGCGGCCAGGCCCTCGATCCTCCTGATGGACGAGCCTTTCGGGGCGCTGGATCCGGTGACGCGAACGGCCTTGGCCGACGACGTACGGGCGCTGCACGACCAGTTGGGGCTGACGACGGTGATGGTCACCCACGACGTCGGCGAGGCCCTGCTGCTGGCCGACGAGGTGGTGGTGATGGCCGACGGCTGGGCGCTGACTCACGCCTCGCCAAGAGAGCTGCTGGCGGGCCATCCCGACCCGGTGGTCGCCGGCCTGATCGCCGCGCCGAAGAAGCAGGCCGAGCGCCTGGCGGAGCTGGCCCGTGGCTGACCGTCTTTCCGCCGCCCTGGCGGTGCTCCCTGAACGCCTGGGCTGGCACGTGACGCTGTCGGCCTGCGCCCTCGCCCTAGGCCTGGCCATCGCCCTGCCGTTGGGCGTCGCCGCCGCGCGCAGCCCGCGCCTGAAGGGGATCACCCTGGCCTCGGCGGGCCTGGTGCAGACCATTCCGAGCCTGGCCTTGCTGGCGCTGTTCTATCCGGTGCTGCTGCTGCTCTCGGGCCTGGCGACGAAGGTGCTGGGCCACGGCTTCCCGGCCCTGGGTTTCCTACCGTCGCTGCTGGCCCTGACCCTCTATTCGATGCTGCCGATCCTGCGGAACGCGGCGGCGGGCGTGTCGGGGATCGACCCGGCCGTGGTCGAGGCCGCGCGGGGCGTGGGCATGACCGACCGCCAGCGGCTGTGGCGCGTGGAGCTGCCCCTGGCCGCGCCGGTGATCATGGCCGGCGTGCGCACCGCCGCCGTCTGGACGATCGGGGCGGCGACGCTGTCGACCCCCGTCGGCCAGACCTCGCTGGGCGACTACATCTTCTCAGGGCTCCAGACCGAGGACTGGGTGGCGGTGCTGGTCGGCTGCGCGGCCTCGGCGGGGCTGGCGCTGGTCGTGGACGGCCTCTTGGGCCTGATCGAGGATGGCGTGGCGCGGCGGGACGGCAAGCGCCTGTGGGCTGGCGGCGTAGGCCTCCTGATCGGCCTGCTGGCGGCGCTGGGGCCCTTAGCGCTCCCGCGCGACAAGCCCGCCTACGTGATCGGGGCCAAGAACTTCTCCGAGCAGTACATCCTGGCCGAGCTGATGGCCGGCAAGCTGGAGGCCAAGGGCGCGGCCGTGCAGCGGCGCGTGAACCTGGGCTCGGTCATCGCCTACCGCGCCTTGGCCAGCGGCGAGATCGACGCCTATGTCGATTACTCCGGCACGCTTTGGGCCAACATCCTGAACCGCACGGACAACCCCGGCCGGACGGCGGTGCTGGACACCCTGCGCAAGGACCTGAAGGCCCGCGACGGCGTCGTGCTGCTGGCGCCTCTGGGCTTCGAGAACGCCTACGCCCTGGCCATGCGCCGCGACCGCGCCGAGCAACTGGGCGTGAAGACCCTGGCCGACTTGGCGACGAAGTCTTCGCAGCT
This sequence comes from uncultured Caulobacterales bacterium, assembly GCA_903900155.1. GTDB lineage: Bacteria > Pseudomonadota > Alphaproteobacteria > Caulobacterales > Caulobacteraceae > Caulobacter. Next base: position 33,978 of record CAIUMD010000009.1, on the reverse strand, counting down.
GACCATGGGCGGCGACCTGGAGTTCTTCTCGCGGCCGGAATGGGCGTCGGTCGAGAAGCAGTACGGCCTGCGCTTCAAGGCCAGGCGCCAGTTCCAGCCGACCTTCATGTACCGCGCCCTGGAGAGCCGCGAGGCCGACGTGATCTCGGCCTTCTCGTCGGACGGCCGGATCGCGGCCGACGACCTGGTGCTGCTGGGCGATCCGAAGGGCGCGCTGCCGCCCTACGACGCGGTGATCCTGATCTCGCCCAAGCGGGCCGATGACAAGCGCCTGCTTGACGTTCTGAAGCCGCTCGCCGGCAGCATCGACGTCAAGGCGATGCAGGCGGCCAACTATGCGGTGGATCGCGACACCGGCAAGAAGAGCCCCGCCGAGGCGGCGGGGCTGCTGGCGCGCTAGAGGATCCCCGGCAGGTCCAGGCCCTTCTCCCGCGCGCAGTCGAGGGCGATGTCGTAGCCGGCGTCGGCGTGGCGCATGACGCCCGTCGCCGGGTCGTTCCACAGCACGCGCTCGACGCGCTTGGCCGCCGCCTCGGTGCCGTCGCAGACGATGACCATGCCCGCGTGCTGCGAGAAGCCCATGCCGACCCCGCCGCCGTGATGCAGCGACACCCAGGTGGCGCCCGAGGCGGTGTTGAGGAGAGCGTTCAGCAGGGGCCAATCCGACACCGCGTCCGATCCGTCCTGCATGGCCTCGGTCTCACGGTTGGGCGAGGCGACCGAGCCTGAGTCCAGGTGGTCGCGGCCGATGACGATCGGGGCCTTCAACTCGCCCGAAGCGACCATCTCGTTGAAGGCCAGGCCCAGGCGGTGGCGGTCGCCCAGGCCGACCCAGCAGATGCGCGCCGGCAGGCCCTGGAACTTGATCCTCTGGCCGGCCATGTCGAGCCAGTTGTGCAGGTGCGGATTGTCCGGGATCAGCTCCTTGACCTTGGCGTCGGTCTTGGCGATGTCCTCCGGGTCTCCAGAGAGCGCCGCCCAGCGGAACGGGCCGATGCCCCGGCAGAACAGCGGGCGGATATAGGCCGGCACGAAGCCCGGGAAGTCGAAGGCGTTGGCGACGCCTTCCTCCAGCGCCATCTGGCGGATGTTGTTGCCATAGTCGACGGTCGGGACGCCAGCGGCCTGGAAGTCCAGCATGGCCTGCACGTGTGTGGCCATCGAGGCGCGGGCGGCGCGGTTGACGCCGTCGGGATCGCGTTCCTTGGCTTCCGCCCACTGATCGAGGCTCCAGCCGGCCGGCAGGTAGCCGTTGATCGGGTCGTGGGCGCTGGTCTGGTCGGTCAGCAGGTCGGGCCGGACGCCGCGCTTGAAGAGCTCCGGCAAGAGCTCGGCGGCGTTGCCCAGCAGGCCCACCGAGATCGGCGTCTTGGCGGCGCAGGACTCCTCGATCCAGGCCAGGGCCTCGTCGAGGTTGTCGGTGGACTTGTCGAGATAGCCGGTGCGCAGGCGCATCTCGATCCGCGACGGCTGGCACTCGATGGCCAGGCACGAGGCGCCGGCGAACACCGAGGCCAGCGGCTGGGCTCCGCCCATGCCGCCCAGGCCCGCCGTCAGCAGCCACTTGCCCGACAGGTCGCCGTCATAGTGCTGGCGGCCCATCTCGACGAAGGTCTCGTAGGTGCCCTGCACGATGCCCTGGGCGCCGATATAGATCCACGAGCCGGCGGTCATCTGGCCGTACATGGCCAGGCCCTTCTTATCGAGCTCGTTGAAGTGCTCCCAGTTGGCCCAGCGCGGGACCAGGTTGGAGTTGGCGATCAGCACGCGCGGAGCGTCCGCATGGGTGCGGAAGACGCCGACCGGCTTACCCGACTGCACCAGCAGGGTCTGGTCGTCGTCGAGGCGGCGCAGGGTCTCGACGATCTTGTCGAAGCTCTCCCAATCTCGCGCTGCGCGGCCGATGCCGCCATAGACGACCAGCTCCTCGGGACGCTCGGCGACGTCGGGGTGCAGGTTGTTCATCAGCATCCGCAGCGGGGCTTCGGTCAGCCAGGACTTGGCGGTGCGCTCGGTCCCGATGGCGGGGCGGATGACGCGGGTGTTGTCGCGGCGGGTCATGCGTTTCTCGCAAATTGCAGGCAGGCGTTGAGGACGTTTTCGAGGACCGCGCGCAAAGGCTCGGTGCGGTGGGCGTGGAAGGGCGTGGGCCAGGTGTCGGGCGTCGGCGCTTCGCCCGGGTCGTCCATGTAGCCCCGGCAGGCCAGCTCCATCTGGATGGCGTGGACGCCTGTCGCGGGCTGGCCGTAGTGGCGCGTCGTCCAGCCGCCCTTGAAGCGACCGTTGGTGACGCGGCTCAGGCCCGAAGTGTCGCAGGCGGCCTCGACGGCGGTGGTGAGGGCGGCGTTGCAGGACGCGCCGCTGTTGGTCCCGAGATTGAACTGCGGCAACTCGCCGTCGAACAGGCGCGGCACCCGCGAGCGGATCGAGTGGGCTTCGTACAGCACCACGGTCGGATGCAGGCCGCGCAGGCGGTCGATCTCTTCGCGCAGGGCGGCGTGGTAGGGCTCGAAATATGCGGTGCGCCGCCGGTCGATGTCCGCGGCGTCCGGCCCGCCGTCGCGGTACAGCGGCTCGCCGTCGAAGGTGGTGGTGGGACACAGCTCCGTGGTCGCCTGGCCCGGATAGAGCGAGACGCCCGACGGGTCGCGATTGACGTCGATGACGGTGCGCGAAATCGCCGTCCGCACGATCGTCGCGCCCATGCCCTCGGCGAAGGCGTAGAGCCGGTCGACCCACCAGTCGGCGTCCTTGCGGGCCAGCCAGGGGGAGACGAGGGCGGCCTCGATCTCCGGCGGGATGTCCGTGCCGGTGTGGGGGAGGCTGACGATCAGCGGGGCTTGGCCCTGGGTGACCTGGAGCCACGAGGGGGCGAATCCCTCTCTCACCGCCATGCCCCTGTCATCCCGGACAAGCGCGTAGCGCGCCGATCCGGGACCGCCGGAAGCGCCAACGCCTGTTGCGGTCCCGGGTCTCCGCTTCGCGGCGCCCGGGATGACAAATATCGGAGCGCCATCATGCGATCCCCGGCAGTTCACCCGCCGCCGCGATCACCGCGCCGCTCCGCACCAGGGTGTTCGCCGCCTCCATGTCCGGGTGGAAGTGGCGGTCGTCGTCGAGATACGGGACCTGCTCCCGCGTCAGTTTCCGGACGGCCTCCAGCGCCGCGCTCGACCGCAGCGGGGCGTGGAAGTCGCAGCCTTGCGCGGCGGCCAAGAGCTCGATGCCCAGCACCGCCATGGCGTTCTCGACCATGCCCAACAGGCGCCGCGCGCCGTGGGCGGCCATCGAGACGTGGTCCTCTTGGTTGGCCGAGGTCGGGATCGAGTCGACGCTGGCCGGATAGGCCTTCTGCTTGTTCTCCGAGACCAGGGCGGCGGCCGTGACCTGCGGGATCATGAAGCCGGAGTTGAGGCCCGGCTTGGGCGTCAGGAACGCCGGCAGACCCGACAGCGCCGGGTCGACCAGCATGGCGATGCGGCGCTCGGCGATCGAGCCGATCTCGCAGACGGCCAGGGCGATCATGTCGGCGGCGAAGGCCACCGGCTCGGCGTGGAAGTTGCCGCCCGACAGGGCCTCGTCGGCTTCCGGGAAGATCAGGGGGTTGTCCGAGACGCCGTTGGCCTCGGTCTCCAGCGTCGTGGCCGCTTGGCGCAGCACGTCCAGCGCCGCACCCATCACCTGCGGCTGGCAGCGCAGGCAGTAGGGGTCCTGGACGCGCTCGTCCTCCTTGAGGTGCGAGGCGCGGATCTCCGAGCCCTTCATCATGCCGCACAGGGCGTGGGCGGTTTCGATCTGGCCGGCGTGGCGGCGCAGCAGGTGGATGCGCGGGTCGAACGGGGTGTCCGAGCCCTTGGCGGCCTCGGTCGAGAGCGCGCCGGTGATCAGCGCCGACTGGAACAGCCGCTCGGCCTCGAACAGGCCGGCCAGGGCGTTGGCGGTCGAGAACTGGGTGCCGTTCAGCAGGGCCAGGCCTTCCTTCGGCCCCAGCACCAGCGGTTCCAGCCCGGCCTTCTTCAGCGCCTTGGCGGCCGGCTTGCGCTCGCCGTCGACGAAGATCTCGCCGACCCCGATCATGGTCGCGGCCATGTGCGACAGCGGGGCCAGATCGCCGGACGCGCCGACCGAGCCCTGGCACGGCACCACCGGCGTCAGGTCGTGTTGCAGCATCAGCTCCAGCATCCGCACGGTCTCGACCCGCACGCCCGAGGCGCCTTGCGCCAGGCTGGCCAGCTTCAGCGCCATCATCAGGCGGATGACCGGGACGGGCGAGGGCTCGCCGACGCCGGCGGCGTGGGAGAGGACGATATTGCGCTGCAGGGTTTCCAGGTCGGCGTCGCCGATGCGGACGCTGGCCAGTTTTCCGAAGCCCGTGTTGATGCCGTAGACCGGCTCGCCCTTGGCCAGGATGCGCTCGACGGCGGCGGCGCTTGCCGCGATCACCGGCCAGGCTTCGTCGTTTAGGCGCGGCGCCGCCCCGCGGTAGATCGCCTTCCAGTCGGCCAGCGGCACGGCGCCGGGGTTCAGAACGAGCTTGGTCACTGGCCTCTCCACACGCGCGCATGGAGCGGATTGAAGCCCATGCGGTAGACAAGTTCGGCGGGACGCTCGACGTCCCAGATGGCGAGATCGCAGGCCTTGCCGGCCTCCAGGGTCCCGCAGGTGTTCAGCACGCCCAGCGCCCGGGCGGCCTCGCGGGTCACGCCGGCGATGCACTCCTCGACGGTCATCCGGAAGAGGGTGGCGGCCATGTTCATGACCAGCAGCGGCGAGGTCAGGGGCGAGGTGCCGGGATTGCAGTCGGTGGCCAGGGCCATCGGCACGCCGGCTTCGCGCAGGGCGGCGATCGGCGGGGCCGTGTGCTCGCGGGTGAAGTAGTAGGCGCCGGGCAGCAGGGTCGCGACCGTGCCGGACTTGGCCATGGCGGCGATCCCGGTCTCGTCGAGATGTTCCAGGTGGTCGGCCGACAGGGCGTCGAACTCGGCGGCCAGGGCGGCGCCGTGCAGGTTCGACAGCTGCTCGGCGTGCAGCTTCACGGGCAGGCCGTGCGTGCGGGCGGCCTCGAACACCCGGCGCATCTGCTCGGGCGAGAAGCCGATGCCCTCGCAGAAGCCGTCGACCGCGTCGGCCAGCGCGCGGGCGGCGATGGCCGGGATCATCGTCTCGCAGACCAGGGCGATGTAGCCGTCCTTGTCGTCGCGATACTCCGGCGGCAGGGCATGGGCGCCCAGGAAGGTGGTGCTGACCCCGACGCGGCGGATGCCGGCGAGGGCGCGGGCGGCGCGCAGGCTCTTGAGCTCGTCGTCGAGGGAGAGGCCGTAGCCGGACTTGATCTCGACCGTGGTGACGCCCTCGGCGATCAGGGCGTCCAGGCGGGGCAGGGCGGCCTGCACGAGGTCGTCCTCGGAGGCCGCACGGGTGGCCTGCATGGTCGAGACGATGCCGCCGCCGGCCCGCGCGATCTCCTCGTAAGAGGCTCCGGCCAGGCGCAGCTCGAATTCGTGGGCGCGGTCGCCGGCGAAGACGAGGTGGGTATGCGGGTCGATCAGGCCGGGGGTGATCCAGCGGCCTTCGCAGTCGATCGTCTGCTCGGCCTCGAAGGCCGGCGCGTCATCGGCCGAACCAGCATAGATGATGACGCCGTCGCGGGCGGCGATCACGCCGTCCTCGACGAGTCCAAGGCCCGGCAACGCCGGATCGAGGGTGGCCAGACGGCAAGTTATCCACAGGGTGTCGCAACGCATCCTTTCCGTCTCCCTCGCTTGCAGCCAGAACCTTGAAAGTGCTTTCAATATGTATAGACATATTTGCGAACGATGAGGCTTGTCCAGTGACCGACGCGCAGAATTCGACCGAGACCTCGACTGTGGTGTGGTGCGAGAGCGCCTTGCTCGCCGATGGCTGGGCGCGAGGCGTGAAGTTCACGCTCGCGGACGGCCGCATCGCCCGCATCGACACCGACGTCAGCGCCGGTGACGCGGCCCGCCTGGGTCCCGCCCTGCCGGGCCTGGGCAATGTCCACAGCCACGCCTTCCAGCGCGCCATGGCCGGCCTGGCCGAGACGCGCGGCGAAACGGGCGACAATTTCTGGACCTGGCGCGAGGTGATGTACCGCTTCCTGGAGCGGCTGGACCCCGACATGGCCCAGGCCATCGCCGCCATGAGCCAGATCGAGATGCTGGAGGGCGGCTTCACGCGGGTGGGCGAGTTCCACTACCTGCACCACGCGCCCGACGGCGGCTTCTACGACAATCCGGCCGAGATGGCGGCGCGGATGGCGGCGGCGGCCGAGGAGACGGGGATCGGCCTGACCCTGCTGCCGGTGTTCTACGCGCACAGCAACTTCGGCGGCCTGCCGCCCACCGATGGCCAGAAGCGCTTCATCCACGATGTCGACGGCTTCGCCCGGCTGGTCGAGGCCTGCCGCGAGATCGTCTCAGGCCTGCCCGAGGCGGTGGTCGGGATCGCGCCGCACAGCCTGCGCGCGGTGACCGGCGAGGAGCTGACCGCCATCCTGCCCCTGGCCGCCGGCGGGCCGGTCCACATGCACGTGGCCGAGCAGACCAAGGAGGTCGACGACTGCCTGGCCGCCACCGGCCAGCGCCCCGTCCGCTGGCTGATGAACCACACCGAGGTCGACAAGCGGTGGTGCCTGATCCACGCCACCCACATAAACGTCACCGAGACCGAACGCCTGGCCAAGAGCGGCGCCAACGCCGGCCTTTGCCCCGTGACCGAGGCCAATCTGGGCGACGGGATCTTCCCGACCCCGGACTATCTGTCGGCTGGCGGAAGTTTCGGAATCGGCACCGACTCCAACATCGTGATCGACGCCGCCCAGGAACTGCGGACCCTGGAATACGCCCAGCGCCTGAGCCGCCGGGCCCGCAACGTGCTGGCGGGCGGTTCGCGGCGCTCCACGGGCGGTGATCTGTGGCGCGCGGCGACGCTGGGGGGCGCTCAAGCCCTGGGCGTCGCCAATGGGACGGGAAGGGGCGGCCTGCGCCGGGGCGCGCCGGCCGACTTCATCACCCTTGATGCGAACCATCCGAACCTGGTCGGCCGAACGGGCGACACGCTGGTCGACAGCCTGGTCTTCGCCGGCGGCGGCATCGACACCGTCTGGCGACACGGCAGGCAGCTGGTCAGCGGCGGCCGCCACCACGCCCGCGAAGCCATCCAGGCGCGCTACGCCCAGACCTTGAAGGCCCTGCTGGCGTGAACGGGCCGCTGCATCAGCGCATCCGATCGGACATAGAGGCGCGCATCCGCTCCGGCGAATGGGAGCCAGGCCACCGCGTGCCGTTCGAGACCGAGCTGATGGCCCAGTACGGCTGCGCCCGCATGACGGTCAGCAAGGCCATGGCCGCCCTGGTCGAGGCCGGGTTGATCGTGCGCCGCAAGCGCGCCGGCTCGTTCGTGGCCCGGCCCAAGGTCCACGCGCCGGTGCTGAACATCCCGGACATCCAGTCCGAGATCGTCGCGCGCGGCGAGGCCTACGCCTTCCGCCTGCTGGCGCGGACGGTGCGGGCGGCCGATCGCGAAAATGCCGAGGAGGTCGAGTTGGCGGCGGGTGGCAAGCTCTTGGACCTGGACGGCGTTCACGACGCCGGCGGCCGGCCCTTCGCCCTGGAACGGCGCCTGGTCTCGCTGAAGGCCGCGCCCGAGATCGAGACCGCCGACTTCAACGCGTATCCGCCCGGCGCCTGGCTGCTGGAGCACGTTGCCTGGACCGAGGCCGAAAGCCGCATCGGCGCCATCAACGCCGACGCCCAGGACGCCCGCCTGCTGGCCCTGGACGAAGGGACCGCCTGTCTGGTCGTCGACCGCCGCACCTGGCGCGAGGGCCAGCATGTCACTCGCGTGCGCCAGATCTTCCCCGGCGAGGCGTATGACCTGGTGGCGCGGTTCGGGCCCTATCAGTAGCCGTCGCCCCGCGCTTTGTGCGCGGGTTGACGATGTCGGTTGGCTCGTTCCTTGCGCCAGCGGAACAGCCCAGGAACTCTGGGTTGGCCGTCCTGGTGGCGGGGGGCGGGATCGAACCGCCGACCTGTGGGTTATGAATCCACCGCTCTAACCATCTGAGCTACCCAGCCCCAGGAGGCGCGGCTTATAGGCGAGAACCGCGCGGGATATCAAGCGGCGGCTATTCGGAAACGATCGCGGCCGTCACCGCGCCCAGGGCCTTCACCGCATCCGCCGGCGCCAGCTTCACCTGCAAGCCCCGCTGGCCGCCGTTGATGAAGACGTAGGGCTCGGCTAGGGCGGCCTCCTCCAGCACCGTGGGCAGGCGCTTCTTCTGGCCGAAGGGGCTGACGCCGCCGACCTTGTAGCCGGTGATGCGTTCGGCGTCGGGGACGGGGGCCATGGCGGCCGACTTGCCCTTCAGGGCGGCGGCCAGCTTCTTCATGCTGACCTCCTTGTCCGAGGGCAGGATGGCGCAGGCGGGCTTGCCGTCCAGCATCACGACCAGGGTCTTGAGCACGCGGCAGGGATCTTCGCCCAGGGCCTCGGCCGCCTGGAGACCCACGCGCTCGGATCCAGGATCGTAGTCGTACGTATGCAGATCGAAGGCGACGCCGGCCTTGGTCAGTGCGATCGTGGCGGGGGTGCTCTTGGACATGTTTCGGGTGATACCCAACTGCGTGAAGCGTTGGAATACGGATAGCGGATGATCGATCGACGGACACTGCTGCGCGGCGCTCTAGGTTTGAGCGCGGCCGGCTTGCTGCCCGAATGGGCGACAGCCAGCGAGGGCGCGCGGTCGCCGGCGGCGCTGTCGGGCGAAGAGATCAAGCTGACCGTCGGCCATACGATGGCGAGGATCGACGGCAAGACCGGCCATGCGGTGACCGTCAACGGCTCGATCCCCGGTCCGCTGATCCGGCTGAAGGAAGGCCAGAACGTCCGGCTGTCGGTGACGAACACCCACGACGAGGACACCTCGATCCACTGGCATGGCCTGTTGGTGCCGTTCCAGATGGACGGCGTGCCGGGCGTCAGTTTTCCGGGCGTCAAGCCGGGCGAGACCTTCACCTATGAGTTTCCCGTCCGCCAGGCCGGGACCTACTGGTGGCACAGCCACTCCGGGCTCCAGGAGCAGGTCGGCCACTACGGTCCGATGATCATCGACCTGGCCGGCGAGGATCCTATTCCCTATGACCGCGAGCACGTGGTGGTGCTGTCGGACTGGAGCTTCCTGCATCCGCACGAGCTGTTCCGGAAGCTGAAGGTCAATGCCGGCCACTTCAACATGCAGAAGCAGACCGTGAGCGGCCTCTTGGCAGGCCAGGACCAGTCGCTGAAGGACCGCGCCGCCTGGGGCAAGATGCGGATGGACCCCACCGACATCGCCGACGTCACAGGCTCGACCTACACCTATCTGATCAACGGCCAGGGGCCGGGCGACAACTGGACGGGCCTGTTCTCGCCGGGCGAGCGGGTGCGGCTGAGGTTCATCAATTCCGCCGCCATGACGATCTTCAACGTCCGTATTCCGGGCCTTGGCCTGGAGGTCGTGGCGACCGACGGCCAGCCGGTGGTTCCGGTCGGCGTCGACGAGTTCCAGATCGCGCCGGCCGAGACCTATGATGTCATCGTCCAGCCCAAGGTGGACCAGGCCTTTGCGCTGGTGGCCGAGGCCTCGGACCGCTCGGGCCTGGCGCGCGGGACCCTGGCGCCGCGCCTGGGCATGACCGCCGCCGCGCCGCCGGCGCGCAAGCGGCCTCTGGCGACGATGAAGGACATGGGCATGGGCAACATGCGCCATGGGATGGACATGCCGGGCATGGACATGTCGATGCGAGCCCAGAGCAACGCGCCGAACGTGCCGTTGACGCCCGGCGTCCAGACCATCTCGCCGATGCCGATGGACCGCATGGGCGAACCGCCTCAGGGCCTGGAGGGCGTGGGCCACAAGGTGCTGCGCTACGCCGACCTCGCCAGCCTCAGGCCGCCCAAGGATGCGCGCCCGCCCGGCCGGACGATGGAGATCCACCTGACCGGCAACATGGAGCGCTTCATGTGGGCGTTCGACGGTGAGGCGTTCGGGCCGATCAAGAAGCCGATCGCTTTCCAGCGGGACGAGCGGGTGCGCGTGGTGCTGATCAATGACACCATGATGGCCCACCCGATCCACCTGCACGGCCACTTCTTCGAGCTGGTCAACGGCCAGAAGAACCCGCCGCTGAAGCACACGGTGAACGTCGCGCCCGGCGGCAAGGTCGCCTTCGACCTGACCGCCGACGAGCCTGGCGACTGGGCCTTCCACTGCCATCTGCTGCTGCACATGCACGCGGGGATGTTCAACGTCGTGACGGTGCGGCCGCTGTGATGCTGGTCCTTCAGAACGAGCATCACCAGGCTGCCGATCCGCATGCCGGCCACGACATGTCGGCGATGAAACCCGCCGCGCAGGCCAAGCCGCCGGCCATCCCGACCGACCATGCCGCCGAGCGGTTCTACACGTCCCAGCAGATGGCCGCCGCCCGCGCCCAGCTGATGAAGGAGCATGGCGGCGGCAGCTTCTGGACCGTCCGCGCCGACGTCTTGGAGTACCGCTCGCGCAAGGGCGCCGACGGCCAGGCGTTCGAGGGCGAGGCCTGGTGGGGCAACGACGGCGCCAAGTGGGTGGTGAAGGCCCGTGGCGAGCGCAACGACGGCGAGGGCTGGGAAACGGGCGAGGCCGAGCTGCTGAAGGCCTGGCCGATCGGGCCGTATTTCGACCTGCAGGCCGGCGTGCGTTATGACCTGGCGCCGAAAGGGCGGTCGTACGCCGCCCTCGGCTTCGAGGGCCTGGCGCCCTACTGGTTCGAGCTCCAGGGCGCGGCGTACCTGTCGGACCAGGGCAAGCTCTCGGCCCGGGGCGAGGCGTCCTACGACCTGCGCCTGAGCCAGAAGCTGATCCTGCAACCGCGCCTCGAGGGCGACCTGGAGGAGGCCGGGGCGGGGCGGCTCGAGGGCGGCCTGCGGCTGCGCTACGAGATCACCCGCGAGTTCGCGCCCTATGTCGGCATCGTCCGGGAGCGGACCTTCGGGCCGTCGACGCCGCTGGGCGAGCGGGCCGGCGGCACGGCGGTCGTCTTCGGCGTGCGCGCTTGGCGATAGTCCCCTATCGATACGGATAGCTTGCCGGTTGCGTAAGCCTGGCCCAACATCCGTTTGAGCCCTCCATCAGAGTGGGCAGAACGAGGGAGCCAGGCCTGATGTCGACCGCGATCGATTTCGACCGCATGCACACCCTGGGCGACGTCGCCCGCTATCATGCGGAGGTGCGGCCCGGCGGCGTGGCCTTCGTGTTCGAGGGGCGACAGACCAGCTTCGCGCAGTTCGACCGCCATGCGAACCAGGTGGCCAACGCCCTGATCGCGGCGGGGCTGGGGACGGGCGATCGCATCGCCTATGTCGGCAAGAACAGCGACCATTATTTCCAACTGCTGCTGGGCGCGGCCAAGGCCGGGGTGGTGACGACGCCGATCGGCTGGCGCCTGGCCTCGGCCGAGGTCGCCTATATCGTCGCCGACAGCGAGGCCAGGATGGTCTTTGTCGGTCCCGAGCTGATCGCCCATGTCGACGCGGTCGGCGCGGCGCTGGCCCACCGTCCGGTGGTGATCGCCATGGAGGCGGAAGGCGCGGGCGAGCATCCGACCTTCGAGGCCTGGCGCGATGCGCAACCCGAAACCGACCCGCACAAGCCGATCGAGACCTCGGACATCGCCATCCAGCTCTACACCTCGGGCACGACGGGACGGCCTAAGGGCGCGATGCTGACTCACGACAACCTCTTGGGCATGCGCCGCGAGGCGTCCAAGAACCCGATGGAATGGAACCAGTGGGGCCCGGACGACGTCAGCCTGGTCGCCATGCCGGTGGCCCATATCGGCGGCACCGGCTGGGGGCTGGTGGGCCTGATGAACGGCGCCAAGGGCGTGGTGGCGCGCGAGTTCGATCCCACCAAGGTGCTGGACTTCATCGAGAAGGACCGCGTCTCCAAGATGTTCATGGTGCCGGCGGCCTTGCAGATCGTGGTGCGCCAGCCCCGGGCGCGCGAGATCGACTATTCGCGGCTGTCCCACATCCTGTATGGCGCGGCGCCCATCCCGCTGGACCTGCTGCGCGAATGCATGGAGGTGTTCGGCTGCGGCTTCGTCCAGCAGTACGGCATGACCGAGACGACCGGCACGGTGGTCTACCTGCCCCCCGAGGACCACGACCCGGCCGGCAACAAGCGCATGCGGGCGGCGGGCCTGCCGATGCCGGGCGTCGAGATCAAGGTCATGGACGCCGAGGGAAATAGCGTCCCCCCCAACGCCGTGGGCGAGATCGCCATCCGCTCGGGCTCGAACATGGCCGGCTACTGGAAACTGGACGACGCCACCCGCAAGACCGTCGACGCCGACGGCTGGCTGCGCACCGGCGACGCCGGCTACCTGGACGAGGACGGCTATCTCTTCATACACGACCGGGTGAAGGACATGATCATCTCGGGCGGCGAGAATATCTATCCGGCCGAGGTCGAAAGCGCGGTGTACGGCCACCCGCACGTGGCCGAGGTGGCGGTGATCGGCGTCCCCGACGAGACGTGGGGCGAGGCGGTCAAGGCGGTGGTGGCGGCCAAGCCGGGCGTGGAGCCGGACGCGGCGGACATCATCGCGTTCGCCCGGACGCGGATCGCGGGGTTCAAGGTTCCGAAGTCGGTGGATTTCGTGGCGGCGCTGCCGCGGAATGCTTCCGGCAAAATCCTGCGTAGGGAGCTTAGAGCGCCGTACTGGGAAGGGCGGGAGAGGCAGGTGAACTGAGATCCTCCCCCTAGCGGGGGAGGTGGCGCGAAGCGCCGGAGGGGGTAGTTGTCCTGGCCCGGCTTCTTCCCCTCCGTCGGCTGCGCCGACACCTCCCCCGCTAGGGGGAGGATCTTTTGCCGCGCTACTCGATGAAGGCCTCGACCCGTTCCCGCACCCCCACCAGAAACGCATCCGCCACCAGCGTCAGCGGCCGCACATCCACCTCGGACTCACCCCGCGCGACCAACCCAGCAAACCGGTCATAAAGCCCCGGATATTCCCGGTTCTCCCCGACCTCGACCGCCACGCCGTCGACCGTCAACTCCGCCCCGCCCAGCGACAGTTTCAGCATCCCGTCATCGGTCCACACCGTGATGTCCCAGGTCTGTGGTCCGGTCTGCAGGAAGTCCAAATCCGCCGTGATCTGCGCCCCGCCCAGCGTGGTCATCTCCACATGCCCGGCGATCGGCGACTGCACGTTCTCGGGGACCTGCAACCGCGCGTCCGTGACGAACACCTCGTCCGGCATGATCTCGGTCAGGATCGACAGGGCGTTGATGGCCGGGTCGAAGACGCCCATGCCGCCGGCCTGCCAGATCCAGTCCTGGCCGGGGTGCCAGCGGCGCACGTCCTCGCGCCATTCGATGGCCAGCTTGCGCACCTGTCGCGAGGCCAGCCAGGCCTTGGCTTGCGGCACGCCGGCGGCGAAGCGGGAATGCCAGCTGGTGAACAGCACCACGCCGTGCTCGCGGGCGACGGCGGCCAGTTCGGCGACCTCGCTGACCGTGGCGCCGGGCGGCTTTTCCAGGAACACGTGCTTGCCGGCGCGCAAGGCCGCCAGGGCCGTCTCGCGGCGCGCCTGGGGCGGGGTGCACAGGGCGACGGCGTCCAACTCGGGGCCTTCAGCCAGCATCGTCTCGATGTCGTGGAAGGCGGGGATGTCTCCCAGGTCCGGCTGGCTGCGGCTGGCGGCGGCGACCAGTTCGAAGCGCGGGTCCGCGGCGATGGCGGGGATGTGCTGGTCATGGGCGATCTTGCCCACGCCGACGAGGCCGATCCGGATCACGCGTAGTTCCTCCCGCCGGCTTTCGCGCCGTCTCGCGCTAATTATATTATAAATGCCGCGACGCAAGCGGCCAAAAAAAGGGAGCGGCGCCCGAAGGCGACGCTCCTGAAGAAGGGAAGAGACATAGATGAGCTCGGCGGGACAGGGGTAGGCTAGATCCCGCTGAACTCGCCTACTTCGCCGCCGGGGAGACCGGCAGGCTCCGGGCCGCCAGGGTGACCTGGGCGGTGGAGGAGAGAGCCCGGGACGAGGAGCCGAGGGCGATGTCGTACTGGCCGGCCGCGATGGCCCAGCCGTGGGCCTTGCCGTCCCAGGTGGCCAAGAGGCGCGGGTCGACCGTGACGGTCACGCGCTGGCTCGCGCCGGCGGCGAGGGAGACCTTCTTGAAGCCGGCCAAGCGCCTTGGCGCTTCCCAGCCGCCAGCCTTGGGGCCGACGTAGACCTGCGGCACGTCCTTGCCGGCGCGGGCCCCGACGTTCTTGACGTCGAAGCTGACCGTGACCTTGTCGCCGGCGGCCGCAGCCGTGAGGCCCGAATAGGCGAACTTGGTGTAGGACAGACCGTGGCCGAACGGGAACAACGGCTCGATCTGCTTGACGTCGTACCACTTGTAGCCGACGGCGGCGCCTTCGATGTCGTAGTCGGTGTCGAACAACTCGCCCTCGGCCTTGCCGACGCCGTCCAGCTTGGGACGCGGCAGGTCGGCCACGCTCTTGGGGAAGCTGACGGGCAGGCGGCCGGTGGCGTCGACCTCGCCGGTCAGGACGCGGGCGATGGCCTCGCCGCCGGCCGTGCCCGGGAACCAGGCCTCGACCACGGCGCCGACCTTGTCCAGCCACGGCATGACCACCGGACCGCCGGTGATCAGCACCACGACGGTCTTCTTATTGGCCGAGGCCACCGCGTCGATCGTGGCGTCCTGGTTCTTGGGCAGGTTCAGGTCCTGGACGTCCCAGGACTCGGTGGTCCACTGGTCGGCGAAGACCAGGGCCAGCTCGCTCTGCGCGGCCAGCTTGGCGGCGCGCGCCGGGTCCGCGCCGTCGTCATAGACGACCTTGGCGTTCGGATAACGAGCCTGCAGCGCCTTCAGCGGCGAGGACGGATAGTAGATCACCGGACCCGGCCAGGTCGCCGGCTCCAGACCTTTTACGGCGCGGCCGCCGGCCGGATAGACCTGCGACGAGCCGCCGCCCGACAGCACGCCGACATCGGCGTGGCCGCCGATCACGGCGATGGTCTTGGCGGTCTTGGCCAGGGGCAGCAGGTCGCCGTCGTTCTTCAGCAGGACGATGCCTTCCTCGGCGTCGGCCTGGGTGATCTTGGCGTGGGCGGCCAGGGTGGCGGCCGGCAGGTCGTGGCCCTTGGGCCGGGTCACAGGATGGTCGATGACGCCGCTGGCGAACATGGCGCGCAGCACCCGGCGGGCCATGTCGTCGAGGCGGGCCTGGCTGACCTTGCCCGAGGCCAGATCAGCCTTCAGGGGCGCGCCGAACCACGCCTGCTGGTCGAAGGCTTCGCCGGCCGACTCCTGGTCCAGGCCGGCATTGGCGGCCTTGGCCGACGAGTGGTCGGCGCCCCAGTCCGACATGACATAGCCCTTGTAGCCCCAGTCCTTCTTCAGGACGGTGTTCAGCAGCCAGTCGTTCTCGCAGGCCCACTCGCTGTTGACGCGGTTGTAGGCGCACATCACCGAGTGCGGGTCCGACTGCTCGATCGCGAACTGGAAGGCCAGGAGGTCCGACGTGCGGGCCGCGGCGTCGCCGATATTGCTGCTCACTACGAAGCGGCCGGTCTCCTGGCCGTTCAGGGCGTAGTGCTTGATCGTCGAGATGATGTGGTTGGACTGGATGCCCTTGATCTGGGCGGCGACCATGGTCCCGGCCAGCAGCGGGTCCTCGCCGCCATATTCGAAGTTCCGGCCGTTGCGCGGCTCACGCATCAGGTTCACGCCGCCGGCCAGCTGGACGTTGAAGCCCGAGTCGCGGGCTTCCTTGCCGATCATCGCGCCGCCCTTGAAGGCCAACTCGGGGTTCCAGGTGGCGGTGGTGGCCATGCCCGACGGCAGGGCGGTGCGCGCTCGCAGGTCCTGGTGGCTGCCTTGGGTGGCCACGCCGACGCCGGCGTCGGTCTGCCACTGGCCGGGGATGCCGAGGCGCGGCACGCCCGCGACGTAGCCGGCCGAGGCCTCCAGCGAGTCCTTGTGGCGCGTGTACTTCGGCTTCATGTCCGAACCGAAGTAGCCGAAGATCACGGTGAACTTCTCGTCGTTGGTCATCGCCTTCAGCACCAGGTCGGTGCGGGCGTCGGCCGAGAGCTTGGTGTTCATCCACGGATGAGCGGGCTTGGTCGCAACGGGCTTCTTGGCGACTTCAGCCAGGGCCGGGGCGACGGTCAGCGCCGACGTTAAAGCGCTGATCAGCAGGGCGAGTTGCAGGCCCCGCCAGGTCGCCGGCCAAGTCGTCTGGGTCATGTTTCCTCCGTGGTCTTGGTCTTGCGCCCCCGCGCGGCGCTGCGACCACGTCGGGGAGGGGATTTAAGGTCGTCTCCGAGGCGGCGGACCGTCTCGGGCGGGACCGGTGGACTCGCGCACCACCAGCGAGTGCTGCGCGAGGAAAGGCGTGTTGGTCTTGCCGGCGCCCTCGTTGGCGCTCCAGGCGGCGAAGGTCTGCATCGCGCGCAGGGCCATCTGGTCGAACGGCTGGCGGATCGTGGTGAGCGCGGGCCAGATCACCCCGGCGATCGGCGCGTCGTCGAAGCCCACGACGGACAGGTCGTCCGGGATCCGCAGGCCCCGGCGCTGGGCCTCCATGCAGGTGGCGGCGGCCATGTCGTCATTGGCGGCGAAGATCGCGGTCGGCGGATTGTCGATATCCAGCAGCTTCTGGGCCGCGTCGATGCCGGTCTTGAAGGTGAACTCGCCCTGCACGATCAGCTCGGGCGAAGGGCGCGGCAGGCCGCGGGCGGCATAGGCCTCGAAGAAGCCGTTGCGGCGGTGGGTGCTGGCGGCGTGGTCCGGATGGCCGGCGATATGGCCGATGCGGGTGTGGCCCAGCGAGAACAGGTGCTCGACCACCTCGCGCGCGGCGGCGCGGTCATCCATGCCGATGGCCGGGAAGTGCGGGTCTGGCGTAGTGGGCGTGATCATCACGCAGCGCACGTCCAGCTCGCGCATCAACTCCTTCATGGGGCCGAAATCGCACTCGGGCGGCAAGAGGATCATCTCGCGGATGCCGCTGTCGGTGACGAAGGCGCGGACGCGGTCGGCCCAGCCGGGCACGGGACCTTCGGACAGGTCGACCGACAGGTGGCGGCCGGTCTCGACGCAGGCCAGCAAGAGGGCGTGGTGAACGCGGGTATGGTAGCCGCCGGACGGATCACCCATCAGCACGCCGACCGAGCCCGAGCCCTGGGAGCGCAGGCTGCGGGCCACGGCGCTGGGCTGGTAGCCCAGGTCAGACATGGCCATGCGGACACGATCGCGCGTCTTGGCGCTGACGCTGTCGTGATCGTTGAGAACGCGGGAGACGGTCTTGGGCGAAACGCCCGCTCGCTCGGCCACGTCGTTGATCGTCGTCATCGGTCCCCGTACCCGCTCTACCGCCAAGCTTCCCCGGCGCACCCCATCAGCCAATGGCGGCGCCCACAAGGCGGCAAGCAATCGAACGCATAGTCCATCTTGTCCTGTCTGTCATGTCTTCGGGACAAAAATGGGTCAAAAAGACTCTGCCTTCAGGACAATATCGGGACATTTTGGGGCGGCGATACGCCTATTTTCAGGGTTGTGACATATCTGTCGCGCCCATTTGCATGACGGGATTGCAATGTTGTGAAGTAACCGGTGTCATTTGGAAAAATACCAACAAAAACAAATGATTCTAAATCAAGCTTTCAATGTTTCGTACGGGAGTTGCTTTTCGTGCCTGCGCCTAGGTTGTGTTTTGGGCGCGCTGAAACCCTTGTCTCGCAGGAATGACAACGTTGACATTTTTGTTGACTTGGCTGGGACATATGACGAATGTGACGCCGTTCGATGAAGGCGCGGGGCCGGAATCGGATGTCCGGGCGCCGGGGCCGCCGAGGGATTTGGACGATCGCCAGACTCGATGAGGGATCTGGCGGTGGGACGGGTCCGGAAAGCCTCAAACGTCTTCCGACAGCCGCCGTCAGAGCGGCGGCGCGGGGGACGGGCGGGCGGCCAATAAGAACGACTTATTTTGGGGAGCGAGAATTGTCACAGGAAGCAAGGAAAGCCGTGCTCAAGCACGGCCTGACGCTGGCGCTGGTCGCTGGCGCGTCGCAATTGGCTCTGGCCACCGGAGCCTTCGCCCAGGACGCCAACGCAAGCGACTCGACAGTCGAAGAGATCGTCGTCACCGGCGTGCGCGGGTCTCAGATCAAATCGGTGGACGTCAAGCGCCGCGAGGCCTCGATCGTCGACGCCATCTCGGCGGAAGACATCGGCAAGCTGCCGGACGTCACCATCGCCGACTCGCTGCAGCGCATCTCGGGCGTGCAGATCCAGCGCAACGCCGGTGAAGGCGCCACGGTCAACATCCGCGGCCTGGCCCAGGTGATCACCCTGCTGAATGGCGAGCAGTATCTCAGCGCCGGCAATATGGGCTCGGCCCAGCCGAACCTGCTGGACGTGCCCTCGCAGCTGATGAACCAGGTGCTGGTTTACAAGTCGACCAATCCGAAGAACGCCCTGTCGGGCATCTCGGGCACGATCGACCTGCGCACCCGCCGTCCGTTCCAGTTCGGCGAAGGCTTCAGCCTGACCGGCGCGGCCGAAGCCCAGCGCGGCGAACGCACCAAGAAGGACGACTACCTGTTCAACGGCGTCGCCAACTGGCGCAACGACAATGTCGGCCTGATGATCTCGGCCGCCGGTTCGAAGTCGAACCTGGGCAACAACTCGTCGGGCGTCGTGGGCCTGTCGGGCAACAACGACTGGGGTGGTTCGGCGACGAACAACTGGGTCTCGCCGCACGGCTACGAGAGCTTCAACCGCGTCGTCGAGCGTAAGCGCCTGGGCGTGAACGCTTCGTTCGAGGCCCGCATTGGCGAAGGCTTCACCCTGATCGCCGAAGGCTTCTACGCCAAGCTGGACGAGTTCAACCGCGGCGCCGGCATCAACATCTCCAACCGCTGGGACGGCGGCGCCTTCGGCGTCTGGAACCAGCCGACGATCTTCGACAAGGGCATCACCAGCCCCTCGAATGGCCGCCCGTGGCTGGCCGTCGACGAGTACAACATCGACGCCTGGTGGATTAACTCGTTCACCGTCAACCGGGTCACCAAGTCGACGACGAAGAACTACAACCTCGAGCTGAATTACGACAACGGCGGTCCGTTCACCTTCGAGGCCCGGGCCATTCGCGCCAACGGCAACCGCCTGAGCATGAACGGCCAGGCCCAGGGCGACCTGAGCAACTGGCAGTACGGACCGGGCCGCTTCAACCTCTTCCGTGACGCCAACGACCGCACGCGCGGCCCGTTCTATCCGAAGGCGATCTGCGACCAGTATCCGGCCAACCAGCGCAGCAACGCCGTCGCCGGCAGCGCCGGCGGCTGCTACCTGAACCCGAACCCGCAGGGCTACGGTCAGAACCCGCAGCTGGTCTACAACATCGCCGGCGATCACCCGGTGTGGAGCGGCTTCGACCGTCCGATCACCGGCGGCCTGGGTGCGGGCAAGACCCTGCGCGACTACATGGCCAACAAGGACAGCTACGCGATCGGCGCCTTCTCGTCGGAAGGCAACAACCAAGTCCAGTCGGACATGAACGTGTTCCGCGCCGACGGTCACTACAAGTTCGACGACAAGCTGCTGGGCTTCGTCACCAAGATCGACGCCGGCGTCCGCTTCAGCGACCGCTCGGTCGCCGTCGAGCAGTTCCATCTGTTCTCGGGCTTCTACGGCGGCGTCCCCGGCGCCGTGCAGGCCAACGGCCAACCGGTTCCGACCGGCGGCTGCGAGGCCCAGTGGAAGGCCATCGACGTCGTCATGAACCAGAACCAGTGCCAGGCGGGCGAGTTCGTGCCCGACCCGGTCACCGGCGCGCCGGTGTTCCAGGGCTACACGGTCAACCGTCCGACCAAGCTGTCGACCTACAACAACGTCATCTGGGTCGACGACCTGGGCGGCGTCACGTCGGGCATGCCGGGCTTCTGGACCATCAACCCGCGCGACTTCGACAACGTCAAAGCCTTCCACGACAAGGTGTTCGGCGGTTCGATCCGGGTCCAGGTCCCGGGCCAGACCTATGACGTCACGCTGAAGGAAGAGAGCGCGTACGGCGCCGCCGACTTCGAGGTCGGCAAGCTGCACGGCAATGTCGGCCTGCACGTGATCCAGACCGAACTGACGGTGAAGCAGAACCTGACGGGCGACACCCGCAACTACGGCGACACCAACGCCGATGCGGGCGACAGCGTCACCAAGCGCAAGTACACCGACTGGCTGCCGTCGGTGAACGCCGTCTACGACCTGACCGACAACATCAAGATCCGCGCGGCCTACGCCAAGACCATGCAACCGCTGGATCTGGGCAGTTACGGCGGCGGTCTGAAGATCAACACCGCCGACTGCGGCGCGGCCCTGCCGAACGTGCGTTGCGTCACCAGCGCCAACGCCGACGGCAACCCGATGCTGAACCCGTGGCGCGCCTCCAACTTCGACGGCGCCATCGAGTACTATTTCGGCCGCGCCTCGATGCTGAACATCTCGGCCTTCAAGCTGAAGATCGACAGCTTCGTGACCGGCGGCCAGACGACCGGCCGCTTCCCCGACCAGGACGGCGTCATCCGCCGCACGGTCAACGTCAGCCTGCCCATCCAGGGCGAAGGCGGTTCGGTGAAGGGTCTGGAAGTCGGCGCCAAGCTGGCCTTCAGCGACATCATCCCGGACATGGGCCTGCTGTCGAACTTCGGCGTGGACAGCAACTACACCTACTCGCCCAGCCGCGAGAGCCGCCTGGACATGGAGAAGAAGGAGATTCCGTTCTTCGACAACTCCAAGCACCAGTTCAACCTGGTCGGCTGGTACCAGGACGGCAAGCTGCAGGCCCGCGTCGCCTACAACTACCGGACCGCGCGTCTGTCCGGGACGATGGGCGCCGGCGCCGACCCCGTGGATCCGAAGATCTCCTACGTGATCCCGATCATGCAGAAGGCCACCGGCTATGTGGACGTGAACGTCAGCTACAGCGTCAACGATCGCGTCACGGTCTACTTCAACGGCTCGAACGTCACCGGCGAGATCGAGGACTACTATCTGCGCTTCGCCAAGGGCCAGACCCAGTACGCCTACCAGAACGAGTTCGAGCCCCGCTACACGGTGGGCGTCCGCGCGCGCTGGTGACAGCCAACCCCTCTCACCTCCTGCAGCCGCCGTGGACCCCCACGGCGGCTTTCTTTTTTTTGAGAGCCCAGCTGTCCGGCTCATGCACGAGACGATAGCCTGTGCCCAACCGGACGAAGAACCGGGCAGTCGGGAGTAGCGCGATGCAGGACAAGCGTATCCGCAAGCTGGTGATCGTGGGCGGCGGCGCCGCCGGCTGGATGGTGGCCGCGGCGCTGCGACGCCACTTCCAGGGCGGCCCGATCGAGATCACCCTGGTCGAGAGCTCCGAGATCGGCACGATCGGCGTGGGCGAGGCGACCATTCCCACCATCCGCGGCTTCTACCAGCAACTGGGCCTGACCGACATCGAGGTGATGCGGGCCACGGGCGCGACCTGCAAGCTGGGCATCCGCTTCAACGACTGGGTTCGCGAAGGCCAGTCGTTCATTCATCCGTTCGGCCTTTTTGGTCAGGACCTGCGGGGGATCTCGTTCCATCACTATTGGCGCAAGCTGGCTCAAGCCGGCGAGCCGACCGACATCGCCGACTACTCGCTGGGCGCGTCTCTGGCGGCGGCGGGCAAGTTCATGGCCCCGTCTCGCAACCCGCCCTCGACCCTGTCGATCTTCGACTGGGCTCTGCATTTCGACGCGGCCCTGTTCGCCCAGCTGATGCGCCGGGTGGCCGAGGACAACGGCGTGCGCCGCATCGACGCCAGGATCACCAAGGTCAACCTGCGGCCCGAGGACGGCCACGTCGTCTCGCTGGACCTGCACACCGGCGAGACGGTGGAGGGCGAGCTCTTCATCGACTGCTCGGGTTTCCGGGGCCTCTTGATCGAGGAGGCTCTGCAGACCGGCTACGAGCACTGGAACGACGTGCTTCTGTGCGACCGCGCCTATGCGGCGCAGAGCGAAGCCTCAAGCGACAAGAATGGGGGCGATCCGATGCCCTATACGGACGTCTCGGCCCACAGCGCCGGCTGGCGCTGGCGCATCCCGCTGCAGCACCGCTACGGCAACGGCTATGTCTATTCCTCGCGCCACATCAGCGACGAGGACGCCCTGGCCGAGCTGAAGGCGGCGATCCCCGATCCGCTGCTGCACGAGCCCCGCCAGATCCGCTTCAACCCCGGCCGCCGCAAGAAGGTCTGGAACAAGAACGTCATCGCGTTGGGCCTGGCGTCGGGCTTCCTGGAGCCGCTGGAGAGCACCTCGATCGCCCTGATCGAGACCGGCATCGAGAAGATCAAGATGCTGTTCCCGGACAAGGATTTCGCCCCCGAGCTCGCCGCCGAGTTCAACGACTGGTCCAGGCGCGAGATGGAGCGCGTGCGCGACTTCATCATCCTGCACTACTGGGCCAACAAGCGTGGGGACACCCCGTTCTGGCGCGACTGCAACGCCGTGACCCTGCCCGAAACCCTGCGGCGCAAGGTCGAGCTCTTCACCCAGCGCGGCCACTTCATCCGCTATCGCTGGGAGATGTTCCAGCCAGCCAGCTGGATGGCGATCTATGCCGGCTTCGAACTGCTGCCCGACATGGTCGATCCGGCCCTGGACGGCATCGACCCGGCGACCCTCAGCGCCCCGCTGGCCGAGATGCGCAAAGCCATCCGCGAGGTGGTCGCCGCCGCCCCGCTGCACGGCGCCTTCCTCGACCAATATTGCCGCCCGGCTCCGATGGCCGCGCAATAGGACCATAACGATGACTACGAACCCCAACGCCATCAAGAAGATCGTCATCGTCGGCGGCGGCTCGGCCGGCTGGATCTCGGCGGCGATGCTCAGCCACTATTTCAAGGACGGGGGCTGCGAGGTCGAACTCATCGAGTCCGAGGAGATCGGCACGATCGGCGTGGGCGAGTCCACGATCCCGCCGTTCCTGCAGCTGATCTCCAGCTTAGGCATCGACGAGCGCGAGTTCATCCAGGCGACGCAAGCCAGCTTCAAGCTGGGCATCCGCTTCGAGGACTGGAAGCGCAAGGACGAGCACTACTACCACCCGTTCGGGGCCATCGGCGGTCCGATCGGCCCGAACGAGTTCTACCACTGCTGGCTGCGGGCCAAGGCCAATGGCCATCCGTCCGGCTTGCAGGACTTCGCGCCCGGCACGGTGATGGCCGACCAGTGGAAGTTCATGCTGCCGTTCAAGGCCCAACGCACCCTGATCGCCGGGGCCAGCTACGCCCTGCACATCGACGCGCGGCTGGTGGCCAGGTTCCTGCGCGGCTTCGCCGAGGCGCGGGGCGTCAAGCGCACCGAAGGCATCGTCACCGACGTGGTCACGCGGCCCGACGGCGGCGTCGCCAAGGTCATCATGAAGAACGGCCACGAGGTCGAGGGCGATCTTTTCATCGACTGCTCGGGCTTCCGCGCCCTCTTGATCGGCAAGACCCTGGACGTGCCGTTCAACGATTGGTCGGACATGCTGCTGTGCGACCGCGCCGTGGTGGTGCAGACCGAGAACGTCGGCCCGCCGCACCCCTACACCCTGGCCAAGGCCGAGGCCGCCGGCTGGCGCTGGCGCATCCCGCTGCAGCATCGCGCGGGCAACGGCTATGTGTTCAGCAGCAAGCATCTCAGCGACGACGAGGCCCGTGAGACCCTGGTGCGCAATGTCGAAGGCCAGAGGCTGATGAACCCGATGTTCATCGCCTTCAAGACCGGCATGCGCCAGCGCCCGTGGGATAAGAACGTGGTCGCCGTGGGCCTGGCCGGGGGCTTCATTGAGCCGCTGGAATCGACGGCCCTGCACCTGATCTATCGCGGCATGGACTATCTGCTGCGGTTCTTCCCCGATCGCGACTTCGCGCCCTCGCTGGCGGCCGAGTACAACCGCCGCATGACCAGCGACTACGAGGAGATCCGCGACTTCATCGTGCTGCACTACTGCACGACGCAGCGCGAGGACACGCCGTTCTGGAAGGCCGTGCGCGAGGCTCCGGTGCCGGAAAGCCTCCGTGAACGTATCAAACTCTTCAAGAGCCACGGCGTGCTGCGCGAGGGCGTCGACGAGATGTTCCGCAATCCGTCCTGGCAGTCGGTGATGGAGGGCATGGGCGTGCGGCCCAAGCGCTACCAGCAGCTGGTCGACACCGTGCCCTACGAGGTGATCCGCCAGACCCTGGACCAGTCGGGGCCGATGCTGGCCGCCCAGGTCGCGGGCCTGCCCAGCCACGGCGCGTTCCTGGCCCAGAACTGCCCCGCGCCGCCGCCGGAACCGGTGACGGCGCGGTTCAAAACGGTGGCTTGATCGGTTTCTCCTCCCCCGCTGCGCGAGGGAGGAGGATCAGACCCGCTTCACCGAGATGATCTTCACCGGCGGGTTCAGGATCTGGCCCTTCATCGACGGCACGTTGGTCGGGCCGTCGGTGCGGCCGGACAGGATCTTCTTCACGACGTCTAGCCCCGAGACGACATAGCCGAACACCGCATAGCCCTGGGCCGCGTCGGACTTGCCCGGCTTGGCGTCCAGATAGGGCTGCGGGCTGGCGCAGATGAAGAAGTCGGCGGTGGCCGAGCCCGGTGCGTCGCGGCCCATCGAGATGGCGCCGGTCTTGTGCTTGAGGCCGGTCTTCAGCGTGCTCTCGTGGGCGATCGGCGGGGCGCGGCGGGAATAGGGCTTGGGCTGGCCCTGGATCGAGCCGGCGCCTGGCGCGCCCTTGGCCCGGTTGGCGCGGAAGAACTGTCCGCCGTCGAAGCGATGGCGATCGACATAGGCCAGGAAGTTGGCGGCCGTGATCGGGGCCTTCTTGTCCTCCAGTTCGACGACGATCGTGCCCTTGTCGGTCTGGATGGCGACGCGCGGCTTGCCGGCGGCAAAGGCCGAGGTCGAGGCCAGCAGGGCGAGGGCGGCGCCGATCAGGGCGCGGCGGACGATCTGGTTCATGAGGTCCTTCCGGTGTTCGCAGGCGGACCCTAGCCGATGGCCGGCGCCCCCGTCGACCGTGCGAGGGAGGGCGCGGGCTTGGCGGGCCCGGCGGCGACGGCTTCATGCCGAAGTCCCAGCCCCGGGCCACGACCCCGACGATCATCGCGCGCCAGGAAAACGGCGTTCTTCAAATGGTGGTAGCGCTACCGGAAATCCTCGGTCTAAGAATGCCGTTCTGTGAGTTAGGCTTCAGGCGACCGGCGGCAAAAGCACGGCGCATCGAGGGAAGGGACAAGCGTAATGGGGGCTGACAGCCAAGCCGCGCCCACGCCAAATGGACAGGCGAAAGGGCGCGACGCGCTGGTGATCGGGGCGTCGTCCCTGGGCACCGTGTTCGAGTGGTACGACTTCTATCTCTACGGCTCGCTGGCCGCGATCATCACCGGCCACTTCTTCTCGGGCGTCAACGAGACGACCGGCTTCATCCTGGCTCTGCTGGCCTTCGCCGCGGGTTTCGCGATCCGGCCGCTGGGCGCGGTGATCTTCGGGCGCCTGGGCGACATCTGGGGCCGCAAGAACACCTTCCTGATCACCATGCTGCTGATGGGCCTGTCGACCTTCGTGGTCGGCCTCTTGCCCTCCTACGCTCAGATCGGCGTGGCCGCGCCGATCGCCCTGGTGGTCATGCGCCTGGTCCAGGGCCTGGCCTTGGGCGGCGAGTACGGCGGCGCGGC
Source organism: uncultured Caulobacterales bacterium (assembly GCA_903900155.1). Classification (GTDB taxonomy): domain Bacteria; phylum Pseudomonadota; class Alphaproteobacteria; order Caulobacterales; family Caulobacteraceae; genus Caulobacter. Next base: position 8,181 of record CAIUMD010000009.1, on the reverse strand, counting down.
CACCTACGTCGCCGAGCACGCGCCGGACGGCAAGCGCGGCTTCTACACCAGTTGGATCCAGACCACGGCGACAGTGGGCCTCTTCCTGTCGCTGGCCGTGATCCTGGCCACCCGCACCCAACTGGGCGAGGAGCAGTTCAAGGCCTGGGGCTGGCGCATCCCGTTCCTGGTCTCGATGCTGCTGCTGGGCGTGTCCCTCTGGATCCGCCTGAAGCTGCACGAGAGCCCGACCTTCCAGAAGATGATCGCCGAAGGGAAGGGGACCAAGAAGCCGCTGGCCGAAGCCTTCGGCAACTGGAAAAACCTGAAGATCGTGCTGCTGTCGCTGGTGGGCCTGACCATGGGCCAGGCGGTGGTCTGGTACACCGGCCAGTTCTACGCCCTGTTCTTCCTGGAAAAGACCCTGAAGCTGGACGGCGCCCTGGCCAACACCCTGGTGGCCGTCGCCCTGCTGATCGGCACGCCGTTCTTCGTCATCTTCGGCTGGCTGTCGGACAAGATCGGCCGCAAGCCGATCATCATCCTGGGCTGCCTGCTGGCGGCGGCGACCTATTTCCCGGTGTTCAAAGGGATAACGAGCTTCGCCAACCCGGCCCTGGCCCATGCCGAGGCCTCGGCCCCGGTGGTCGTGTCGGCCGATCCGGCCACCTGCGCCTTCCAGTTCGACCTGATCGGCAAGGCCCAGTTCAACACCCCCTGCGACGTGGCCAAGGCCTATCTGGCCAAGGCCGGCGTCAGCTACAGCGTCCAAGCCGGCTCGGCCGGTTCGCCGACCTCGGTGCAGGTGGGCGCGGTGAACCTGGAGGGCTTCGACGCCAAGGGGGCCACCGGCAAGGCGTTTGCCGCCGCCCGCAAGGCCTGGGAAGCTGACCTGGGCGACCAGCTGAAGGCCGCCGGCTATCCGGCCAAGGCTGATCCGGCCAAGGTCGACAAGCCCAAGGTCATCGGTCTGCTGGCGATCCTGGTGATCTATGTGACCATGGTCTACGGCCCGATCGCGGCCATGCTGGTCGAGCTGTTCCCGACCCGGATCCGCTATACGGCCATGTCGCTGCCGTATCATATCGGCAACGGCTGGTTCGGCGGCTTCCTGCCGACCACGGCCTTCGCGATCGTGGCGGCGACCGGAAATATCTACTCGGGCCTGTGGTATCCGGTGATCATTGCCGGGGTGACCGCGATCATCGGCGGACTGTTCCTCAAGGACACCCGCAACACCGTGATCGACGATTAGGCAAAACCGCTATTGGCAACCCGGCGGCCGCTGTCGCCGGGTTGCCATCCACCGTTCGATGGGCTTGGCTGCTCCCAAGGGGAGCGTTGATGACGCAAGACGACGAACACAGGCGCGCCTGGTTCCGGCGGGAGATTCTGCCTTTGGAGCCGGACCTGCTGGCCTATGCGCGGCAGTTCTGCCGCGACGGGCAGACCGATCCGGAAGACCTGGTCCACGAGACCTTCGCCCGCGCCATCGCCTGCAAGACCTGGCGGGAGATCGGCAATCCCGCCGGCTTCGCCACCCGCATCCTGCGCAACTGCGCCCTGGACGCCCTGCGCCGCCGCAAGGTGCTGACCATCACCGCCGTCGCCGACTTCGACCGCATCGAGCCGATCGACGAAACGCCCGGCGCCCACATGATGCTCGAATCGCGTGAGGAACTGCGCGCCCTGGCCGACGCCATCGCCGAACTTCCGACGCAATGCCGCCGCGTCTTCACGTTGAGAAAAGTTTACAGTCTCTCGCCGGACGAGATAGCGGTTAGGCTAGGGCTGTCCGTCTCTACTGTAGAGAAGCACTTGGTAAAGGGCCTTCGGTACTGTTCCGAGAAGCTGGGACGTCGTATCGGGCGCAAGAGTAAGGTCGACGAAGGACGCTCATGGAGCGCGAGACGGGATCACGACGCGAAGCGGTGAGGCAGGCGGCCGCCCTCTGGGTGGTCCGGCTTGGCGATCCTTCGTGCTCGGCCGCCGACCGCGCCGCCTTCGAGGCCTGGCGCGACGAAAGTCACGAGAACGAAGCCGCCTTCGAACGCGAGGCCGCCGCCTGGGCGCGCCTGGACCGCCTGCGCGCCATGCGTCCGGGCCCCGTCCGGCTGACTGAAGCGCGGCCCGACCGCGACCTGCTGGCGCCCGAGCGCCGCCTGATCCTGCCGCGCTTCAGCCGCTCGCCGTGGGCGCGGGGCATGGCCGCCGTCACCGTGGCCGCCGTGGTCGGCGCGGGCGTCATGACCTTCGGCTCCGGAACCGCCTACGCCACCGCCATCGGCGAGCGCCGGGTGGTCGTGCTCAGCGACAACAGCCGCATCGAGCTCAATACCGACAGCAAGGTCGTGGTCCGCTACCGCAAGGGCGTGCGCGAGGTGAAGCTGGTGCGCGGCGAGGCGGTGTTCGAGGCCGCCAAGGACGCGCGGCCCTTCGTGATCAAGGCCGCCGACGCGGTCATGCAGGCCGACGCCGGCGCCGAGATGGCCGTGCGCCTGCGCTCGGACGGCGCGGCCGTGACCGTCAAGCGCGGCGCCGTCGCCCTGGATCCCGAGCCGACCGAGCGCAAGGACCCGGTGCGCCTGACCGCCGGCGTCGCGGCGATCTACAGCTCGGCCGGCCACCGCTCGCGCGTGGTGTCCGACAGCGAAATCGACCGGGCCCTGGCCTGGCGGCAGGGCGCGATCGCCCTGAACGGCCAGTCGCTGGAGCAGGCGGTGGCCGAGTTCAACCGCTATAACCGCCAGCAGATCAGCATCGCCGATCCGTCGATCTCGGGCCTGCGTCTGGCCGGCTACTTCCAGACGACCGAGCCCAAGAGCTTCGTCTCCGCCGTGACCAGCACCTTCCCGGTGCGCGCCTTCGAAGACAGCGACGGCGCCATTCGCCTTTCGCGGCGGGGCTAAGAAAGTTCACGCCCCCGATAGCGGAAGTTTGAGCCATCATCGTCGGTGATGGTGAAGGCGCCTTCCCATGGGGATGGACGGCGCCCCGAGGGGTTACCAAGAAGAATGTCGATCGACACCCGCCGCCGCACCGTTCGCGGCTTCCTGATGGCGTCCGCCGCCGTCCTGGTCCTGGCCGGTCCGGCGCTGGCCCAGGAGGCCCGCCACAGCTTCAACATTCCGGCCGGCGACGCGGTGACCGCGCTGCAGGCCTTCGCCAGGCAGTCGGGCAAGCAGGTGCTGTTTCCGTTCGAGGCCGCCAGCGGCAAGCGCACCCCGGCGGTGAGCGGCGACGTGGCCGACGCCGACACCCTGGCCAAGCTGATCAAGGCCGCCGGCCTGGTCGTCGCCTCGGACGACGGCAAAACGATTACGCTGCGCCAGGCCCCGGCCCCCAATTCTGGGTCTCAGGGCCCCCAGTCCTTCAGCGCACGGGCCGGCGCGACTAACGAAGAGGTCCAGACCGTCGAAGCCGTCGTGGTTGTCGGCTCGCAGATCGAAGGCGCGCGCAGGACCGGAGCCCTGCCGGTGACGGTAGTGGGCGAGAACGACATCATCGCCACCGGCGCGGTGTCGGGCGACGAGCTGTTCCGCTCCATCCCGCAGGCCGGCGACGTGCAGTTCCAGGAAGCCCGCACCACCGGCAACCTGAACGATGCGCGCGGCGACGTGGCCTCGCTGAACCTGCGCAATCTCGGCACCGGCAACACCCTGGCTCTGCTGAACGGCCGCCGCGCCGTGCTGGCGCCGGGCAGCCAGACCGAGAACCTGGTGCCGGTCCAGACCGTCAACACCAACGCGTTCCCGGTCGCGGGCGTCAAGCGGATCGAGGTCCTGCGCGACGGCGCCGCCGCCATCTACGGCGCCGACGCTGTGGCGGGCGTGGTCAACACCGTGCTCGACACCAAGTTCCGCGGCCTGAAGATCGAGACCCAGATCGGCGGCTCGGAAGGCACGGGCTATCGCGAAGGCTCGTTCAACGTGAAGGCCGGCACGCGTCTGAAGGACGGCACGCGCCTGACCTTCTTCGGCAACTATACCGGCCGCAGCCGCCTGATGGCGACAGAGCGCGACTACGCCGCCAGCGAGGATCACCGCTGGCAGGTCGCCAACACCCCGTGGGCGGACAACACCACCTTCGACAGCCGCTCGACCTCCAGCCCCTGGGGTTCGTTCACGCTGATCCCGTCGACCACGACGGTGCGCCAGGGGACGACCGCCCTGACGACCTCGGGCGTGTTCCACATCGAGCCGGTCAGCAACACCGCCGCCGGCTGCTCCAGCACGGTCCTGACCGGCAGTCTCTGCATCAAGTCGGGCACGATCACCGGCACGACAGACCGGGTGCTGCGCTATGACGAAAACCCCGACCGCACCCTGCGCGGCGGCGTCGAGCGGACCAACTTCTTCTCAACCGTCGAGCACGACTTCGGCGACGTCACCGCCTATGGCGAGGCGGGTTACTATCACGCCCTGTTCACCGGCAGCCGCGAGCAGTCGGCCCCGCTGACGACCGCCCCGATCACCATCGCCGCCAATGCCTATTGGAACCCCTTCGGTCCGGTAGGCAGCCCCAATCGCCTGGCCAACCTGACCGGCGTGCCGACCGGCGGCGCGGCGATGAACATACTCACCTATCGCGTGGTCGACACCGGCCCGCGCACCTACACGGTGACGGACGACAGCTATCGCCTGCTGGGCGGGCTGAAGGGCAGTTGGAACGGCTGGAAGTGGGATTCGGCGCTGCTGTATTCCAAGGCCCGCACCAAGGACATGACGCGCAATGCGATCAGCAACACCCTGTTCCAGCAGGCGCTGAACCGCACCGACGCCACGGCCTACAACCCGTTCAACGGCGGCAGCCTGGACAACTACTCGATCGGCGACGCCACCCCGAACGATCGCGCCACGATCAACTCGTTCCTTATCAACGTCTACCGGATCAGCGAGACCTCGCTGGCCTTGGCCGACTTCAAGGTCTCCAAGAAGGACCTGTTCCGCCTGCCCGGCGGCGATGTCGGCGTGGCCGCCGGCGTCGAGTGGCGCCGCGAGACCTATGACGACGACCGCGACGACCGCCTGGACGGCAAGATCAAGTACACCAACAGCGTCACCGGCGTGACCTACGGCACCGACGTGCTGGGCGCCTCGGGCTCGCCGGACGTGCGCGGCAGCCGCTCGGTCAAGTCGGCCTTCTTCGAACTGGCCGTGCCGATCATCTCGCCCGAGATGAACATCCCGCTGGTCGAGGAAGTCAGCCTGCAGATCGCCGCGCGCGGCGAGAACTATTCGGACTTCGGCAGAGTCTACAAGCCCAAGGGCGCGATCTACTGGAAGGTGGGCCAGGGCCTGGCGTTCCGCGGTTCGGTTTCGCAGAGCTTCCGCGCGCCGAACCTGCCGCAGTTCTACAGCGACGGCGCGACCGTCTCGAACAGCCGCATCGACTACGGCGCCTGCCGGATCAACAACACGACCTGCGCCAGCGTCAGCACGATCGAGTCGCGCAGCGGCAACAAGGGCCTGCAGCCGGAGCAGGCCGACAACGCCACGGTCGGCTTCGTCTATCAGCCGACCTTCATCCCGCGTTCGTTCGGCAAGCTGACCCTGACGACCGACTTCTGGTCGATCCGCGAGAAGGGCGTCATCGGCGTGGTCGGCGGCTACAACGCCATCGCGCTGGACTACTATCTGCGCCTGCACGGCTCGTCGAACCCGAACGTCGTGCGCGACGCGCCGGTCGGCGGGGTGGCGGTGGGCAACATCGCCTACATCAACGACACCTATCAGAACCTGCAGCCGCGCATGGTGCAGGGCGTCGACTTCAGCCTGGACTACGCGCTGGACGACACCCGCTGGGGCGACTTCGGCTTCTCGGTCAACGTGGCCAAGCTGCTGAAATACGACCAGTCGCCCAGCCCCGTGGAGTCGCTGCTGCAGCAGGCCGTCGCAGCCGGCGAACTGCCGGGTCTGACAATCTCGTCGGCCGGCAACCAGATTAAGATGGACGGCTTCCCCGAGTTCCGCGGCAGCGCCAACCTGACCTGGCGCTACAAGGGCTGGGGCGCCGGCGCCTTCGTGCAGTATGTGGGCGAGGTCTATGACACGGGGCCGGCCCAGGTGAACGGCCAATACTTCCCGGTGAAGGACTGGACCACGGTCAGCCTGTACGGCCAGTACGCCTTCAAGGACGGGATCTTCGACGGCTCGACCATCCGCATCGGCGCGCGCAACCTGTTCGACAAGGATCCGCCGATCGCCTCGTCGAACTTCGGCTACCTGGGCGCGCTGCACAACGCCACGGGCCGCTACTGGTACATGAACCTGTCGAAGAAGTTCTAGGACATCCCCCACGGGACGGCCCCTTCGGGCCGCCCCGTTTCGTATCCGCGAGGCTCGCCTTGAAACCCTTCCGTCTGCTGACGACCGCCGCCTCGGCGCTGGCCCTGGTGCTCACGCCGATCGCCGCGACCCCGGCCTTGGCCCAGAAGAAGCAGTTGCTGGAATATCCCAGCATCCATTCACCGGTGGTGGGCGAGAAGGGCATGGTGGTCAGCCAGAACGCCATCGCCACCAGGGTCGGGGCCGAGATCCTGCGCCAGGGCGGCAACGCCGTGGACGCGGCGGTCGCCACCGCCTTCGCCCTGGCCGTGACCCTGCCGCGCGCCGGCAATATCGGCGGCGACGGCTTCATGATGGTCCACATCGCCAAGACCAATGAAACGATCTTCATCGACTATCGCGGCGTCGCCCCCAAAGCAGCGCAGCTCGAGACCTTCGTCGACGACAAGGGCAAGGAGATCGACGAGGTCGCCTCCAAGGGCTACCGCGCCTCGACCGTCCCTGGCACGGTCGCGGGCCTCTACATCGCCCACCAGAAGTACGGCAAGCTGCCGTGGAAGGCGCTGGTCGAGCCGGCCTTCAAGCTGGCCCATGACGGTGTCGTGCTGTCGCCGGACGAGGCCTTCGTGTTCAGCTGGGGCAAGCAGCGCCTGGCCGAGAGTGAGGCGGGCAAGGCGGCGTTCTACAAGGCCGGCGGCCAGCTCTATCGCGCCGGCGAGACCCTGAAGCAGCCGGATCTCGCCTGGTCCCTGCGCCAGATCGCCGACAAGGGCGCCGACGCTTTCTACAAAGGCGAGATCGCCCAGCGCTTCGCCGCCGACATGAAGGCCCATGGCGGCCTGATCACCGCCGAGGATCTGGCCGCCTACAAGCCCGCCGTTCGCCAGCCCCTGACCGGGACCTATCGCGGCCTGACGGTGATGACCTCGCCGCCCGCCAGCGCCGGCGGGGCCACCCTGCTCGAGATGCTGAACATCCTGGAGACCTTCGACCTGAAGGCCTCGGGCCCCAACTCGGCCAAGACCCTGCACCTGGAAGCCGAGGCCATGAAGCTGGCCTATGCCGATCGGTCGAAGTTCTTAGGGGACACCGACTTCGTGAAGGTCCCGCTGCAGGGTTTCACTTCAAAGGCCTATGGCGTCGAACGCGCCAAGCTGATCAATCCGGACAAGGCTACTCCGGCCAAGGACCTGGGCGTCGGCGATCCGTGGGCGTTCGAGAGCCACAACACCACGCACTTCTCGGTGGCGGACGCCGACGGCAACGCGGTGTCCAACACCTTCACCCTGGGCGCCGACTTCGGCTCGGGCGTGATGGTGGCCGGCGCGGGCTTCGTGCTGAACAACCAGATGAACAACTACTCGCACACGGCGGCCTACTGGGCGAAGAAGACCGGCAAGGCCCCGCCGCCCAACGCCCTGGCCCCGGGCAAGCGTGTCCTCTCCACCATGATGCCGACCATGATCTTCAAGGACGGCAAGCCGTGGCTGATCACCGGCACGCCGGGCGGCAGCACGATCATCGACACGGTGCTGCAGGTCATCGTCAATACGGTGGACTTCAAGCTGAACGTCGCCGAGGCCACGCACCAGCCGCGCATCTTCCAGGACGCCACCGACATCCTGCGCGTCGAGCCCAACTTTAATCCCGACACGGTGGCCCTGCTCAAGGGCATGGGCCACCCCATAACCTCGGACGAGACCATGGGCTCCGCCCAGTCGATCATGATCGACAATGGCCTCTATCTGGGCGGCGCGGATCCGCGTCGACCCGGCGCCGAGGCGATCGCGCCCTAGAGGTCGATCCTCCCACCGGAGAGATCTCGAAGGACACGATCCATCGGCGCCGAGGCTGCCCCCTCGGCGCCGATTTTTATTGCTCCCCCGTGATACGGGGGAGCTGTCGCGGAGCGACT
>CAIUMD010000008.1 GCA_903900155.1 uncultured Caulobacterales bacterium | reverse complement strand
GCACCTTTTGCGGAGAGACCGGCCGGCACGCTGCGCAGGCTGAAAGCTCCCCGCGCCGGCCTCTTGCCCCCACCAACACCAAGGCTCAAATCAACCCAGGACTCTCGTTATCGCTGGATGAGAAATGGGGGTCACGTCACAGCTCTTGAAGTCGGATCCGATTACGTTCGGCTATACGCGGCTTTTTCGCCGTTTAATCCTGGGGATGCGTCATTCCGCCGCAGAGGTGGCGCAAGAGCGCAACCGTGGAGGGTGATCCCTGGCCGTGGCAGCCCTTGAGGGGTGCAAACTTGGCCTTTTTCGGGTCCGGGCGGCAAATTGCCGCTCCGCCACAGGTTGTCCGATTTACCTTACCTTAAGGCTACCGCCCACAAAGTTTCCACAAGCGAATATTTCGCATAACGGCGATATATATTTGCTGTGGGGGCGACTGTATTGTCCGAGATCGGAGAGAAAGCGATTTCGTTCGCCGGTGAGGTGACGATCTCGAATATCAGTGAGGTTCACGAGCAGCTCGGCGCTTTGCTGCGCGAGCAGGGCGGCGTGGTCATCGACGTCGAAGACCTCACGAAAACTGATCTGACATTCGTCCAACTCTTGGAATCCGCACGCCGCAAGGCGAGCGAGAACGGCGTCGCCTTGTCGCTCAACAAGCCGGCCGCCGGCGCTCTCCTGGAAGTCCTCCGGCGCGGCGGGTTCCTCGACGACGAAATCTCGGACCGCGCCAAGTTCTGGCTTCAAGGGGCAGCTCAATGACCGCCATCCTCACCGTCGACGACTCCGCCTCCATCCGTCAGGCGATCAAGATCGCCCTGAGCGGCGAAGGCTATGCCGTGACCGAGGCCGTCAATGGCCAGGACGGCCTGGACAAGGGCAGCGCCGGCGGCTTCGACCTGATCGTCACGGATCTGAACATGCCGGTCATGGACGGCCTGGCCATGATCCGCGAACTGCGCCAGCGACCGGCCGGCGCTGGCGTGCCGATCCTGTTCCTGACCACCGAGAGCGACGCCGAGATCAAGGCGCAGGCGAAAGCGGCCGGCGCGACCGGCTGGCTGACCAAGCCCTTCGACCCTGAACAGCTGCTTCGGGTCGTGAAGAAGGTCCTCGCCAAGTGAGCGGCCAGGATCCCGTCGAGATCTTCCGCCAGGAAGCGCAGGAGCTGTTCGAGGACATCGAGCAGGGCCTGCTGGACCTGGCGCACCGCCCCGGCGACCGTGACCTGGTCGACGCGGTGTTCCGCGGGCTCCACACCCTGAAGGGCTCGGGCGCCATGTTCGGCTTCGACGCCCTGGCCGCCTTTACCCATCATTGCGAAACCGCCTTCGACCGCGTCCGCAAGGGCGAGGTCGCCGCCACGTCCGAGCTGGTCGGCGCCGTCCTGGCCTGCCAGGACCACATGCGCGCCCTGGCCGAGGGCCGTCCCGCCGAACAGGCCGACGGCGACGCGCTGCTGGCCGAGTTGCACCGCGTGGTCGCCAGCGCCGGCGGCGGCGAGGCCGCGCCGGCGCCCGCGCCCGCCGTCCCTGGCCTCAACACCTGGCGCGTGAAGTTCAGCTTGCCGGCCAATGCCCTGATCAATGGCGCCCGGCCCCTGCCGCTGCTGGACGAGCTGCGCGAGCTGGGCGAGTGCACGGTGGTCGCCGTCACCGACGCCGTCCCCGACTTCGACGCCCTGGTCCCGACGCAGTGTCACCTCGCCTGGGACGTGACCCTGGTCACCCAGCACGGCCGCGATGCGATCGAGGACGTGTTCATCTTCGTCATCGACGACATGACCCTGGACATCCAGGACATGACCGCCGCGCCGCCTGAAGCGGTCGAGCAGGCCGTCGTTGAAACCGCTCCCGCCGCCGTCGCCGCGCAAGCCGCGGCGCCCGAAGCCGCCAATGAAGGCCGCGCCGCCAAGGCCGGCGGCGACACCGTGCGCGTCCCGGCCGAGCGCCTGGACGAGATGATGGACCGCGTCGGCGAGCTGGTCATCGCCCAGTCGCGCCTGAAGCAGCTGGCCGCCAGCAGCAGCGACATCGCCCTGCGCGCCGTCGCCGAGGAAATCGAACGCCTGGCCTCGGAAATGCGCGACACCATGATGGTGGTCCGCATGGTGCCGATCGCCCAGCTGTTCGGCCGCTTCCGCCGCCTGATCCACGACCTGGCCCGCGACACCGGCAAGACCATCGAGCTGTCGACCGAGGGCGAGGCGACCGAGCTGGACAAGACGGTCATCGAGCGCCTGGCCGATCCGCTGATCCACCTGATCCGCAACTCGGCCGACCACGGCCTGGAGACCCCCGAGCAACGCATCGCTTCTGGCAAGCCCGCCGCCGGCCACATCGTGCTGGCCGCCCGCCAGTCGGGCGCCGAGGTGGTGATCACCATCACCGACGACGGCCGCGGCGTGGATCGCGCGCGTGTTCGCGCCAAGGCCGAGGAGAACGGCCTGATCCAGCCGGGGCAGGTGCTCAGCGACAACGAACTGCTGCAGCTGATCTTCGCCCCGGGCTTCTCAACCGCCGCGGCGATCACCAACCTGTCGGGTCGCGGCGTCGGCATGGACGTCGTCAAGAAGACCATCGAGGGCCTGCGCGGCGCGATCGAGATCACCAGCACGCCGGGCCACGGCTCGGTGGTGTCGCTGCGCATCCCGCTGACCCTGGCGATCATCGACGGCCTGCTGGTGCGGGTCGGGACCAGCCGCTACGTCATCCCGCTGTCGTCGGTCGAGGAGTGCGTCGAGCTGTCGATCGAGCAGGACATCCGTTCGGCGGGCCGCAGCTTGATCACCCTGCGCGACCAGCTGGTGCCATTCATCCGCTTGCGGAATATGTTCAAGACGGGCCTGGCGCCGGATCCGCACCAGAAGATCGTCGTGGTCTCCACCGGCCAGGAGCGGGTGGGCCTGGTCGTCGACCAGATCCTGGGCGACCACCAGACCGTCATCAAGCCGCTGTCGCCCTTCCACGCCGATGTCGGCGCCTTCTCGGGCGCGACGATCCTGGGCGACGGGGGCGTGGCGCTGATCCTCGATATCGGCAGCCTGGTGGCGGCCGGCCAACGCCAGGACGCGCAGCTGCGCGCTGCGGGCTGAGGAGGGACCGGGACATGAACACCGAACTTGCCGACGGTCCGATCGAAGCCCTGACCTTCGACCTCTATGGCGAGACCTTCGCCCTGGAGGCCGGTCTGGTGCGCGAGGTGCTGGATCTCTTGCCGGAGACCGGCGTGCCGGGCGCGCCCGCCTTCGTCAACGCCGTGATCAACTTCCGCGGCCGGGTCATCCCGCTGATCGACCTGCGCGTGGCGTTCGACATGGACGCCCGTGAGCCGACGATCGACAGCCGCATCGTGGTGATCGAGCACGCCCTGGACGGCGAGCCCACCCTGATCGGCCTGCGCGCCGACAAGGTGCACGAGGTCACCACCATCCATCGCGATATCACCGAGGAGGCGCCGCGCGTCGGCCTGCGGTGGCGCGCGGACTTCATTCGCCTGCTGGCGCGCCGGGACGGCGACGTGATCGTCATCCCCGACCTCGACCAGATCTTCGCGGCGCGCGGCCAGTCGACCGCCACCGTCACCCCCATCCACGCGTCGCAAGCCTGAGCCGGAACCCATCATGCGCTTCACGATCAAACTCAAGCTGGCGATCGCCTTCGGTGTGCTCATCGTCCTGATGACGGCGTCGACCTTGCTGGGCATCAGCTCGCTCAACACCATCAATACCGCCCAGACGCAGATGATCGTCGGTCCGATGGCGCAGCTGCAACGCGCCCAGGCCGCCAACATCGCCCTGCTGCAGATCACTCGCGCCCAGAAGAACATGGCGCTGGCGCTCGATAACGAGGAACTGCACGGCCAGAACGAGAAGGCCGAGAAGCAGCGCAAGACGGTCGAGGCGTTGATCACCGAGGGCGTGTCCAAGGCGACCACGGACGAGGCCAAGACCAAGTGGAACGCGCTGGAGCAGGACTGGGAGGCCTATGCCGTCATCGACCTGAAGATGCGCGACGCGATGATGGGCGGCCGCCGCGCCGAGGCCGTCGGCATGATGTCGACCGTGCAGCGCCCGCTGACCAACGCCGTCTCCCAGAAGGTCGATGACCTGGTCGCCTACAATACCCAGCAGCTGAAGGACGCCGACGAGGCCGGCAACCAGACCTTCGCCACCGCGCGCAACGTGCTGATCGCCGTGGTGATCGGTTCGCTGCTGCTGGCGATCGCCGCCGCCGCCTGGATCTCGATCACGATCGGCAAGGGTCTCTCCAAGATCTCCGACCTGGCCAACGCCGTCGCCCTGGGCGACCTGGACCAGCGTGTCAACATCACCACCAACGACGAGATCAAGGACCTGGTCGAGACGGTCAACAAGATGACCGAGAACCTGCGGGCCACCGCCGCCGTGGCCGACAAGGTCGCCGACGGCGACCTGACCGTCGAGACCAAGCCGCTGTCGGACAAGGACACGCTGGGCATCGCCCTGCAGCGCATGGTCGACCGCCTGCGCGGCGTGGTCTCGGACGCCATCTCGGCCTCGGAAAACGTCTCGGCCGGCAGCCAGGAGCTGTCGTCGGCCTCGGAGCAGGTCAGCCAGGGCGCCACCGAGCAGGCCTCGTCAGCCGAAGAGGCTTCGGCGTCGATGGAAGAGATGGCCGCCAACATCAAGCAGAACGCCGACAACGCCGCCCAGACCGAGAAGATCGCCCGCCAGTCGGCCCAGGACGCCGAGGCTTCGGGTGAAGCGGTCAACCGCGCCGTCGACGCCATGCAGACGATCGCCGAGAAGATCGCGATCGTCCAAGAGATCGCCCGTCAGACCGACCTGCTGGCCCTGAACGCCGCCGTCGAGGCCGCCCGGGCCGGCGAACACGGCCGCGGCTTCGCCGTCGTCGCCTCGGAAGTGCGCAAGCTGGCCGAGCGCTCGCAGACCGCCGCCGCCGAGATCAGCGCCGTG
>CAIUMD010000007.1 GCA_903900155.1 uncultured Caulobacterales bacterium | reverse complement strand
CTCCGCAACTGCGCCATCCCCGAGGTAGTCGACCCTGGAACACAGAAACGACGGTGGATGCAGGCCGAGGAGAGCGACAGGCGGTTGGAAACAGCCGCATCCGGGACCGGGCTTCGCGGCCTGGCCCGCCCGTCGGAGGCTTCAAGGGCGGTGAGGCGCGAACAGCGTCGGACCGTCACGCTTTCGGATAACGATCGCGCGGAGCGTCGGGCTTCGTCGAAACGGTATTCTATTCAAACACTCCGGACGGTGTCCGGCGCTCCGCAGCCCTTTCCATGACTTCAGCGGCTGGCCGCGTGAGGGGGCGGAGGTGTGTCTTGATAGATCTGCTCCCCCAGCGGGGGAGGTGGCCGAAGGCCGGAGGGGGAAGTTGTCCTGGCTCCGGATTCTTCCCCCTCCGTCGTCTCTTCGAGCCGACACCTCCCCCGCTAGGGGGAGGATCTTTAGGCCTTACAAATCCAGATCCGCCGCCGCGAACTCGGCGTTTTCCTGGATGAACCTGAACCGCAGTTCCGGTTTCCGCCCCATCAGCGTCTCGACCAGGCTTTCCACCGCCTCTTCCGAGCGCGGCAGGGTCACGCGGGCCAGGGTGCGTTTCTTGGGGTCCATGGTGGTCTCCTTCAGCTGGGAGGCCATCATCTCGCCCAGGCCCTTGAAGCGGCCGATCTCGGGCTTCTTGCCCTTGAACACCGTGGCTAGCAGCTCGTCCTTGTGGGCGTCGTCGCGGGCGTATTCGCTCTTGCCGCCGTGGGCGATGCGGTAGAGCGGCGGCAAAGCGAGGTACAGGTGCCCCTGGCGGATCACGTCCGGCATGGTGCGGTAGAAGAAGGTGATCAGCAGGCTTGCGATGTGGGCGCCGTCGACGTCGGCGTCGGTCATGATGATGATGCGGTCGTAGCGCAGGTCTTCCTCGCGATACTTGTTCCCGCCCTGGGCCCCCAGGGCCAGCATCAGGTCCGACAGCTCCTTGTTGGCGGTGAACTTCTCGCCGGACGCCGAGGCCACGTTCAGGATCTTGCCGCGCAGGGGCAGGATGGCCTGGTACTTGCGGTCGCGGGCCTGCTTGGCCGAGCCGCCGGCCGAGTCGCCTTCGACGATGAACAGCTCGGCGCCGTCCACCGCGCCGCCGGCGCAGTCAGCCAGCTTGCCGGGCAGGCGCAGCTTGCGGGTCGCCGAGGCGCGGGTGACTTCCTTGTCCTTGCGGCGCTTGAGGCGTTCCTCGGCCCGCTCGATGACGAATTCCAGCAGGGCCTGGGCGTTCTTGGGGCTGGAGGTCAGCCACAGGTCGAACGGGTCGCGCAGGGCCGCCTCGACGAAGCGCTGGGCCTCGGTCGTGGACAGCTTTTCCTTGGTCTGGCCCTGGAATTCGGGGTTCTTGATGAACACCGAGATCAGGGCGCCGGCCTGGGCGACGACGTCGTCGGCGGTGATGATCGTCCCGCGCTTCTCGCCCTTGAGCTCGGCATACGCCTTCAGGCCCCGGGTCAGGGCGGCGCGGAAGCCGCTCTCGTGGGTGCCGCCTTCGGGGGTCGGGACCGTGTTGCAGTACGACTGCATGAAGCCGTCGTGCTCGCCAAAACCCTGGGGCGTCCAGCTGACGGCCCACTCGACGGCGCCGGCCTCGCCCTGGCGCTCGATGCGGCCCGAGAAGCTCTCGGGGGTGATCGTGGTCAGGCCCTTGGTCCGCTCGGCCAGGAAGTCGGCCAGGCCGTTGGGGAAGTGGAAGACCGCCTCGGGCGGGGTCTGGTCATGGATGCGGGAGGGATCGCAGGACCATTTGATCTGCACGCCGCGGAACAGATAGGCCTTGGAACGGGCCATCCGGTACAGGCGGGCGGGCTTGAAGTTCGCGCCGTCGCCGAAGATCTCGTCGTCGGGCTTGAAGCGCACCATGGTGCCCTTCTTCTTCGACGGCGCGACCTGCTGGATGGGGCCCAGCGGCTTGCCGCGCGAGAACACCTGCAGGTGCTCGAAGCCGTCGCGCCAGACGGTGACCTCGACGCGTTCGGACAGGGCGTTGACGACGCTGGCGCCGACGCCATGCAGGCCGCCGGAGGTCTCATAGGCCTTGCCCGTGAACTTACCGCCGGCGTGCAGGACGGTCATGATGACCTCCAGCGCCGACTTGCCGGGGTATTTGGGGTGGGGATCCACGGGCATGCCGCGGCCGTCGTCCTTGACCGACAGGAAGCCGTCGGCGTCCAGCTTGACCTCGATGGTCTTGGCGAAGCCGGCCACGGCTTCGTCCATCGAGTTGTCGAGCACTTCGGCGAACAGGTGATGCAGGGCCCGCTCGTCGGTGCCGCCGATGTACATCCCCGGGCGCTTGCGGACGGGCTCGAGGCCTTCCAGCACCTCGATGTCGGCGGCCGAGTATTCGCCGGGAGCGCTCGCCTTGGCGGGAGCAGCCGGAGCCTTGCTGGGCGGCGGCGGCGGGATCGGGCGCGGCGGGGACTCGACATGGGGCTCGACGCTGGCCTGGAACGGCGCGGCGGGGACGGGCGCCAGGGCGTCGTCGTCACCAAACAGGGAAGGGGTCTTATCGGAAGAGGACATCGGCGGAAGTCTAGGCGATTCGAACGCGGGGGCCTCGTATGGGCCGCGCGACTTCCACTGAAAAGCGAAAATTAGGGACCCCTTGCGTCGTCCTCGCCCTTCGACAGGCTCAGGGTAGGACGATTGCTCGCGGCGGTTCAAGGAGACCTCACCCTGAGCTTGTCGATGGGCGAGGTCTCCAGACGCGGCGCCTACCGATACGCCGGCGGATAACCACTCTGGTCGGAGGCCGCGTAACGGTCGCGCAGCTGGGTCTGGCGGCTGTCTTGCGGCTGCTCGACGCCGCCGACGAAGACGTTCAGCGGCCAGCTGGTGGTCTCCAGCGGGTCGCCGTTCCAGACCACGACGTCGGCGACCTTGCCGGCCTCGAGCGAGCCGATCTTGCCGTCCTGGCCCCAGATCCTGGCCGGGGTCAGGGTCACGGCGGCCAGACCGGCCTGGTAGGGCAGGCCGTTGGCGACCGCCAGGCCGGCGTTCAGGCGCTCCTGGCGCAGGTTGTTGAAGTCGCGGGCGCCGTTGATGGCGACCGTGACTCCCGCCGCGTTCAGGCGGGCGGCGTTGTCCAGGCGCGAGCCCAGGGCCTCGAAGCTGTCAGGCAGGTCGGCCTGGGGATCGACGATGACCGGCGCGCCGGCCTTGGCGATCTCGGGGGCGACCATCCAGCCTTCCTCGACGCCTTCGAGGACGATGCGGATCTTCTCCTCGGCCGCCAGCTTCAGGGCTTGGCGGATGTCGGCGGCGCGGGAGACGCGGATCAGCAGCGGGGTCTTGCCCTGCACGACCGGGATCAGCGCCTGCAAATCCAGGCGCGAGAGGCCGAAGTCGCGGGTGGCGCCCTGCTCGAAGGCCGCGCGGCGGCTGGCGAAGGCGCGGGCGTCCTCCAGGGCCGAGCGGATCAAAACAAGGTCGGCGCCGCGCGAGCCGCCGGCCGCCCGAGCCCCGCTCTCGCCCAGCGAGACGGTGACGGCCAGCTTGGAGGCCTCGACGATGTCGCTGGCGCCGGCCTTGAGGCGGATGAACGCCGCCTGGCCGCCGAACAGCGGCGGATCGCCGTCGCCGCTGGCCCCGGCGGTCATCTCCTCGACCACGCCGTCGTCGGCATGCTCGTGAGCGCCGCCGCCGGTTCCGGACAGCACCGGCACGACGGCCGAGCTGGTGATCCCGCCGTCACGGGCCAGGCCGATCATCGGCGAGGCCGGGTTGACGCCATAGGCGATGTCGAAGGCGGCGCTCAGGTGGCTGCCGGTGCCGTCGTCACGGGTCTCGCGGACGCCGCTGACCTCGGAGGCGCCCAGGTTCGAGGACGGGGCGACCAGGCCGGGCGTGACGACCCCGCCCTTGGCGTCGATCACCTTGGCGCCGGCCGGGACCGCGACGCTGGCGCCGACGGCGGCGATCTTGCCGTCGCGGATGACCAGGGTCCCGTTCGGGATCGCGGCGCTGGAGACGGGCTCGATGCGGGCGTTGACGATGGCCACGGTCTGCGCCGCGGCGGGGAGGGCCAAGGCGCAGGCGGCGCTGGCGAGAAGCAGTGACCGGATCATCAGTTGAACGCTCCCTGGCCGGGCTGGCCGAGCTCGAAATCGGACTTGGGCTGGAAGCGCTTGTCCTGGCGGTCATAGATCAGCGCGCCGTCGATGAAGACCTTTTCGGCCTGGGCGTAGACGCTGAACGGGTCGCGGCTCCAGATAACGAGGTCGGCGGCCTTGCCGGGCTCGATCGAGCCGGTCTTGTCGCCGATGCCCATGGCCTTGGCCGGGTTGGCGGTGATCCACTTGATCGCCTCGGATCGAGGAATGTCGTAGCCGAGCTTGGCGCCCGCCGTCATGGCGATGGCGGCTTCCTGGTTCAGCCGCTGGGTCATGATCGGGTCGTCGGAGTGGATCACGACGCAGGCGCCGTTCTTCCACAGGATGGCGGCGTTGGCGTCGATGCCGTCCAGGCTCTCCATCTTGAAACCGGACCACGAGGCCCACGTGGCCGAGCAGATGCCTTCCTTGGCCAGCAGCGGAGCGATCTTGTAGCTCTCGATCGCGTGGTGGAACATCGTGATCTTGTAGCCGAACTCCTTGGCGATATCGATCATCACCGCTTCCTCGTCGGCGCGGTAGCAATGGTTCTGAACCAGGATCTCGCCCTTCAGGACGCCGGCCAGGGTCTCCATCTGCAGGTCGCGTTTCGGCGCGTCGGCCTTCTCGCCCTTCTGCTGCTTGGCGCGGAAGTCATCCCACTTTCGGGCGTAGTCGGCCGCGTCGATCCAGGCCTTGCGGTAGCCGAAGACGTTGCCCATCGCCGTCGAGGGCGAACGCCCCTTGCCGCCGTAAACCCGCTTGGGGTTCTCGCCGCAGGCCATCTTCAAGCCGTAGGGTGCGTCGGGGAACTTCATGCCCTGCATGGTCAACGAGGGCACGTTCTTCAGCGCCACCGAACGACCGCCGAACAGGTTGGCCGAGCCGGGCAGGATCAGCATGGTCGTGATCCCGCCGGCGCGGGCCCGGTTGAAGCCGGGGTCTTGCGGCCAGACCGAGTGCTCGGCCCAGACCTGGGCGGTGTTGGGGTCGGTGGCCTCGTTGCCATCCGAGCGGGCCTGGACGCCGGGCGAGGGATAGACGCCCAGGTGGCTGTGGGCGTCGATGATGCCGGGAGTGATCCACTTGCCCTTGGCGTCGATCACCGCGATGTCGGCCGGGATCGGGGTTTCGGGACCGCCGACGGACGAGATCTTGCCGCCCGAGACGAAGACGACGCCGTTCTCGATCTGCTGGCCGGTCGCGGTCAGGATGGTCGCGCCGACGAAGGCCATGGCGCGCGAGGGCAGCGGGACATAGGTCGACGGGAAGCCCGTCGAGGCCTGGCCGTCCAGGCCCTTGGGCAGCGGCTTGGCCTCGGCCTTCTCAGGCGTCTTGCCAGCCCCTTGGGCGGCAGGCTTGGCGGGCGCTGTCGTCCCGGTCGTTGCGCAGGCCGTCAGGCCCAGCGCCAACAGGCTGGTGGCCATCGCCACGCTACGCCATCTGATCATGAAAAACCCCGACTCTCGAAGAGGCGGGAAGGACAGACGAAAAGAACCGCGCTATCAAGTCGGACAGCGTCCGACGGACGTAATTACGGCAAATTTGTTGCGCGAAGCCCAGTGGGCGTCGCGCCTATCGGAGGTCGCCATGCGCCGTCTGCTCGCCTGCCTCGCCATGATCGTGCTGACCGCCTGCACTGCGCCGGCCTCGGGCGGCGGAACGCCGCCGGCCCAGTCGCCCCGCGCTCCGGTCGCCGAGGGGGGCATGTGCGGCGGCTTCGCGGGCTTCCAATGCCAAACCGGCCTAACCTGCCAGATGGAGGTCAGCGCCTGCAAGACCATCGCCGACGCGGCGGGGACGTGCCGCAAGAAGCCGCAGGTCTGCCCGATGATCTACAAGCCGGTCTGCGGCTGCGACGGCAAGACCTACGGCAATGCCTGCCAGGCGGCGGGAGCCGGCGCCAGCGTCGCCTCCGAAGGCGAGTGCAAGGCTTAAGGGATGCGGCTGAGCGACCAGCGCCAGGTACGAACTTGGAGGGCGGCCTCGAAGGCGTCCTGTTTCCCACGATCGACGTCGTAGGCGAACAGGAAGGGCGGCTTGGCTGTCGCTGCTCTATCGACCACCGCGAAGGCCCAGGAGAAGACGCCCATGCCGCCTCGCTGAAGCTGCCGGCCGTGCAGGCGACGATCGCCAAGGCCCGACCGACCATCGCCGGTTTCCCGCAGCACTTCGAGACCATCCCCGTGAAGATCTAGGCTCGGCGAAGATCTAGGCGTCAAAGAAAAGGCCGCGGATCGCTCCGCGGCCTTCCTGTCTTCTTAAAACCTGAAGGTCCTAGAAGCGTGCGTTGACCGAGACGCCGATCACGCGCGGTTCGTTGACGAAAGCGGTCAGGTTGTTGAAGTCGATTGCGCCCTTGATGTTGCTTTCGTTGGTGATGTTGCGGGCGAACGCCGCGACTTCCCAACCGCCGACCTTGTTGGCGTAGCCCAGCTTCAGGCCGCCTTCGAAGTCGCCCTTCGTGTAGAACTCCTTCGACTGGTACAGGAAGAGGTTCGTGTAGCCCTGACGCTTCCAGTCGGTGAAGGCGAACAGTTCGCCCGTGGCGAGCGGCACCGAGTAGCGGGCCGTGAAGTCGAAGGTGTACTTCGGCGCGTTCGGGAACGGGTTGCCGTCCACCAGGGCCAGGCCGGCCGCGGTCAGCTTGTCGGTGACGGTGCAGGCCGCGCAGGGCGCGACGGCCAGCGTGCTGTCCTTGATCTTGGTGTGGGCGTAGCTGTAGCCGGCCGTGACGACGAAGTTCGGGGTGACCACGAACTCGCTGTCCAGTTCCAGGCCGTAGGCCTCGCCCTTCTTGGCGTTGATCAGGCGGTTGGAGTTCGAACCCCCGCCGACGGCGCTGAACTGCGGGTCGTCGATGGTGTAGGTGAACACCGCGCCGTTCAGGCGGACGCGACGCTCGAACAGCTCGCTCTTCAGGCCCAGCTCATAGGACATGATCGTTTCCGACCTGGCGGCCGAGGCCGGCGAGCCGAAGGCGATGTCACGACCCTGGATCGACGGACCGCGGAAGCCCGAGGCGACCTTGGCATAGACGCTGACATCGTCGTCGATCTTGTAGAAGGCCGACAGGTCCCAGGTCACCTTCGAGTCCGACACGGCCACCGACGGCGCCTTGTTCGGACCCGAGACGACGTTCATGTTCTTGTCGTCGTTAGTGTAGCGCAGGCCGCCCGTCAGGGTCAGTTGGTCGGTGACCTTGTACGAGGCCTGACCGAACGCAGCCCAAGCCTTGTTGTTCTGGCGCAGCGTGGTGGCCGGCATGAAGAAGGGGTTGGTCTGGATGTCGTACTTGGTGTCGAAATAGAAGCCGCCGACCTGCCAGCTCAGCGGACCATCGGTGTCGCTGGCCAGGCGGACTTCCTGCGTCCACTGGAACAGGTTCTTGATGCCGTCCTGGGTGTCCGACTGGAACGGGATAAAGCCCGGGCCGCCCGGATTGCCGCCGTCGATGTCGCCCAGGCTGTAGCCATGGGTGTTCTCATAGGCGGTGATCGAGGTCAGCTTGGCGCCGCCGAAGTCGTACTCGATCTTGGCCGAGGCGCCGGCGCCCTTGTAGGTCTGCGGGTTGTTGGCGGGGTTATTGTAGGCGACCTTGTCGCGGTCGTAGTTGCTGTTGAGCTTGTTCGAGCCCTTGGTCAGCACGTTGGCGCGGAACACGGCGGCGGTGCCGTCCAGGTCGCGCATGTGGACGTTGAACAGGGCCGACAGCTTGTCGGTCGGCGTGAACAGCAGCTGCAGGCGCGCCGCCTTTTCGTTGAAGCCGCCCAGCGTGTTCGGCTTCTTGGTGAAGGTGTTGTCGATCCAGTCGTCGCGGCGCTGGAACAGCACCGAGGCGCGGGCCGCGACCTTGCCGGGGACCACGGCCCAACCCAGGCCGCCGTCGAAGGTGAAGGTGTTGTAGCTGCCGTACGAGGCGGTGGCGCGGCCCCTGGTCTCGTCCGACGGCTTGATGGTGTCGAACTTGACGATGCCGGCCGTGGTGTTGCGGCCGAACAGCGTGCCTTGCGGACCGCGCAGGACTTCGACGTGGTCCAGGTCGTAGAGCGGCGAGCTCTTCAGGACGACGTTCTCGAGGACGACGTCGTCCTGGATGATCGACACCGGCTGCGAGGCGGCCAGATCGAAGTCGGCGTTGCCAAGGCCGCGGATATAGAAGCGCGGGGCGACGCGGCCGTTCGAGGACTCCGCGTACAGGCCCGGGGCCTTGCCCGACAGGGTCAGGATGTCGTCGCCGGCGGCGAAGACCGATTGCAGGCGCTCGCCGCCGATGGCCGCGACCGAAACCGGCACGTCCTGCAGGTTTTCACTGCGTTTCTGGGCGGTGACAACGATTTCGCCGACCGTGGCCGTATCCTGGGCGAAGGCTGCCGGCGCGACGGCCATGGCCGAGGTGAGGGCGGCCAGACCGCAAGACACCGCGAGGGCGCGGCGAAGAGAGCTATTAAGCTGGGGCATGGAGAGATCCTGTTGTGATCCGACCCCGCGCCGCCGTCTCTGGTCGGGGGCGTTTCGCGGGCGATTCCGTTTGCGCTGCGATAGGCCAAGTTTCCGCCTCGCGGATATCTCCGAACATACGTTTTCGGCCCGAAATGGCCGATTGAGTCGATTATGTTGCGAACTTGCGACATTTTTGTTCAGTTGCTGCCTGCAAGTAATAAGTCATTCCCAGTTTCCCAGCGGGCTCTTCTTGTGCGCCGCAACGAAAAAGGGCCGGAGATCGCTCTCCGGCCCTTCGTCTGTCTATCCGCTTACGCGACTAGCACTTGTAGTACATGTCGAATTCGACCGGGTGCGGGTGCAGTTGTAGACGCATCACTTCTTCCATCTTCAGCTCGATGTAGCTGTCGATGAAGTCGTCATCCATGACGCCGCCGGCCTTCAGGAAGGCGCGGTCCTTGTCCAGGCTTTCCAGGGCTTCGCGCAGCGAGCCGCAGACTTCCGGGATCTTCTTCTGCTCGCGGGGCGGCAGGTCGTACAGGTTCTTGTCGGCGGCCGCGCCCGGGTCGATCTTGTTGATGATGCCGTCCAGGCCGGCCATCAGCAGGGCGACGAAGGTCAGGTACGGGTTGCCCATCGGGTCCGGGAAGCGAGCTTCGATGCGCTTGGCCTTCGGGCTGTCGACGTGCGGGATGCGGATCGAGGCCGAGCGGTTGCGCGAGCTGTAGGCCAGCTTCACCGGGGCTTCATAGCCGGGCACCAGGCGCTTGTACGAGTTCGTCGTCGAGTTCGAGAACGCGTTGATGGCCTTGGCATGCTTGATGATGCCGCCGATGTAGTACAGGCAGTCCTGCGACAGGCCGGCGTACTTGTCACCGGCGAACAGCGGCTTGCCGTCCTGCCAGATCGACTGGTGCACGTGCATGCCCGAGCCGTTGTCGGCGAACATCGGCTTGGCCATGAAGGTGGCCGTCTTGCCGTAGGCGGCGGCGACGTTGTGGATGACGTACTTGTAGAGCTGCATCCGGTCGGCCATGACGACCATGGTGTCGAACTTTAGGCCGAGTTCGTGCTGGGCCGGGGCCACCTCGTGGTGGTGCTTTTCCGGCTTCATGCCCAGCTCGCCCATGACGGCCAGCATTTCGCCGCGCAGGTCCTGGCAGCTGTCGACCGGGTTCACCGGGAAGTAGCCGCCCTTCGGGCCCGGGCGGTGGCCCATGTTGCCTTCCGGATATTCCTTGGCCGAGTTCACCGGCAGTTCGCTCGAGTCATACGAGTAGCCGGTGTTGTTCGGCGCGGTCGACCAGCGCACGTCGTCGAAGATGAAGAACTCGGCTTCCGGGCCGAAGTAGACGGTGTCGCCCACGCCTGCCGACTTGACGTAGTTCAGCGCGGCCTTGGCGATCGAGCGCGGGTCGCGGTTGTAGGGGGTGCCGTCGTCGGGGTTCACGACGTCGCAGAACAGGGCCAGCGTGGTCTGCTGGTAGAACGGGTCGATGATGGCGCTCGACAGGTCGGGGCGCAACTTCATGTCCGACTCGTTGATGGCCTTCCAGCCGGCGATCGACGAGCCGTCGAACATGGTGCCGTCGTTCAGGAAGTCGTCGTCGACCAGGTCGATGTCGAACGTCACGTGCTGCAGCTTGCCGCGCACGTCGGTGAAGCGGACGTCGACGTACTTGACGTCCTTTTCCTTGATCAGGTTCAGGATATCCTTGGCGGTGCTCATTCCGTATCCCCTTTGTAGAGTCTCTAAGTGTTTGACGATCCGGCCTTAAACGGCGGCCGGGCCGTTTTCTCCGGTTCGGATGCGGATGACCTCCGCGATCTCCGAGACGAAAATCTTGCCGTCGCCGATACGGCCCGTGCGGGCGGCGCGGGTGATGGCTTCCAGCGCGGGTTCCAACTGGCTGTCCTCGACGACCACCTCCACCTTGATTTTGGGGAGGAAGTCCACGACGTACTCGGCGCCGCGATAGAGTTCGGTATGGCCTTTCTGACGGCCATAACCCTTGGCTTCGAGCACGGTCATGCCCTGGACGCCCATGTCTTGCAGGGCCTCCTTCACCTCATCCAGCTTGAACGGCTTGATGACGGCTTCGATCTTCTTCATCGGTTCCACTCGGTCCCGTCGGCGGCAGGCCGCCTTCACTGAGCGCGCAACCATCACGCCCGCCAAAGCGTCGCAAGCGAGCGCCGCCGACATTTATGACCGTTCCGTTGTCTTGGAGGCATGTGGCGCATTTTTAGGCGCCTGGCGCCGTTGAAATGCGCATTTTCGGAATGATGGCCAAATCGGCTTGCGATGCGCCGTTTGCCGCCTACGATCGCGCCGAACGACCGTTTGAACGGGGGTGGAAATGCGCGACGACACGCCGGTTTTGATCGGGGCGGGCCAATTCACGTATCGCGGTGAGGCTGGAAATTCACCATCCCCGCTGGAATTGCTGAAAACTGCGGCGGAAAGAGCGGTTCTCGACGCCGGGCTGACAGGGTCGGTTCTTGCTGATCTGGACGCTTTGGCGGTCGTTGCATTCAGTATCGACGCGCCTGGAGGGCTGTCAAAGCTGCCCTTGCCGCGGTTGGCGGATCCGCCGGCCTCGCTGGCCAGGGCCCTGTCCGCTTCGCCGGCCTGGAGCGTCTATACCGAGACCGGCGGCAACAGCCCCCAGCAAGCGATCAATGTCGTCTGCGAGCGGATCGCCAGGGACGAGTCGCGGCTGGCGCTGGTGACGGGCGCGGAGTTCCTGGGTTCGCTGATGAAGCGGATGAAGGGCGGCCTGGGCTTCGAGGGCTGGGGCGACGACATGACCAGCACGCCGCAGCGGATCGGCGACCCGCGTCCGGGCGTCACCCGACAGGAGGGCGCGCACGGCCTGGGTTATCCGGTGAACACCTATCCGTTGTTCGAGAACGCGCTGCGGGCGCGGGACGGGCGCTCGCTGGCGGATCACCAGAAGCAGCTGGGTGAATTCTTCGCGCCGTTCACCAAGATCGCGGCCGCCAATCCACACGCCTGGTTCCCGGTCGAGCGCTCGGCCGAAGAGCTGGTCACGGTCACCGACCGCAACCGGATGGTCGGCTATCCGTACCCGAAGTACCTGAACGCCATCATGGAGGTGGACCAGTCCGCCGCCGTCCTGATCGCCAGCGTTGGCAAGGCGCGGGAACTGGGCGTGCCGGAGGACAGGTGGGTCTTCCTGCACGGCTGCGCCGACGCCTCGGACCTCTGGTACCCGCTGGAGCGGCAGGACTATCATTCCAGCCCCGCCATGCGGCTGACCGGCGAGCGGGCGCTGGAGATGGCCGGGATCGGCGTGGAGGATCTGGACGTCATCGACCTCTATTCCTGCTTCCCGTCGGCGGTGCGGATCGGGGCCGAGGAGATCGGCCTGGCCCTGGATGACCCGCGAGGCCTGACCATCACCGGCGGGCTGCCGTACTTCGGCGGACCCGGGAACAACTATGCCCTGCACGCCATCGCCGAGATGGTGGCCAGGCTGCGCGAGCGGCCCGGCGCCTGGGGGCTGTCGACCGCCAACGGCTGGTTCCTGACCAAGCAGTCGGTCGGCATCTATTCGACCCGGCCCTTCGAAGGGAAATGGGAGCGGGAGCCGCCTTCGGTGCTGCAGGCGAAGATCGACGCCCTGCCGCATCCCCAGATCGTCGAGAAGCCGCAAGGGGCGGCGACCATCGAGACCTACACCGTCGTCCACGGGCGCGAAGGCGTGCGGATGGGCATCGTCATCGGCCGTGACGCCCAGGGGCGCCGCTTCGTGGCGCAGACGCCGGACGATCCCGAGGTGCTGCGCGACCTGGAGAGCCGTGAAGGCGTCGGCCGCACCGGCGTGGTCGGCCCGCATCCGGATGGCGTCCGCAACCTCTTCGTCCCGGACTGAGCGCCATGAATAGAGTGCATGTCATCCGCCATGGAAAACCCGCGGTGACCTGGGGCGGCGAGGACGAGGATCCCGGCCTGGACGGCACGGGCCTGCTGCAGGCCCTGGCCGTCGCCAAGGAGGTCCTGGCCTTGCCCCAGGATCAGCGACCCACGCGCGTGGTGTCTTCGCCGCTGCGGCGCTGCCGCGAGACGGCCGAGCCGCTGGCCGACGCCCTGGGCGTCGAGATCGTCATCGACCCGCGTGTTGGCGAGATTCCGACCCCGGCGGCGCTGAGCCACGAGGAGCGGCCGGCCTGGCTGCGTCAGGCGTTCGACGGGCGCTGGGATCAGATCGAGGGCGACCTGGACTATGTCGACTGGACGCAAGGCGTCGCGGCGGCTCTGGCCGAGCACGGCGGCGCGGCGGTGTTCAGCCACTTCGTCGCCCTGAACGCGGCGGTCGGCGTGGCGACCGGGCGGGGCGAGGTCGTGGCTTTCCGGCCCGACCACTGCTCGCGCACCGTCTTCGATATCGACGGCGACCGCTTGATCCTGGCCGAGAAAGGGCGCGAAGCTCAGAGCCAGGTGCTTTGAGGGGTAAGGCGTGGCGCGAGAGATTCTGACGGTCGCCCAGATGGCCGCGGCCGATCGCGCCGCCGTCGAGCGCGGCACGCCGACGTCGGTCCTGATGGAGCGCGCCGGCGAGGCCGTGGCGCAGGCCATCCGCGAGCGCTACGCCCATCGCCCGGTGGTGATCTGGTGTGGCCCCGGCGACAACGGCGGTGACGGTTATGTCGCCGCCCGCCATCTGCGCCGGCGCGGCTGGCAGGTGGTGGTCGAGGCCGCCTATCCGCCCAGCACCGACGCCTGCCGCTGGGCCGCCTCGCGCTGGAAGGGCGAGGTGCGGTCGCTGTCGACCGAGCTCTCGGTCGGCACGCTCTATATAGATGCGTTGTTCGGGGCGGGCCTGTCGCGGCCGCTGGAGGGCGACGTCGCCAAGCTGGCGCGAGCCGCCGCCCAGGAACCCGTGACGCTGGTCGCGGTCGACACGCCGTCCGGCCTGCACGGCGATACCGGCCGACCGGTAGGCGATGTCGCTTTCCGCGCCGACCTGACCGTCACCTTCCACCGCCGCAAGCGCGCCCACGTGCTGGTCGAGGGGCGCAAGGCCTGCGGCGAGATCGTCGTCGCCGACATCGGCCTGTGGCCCGCCGAGGGCGCGGACCTGTTCGAGAACGACCCCGACCTGTGGGGCAAGCGCTTCCTCTGGCCGGCGCTGGACGCCCACAAGCACACGCGCGGCCGACTGAAGGTGGTCAGCGGCGAGATGTGGAACACCGGCGCGGCGCGGCTGGCGGCGCGCGGGGCGTTGCGGATCGGCGCCGGCGCGGTGACCGTGCTGTCGCCGCCGGGCGCCTTGGCGGTCAATGCCGCCCACCTCGAGGCGATCATGCTGGCGCCGTTCGGGGCGGAGGCCGACCTGGCCGTCGCCGCCGAGGCGGCCGACGCGGTGATCATCGGCCCGGCGGCCGGCGTGGGGGAGGCCACGGCGCTGAACCTGCAGGCCCTGGCCCAGACTGGCGCCGCCTTGGTCGTCGACGCTGATGCGCTGACCAGTTTCCGGCATGACGTCGAAAGCCTGTTCGCCTGCCTCGACCGCGATGACGTCCTGACCCCACACCCCGGCGAGTTCGAGCGAATCTTTCCCGGCCTGCTGGCCAGGTCGCCCGAGCGGATCGCCGCGACGCGCGACGCGGCCAGGCGGGCAGGGGCTGTTGTGCTGCTGAAAGGCCCTGACACCGTGGTCGCCGCGCCGGACGGCCGGGCCGCCGTGTTGCTGAACGGAACGCCGTGGCTGGCCACCGCCGGCTCGGGCGACGTTCTGGCCGGCTTCATGGGCGGGCTTATCGCGCAAGGCATGGAGAGCTTCGAGGCCGCCTGCGCCGGGGCCTGGATCCACGCCGAGTGCGGCGCACGCCACGGGCCAGGCCTGATCGCCGAGGACCTGCCGGGTCTGGCGCCCGCCGTGCTGGCCGACCTGTACGCCCGACGCTGAGCGGACTTGCGCGGCAAGGTTTAAGTCCGTAATCCCCCTCGCACGCGGATGTGGCGAAACTGGTAGACGCACTAGATTTAGGTTCTAGCGCCGAGAGGCGTGGAGGTTCGAGTCCTCTCATCCGCACCAGACGCCTCGTGAGAGCCCAATAGGCTGTCACGAGTTTTACTTATCGCGCTCTTGGATGCTCGCGCACGTCGTGACATAAGGGCGCTCTTTCGCCGCCCCGGCCTCGCGGGCGGCGTCGATCTTTTGGACCCCAGGGCGGAGCTCGGGCGCTCGGCGCCTCGGACCCGAGAATTAAAGAATGTCGATGCAGATCGTTGAAAAGTCGGGCGAAGGCCTCAGCCGCGTTTTTGGCGTCACGGTGCCCGCAAGTGAACTGGCCACGCGCCTGGAAGCGCGCATCGCCGAAGTCGCGCCGCAGATGAACGTGAAGGGTTTCCGTCCCGGCAAGGTGCCGACGGCCCACGTTCGTCGCCTGTACGGCAAGGGCCTGATGGGCGAAGTCATCGAGCAGGCTCTGAACGAGACCACCACCAAGGTTCTGGAAGACAACAAGCTGCGTCCGGCCGGTCAGCCCGAGCTGAACCCGACCTCGGACATGGACAAGGTCATCAACGGCGGCGAAGACTTGGTCTTCGACCTGGCTGTCGAAGTGATGCCGGAATTCGAACCGATCGACCCGGCGTCGATCGAACTGGTCAAGCCGGTCTACAAGGTCGGCGACGAGGAAGTCCAAGAAGCCCTCGACGAGCTGGCCAAGCAGGCCCGCACCTATGAGCCGCGCACGGGCAAGAGCCTGAAGGCCAAGGACGGCGACCAACTGCTGATCGACTTCGTGGGCACGATCGACGGCGTCGAGTTCGCCGGCGGCAAGGCCGAAGGCGCCGAACTGGTCCTGGGTTCGGGCCAATTCATCCCGGGCTTCGAAGACCAGCTGGTCGGCGCCAAGCCGGGCGACGAGATCGTCGTGAAGGTGAAGTTCCCGGAAGACTACCAGGCCAAGGAACTGGCCGGTAAGGACGCCGAGTTCGCCACCAAGGTGACCGAAGTTCGCGCCCCGGTCGATGGCAAGGCCGACGACGAGCTGGCCAAGCGCCTGGGCCTGTCGGACCTGGCCGCCTTGACCGAGCTGCTGAAGTCGAACCTGGGCAGCCGCTACGAGAACAGCTCGCGCTTCAAGCTGAAGCGCGCCCTGCTGGACGTCCTCGACACCAAGCACGACTTCGCCCTGCCGCCGCGCATGGTCGACGCCGAGTTCGCCGGCATCTGGCAACAGGTCGAGGCTGACAAGGCTCGCGGCGGCCTGCCGCCGGAAGACGCCGAGAAATCGGAAGACCAGCTGAAGGACGAGTACAAGAAGATCGCCGAGCGCCGCGTGCGCCTGGGTCTGGTGCTCGCCGAGATCGGCCGCAAGAACGACGTCGTCGTCACCGACCAGGAACTGACCGACGCGATCATGCGCGAAGCCCGCCAGTACGGCGCTCAGGCTCAGCAAGTGTTCGACATGTACCGCCAGCGCGCTGACCTGCAGGCCGCTCTGCGCGCCCCGATCTACGAAGACAAGGTTGTCGACCTGATCTTCGGCAAGGCCAAGATTGAGGAAAAGGAAGTCTCCAAGGACGAGCTCCTGGAAGAAGACGACCTGCCGGAAGGCTACGGCGGCTAAAAGCGCGACAGCTGAAAGTGGATGCCGGTTTCGGCGTCCGTCGCGCTTTCAGCATCAATCCCGGAGCCTGTCCTTTCGGACAGGCTTTGGGGCCAGCTGAAGGCAAGAGAAACGAGGCGCGGTCCGCAAGGACCGCGCCTTTTTTCATGCCGCCATCAAAGCGCCGGCTCCTTGCAACCTGTTAAGCGCCACGCGATATGCGATAGCGACGGCGCGCGGGGGCTGATTCGTTTCCGCGCCGCCCAGCAAACACGACAAAGGGTGATCCCGATGATGTATGATCCGATGGCGACGGCCATGAACCTGGTTCCGATGGTGGTCGAGCAGACCAGCCGCGGCGAACGCGCCTTCGACATCTTCTCGCGCCTGCTGAAAGAACGGATCATCTTCCTGACCGGCCCGGTCGAGGACGGCATGGCCAGCCTGATCTGCGCCCAGCTGCTGTTCCTGGAGTCGGAGAACCCCAAGAAAGAGATCGCCATGTACATCAACTCGCCGGGCGGCGTGGTGACGGCCGGTCTCGCGATCTACGACACCATGCAGTACATCAAAAGCCCGGTCTCGACGGTGTGCATGGGCATGGCCGCCTCGATGGGCAGCCTGCTGCTCGCCGCCGGCGCCCCCGGTCAGCGCATCGCCCTGCCGAACGCCCGCATCATGGTCCACCAGCCGTCGGGCGGCTTCCGCGGCCAGGCCTCGGACATCGAGCGCCACGCCGAGGACATCATCAAGACCAAGCGTCGCCTGAACGAAATCTACGTCAAGCACTGCGGCCGCACCTACGAAGAGGTCGAGCGCACGCTGGACCGCGACCACTTCATGAGCTCGGAAGAGGCCAAGGCCTGGGGCTTGGTCGACCACGTCTACGACTCGCGTGAAGCGGCCGAGGCCGGCGCCGAATAAGGCGCGAAGCTTCGCTGAAATAGGAAAGCCGCCGGTCTTCGTGACCGGCGGCTTTTCTATGCTCGGAAACCTGCGGCAAATCCGCTCAGGTCGCGGGCCTGCCCCGGAAGACGCGGTAGCCCTTCTCGTCGGCGATCGCGAGCATCTCGGTGTCGCCCGACGTATCGCCATAGGCCGCCGTAAGGTGCACATCGGGGCCGAAGACCTCGCGCAGGCGGATGACCTTTTCCTTGGCGCGGCAGTTGTTCCCGTCGAGACCACCCAGGATGCGGCCGTCTTCGTTGGTCATCAGGCGCGTGCCGATCAGCAGGTCGGCGCCCAGGCCGCGTGCGAAGGGGGCGACGGTGATTTCGGGGGAGGCGGTGACGATCACCAGCTTGGCCCCCTTGGCCCGCCACGAGCGCCAGACGGCCAGGGCGTCGGGGCGCAGCAGGGATGGGGCGAAGGCCTGGGCGAAGGCCCGCGCATCATTCTCGATCTGCTCGACCGTCGCGCCTTTCATGAACTCGCGCACGGCGGCGGCCTTGAGTTTCGCGCGGTTCCTGTCGAACACGTAGCCGATCAGGGACGGGGTCAGGCGGATGACGCCGCGCGTCCATTTGCGGCCGGCGCGCCACTTCAGGAAGGCGTTGAAGCTGTCCTTGACGGTCAGGGTGCCGTCGAAGTCGAAAGCCACGAGCGCGGGCTCATCGCCCAGGTCGCCGGTCATCGGACGCGACGCGCTCAAACCCATCGACATCAACGAACGCTTCGCCATCGACCTTCCCAAAGAGCGCGTTTCCCGCGCTCGACCCCTACGATTCCGGTTCTCGTAATAAGGGGTTCCTGGGGCGGCGGTAAGGGCCTAGTCGCTCGGCGCTTGCGTCGGCGCGCCAATCGCCCAAATTAGATGACGAGGTCATGACACGATCCGGCGCGCTGAGCGTTTGAGGCGAGGAAAGGAGCCGGCAAGGCTTGTGAACCGAGCCCGGATCGGGGAATGTCAAGGATTAGACAACTCCCGGCGTATATCCTGCTAGCTTCGGTGGCGGTGTGTGCGCTCGGAGGGGCGTCGCGGCGTAAAGCTGTAAGTCGCCATAGTGTGAGAAGCGATCATGACGAAAGCCGCGAGCGGCGACACCAAGAGCACTCTGTATTGTTCTTTCTGCGGAAAGAGCCAGCACGAGGTGCGCAAGCTCATCGCCGGGCCGACGGTGTTCATTTGTGATGAATGCGTCGAGCTCTGCATGGATATCATCCGCGAAGAGCACAAGATCGCCTTCGTGAAGTCCAAGGACGGCGTCCCGACGCCGCGCGAGATTTGCGAAGTCCTGGACGATTACGTGATCGGCCAAGGTCACGCCAAGAAGGTTCTCGCGGTTGCTGTTCACAACCACTACAAGCGCCTGAACCACGCCTCGAAGAACAACGACGTCGAACTGGCCAAGTCGAACATCCTGCTGGTCGGTCCGACCGGCACGGGTAAGACCCTGCTGGCCCAGACGCTGGCCCGAATCATCGACGTGCCATTCACCATGGCCGACGCCACGACGCTGACCGAAGCCGGTTATGTCGGTGAAGACGTCGAGAACATCGTGCTGAAGCTGCTGCAAGCCGCCGACTACAATGTCGAGCGCGCCCAGCGCGGCATCGTCTATATCGACGAAATCGACAAGATCAGCCGCAAGTCCGACAACCCGTCGATCACCCGCGACGTGTCGGGCGAAGGCGTGCAGCAGGCCCTTCTGAAGATCATGGAAGGCACCGTCGCCTCCGTGCCGCCGCAAGGCGGGCGCAAGCATCCGCAGCAGGAGTTCCTGCAGGTCGACACGACGAACATCCTGTTCATCTGCGGCGGCGCGTTCGCCGGTCTCGAGAAGATCATCTCAGCGCGCGGCGCGGCCAAGTCGATCGGCTTCGGCGCCAAGGTGACCGATCCGGAAGAGCGCCGCACGGGCGAGATCCTGCGGAACGTCGAGCCCGACGACCTGCAGCGCTTCGGCCTGATCCCGGAATTCATCGGCCGTCTGCCGGTGGTCGCGACCCTGGAGGATCTCGACGAGACCGCCCTGGTCAAGATCCTGACCGAGCCGAAGAACGCCTTCGTCAAACAGTACCAGCGCCTGTTCGAGATGGAGAACATCGGCCTGACCTTCACCGACGACGCCCTGCACCAGGTCGCCAAGAAGGCCATCGCCCGTAAGACCGGCGCGCGCGGCCTGCGCTCGATCATGGAAGGCATCCTGCTGGAGACCATGTTCGAGCTGCCCAACTACGAGGGCGTCGAGGAAGTGGTGGTCAATGCCGAGGTGGTCGAAGGCCGGGCTCAGCCGCTGCTGATCTACGCCGAGAAGAAAGGCGGAGCCGCTTCGGCCTAAAAGTCGAGCTTCGCCGTGAAACCAGGGCGCGTCTTCCACAGGAAGGCGCGCCTTTTTCGTGGATAAACCGGTGTCGTAAACCTGTTGGACGATCGGTGAGGCTTTCGCGCCACGCAAAGCTTGGGCGAGCGAAAGTCCTTTTCCCGACAGTGTTTAGGTGAACTTGCCCGGTATGGGGCCGGGCGCGGCATATTCACTTCAGCTTCGCCGGTCACGCGCGACCTGTCGCCGCTGTGAGGCGAGTAAGCTTGAACCCTGTTGTAAAACGTCCACATAAATAACGACCATTCGCCCAGTCACGGGCGGACGGGTCGTTCGACTCAGGCGCATCGTCTGATGTTACGGCGGCCCGCAGGGCCAAGGCGTCTAGGGGCGCTGAAGGCCGGGAGTATTGAGCACATGTCCGAACTACGTACGCTTCCTGTCTTGCCGCTGCGGGACATCGTTGTGTTCCCGCACATGGTGGTGCCGCTCTTCGTGGGTCGCGACAAATCCGTGCGCGCCCTCGAGGAAGTGATGCGCGGCGACAAGCAGATCCTGCTCGTCACCCAGAAGAACTCGGCGGATGATGATCCGGCGCCGGGCGACATCTTCGATGTCGGCGTTCTGGCCACCGTCCTGCAACTGCTGAAGCTGCCCGACGGCACCGTCAAGGTGCTGGTCGAGGGCAAGGGCCGCGCCGCGGTCGTGAAGTTCACCGACCAGGAGTCCTTCTACGAGGCCCAGATCGGCGAAGTCAGCGAAGACGAAGGCGCCGGCCCCGAGGCCGAGGCCCTGTCGCGCGCGGTTGTCGAGCAATTCGAAAACTATGTGAAGCTGAACAAGAAGGTGCCGCCGGAGGCCCTGGCGTCGATCCCGCAGATCGCCGAGCCGGGCAAGCTGGCCGACAGCATCGCCGCCCATCTGTCGGTGAAGATCGGCGACAAGCAGCACCTGCTGGAAATCTTCGACGTCGTGAAACGCCTGGAGAAGGTCTTCGCCCTCATGGAAGGCGAGATCTCGGTGCTGCAGGTCGAGAAGAAGATCCGCTCGCGCGTGAAGCGCCAGATGGAGAAGACCCAGCGCGAGTACTATCTGAACGAACAGATGAAGGCGATCCAGCGCGAGCTGGGCGACCCCGACGACTCGCGCGACGAGCTGATCGATCTCGAAAAGCGCATCAAGAAGACCAAGCTCTCCAAGGAAGCCCGCACCAAGGCCGAGAGCGAGCTGAAGAAGCTGCGCAACATGAGCCCGATGTCGGCCGAGAGCACGGTCGTCCGCAATTATCTGGACTGGCTGCTGTCGATCCCGTGGGGCAAGGCCAAGACCAAGAAGATCGACCTGCCGGAAGCCGAGGAAATCCTCGACGCCGACCACTATGGCCTGGATAAGGTCAAGGAACGCATCCTCGAGTACCTGGCCGTCCAGGCCCGGACCAACTCGCTGAAGGGCCCGATCCTGTGCCTGGTCGGCCCTCCCGGCGTCGGCAAGACCTCGCTGGGCAAGTCGCTGGCCAAGGCCACGGGGCGCGAATTCGTGCGCATGAGCCTCGGCGGCGTGCGTGACGAGGCCGAGATCCGTGGTCACCGCCGCACCTATATCGGCTCGATGCCCGGCAAGGTCATCCAGTCGATGAAGAAGGCCAAGACCACCAACGCCTTCGTCCTGCTGGACGAGATCGACAAGATGGGCAGCGACTATCGCGGCGATCCCGCCTCGGCGCTGCTGGAAGTGTTGGATCCGTCGCAGAACTCGACCTTCGGCGACCACTATCTGGAGGTCGACTACGACCTGTCGCAGGTGATGTTCGTCACGACGGCCAACAGCCTGAACATGCCCCAGCCGCTGCTGGACCGCATGGAGATCATCCGCATCCCCGGCTACACCGAGGACGAGAAGCTGGAGATCGCCAAGCGGCACATCCTGCCGAAGCTGGCCAAGGACCATGGCCTGAAGGCGGCCGAGTTCATCGTTCCGGACAAGGCGATCCGCGACCTGATCCGCTACTACACCCGGGAGGCCGGCGTGCGGTCGCTGGAGCGGGAACTGGGCGCCCTGGCGCGCAAGACGGTGCGTGACCTGGCTCGCGAAAAGCTGGCCACGATCACCATCGACGACGAGCGCCTGGCCAAGTACGCGGGCGTCAAGAAGTACCGCTACGGCGAGACCGACGAGGTCGACCAGGTCGGTATCGTCACCGGTCTGGCCTGGACGGAGTTCGGCGGCGACATCCTGACCATCGAAGCCGTGAAAATGCCGGGCAAGGGTCGCATGCAGATCACCGGCAACCTCAAGGACGTGATGAAGGAGTCGATTGCGGCGGCCAACAGTTATGTCCGCTCGCGCTCGGTGCAGTTCGGCATCAAGCCGCCGATCTTCGAAAAGACCGACGTCCACATCCACGTGCCGGACGGCGCCACGCCCAAGGACGGTCCGTCCGC
Source organism: uncultured Caulobacterales bacterium (assembly GCA_903900155.1). Lineage (GTDB taxonomy): Bacteria > Pseudomonadota > Alphaproteobacteria > Caulobacterales > Caulobacteraceae > Caulobacter. The sequence goes on along the minus strand of CAIUMD010000007.1, from coordinate 97,301 downwards.
TGGCGCGGCCATGGGCCTGGCCATCGTCTCGGTGCTGACCGGCATCCCGATCCGCAAGGACATCGCCATGACCGGCGAGATCACCCTGCGCGGCCGGGTCACCGCCATCGGCGGCCTGAAGGAGAAGTTGCTGGCGGCCCTGCGCTCGGGCGTGAAGACCGTGCTGATCCCGCAGGAGAACGAGAAGGACCTCGCGGATGTGCCCCAGAGCGTCAAGGACGGCCTGGAGATCATCCCGGTCTCGACCATGGACGAGGTGCTCAAGCACGGCCTCACCGGCCCGCTGACGCCGGTCGAATGGAACGAGGCTGACGAGCCGATTGCTGCGGGTGCGAAGAAGGACGATCCCGACGGGGACGCCGTTCTGACCCACTAAACGCAACTAATCGTTGATAACTTAGGCGGCGCGGGAGTTTCCCGCGCCGCTCGCGTTTGACGGGGCATTTTCTACCGCCATAATCCCCCCTCTGAGCCAAGCGCCGTAAGGAATAAGCGACGCCGCTCAGGCTGGGAGAAAAACATGACCACAAAAGCCGAACTCGTTACGGCGATCGCCGACAAGGCGGGCATCAATAAGAACCAGGCCAAGGACGCGCTGGAAGCTTTCATCGACGCCGTCACCGACTCGTTGAAATCGGGTCAGGACGTTCGCCTGGTCGGTTTCGGCACCTTCAAGGCCGTGACCCGCGCCGCTGGCACCGCCCGCAACCCGCGCACCGGCGAGACGGTCAACCGTCCCGCTTCGAAGACCGCGCGCTTCCAGGTCGGCGAAGGCTTGAAGTCCTCGCTGAACGGCTAAACCAGTTTCCGCTTAAGAGGGGCGGAGCGTCATCCTGGGGGGCTGACGTTCCGCCTTTTCGTTTTGCGCTTTGCGCAAGCCTCGGCTCCGGCTAGACACGCCGACCCAAGAGGGCAGTTAGCTCAGCGGTAGAGCGTCTCGTTTACACCGAGAGGGTCGGGGGTTCGATCCCCTCACTGCCCACCATCCTTCCAGCATCAGTCTTGTCCAGCCTCGCGCGGTCCCGCGCGAGGTCGACGTCATACGGTGTCGCTTTTCTCTGGATAATGGCGATCAAAATGATATCACTTTGATCGCAACGCTGGAGGAGCGTCATGTCCGAGACCCGCACCATCAATCCCACGACCGAGCGCCCCCATGTCGGCATGGGCGGCGGCCTGCCGCTGCTGGCGTTGCCGTTCCTGCTGGGCGGCGGGATCTTCGCCTTCTCGCAGGAGCTGCCGGCCGTCGGCGTCGCCCTGGTCCTGCTGTTCCTGCTGGTGTCGGCCGGCTTCTATTCGCTGCAGCCCAACGAGGCCTACGCCATCAATCTGTTCGGGTCGTACGTCGGAACCGACCGCAAGACGGGCCTGCGCTGGATCCTGTTCTGGTATGGTCGCAAGAAGATCAGCCTGCGGGTGCGCAACGTCACCAGCGAGACGCTGAAGGTCAACGACAAACGCGGCAACCCGATCGAGATCGCCGCCAACATCGTCTGGCGGGTCCAGGACTCGGCCCAGGCCCTGTTCGACGTCGACGACTACGCCGCGTTTGTGAACATCCAGATCGAGACCGGCCTGCGCGAGGTCGCCTCGCACTACGCCTATGATCACGCGGAGGAGGGCGAGCCGACCCTGCGCGCCCATGCCGAGGAGGTTGGCGATCGCCTGCAGAAGGACCTGCAGCAGCGCTGCAATGTCGCCGGCGTCGCCATCGACGAGGCGCACCTGATGCACCTGGCCTACGCCCCCGAGATCGCCGGCTCGATGCTGAAGCGTCAGCAGGCCGAAGCCGTGCTGGCCGCACGCCGCACGATCGTGGCCGGCGCCGTGGACATGGTCGAAAGCGCCCTGGGTCAGCTCAGCGAGCGGGGCGTCGTCACCCTGGACGATGAGCGCCGCGCCTCGATGGTCTCAAACCTCTTGGTGGTGCTGTGCGCCGACCGCGAGGCCCAGCCCGTGGTCAACACCGGCACGCTGTACGGCTGACGTGGCCGAGGATCCGGAAAAGGGAGCAAAAGGCGGACGGCGCGCGTTCCTGATGCGCGCCCGCCCCGAGGTGTTGGCCGCGATCGAAAAGCTGGCCGACGCGGAGTTGCGCAGCGTGAATGCTCAGGTAGAGGTATTGCTGCGTGAGGCTCTGAAGCGTCGCGGCGTCACTCTGAAATCGTCCGGGAACGGCGAGGAACTGTGAGTGTCGCAAAAGCTTTATCGTTCCAGGGCCGAATGGGGGGCCTGGAGTAGCGACGAGGAATCGGCGTGACGGACACGACATTGACTCGGCCCGCCGGCCTGCGTGGTTTTCAGTCTGAAATCGCTCCGTCGACTGATGGCCCGGTTCGTCTTGTCGACACCACCATGCTCTATGCCCCGCGCAGCGGCGGGGTGCGTCGTTATTTGGCGTCCAAGCGCGCCTGGCTGGCGAGCAATCGCCAGGATGTCCGCCATACGCTGGTCGTGCCGGGCGCACGCGATTCCTATGACGGCCAGGGACGTGTCTCGATCTATGCCGCCCCGCTGCCGTTCGGCGCGGGCTATCGCTGGCCGATGGTCAAGGCTGCGTGGATGGACCGCCTGATCCGTCAACGTCCCGACATCATCGAGGCCGGAGACCCCTATACGCCCGGCCTGGCGGCGCTGAGGGCAGGGGACGCGCTGGGCATTCCCGTCGTCGGCTTCTGCCACACCGACCTAGGCAAGCTGGCGGCGCTGCATATCGGCGAGTGGGCCGAAAAGCCGGTCCAGAAGCGTTGGGCGGCGATCTATCGCCAGTTCGACCAAGCTGTGGCGCCTAGCCGCTTCATCGCCGGCCGCCTGATCGAGGCGGGCGTGCACAACGCCATCGGTCTGCCGCTGGGCGTCGATACCGAGCTGTTCCACCCCGCGCGCGCGGACCGCGAGGCCTTGCGTCGCCGCCTGGGCGTCTTGCCGAATGAGCGCCTGTTGGTGTTCGCCGGCCGTCCGGCGCGAGAGAAGAAATTGGACGTGTTGGTCAGCGCGGTCGAGCGCCTGGGCGCGCCGTACAAGCTGCTGTTCGTCGGCGCCGGCGGCGGGGCGCCGGTCAGCGATCGCGCCCTGTGCCTGGACTATGTGCGCGATCCCGCGACCCTGGCCGGCGTGCTGGCCAGTTGCGACGCCTTCGTCCACGCCAATGACAACGAGCCGTTCGGCCTGATCGTGCTGGAGGCCATGGCCTGCGGCCTGCCCGTGGTCGGCGTCGCGGCCGGCGGCGTGGCCGAATCTGTCGACGAAGAGGTCGGGCAGCTGGCTTCGATGTCCGAGCCGGCCGCCTTCGCCGAGGCGATCGAGGCTCTGTTCGCGCGCGACATCGCCGCCATCGGCGCGGCCGCTCGCCGGCGCGCGGTCGAGCGGCATGGCTGGGACGCGGTGTTCCGCCAACTGTGCGGCGTCTATGGCGAGCTGACCGGCCGTCAGGCGTTTGGCGGCCGGGTCCCGCTGCGCGATCACTAGGCCTTGAGCGTGGCCAGGATTTCGTAGCTGCGCCTGCGCGCGGCGTGGTCGTAGATCTGCGAGGCGAACATCAGCTCGTCGGCCTCCGTCAGCTTCAGCACCTGGTCGATCTTGCGCTTCATCGTCTCGAGCGAACCGATCGCCGAGTACTGGAATGTGTGGTCCAGCCCCGCCAACTCGGCCGGCGAGGCGTGCTCGCGGATGTCGTCCACCGGCGGCGGCAGCAAGCCAGGACGGCCGCGGCGCAGGGCCAGGAACTGCTGCTGGGTCGAGGTCGCCAGGCGAGTCGCTTCCGCATCCGTGTCCGCGGCGCAGACCCCGATGCAGACCATGGCGTAGGGCTTGTCCAGGACCTCTGACGGCTTGAAGTGCCGACGATAGAGGAGGAGGGCGTCCAGCAGCGAGTCGGGCGCGAAGTGGGCCGCGAAGGCGAACGGCAGGCCCAGCGCTGCGGCCAGCTGCGCGCCCCAGGTCGAGGAGCCCAGCAGCCAGATCGGCACGTCCTGGCCTTCGCCTGGCACGGCGCGCACACTCTGCTCCGGATCCGCCGGCTTGAACCAGTGCTGCAGCTCGACGACGTCCTGGGCGAACGAATCAACGGCCCCGGCATAGCGGCGCAGGGCGCGCATGGTGGCCTGATCGGTGCCGGGCGCGCGGCCCAAACCCAGATCGATACGGCCGGGATAAAGCGCAGCCAGGGTCCCGAACTGCTCGGCGACCATCAGCGGGGCGTGGTTGGGCAGCATGACGCCGCCCGAGCCGACTCGAATCGTCTTCGTTCCGCCGGCCACGTGGCCGATCACGACGGCGGTCGCCGCTGACGCGATTCCCGGCATGTTGTGATGCTCGGCCAGCCAGTAGCGGTGGAAGCCGAGAGATTCGGCGCGCCGCGCGAGATCCAGGCTGTTGTTGAGCGCCTGGCCGACGGGCATGCCTTGCGGGACGGGAGCCAGATCCAGGACGGAGAACTGCGGGTAAGCGGAAACGGTCATGTCCGCTACATGGCGAGCACGCTCAGCAACACAAGGTGATGCCAAAGCCATTCTCGATTTTAGGAGAAAACCACTGGACGGTGGCGCGAATGACGGGGCTCGAACCCGCGACCTCCGGCGTGACAGGCCGGCGCTCTAACCAACTGAGCTACATCCGCATATCCCTTCGCAGAGGCGAAAGTGCGACCCGCCGATCGGCGAGGGGCGTCTGATATGTCGGGCGAAGACTCGTGTCAACGGCGATATCGAAGAAGCGACAATTCGCTGCCGTTCGATCCCGGTTTTCCAGTGGATAGTCGCGAAGAACAGCTGTGGAGCCTGAACATCCGGCCCTTTGTTTTTCCCAGACCGGCGTTAGGGAAAGCGGGTCTAGTTGCGATCGTTTCTCAATGTTGTCCGGGTGTTTGAAGCGTTGGCGACAGTGGGCTACAACCCGCTCGATTCAAGCCAAGGGCTGTCATGACCGCCTTCCTTCTCCAGTACCTGCCGATCGTGATCTTTCTAGGGATCGCGGCGGCCATCGGCATCGTCTTCATCCTCGCGGCCGCCGTGCTCGCGCCCAAGGCGCCGGACCCGGAAAAGCTGTCCGCGTACGAATGCGGCTTCAACGCCTTTGACGACGCGCGCATGAAGTTCGACGTCCGGTTCTATCTGGTGTCGATCCTCTTCATCATCTTCGACCTGGAAGTGGCGTTCCTGTTCCCCTGGGCGGTCACGCTGATGAAGCTGCCGCACGACGTGGCCCAGTTCGCCTTCTGGTCGATGATGACCTTCCTCGGCGTTCTGACCGTCGGCTTTATCTATGAATGGAAGAAGGGCGCCCTCGAATGGGAGTGATCGTTCCCGCCAACCCGGGCCCAAAAGGATCTGGCGTTCCGGCGCTTTCGGGCGGCCGTTCGACGGTCGAGGGCTATGACCCCAAGCTGCACGACCCGTTCTTCGACGGCGTCTCGCAACAGCTGGCCGACAAGGGCTTCATCACGGCCGCCGCCGACGACCTGATCACCTGGGCCCGCACGGGCTCGCTGATGTGGATGACGTTCGGCCTGGCGTGCTGCGCCGTCGAGATGATGCACTCGGCCATGCCGCGCTATGACCTGGAGCGCTACGGCTTCGCGCCGCGCGCCAGCCCGCGCCAGTCGGACGTGATGATCGTCGCCGGCACGCTGACCAACAAGATGGCCCCGGCCCTGCGCAAGGTCTATGACCAGATGCCGGAGCCGCGCTACGTCATCTCGATGGGCAGCTGCGCCAATGGCGGCGGCTACTACTATTACAGCTACAGCGTCGTGCGCGGCTGCGACCGCGTCGTGCCGATCGACATCTATGTGCCGGGCTGCCCGCCCACGGCCGAAGCGCTGGTCTATGGCGTGCTGCAGCTCCAGAAGAAGATCCGTCGCATGGGTACGATCGAGCGATGAGCCAAGATCTCGAAACCCTGGGCCAGGACATCGTCGCCCGCGCGCCCGGCGTGCTGGGCCACTCGGTGGCGTTCGGCGAGCTGACGATCGTGGCCAAAGCCGAGGGCGTCGTCGACACCCTGACCTTCCTGCGCGACGACGCCGCGACCCGCTTCCACCAGCTGGTGGACCTGACGGCGGTCGACTACCCCGAGCGCGCGGCGCGCTTCGACGTGGTCTATCACCTGCTGTCGATGGTGAAGAACACCCGCATCCGCCTGAAGGTGATGACGGACGAGGACACCCCGGTGCCCAGCGCCACGCCGGTGTTCCCGGTCGCCGACTGGTTCGAGCGCGAAGCGTTCGACATGTACGGCGTCTTCTTCTCGGGCCACCCGGACCTGCGCCGGATCCTGACCGACTACGGCTTCCACGGCCATCCGCTGCGGAAGGACTTCCCCATGACGGGTTATGTGGAAGTTCGCTACGACGACGAGCTCAAGCGCGTCGTGTACGAACCCGTCAAGATTACCGAGTTCCGTGCGTTCGATTTCCTCTCGCCCTGGGAAGGCGCCAAGTACGCGCTCCCCGGTGACGAGAAGGCTCAATAGCGAGCAGGGGATGATCACTCATGGGATTGCGACGGCCGACGTTTCGTTCCGCCACCTCGTTCTTTCTGGTCGCCTTTTCGACCGCGTTCCTGATGACCATCGGGATGCGGCTGACGGGATGGTTCACGAAGGCGCCGGTGATCAGCCCGGAGCAGAACAAGTCGCTGGGCGTCGCGATCATGGTTTCGGTGATCATGCTGGCCGTCGGCGCCAGCATCCGGCGAATGGAAGTGGCCGAGCTGCGCAGCGCGCTGCTCGGGGCGGCTTCCGTCCTGCTGGCTCTGCCGCTCTCGCAGGCCGCGATTTCCCAAAGCTGGGACGTCGCGACCACCATCATCACCTTGCTGGGCGTGGTTCTGCTGATCGCAGGACTGCTTGTGTCGCTCAGCATCGAGCAGCGTAACGAAGGTCAGAACTGATGACCGGCACGAACTCGCCCGCCGCGGCGACCGACTTCTTCCGTGACGAACCGACGACTCCGGCCATCCCGGAGACGCCCGTCCGCAAATTCAACATCAACTTCGGCCCGCAGCACCCGGCCGCGCACGGCGTGCTGCGCCTGGTGCTGGAGCTGGACGGCGAAATCGTCGAACGCGTCGATCCGCACATCGGTCTGCTGCACCGCGGCACCGAGAAGCTGATGGAAGCGCGCACCTATCTGCAGAACATCCCGTACTTCGACCGCCTCGACTACGTGGCGCCGATGAACCAGGAGCACGCGTTCTGCCTGGCCATCGAGAAGCTGTTGGGCGTCGAGGTGCCGCGTCGCGGCCAGATCGTCCGCGTGCTGTTCTGCGAGATCGGCCGCATCCTGAACCACCTGCTGAACGTGACGACCCAGGCCATGGACGTCGGCGCCCTGACGCCGCCGCTCTGGGGCTTCGAGGAGCGCGAGAAGCTGATGGTGTTCTATGAGCGCGCCTGCGGCGCTCGTCTGCACGCCAACTATTTCCGTCCGGGCGGCGTCCACCAGGACCTGACGCCCGAGCTGATCGACGACATCGAGACCTGGGCGAAGGCTTTCCCCAAGATCTGCGACGACATCGAAGGCCTGATCACCGACAACCGCATCTTCAAGCAGCGCAACGTCGACATCGGCGTGGTCAGCAAGGAAGACGCCTGGGCCTGGGGCTTCTCGGGCGTGATGGTGCGCGGTTCGGGCATCGCCTGGGACCTGCGTCGCAACCAGCCGTACGAGAACTACAACGAATTCGAGTTCGACATCCCGCTGGGCAAGAACGGCGACTGCTACGATCGCTACCTGTGCCGCATGCAGGAGATGCGTGAGAGCACCAAGATCATCCTGCAAGCTGTTGAAATGCTGCGTGGTGTGCAGGGTCCGGTGCTGACCGAGGACAACAAGGTCAGCCCGCCGCGTCGCGCCGAGATGAAGCGCTCGATGGAAGCTCTGATCCACCACTTCAAGCTCTACACCGAGGGCTTCAAGACGCCGGAAGGCGAGGTCTACGCGGCCGTCGAAGCGCCGAAGGGCGAGTTCGGCGTCTACGTCGTCAGCAACGGCACCAACAAGCCGTACCGCTGCAAGATCAAGGCGCCGGGCTTCTCGCACCTGGCGGCTATGGACTGGATGAACCGCGGTCACCAGCTGGCCGACGTCTCGGCCATCCTGGGCTCGCTCGACATCGTGTTCGGCGAGGTCGACCGGTGAGCCTCGAAACCATCGCCCAGGCGCAACTCGACGCCTACAACGCCCAGGACCTGGACGCTCACTGCGCCCACTTCGCCGACGACGTCGTCGTGGCGGGCCTGAACGGCGACGTGGCGCGTACGGGCCTGGACGCCTATCGCGCCTTCTATGAGAAGACCTTCGCCGAGTTCCCCAAGAACCATGCGAAGCTGCTGAACCGCATCGTGGTCGGGTCCAACGTGATCGACCACGAGCATGTCGACCGCGGCAACGGCGATGCGCCGTTCCAGGTCGCCGCCATCTACACCTTCAAGGGCGACAAGATCGTCCGCGTGGATTTCGCCCGATGAGCGTCCGTCGTCTCGCTAAAGAACAGCCCGCCAGCTTCGCCTTCTCGAAGGACAGCCAGGCCAAGGCCGACTGGTGGAAGGCCAAGTACCCCGCCGCTCGCAAGCAGTCGGCGGTGATCCCGATGCTGTGGCTGGCCCAGAAGCAGGAAGGCTGGATTTCCGAGCCGGCGATCCAGGAGATCGCCAAGCAGCTCGAGATGCCGGTCATCCGTGTGCTGGAAGTGGCCACCTTCTATGTGATGTTCCAGCTGCAGCCGGTGGGCAAGGTCGCCTTCGTCCAGCTGTGTGGCACCACGCCGTGCCAGCTGCGCGGCGCGCTGGACCTTAAAGCCGTGCTGAAGGACAAGATTGGCGACGCCAACCACGTCTCGGCCGACGGCAAGTTCAGCTGGGAAGAGGTCGAGTGCCTGGGCGCGTGCTGCAACGCCCCGATGGCCGCGATCAACGACTACTACTACGAGGACCTGACGCCGGAGAGCCTGGCCCAGATCCTCGACGACTTCGCGGCCGGCAAGGACCCGAAGCCGGGCAGCTACGAAGGCCGCGTGTCGTCGGAGCCGAAGGGGGCGATCCACACCCTGACGGACCCGAAGCTGTACGACGGCTCGTACGCCAAGAAGATCAAGATTCCGAACCTGCCCGAGAAGCCCAAGGCTACGAAGGCCCCCTCAAGCAAAGTAAATGGGCCGGAGCCGACCGCCTAACATGACCGCCGACGCCGTCATCCAGAAGAAGCGCCTGACCGTGATGATCGCCATCACCGCGGCCTGCTTCGTGCTGGCCGGCGTGGCGATCTTCGGCGCGGTGTCGTTGAAGATCGACTGGCTGCTGCCGGTCTTCTTCCTGGCGCTGGTCGGCGGCCTGGGCTCGCAGATCTGGTTCATCCTGGGCTGGATGCGCGCGGCCAAGCGGGAAGGGGGGGCTTCGTCATGATCGACGACAGCGCCCTGAACACCCGCAAGGCGGCCTATGTCGACACCATCCGGGGCCTGTATCGCCGTGAACGCGGCGTGGGCTTCGTGGCGTGCCTGGTCGGGGCGATCCTGCTGATCTGGGGTCGCACCGTGCAAGGGGCGCCGTTCTGGGCGGTTGTCGCCGGTCTCGTCACGATTGGCGCGGGCTGGCTGCTTTTCGCCTATGTCATCATTCGTCGGACGCGCTATGTGCGCGCCCATCCATTCGATCCGCAAAGCTGAGTCATGGTCGGTATCCTAGAAGACAAGGACCGCATCTTCACGAACCTCTACGGTCTCCAGGATTGGGGCCTAGAGGGCGCGAAGAAGCGCGGCTGCTGGAATGGCACCAAGGACATCCTGGACGCCGGGCGCGACTGGATCATCGACAACATGAAAAACTCCGGCCTGCGCGGCCGGGGCGGCGCCGGTTTCTCGACCGGCCTGAAGTGGTCGTTCATGCCCAAGGAAGTGAAGGACGGTCGTCCTCACTACCTGGTTGTCAACGCCGACGAATCCGAGCCGGGCACCTGCAAGGATCGGGAGATCATGCGGCATGACCCGCACCTCCTGATCGAGGGCTGCCTGATCGCCTCGCGCGCCATGCTGGCCCACGCCTGCTACATCTACATCCGCGGCGAGTACGTCTTCGAGCGCGAGCGTCTGGAAGCGGCGATCAAGCAGGCCTACGAGGCCAAGCTGGTCGGCAAGAACAACGTCCACGGCTGGGACTTCGACATCTACGTCCACCACGGCGCCGGCGCGTATATCTGCGGTGAAGAGACTGCCCTGCTGGAAAGCCTGGAAGGCAAGAAGGGCCAGCCGCGCCTGAAGCCGCCGTTCCCGGCGGGCGCTGGCCTCTACGGCATGCCGACCACGGTCAACAACGTCGAGAGCATCGCCGTCGCCGGCACGATCCTGCGCCGGGGCGCGGCCTGGTTCGCCGGCTTTGGCCGTCCTAACAACGCCGGCACCAAGCTGTTCTGCGTCTCGGGCCACGTGAACCTGCCCTGCAACGTCGAAGAAGCCATGAGCATCCCCTTCCGTCAGCTGATGGAAGATCACTGCGGCGGCATCCGTGGCGGCTGGGGCAACCTCAAGGCCGTGATCCCGGGCGGTTCGTCCGTGCCGATGATCCCGGCCGAGCAGTGCGAAGATCTGCCGATGGACTTCGACGCCCTGCGCAACCTGCGCTCGGGCCTGGGCACCGCGGCCGTCATCGTCATGGACAAGTCCACAGACCTGGTCCGCGCCATCGCCCGCCTGTCGTACTTCTACAAGCACGAGAGCTGCGGCCAGTGCACGCCGTGCCGCGAAGGCACCGGCTGGATGTGGCGCGTCATGGAGCGCATGGCGACCGGCGAGGCCGATCCGAAGGAGATCGACACCCTGCTGGACGTCACGACCCAGGTCGAGGGTCACACCATCTGCGCCTTGGGCGACGCGGCCGCCTGGCCGATCCAGGGTCTGTTCCGTCACTTCCGCCACGAGGTGGAAGACCGGATCGCATCGTATCGGACCGGCCGCCTGCACGTGCAGGGCGCCAAGCTGATCGCGGCGGAGTAGGAATGGCCGACGAACCGGACAATCTGGTTCTCGTCCTCCTCCAGAGGATGAACGATCGCCTCGTCCGTATGGACGAGAAGATCGATCGCCTGGTGGATGACGTCCGGGATTTGAAGGTTCGGATGAGCCATGTGGAAGAGGGATTGGGCGGCGTGAACCGCCGGCTCGATCGGATTGAAGTGCGCGTCGACCGGATCGAAGCGCGTCTGGAACTAGTGGATTCGCCCTACGGCGGAGTGCGAGAATAATGGCTACAGCCAAGGTCAACGGCGTCGAGGTCGAGTTCGAACCCGGGATGACGGTTCTGCAGGTCGCGGAACTGGCCGGGGAAGAGATCCCGCGCTTCTGCTATCACGAGCGTCTCAGCATCGCCGGCAACTGCCGGATGTGCCTGGTCGAGGTGAAGCCCGGTCCGCCGAAGCCGCAGGCGTCTTGCGCCTTGCCGGCCGCCGAGGGCCAGGAGATTTTCACCAAGACCCCGATGGTCAAGAAGGCCCGCGAAGGGGTGATGGAGTTCCTGCTCATCAACCACCCGCTGGACTGCCCGATCTGCGACCAGGGCGGCGAGTGCGACCTGCAGGACCAGGCGGTCGGCTACGGCCGCGACGACAGCCGCTACGACGAGAACAAGCGCGCGGTCGAAGAGAAGGCCATGGGGCCGCTCATCAAGACCGTTATGACGCGCTGCATCCAGTGCACCCGCTGCGTGCGCTTCATCACCGAAGTCGCCGGCTCGCCGGAAATCGGCCTGATCTCGCGCGGCGAAGACGTTGAAATCACGACCTATCTGGGCGCGGCGGTGACGTCGGAACTCAGCGCCAACGTGATCGACCTGTGCCCGGTCGGCGCCCTGACCTCCAAGCCCTACGCCTTCGAAGCCCGTCCGTGGGAACTGAAGAAGACCGAGAGCGTCGACGTCATGGACGCCCTGGGCTCGTCGATCCGCGTCGACGCCCGCGGCTCGGCCGTGCTGCGCGTGCTGCCGCGCATCAACGAGGACGTCAACGAAGAGTGGATCTCGGACAAGACGCGCTACGCCGTCGACGGCCTGGGCCGTCAGCGCCTGGACCGTCCGTATGTCCGTGTGAACGGCAGCCTGAAGCCGGCCACCTGGGCCGAAGCCTTCGCCGCCGTCTCGGCCAAGATCAAGGCGACCGCGCCGGAGCGCATCGGCGTCATCGCCGGCGACCTGCAGGACGCTGAAAGCCTGAAGGCGACCAAGGACCTCTTCACCGCCCTGGGCGTGAAGAACCTGGACAGCCGTCAGGACGGTTCTGCCCTGGGCGCTGGCCCGCGCGAGAGCTGGCTGTTCAACTCGACCCTGGCCGGCATCGAGAATGCCGACGTGGTCCTGTTCGTCGGCGCCAATCCGCGTATCGAGGCTCCGGTTCTCAACGCCCGCTTCCGCAAGCAGTGGGTGGCCGGCAAGACCCGTTTCGGCGTCATCGGCGAGCAAGCTGACCTGACGTTCGACTACGACTATCTCGGCGCGGGCGCCAAGACCCTGTCGGACCTGGCCAAGAGCAAGAACGACTTCGTCGCCGCCCTGAAGGCCGCCGAGCGTCCCGCGATCATCATCGGCCAGGGCGCGCTGTCGCGCGCCGACGGCGTCGCGATCCTCAAGGCCGCCGCCGGCCTGGCCAAGGCCGTCAAGGTCGTGCGTGAAGGCTGGAACGGCTGGAACGTCCTGCACACCGCCGCCGCGCGCGTCGCCGGCCTCGACATGGGCTTTGTCCCGGCGCAGGGCGGTCTGGCGACCGCCGACATGCTGAAGCCGGGCGCCGTTGACGTCCTCTTCCTGCTCGGCGCCGACGAGTGCGAGGCCTCGGCCTCCAGCGCGTTCAAGATCTACCTCGGCACGCACGGCGACGCCGGCGCGCACAAGGCCGACGTGATCCTGCCGGGCGCGGCCTATACCGAGAAGAACGGCCTGTATGTGAACACCGAAGGCCGCGTCCAGATGGGCCGCCGCGCGGTGTTCCCGAAGGGCGAGGCCAAGGAAGACTGGTCGATCCTGCGGGCGCTCTCGGAAGTGCTGGGTCACAAGCTGCCCTATGACAGCCTGGACCAGTTGCGCGCCAAGCTGTTCGCCGACCATCCAACCTTCGGCCAGATCGACTACGCGCCGGGCTCGGTCGCCACGTCGTTCGACTTGGGAACCCTTGGGGGAGCCCTGGGCGCTGAAGACGAAGCCTCGGATGCGCCGTTCGAGAGCCCGATCAAGGCTTTCCACCTGACCAACCCCATCGCGCGCGCCAGCGTGACCATGGCCGAATGTGCGGCCGTGGCGTCCGGCGCCGCCAAGATCGCTGCGGAGTAAGCCGTGGGTCCGACGAATCCGCTTCTCTGGCTTGGTCTCACGACGGGCGGCATCCTGCTGGTCGTGATCTGGGTTCTATTGAGCCTGGCCTTCCTGCTGCTCGCCGACCGCAAGATCTGGGCCGGCGTCCAGATGCGTAAGGGTCCCAACGTCGTTGGTCCTTTCGGCCTGCTGCAGTCCTTCGCCGACTTCTTCAAGTTCGTGCTGAAGGAAATCGTCATTCCGGCCGGCGCCGACAAGGCGATCTTCCTGCTGGCCCCGCTGATCAGCCTGATCCTGGGCTTCGTCGGCTGGGCCGTCGTGCCGTTCGCCCCGGGCTGGGTGGTGTCGAACCTCAATGTCGGCATCCTGTACCTGCTGGCGATGAGCTCGCTGGGCGTTTACGGCATCATCATGGGCGGCTGGGCTTCGAACTCGAAGTATCCGTTCCTGGGCGCCCTGCGTTCGGCGGCGCAGATGGTGTCGTACGAAGTCTCGATCGGCCTGATCATCATCACGGTGATCCTGCTGGCCGGCTCGATGAACCTGTCGACCATCGTCGAGAAGCAATCGGGCTGGATCTGGAACTGGAACGTCTTCGGCGGCGGCGGTCTCAAGAACCTCGTCATCCTGCCGGTCATGGTCGTGGCCATGGGCATGTTCTACATCTCGGCCCTGGCCGAGACGAACCGCCCGCCCTTCGACCTTCCGGAAGCCGAATCCGAGCTCGTGGCCGGTTACCAGGTCGAGTATAGCTCGACCCCGTATCTGCTGTTCATGGTGGCCGAGTATTCGAACATCGTCCTGATGTGCGCCATGATCAGCGTGCTGTTCTTCGGCGGCTGGAATCCCGGCTTCCCGATCACCTTCACGGCCGGCTGGCCGCCGTTCCTGGTCAACTTCCTGTTGGCCTTGGTGTTCTACGCCAAGATCGTCTTCTGGTTCTTCATGTTCGCCATGGCGAAGGCCATCGTGCCTCGCTACCGCTACGACCAGCTGATGCGCCTGGGTTGGAAGGTGTTCCTGCCGACCTCGCTGGTGCTGGTGGCCGCGGTCGCTGCGTGGCGCGTGTTCGGTCCGGCGGCCTGATGCGCGGCGCCGGCATCCTTGTCCTCGGGCTGGTCGGCCTTGCCGTGAGCGCCTGTGCGGGCGTCGCGGCGGTGGACCGGTCCTACTCGCTGGGCGACGGGGTGGTCAGCTATGACGACCTGCGTCGCGAGGGCGACAGGTGCAAGGCGTACGGCGGGACCATCCGGGCCAAGCAGGACGGGGGAGACCCCGCCCAGCTGTCGAACTACACCTGCGTCATTCCCAAGGCTGGGAAATGAGGCGGATTGTCCTAGGGATCATGACAGTGGGCCTGCTGGCCGGCTGTTCGACCTGGGGGCGCAGTATTCAGCGACCGCCGCAGCGGACGCACGATGAGCAGGTCGAGGCGCGACGTGATCGCGAGGCCAAGACCAACAAATGCGTCATCGAGCAGACGATGCGGCGGCAGCAGAAAGAGCAGGGCAGGGACGTCCGTCCTTTCCCCAAGGAAAAGTGTTAGGAGAGCTCTGGTGTTCCAGCGCATCACTCAAGCGGCCAAGGGCGCGGCCCTTCTGGACTTCGCCGGCGCCTTCGGCCTGGCCATGAAGTACCTGGTCGCGCCGAAGAAGACGGTGATCTATCCGAACGAGCGGGGCCCGCAGTCGCCGCGCTTCCGGGGCGAGCACGCCCTGCGTCGCTATCCGTCGGGTGAGGAGCGCTGCATCGCGTGCAAGCTGTGCGAGGCCATCTGCCCGGCCCAAGCCATCACCATCGAGGCCGAACCGCGCGAGGACGGCAGCCGCCGGACGACCCGCTACGACATCGACATGGTCAAGTGCATCTACTGCGGTCTGTGCCAGGAGGCCTGCCCGGTGGACGCCATCGTGGAAGGTCCGAACATCGAGTTCGCGACCGAAACCCGCGAAGAACTCTACTACGACAAGGAACGCCTTCTCGATAACGGCGACCGTTGGGAGCGCCTGATCGCGAAGAATCTGGAGTTGGACGCGCCGTACCGCTAAACGGTCCGGCGAATCCGAAGCAGGCGGTGCGTCGTCCGGCGGACCGTCATTGGACTTAAGTTATCAGGGGAGCCCTGGGCCGATGCCCTTGCAGGCGATCGCTTTCTATTTGCTGGCATTCGTGACCATCGCGGCGGGTCTTCTCGTCGTGTCGGCGCGCAATCCCGTGCACTCGGTGCTCTTCCTGATCACCGCCTTCTTCTCGGCCGCCGGCCTCTTCGTCCTGCTGGGCGCGGAGTTCCTGGCGATGCTGCTGATCGTCGTCTATGTGGGCGCGGTCGCGGTGCTGTTCCTGTTCGTTGTCATGATGCTGGACGTCGACTTCGCCGAGCTGCGCCAGGGCTTCGCCCAGTACCTGCCGATCGGCGGTCTGGTCGGGGGCGTCCTGACGCTGGAGATGGTGTTCGTCGCCGCCACGGTGGCCACCAACGGCGCGGCCTCGAAGAACCCGCTGCCTAACGCCTCGCCGGGCGGCGTGCCGAACACCGAAGCGATCGGTCGGGTGCTCTACACCGACTACGTCTTCTTCTTCCAACTGGCGGGCCTGGTGCTGCTGGTCGCCATGATCGGCGCCATCGTCCTGACCCTGCGCCACAAGCCCGGCGTCAAGCGCCAGGACATCGGCAAGCAGGTGGCCCGCACGCCCAAGACCGGCATGGAGCTGGTTCAGATCAAGCCGGGTGAGGGAATCTCCGAATGATCGGCCTGCCGCACTATCTCGTCGTCG
The DNA here is from genome assembly GCA_903900155.1 of uncultured Caulobacterales bacterium. Taxonomy (GTDB): domain Bacteria; phylum Pseudomonadota; class Alphaproteobacteria; order Caulobacterales; family Caulobacteraceae; genus Caulobacter. The sequence continues at coordinate 81,236 of CAIUMD010000007.1, read as the reverse complement.
CCGCGATCCTGTTCACGATCGGCGTCTTCGGCATCTTCGTGAACCGCAAGAACATCATCGTCATCCTGATGTCGATTGAGCTGATCCTCTTGGCGGTGAACATCAACCTCGTGGCGTTCTCGGCCTTCCTGCACGACGTGGCGGGGCAGATCTTCGCCATGTTCGTGCTGACCGTCGCCGCCGCCGAGGCGGCCGTGGGTCTGGCCATCCTTGTGACCTTCTTCCGAAACCGCGGCGACATCGCGGTTGACGACGCCAGCATGATGAAGGGCTAAGCGACGTCATGCAGACGCTTGTCACCATTCTCGTTTTCGCGCCGATCATCGCCGCGGCCATCGCCGGCCTGTTCGGCCGCCGCATCGGCAACGTGGCCTCGCAAGCGGTCACCACCGGCGGGCTGATCCTGGCCTGCGGCCTTAGCTGGTACACGTTCAGCCAGTGGACCTGGGGGCATATGGAGGCTTTCACGGTCAACCTGCTGCCGTTCATCCACATCGGCGACTTCCAGGCCAACTGGTCGATCCGCATCGACGCCCTGTCGGCGACCATGCTGATTGTGGTCACGACGGTTTCGGCCCTCGTGCACATCTATTCCTGGGGCTACATGGCCGAGGACGACAGCAAGCCGCGCTTCTTCGCGTACCTGTCGCTGTTCACCTTCGCCATGCTGTCGCTGGTCACCGCCGCCGACTTCATGCAGCTGTTCTTCGGCTGGGAAGGCGTGGGCCTGGCCTCGTACCTGCTGATCGGCTTCTGGTTCAAGAAGCCCTCGGCCAGCGCGGCGGCCATCAAGGCCTTCGTCGTCAACCGCGTCGGCGACTTCGGCTTCGCCCTGGGCATCATGACCACCTACTGGGCGTTCGGCACGATCCAGTTCGCTGAGCTGTTCCCGATGATCGCCAGCCACGCCGGCAAGACCTGGGAGTTCGCCGGTCACACCTGGCCGCTGATGGATATCGCCTGCTTCCTTCTGTTCATCGGCGCGATGGGCAAGTCGGCTCAGTTCTTCCTGCACACCTGGCTGCCGGACGCCATGGAAGGCCCGACCCCGGTGTCGGCCCTGATCCACGCAGCCACCATGGTGACCGCCGGCGTCTACATGCTGTGCCTGCTGTCGCCGATGTTCGAATACGCCCCGGTGACCAAGAACATCGTCACGGTCATCGGCGCGGTGACGGCGCTGTTCGCCGCCACGGTCGGCCTGACCCAGAACGACATCAAGCGCGTGATCGCCTACTCGACCTGTTCGCAGCTGGGCTACATGTTCTTCGCGGCCGGCGTCGGCGCCTACCAGGCGGCCATGTTCCACCTGTTCACGCACGCTTTCTTCAAGGCGCTGCTGTTCCTGGGCGCGGGTTCGGTGATCCACGGAATGCACCACGAGCAGGACATGCGCCGCTACGGCGCCCTGGCCAAGCTGCTGCCGATTACCTTCATCGCCATGACGATCGGCACGATCGCCATCACGGGCCTCGGCATTCCGCCTCTGGGGCTGGGCTTCGCCGGCTTCTACTCGAAGGACACCATCATCGAGGCCGCCTTCGCGGCGGGCGGCAACAATGGCGTCGCCATGTTCGCCTGGGTGATCGGCGTGCTGGTGGCCGGCCTGACCTCGTTCTACTCGTGGCGCCTGGCCTTCTTCACCTTCAACGGCAGCGCCCGCTGGGGGCATGACGACCATGCCCACGGCGACGCGCATGCGGCCCAGGGCCCCGACGATCACGCCCACGACGCGCACGGTGATGACGCGCACGGTCATGACGACCACGCGCACGACGATCACGGCCACAAGCCGCATGAGAGCCCGTGGGTGATGCTGTTCCCGCTGGTGGTTCTGTCGATCGGCGCGGTCGCCGCCGGCTTCGTCTTCGCCAACGACTTCGTCGGCGAGGCCCAGACCGAGTTCTGGCGCGGCGCGATCTTCACGGCGCCGACCAACCATGTCCTGCATCAGGCGCACCAAGTCGCCGAGTGGGTGAAGTGGAGCCCGCTGATCGCCTCGATCATCGGCCTGGTCATCGCGGCCTATGTCTATCTGCTGAAGGGCGACCAGCGCCTGGGCCTGAAGGTGGCCGAGCGCAAGGGGCCGCTGTACGTCTTCTTCTACAACAAGTGGTTCTTCGACGAACTCTACGCGGCCACGTTCGTGCGCTTCGCCAAGTTCCTCGGCGACCTGTTCTGGAAGGGCGGCGACCAGAAGATCATCGACGGCCTGGGCCCGGATGGCGTTTCCAACCTCTCGTATGAGGTCGGCAAGCGCACCGGCAAGCTGCAGACCGGCTATCTGTACCACTACGCGTTTGTCATGCTGCTCGGCGTCGCCGGCCTGCTGACCTTCGCCCTGTACGCCTTCCGTTGAGGGGGACGGAGCTAATGAGCGGCCTTCTCAGCCTTACGACCTTCGCGCCGATCGTCGGCGTCGCGGTGATCCTCGCCGCGCGCGCCTTCAATGGCGCGAACGAAAAGACCGACACCCTGGCGAAGTGGATCGCGCTCGTGACCACCCTGGTCACGTTCGGCCTGTCGATCATCCTGACCGTCCAGTTCGACCCGAAGAACCCGGGCTTCCAGTTCGTGGAAGACATCGCCTGGTTCGCGGGCATCCACTATCGCATGGGCGTCGACGGCATCTCGGTGCTGTTCGTTCTGCTCACCGCGTTCCTGCTGCCGATCTGTATCGTGGCCAGCTGGAAGTCGGTGGAGAAGCGCGTCGTCGAATACCTGATCGCCTTCCTGGTCCTGGAGACCCTGGTGATCGGCGTGTTCTGCGCGCTGGACCTGATCCTGTTCTACCTGTTCTTCGAGTTCGGCCTGGTGCCGATGTTCCTGATCATCGGCATCTGGGGCGGCAAGCGCAGGGTCTACGCGGCCTACAAGTTCTTCCTCTACACGCTGCTCGGCTCGGTGCTGATGCTGGCCGCCATCCTGGCGATGATCAGCATCTCGGGCACCTCGTCGATCCCCGTGCTGATGACGTTCAAGTTCGCCCCGTGGCTGCAGACCTGGCTGTGGCTGGCCTTCTTCGCCTCGTTCGCGGTGAAGATGCCGATGTGGCCGGTGCACACTTGGCTGCCCGACGCCCACGTAGAGGCCCCGACGGCCGGTTCGGTCATCCTGGCGGGCATCCTGCTGAAGATGGGCGGCTACGGCTTCATGCGCTTCAGCCTGCCGATGTTCCCGAACGCCTCGGAGCTGTTCCAGCCCCTGGTGTTCGCGATGTCGGCCATCGCCATCGTCTACACCTCGCTGGTCGCCTTCCGGCAGACCGACATCAAGAAGCTGATCGCCTATTCGTCGGTCGCCCACATGGGCTTCGTGACCATGGGCATCTTCTCGGGCAACGCGGCGGGCGAGCAGGGCGCTCTGTTCCAGATGCTGAGCCACGGGGTGATCTCGGGCGCGCTCTTCCTCTGCGTCGGCGTCGTCTATGACCGCATGCACACCCGCGAGATCGCCTTCTACGGCGGCCTGACCAACCGCATGCCGCACTACGCCTTCGTGTTCCTGCTGTTCACGATGGGCAATGTCGGCCTGCCGGGCACCTCGGGCTTCGTTGGTGAAATCCTGACCATGACCGGCGTCTACAAGGCCTCGACCTGGACGGCGATCGTGTCGGCCACCGGCGTGATCCTGTCGGCCATATACGCCCTGACCCTGTACCGCCGGGTGATGTTCGGCGAGATCACCAATCCCGAGCTCAAGACCATCACCGATCTGGACGCTCGCGAGATCCTGCTGTTCGTGCCGCTGATCGCGATGACCCTGATCCTGGGGGTCTATCCCAATCTCGTGTTCAACCTGACCGCGACGTCTGTCGACGCGCTCGTCGGCGCCTGGCGCGCCGCCGTGGGTGGGTGAGGAGCCAATGACGTTTTCCGCCAACTTCTCACTCGTCCTGCCTGAGATCGTCCTGGCGATCGCGGCGCTGGTTCTGCTGGTCGCCGGCGCCTTCCGGGGCAGGGTCGGAGCCATCTTCACCCTGGCCGCCGTCGCCTCGCTGGTCGCGGCCGCCGCTACGGCGGTGCTGGGCCCGCACGGCGTGGCCTTCGGCGGCGTCTACGCGGCCGACGCCGCGGCGACCTACGCCAAGGTGGCCATCTACCTGTCGAGCGCCATCGCTGTGGTGCTGGGCGACCGCTGGCTGGCCCAGCGCGGCGACCAGAAGTTCGAATACGCCGTCTTGGTCGTCCTGGCCGCTCTGGGCATGGGCGTCACCGCCTCGGCCGGCGACCTGATCAGCCTGTATGTCGGCGTCGAGCTGCAGTCGCTGGCCCTGTACGTCCTGGCCGCCATGCGCCGCGACGACGCCAAGTCGTCGGAAGCGGGCCTGAAGTACTTCGTGCTGGGCGCGCTGTCGTCGGGCCTGCTGCTGTACGGCAGCTCGCTGATCTACGGCTTCACCGGCTCGACCCACTTCAGCCAGATCGCTCTTGCGGCCGCTCACGGCGGGACTAACGGCACGGGCCTGCTGTTTGGCCTGGTGTTCCTGATCTGCGGCCTGGCGTTCAAGGTCTCGGCCGCCCCGTTCCACATGTGGACCCCGGACGTCTATGAAGGCGCCCCGACCCCGGTCGTCGGCTTCTTCGCCGCCGCGCCGAAGCTGGCCGCCATGATGATGTTCGCCCGCGTGCTGGGCGACGCCTTCCCGGGCTCGGTCGACCAATGGCGCCAGATCCTGGTGATCGCGGCCCTGCTGTCGGTCTTCGTCGGCGCCTTCGCCGGCCTGGCCCAGACCAACCTGAAGCGCCTGTGGGCCTATTCGTCGATCGCCAATGTCGGCTACGCCCTGCTGGGTGTCGCCGCCGGCGGCGAGGTCGGCCTGCACGCGATGCTGGTCTTCATGGTGCTGTACATGGTCGACGTCACCGGCTTCTTCGCCTGCCTGCAGGCGCTGAACCGCGATGGCCGTCCCATGGAGACGATCGAGGACATGGCGGGTCTGATCAAGGAACGTCCGGGCATCGCTCTCGCCATGACTGCGTTCTCGCTGTCGGCTCTGGGTCTGCCGCCGTTCTCGGGTTTTTGGTCGAAGTACTATGTCTTCAAGGCTGCTCTGGGCGCGGGCGACGTGATGCTGCAGTGGGCCGCCGTTCTGGGCCTGGTCGGTTCGGTCGTCGCGGCGTTCTATTACCTGCGCCTGATCAAATCGATGTGGTTCGACGCGCCGGCCGGCTCGGTCGACGCTCCGTCGCCCTCGGCCCGCGCCGTCGGCTACGCGGCCGCGTTCTTCTCGTTCCCGATTGTGCTCGTGGCCCTGGTCTGGCTGGATCCGGCCGCCAAGGCCGCCGCGGCCGCCTTTGGTCACGCGTGACGTGACGGGCGTCCCGCCCGTCGTCGTCCCCCCGATCGTCCTTTTGGGCGAGATCGACTCTACCAACGCCGAAGCCCGTCGCCGGGCCGAGGCGGGCGAGGCCGGCCCCGTGTGGCTGGTCGGCCTCCGCCAGACCTCGGGCCGCGGCCGTCGCGGCCGGGCCTGGGAGACGGGCGAGGGCAACCTCGCCGCCACGCTGCTCTTTCGCACCGACAAGCCGCCGGCCGAGGCCGCCCAGGTCTCGTTCGTGGCCGCCCTGGCCGTGGCCGACATGCTGGGGCAGTATGTGCCGGCCTCGCTGATCAGCCTGAAATGGCCCAATGACCCGCTGCTGGGGGGGCTGAAGGTCAGCGGCATCCTGATCGAGTCCGGCGCTTCGCCTCAAGGCGGTCTGTGGATCGCTGTCGGCATCGGCGTGAACCTGGCCCGCAAGCCGATCGACTCCGAGCGTCCCGCCACCTCGATCGCCACCTATCGTGAGATCCCGCCGCCGCACCCGACCGAGGCCATCGAGGCCCTGGCCGGCGCGTTCGAGCGCTGGTTCCGCACCTGGAGCGCCCTGGGCTTTCCCGCCATCGCCGACGCCTGGACGGCCCGCGCCCACGGCCTGGGCGAGCCTTGCGTCGCGCGCCTGGGAACCGAGACCGTCGAGGGCATCGCCGAAGGGCTGGACGGCGACGGCGCGCTGCGCCTTCGTCTGGACAACGGGCAGGTCCGCCGGATCACCGCCGGCGACGTCTTCTTTGGAGCCGCCTGATGCTGCTGGCCATTGAACAGGGCAACACCAACACCATGTTCGCCATTCACGACGGCTCGTCGTGGGTGGCGCAATGGCGTTCGGCGACCGAGAGCACCCGCACCGCCGACGAGTACGTGGTGTGGCTGTCGCAGCTGCTTTCGATGCAGGGGCTGGGCTTCCGGGCCATCGACGCGGTGATCATCTCCAGCGTGGTGCCGCAGTCGATCTTCAACCTGCGCAACCTCAGCCGTCGCTATTTCAACGTCGAGCCGCTGGTGATCGGCGAGAACGCCAAGCTGGGCATCGACGTCCGGATCCAGAAGCCGTCCGAGGCCGGCGCCGACCGCTTGGTCAACGCCATCGGCGCGGCCATGGTTTATCCCGGCCCGCTGATCGTCATCGACAGCGGCACGGCGACGACCTTCGACATCGTGGCGGCCGACGGCGCCTTCGAGGGCGGCATTATCTCGCCGGGCATCAATCTGTCGATGCAGGCCCTGCACGAGGCGGCCGCCAAGCTGCCCCGTATCGCCATCCAGAAGCCGGCCGGTAACAGGATCGTGGGGACGGACACCGTGTCGGCGATGCAGTCCGGCGTCTTCTGGGGGTATATTTCCCTGATCGAAGGCCTCGTCTCGCGCATCAAGGCCGAGCGCGGCGAGCCCATGACCGTCATCGCCACCGGCGGCGTCGCTTCGTTGTTCGAAGGCGCCACCGACAGCATCGACCACTTCGACTCCGACCTGACGATACGGGGTCTTCTAGAAATCTATCGTCGAAACACCGTTTCCGAGACCTGATGAAAAAATCCAAGAGCGACGAGCTCGTCTTCCTGCCTCTGGGCGGGTCGAACGAGATCGGCATGAACTTCAATCTGTACGGCTTCGGCCCGGCGCACGATCGCAAGTGGATCGTCGTCGACCTGGGCGTGACCTTCGGCGACCAGACGACGCCGGGCGTTGAAATCATCCTGCCGGACCCGACCTATATCGAGCCCTATGCCGATGACATCGTCGGCATCGTCCTGACCCACGCGCACGAAGACCATCTGGGCGCCGTGCATTGGCTGTGGCCGCGCCTGAAGGCGCCGGTGTACGCCACGCCGTTCACCGCCTTCCTGCTGCGCGAGAAGCTGCGCGACGCCGACCTGCTGGACGAGGTGTCGATCACCGAAGTGCCTCTGGGCGGCAAGTTCGAGCTCGGGCCGTTCGAACTGGAGCTGATCACCCTGACCCACTCGATCCCCGAGCCGAACGGCCTGGCGATCAAGACGCCGCTGGGCACGATCCTGCACACCGGCGACTGGAAGATCGATCCCGAGCCCCAGCTGGGCGCCCCGACCGATGAAGCCGCCATCCGCCGTCTGGGCGACGAGGGCGTGCTGGCCATGGTCTGCGACAGCACCAACGTCTTCGTCGAAGGCGAGGCGGGTTCCGAGGCCGACGTTCGCAAGGCCCTGGGCGACCTGATCCAGAGCCTGTCGGGCAAGATCGCCGTGGCCTGCTTCGCCTCGAACGTGGCGCGCATGGACACCGTGATCCGCGCAGCCCAGGCCTGTGGCCGCAAGGTTTGCCTTGCCGGCCGCTCGATGCATCGCATGGCCGCCGCGGCGCGCTCGGTCGGACTGCTGCAGGGCCTGGAGCCCTTCGTCACCGACGACCAGGCCAAGCACATGGGCGAGAACGAGATCCTGTTCCTGTGCACCGGCAGCCAGGGCGAGGCCCGCTCGGCCCTGTCGCGCATCGCCGACGGCAGCCACCCGCACGTGAAGCTGGGGCAGGGCGACCACGTGATCTTCTCCTCAAGGGTGATCCCCGGCAACGAGATCCCGATCCGCAACCTGCAGAACAAGCTGGCCGACCGCGGCGTGCGCCTGCACACCGAGCGCGACACGCCCGGCATCCACGTCTCGGGCCACCCGTGCCGTGAAGAGCTGCGCCAGATGTATTCGTGGGTGCGTCCGCACATCGCCGTTCCGACCCACGGCGAGCGTCGCCACCTGATCGAGCATGCCGCCTTCGCCAAGGACTTGCAGGTCCCGCACGCGGTCAGCCCGCGCAACGGCGACATGGTGCTGCTGGCCCCCGGCCAGCCGGGCATTATCGACGAGGTGCCGGCCGGTCGTCTTTATGTCGATGGCGGCGTGGTCACGCCCGAGAACGGCGACGCCCTGCGCGAGCGTCGTCACGCGGCGTTCAACGGCATCCTGGCCGTGTCGATCGTGCTGGACGGTCGCAACAAGATCGTCTCGGGCCCGCAGGTCCGCGGCATCGGCCTGACCGGCGACGACGAATACAGCCTGGACGACGCCCTGGACGACCTCGCCGAGGAAGCTGAGGGCGCCTACAAGAAGCTGGACGGCGACGCCCGCGAGATCGACGAGACCATCGAGAGCGCCATCTCCCGCGCCGTGAAGAAGGCCGCGTTCCGCATCTGGGAACGCAAGCCGGTCGTCGAGACGACGGTCCTGCGCATCTGATGAAGTGAGGGCGGCCACGGAAACGCCGTGGTCGCCCTATCTTTCCGCGCTGGCGCCCTGGTGCTAGGCCAATCGGCAAAGACCAGAAAAGCGCAGCGGGAGTTCCCTGGAATGATCGGCAAGCTTAACCACGTTGGCGTCGCCACGCCGTCGATCGACGACTCGGTCAAGATGTACCGCGACCTGCTGGGCGCCACTTCGGTCACCAACAAGTGGGCGATGCCCGAGCAGGGGGTCTGGGTCTGCTTCGTCAACCTGCCCAACAGCCAGATCGAGCTGATCGAGCCCTATGGCGAGAACTCGCCGATCCATGGCTTCCTGGCCAAGAACCCCAAGGGCGGCCAGCACCACATCTGCTTCGAGGTCGAGAACATCTACAAAGCCCGCGATGACCTGGTGGCTAAGGGCGCGACCGTGCTGGGCGAGCCCCGCATCGGCGCCCACGGCACGATGATCATCTTCGTTCACCCCAAGGACATGGGCGGCCTGCTGGTCGAACTCATGGAAACGCCCCAAAACACCCAAGAAGGGGACGCTCACTGACATGAGCCCGATCACCTGGTTCGCCATCTACCTGACCATCTGGTGGACGGTGCTGTTCGCCGTACTGCCGCTGGGCTCGCGCAGCTTCCACGAAGCGGGGATCACGCCGCCGCCCGGCGCGGATCCGGGCGCGCCGGTCAATCCGAATCTGAAGCGCAAGTTCATCACCACGACCTGGGTCTCGGCCGTCGTGTTCGTGGTGTTCTTTGCGATCGTGCACTTTCACCTGGTGACTTTGCCGGACCTTCCGGCCGCCATGTGACGTGCGAATGCACAAGCCTTGGGCGCGATGCGGTCGATTTGCCTGCATTCGCCCAAGGCTTGGGCGAACCGCCTCATTGTTAGCGCTTCCCATGGACGGCCGTGCCCCAACACGTGTTCGGGCGATAAGGTGACTTCAGGAGATCGGCCTAGCCGGTCTCGCTCTGTGGCGTCTTCCCCGACGATGACTTGAAAGGCCGCGCGGCGATCCGCGCGGCCTCTCTTTTTTCGACTGGGGAGCCATAGTTTGGCCTCGCGCGTTGCCAAGCTGTCGGACGAAGGGCTATCTCAGGCCCTCTTGAATTCCCCGGAGTTTCCACGCGCATGCGCTTGTCGCGCTATTTCCTGCCGGTGCTGAAGGAAGCACCGTCCGACGCCCAGATCGTTTCGCACCAGCTGATGCTCCGCGCCGGCATGATCCGCCAGGAAGCGGCGGGCATCTATGCCTGGCTGCCACTGGGCCTGCGCGTGCTGAACAAGATCGAGCAAATCGTCCGCGAGGAAATGGATCGCGCCGGCGCCATCGAGCTCCTGATGCCGACCGTCCAGCTGGCCGAGCTGTGGCGCGAGAGCGGTCGTTACGACGACTACGGTGACGAGATGCTACGCATCACCGACCGCCACAAGCGCGAGCTGCTGTTCGGCCCGACCGCGGAAGAGGTCGTCACCGACATCTTCCGCGCCTCGGTCAAGAGCTACAAGGACCTGCCCAAGAACCTCTACAACATCCAGTGGAAGTTCCGCGACGAGCGCCGTCCGCGCTTTGGCGTGATGCGTGGCCGTGAGTTCCTGATGAAGGACGCCTACAGCTTCGATCTCGACGCCGAGGGCGCGCGCAAGTCCTACAACCGCATGTTCGTGGCCTATCTGAACCTGTTCGCGCGAATGGGCCTGAAGGCCGTGCCGATGCGCGCCGACACCGGCCCGATCGGCGGCGACCTGAGCCACGAGTTCATCGTCCTGGCCGAAACCGGCGAAAGCGCCGTCTTCTGCCACAAGGACCTGGTCGAGATGCCGGCCCCGGGCCCGGATCTGGACTGGATCAACGGCGACCTGCAGCCGCTGGTGAACCAGCGCACGGCGCTGTACGCCGCCACCGAGGAAATGCACGATGAAGCCGCCTTCCACGCGCTGCCGGAAGGCGATCGCCTGTCGGCGCGCGGCATCGAGGTCGGCCACATCTTCTCGTTCGGCACGAAGTATTCCGAGCCGATGAAGGCCACGATCCAGGGGCCGGACGGCCAGCAGGTCCCGGCCCAGATGGGCAGCTACGGCGTCGGCGTCTCACGCTTGCTGGGCGCGATCATCGAGGCCAGCCACGACGAGGGCGGCATCATCTGGCCGGAAAGCGTCGCGCCGTTCGATGTCGGCATCGTCAACATGCGCCAGGGCGACGCCGCCTGCGACGCGGCTTGCGAGACGGCCTACAACGTGCTGCAGGCCGCCGGCCGTGACGTGCTGTACGACGACACAGATGCTCGTGGCGGCGCCAAGTTCGCCACGATGGACCTGATCGGCCTGCCCTGGCAGCTGATCGTCGGTCCCAAGGGCATCGCCGAGGGCGTGGTCGAGATCAAGAACCGCAAGACCGGCGAGCGTCACACCGCCTCGCTGGATTCCGTCCTCGACGACCTGACCAAGAGCAAGACCGCCTGATGCCAGACGCCCGCGCCGCCGGTCCCTTCAGTCGCTGGGAGCGCTCCGTCGCTCGCCGGTATCTGTTCGCCAAGCGCAAGAACGGCGGCGTGGCGTTGATCTCGGTCATCTCGTTCAGCGCGGTGATGCTGGCGGTCTTCGCCCTCATCACCGTGATGAGCGTCATGAACGGCTTCCGGGCCGAGCTGCTGGGGCGCATCCTGGGCTTCAACGGCCACCTCTACGCCCAGTCGCCGATGATCAACGGCCCGGACCGCGACACCGTGATCCGCCGGATCAAAGCCGCGCCGGGCGTGATCCAGGCCGCGCCGATGGTCGAGGCCCAGGCCATGGTGCTGGGCCCGACCCAGGTGACCGGTGCCATCGTGCGTGGGGTCACCACCAGCGACCTGCGGCACATGTCGCTGATCGCCGGCAACATCAAGAAGGGCTCGCTGGACGGCTTCGGCGTCGGCGAGTACGGCGGCGAGGTCGTGCTGATCGGCGACCGCATGGCCCAGAGCCTGGGCGTGCAGCCCGGCGACGCCATCACCCTGATCTCGCCCTCGGGTCCGTCGACGGCCTTCGGCAGCTCGACCCAGGAAAAGAACTACATCGTCGGCGGCGTCTTCAGCGTCGGCATGAGTCAGTTCGACGAGGCCTTCGTCTACATGCCGCTGGCCCAGGCCCAGCTGTTCTTCGGCCGCGACACCTCGGTCGACTATGTCGAGATCAAGGTCGATGACCCCGACAAGGCCAAGGAACTGAAGCACGACGTCGAGGTCGCCAGTGGGCCCGGCGCCGTGGTCAGCGACTGGCAGGACAAGAACCACAGCTATTTCACCGCCCTGCAGGTCGAGCGGAAGGTGATGCGCCTGATCCTGGGCTGCATCGTCGCCATCGCCACCCTGAACATCATCTCCAGCCTGGTCATGCTGGTGAAGAACAAGGGCAAGGACATCGCCATCCTGCGCACCATGGGCGCGGGGCAGGGCGCCATCCTGCGCATCTTCGTGATGGCCGGCGCCTCGATCGGCGTGGCCGGCACCCTGTGCGGCCTGGCCGTGGGCGTGGTCTTCTGCGCCTACATCACGCCGATCCAGAACTTCGTGGAGTGGGCCACCGGCACGGCCGTGTTCAGCGCCGACGTCTACATGCTCTCGCACATCCCGGCGAAGATCGACTGGACCGAGGTCGCGGGCATCGTGACCCTGTCGGCCCTGTTCAGCGTGCTGGCGACCCTGCCGCCGGCCTGGCGCGCCTCGCGTCTCGATCCGGTGGAGGCGCTTCGTTATGAGTGATCCCATCCTGGCCCTGCGCGGGGTCGAGCGCGTCTACAAGACCGAGGCCGGCCCGCTGCCGGTGCTGCGCGGCGTCGATATCGACGTCTATCCGGGCGAGGTCGTCGGCCTGATCGGGCCCTCGGGTTCGGGCAAGTCGTCGCTGCTGCACTCGGCGGGCCTGCTGGAGCGGCCCGACGCGGGTCTCGTGGCCCTGGAGGGCCGCGATTGCTCCAAGCTGTCCGAGCGGGTGCGCACCCGCATCCGCCTGGGCACGGTCGGTTTCGTCTACCAGTTCCACCACCTGCTGCCCGAGTTCTCGGCCATCGAGAACGTGGCCATGCCGCTGACCATCGCCGGCAGGAGCCGCAAGGAAGCCGAGGGCCGCGCCCGCGAGCTGCTGGAAGGCTTAGGGTTGGGCCACCGCCTGGCTCACCAGCCGGCCCAGATGTCCGGCGGCGAGCAGCAGCGCGTCGCCATCGCCCGCGCCCTGGCCAATCATCCGAAGCTGCTGCTGGCCGACGAACCGACGGGCAATCTGGACCCCGCCACCTCGGCGGCGGTGTTCCAGGCGCTGTACCAGACCTGCCGCCAGCAGGGCGTCGCGGCCGTGATCGCCACGCACAACATGGAGCTGGCCCGCTACATGGACCGCGTGGTCGCCCTCAAGGACGGCCACCTCGAGGCGCAACGGTTCTAACTCGAACTGATGGCAAGGCGGTTTGCGCGACCGTCTGGCGCTGGCGAGAATCCACCGCGCGCGGTCGCGGCGGAAGCTGTCGATGTACAGCGCCTCGAATACGATCTTGGTCTCCTCGGCTACCCAGGTGTTGATCGCCGAGGGGGCGATGGTGTCGGACGCAGACCAGTCCAGGCCGTCGTGCTCCAGAGAATCTTCGGGTTCCAGACCAGGGCCGTCCCCACAATGGTCGAAGCCATCCTCCCCATTGAGGGGTGACCGCTGCGATTGCGTTAAAGCAAGGTCTGTTTCATGGCCGCGAAGAAACCGGCCTGGTCGATCTTTTTGATCACCCGCGCATTGGGCGGGCGGCGCTTCAGGGCAGGGTCTGCGATCTCGATGTCGGGCAGGATCGCGTGCGAGACCGACAGGTAGCCCCGCGTCAGTTCGCCCATGGTCTCGACGTCGACGACGCAGTCCTCGGCTTCTAGGATCAGGCTTTCGTCCAGCGCGATGGCGCAGGTGAGGGCGTCGGGGTGCAGGCTGCCGTCCAGGCCCTCGGTCTCGCGAGCGAAGGCCAAGGAGGCGCGGTTCACGTCGGTGAAGAACCTGGCCTTGTCGGTGCCCAGCGCTTCCAGCTCTGCCAGCTGGGCGGTGCTCCACAGGCCGTCGTTCAGCGTCAGGGTCCAGGTGGCGATCGACAGGTTGAAGCCGGCATTGACGACGATCTTGGCCGCCTCGGGATCGACGTAGAAATTGTACTCGGCCGCCGGGGTGACGTTGCCGACGCCGTTGTCCGTGCCGCCCATGACCCACAGGTGCTTCAGCGCCTTGGCGATGCGCGGCTCGCGCAGATAGGCCAGCGCGATATTGGTCAGCGGGGCCTGGGCGATCAGGGTGATCTCGCCGGGCGCGTCCATAATGCGCCGCACCAGTTCGTCGACCGCATGGCCCTCGGCGGGGCGCTGGACGGCCTGGGCGAAACCGCTGTCGCTCATGCCGTCGTGGCCAAAGACATAGGCCGCATCCAGCGGCGCGCGGGTGAACGGCGCCTGGGCGCCCAGATAGACCGGCACGCCGATCTTGCCGCATCGCGCCAGGGTCACCAGGGCGTTTTCGGCGTGCTGGACGAAGCCGACATTGCCATGGGCGATGGTGATGGCCTCGACGGTCACGCCGGGGCGGGTCAGGGCCAGCATCAGCGAGAAGACGTCGTCGCCGGCGGTGTCGGTGTCGATGATCAGGCGCATGGTGTCGATCTGACCTGATCCGGCGGGCTTGGCCATAGGGGGAGGGCGCCTATCGGCTGACTCGGGCGAAGAAAATGGGGCGGAACGTCGCGGAACATCTTGTGAACGGAACAAAACCGGAATATGGAACAAAACAAGAAATCTGTGGAGGTTCCGATGATCCGTATCGCGCGTGAGTCTTTGGCCCTTGTGTCGGTCGCCAGCTTCGTCTGGATGATGTGTACGGTCGCTCAGTTGGTGGCCTGAGTCTTTTGGTCGTGTAGCGGAGGTCGGTCATGGCGGACGGGGAAGGACAGGGTTTCGTCCATCTGCGGGTCCGCTCGGCCTATTCGCTGCTCGAGGGGGCCATCAAGGCCGACCAGATTGGCAAGCTGGCCGCAGCGGCCGGGATGCCGGCGGCGGGTCTTGCGGACCGCGCCAACCTGTTCGGGGCCCTGGAATATTCGTCCTACGCCAAGGACGCGGGGGTCCAGCCGATCATCGGCTGCGCCATTCCCGTCACCGGCATCGGCGGCGGCCCGACCGAGCGCTGGGCTCGGGCGCCGACGATCATGCTGCTGGCCCAGAACGAACTGGGCTATCTGAACCTCTCGGAGCTGTCGTCGATCGCCTATCTCGACAGCGCCGAACTGCCCGAGCCGGTCGTGCCCTGGGCCAAGGTCGTCGAATATAGCGAAGGCCTGATCATGCTGTCGGGCGGCGCGGACGGGCCGGTCGACGCCCTCTATGCCGCTGGCAAGAACGCCGAGGCCTCGGCGGCCCTGGCCGAGATGCATCGGGTGTTCGGCGACCGCTTCTATGTCGAGCTGCAGCGCCACGGCCTGCCCAAGCAGGCGGCGGCCGAGCCGGGCCTGGTCAACTGGGCCTATGACCACGACGTGCCGCTGGTCGCCACCAACGACGTCTATTTCGCCAAGGAAGGCTTCTACGACGCCCACGACGCGCTGCTGTGCATCGCCGACGGCTCGTTCGTCGGCCAGGACGAGCGCCGTCGCGTCACGCCCGAGCACTGGTTCAAGCCGGCGGCCGACATGCGCAAGCTGTTCTCCGACCTGCCGGAAGCCTGCGACAACACCCTCGATATCGCCCGCCGCTGCGCCTTCATGGTGCACAAGCGCGACCCCATCCTGCCCAGCTTCCCGACCGGCGACGGCCGTAACGAGGCCGAGGAACTGCGCCACCAGGCGAAAGAGGGACTGAAGGCTCGCTTCGTCGGTCTGACCCTTTCGGCGCCCGAGGAAGAGTACTGGAAGCGGCTCGAGTTCGAACTCGACATCATCGAGAAGATGGGGTTCCCCGGCTACTTCCTGATCGTGTCGGACTTCATCAAATGGGGGAAGAACCACGGCATCCCGGTCGGTCCGGGGCGGGGGTCGGGCGCCGGTTCGCTGGTCGCCTGGGTGCTGACCATCACCGACCTGGATCCGCTGCGGTTCGGCCTGCTGTTCGAGCGTTTCCTCAATCCCGAGCGGGTCTCGATGCCCGACTTCGACGTCGACTTCTGCCAGGAGCGACGCGAAGAGGTGATCTCCTACGTGCAGGAGAAGTACGGCCGTGACCGCGTGGCCCAGATCATCACCTTCGGTTCGTTGCAGGCTCGCGCCGTGCTGCGCGACGTCGGCCGCGTGATGCAGCTGCCGCTGGGTCTGGTCGACCGTCTCTGCAAGATGGTGCCCAACAACCCGGCCGCGCCAGTGACCCTGGCCCAGGCCATCGACCTGGAGCCGCGCCTCAAGCAGGCCAAGAAAGAAGACGCCAACGTTTCGGCCTGTCTGGACGTCGCCCTGCAGCTGGAAGGCCTGTTCCGCAACGCCTCGACCCACGCCGCCGGCGTGGTCATCGGCGATCGGCCGCTGACCCAGCTGACCCCGCTGTACAAGGATCCGCGCTCGGACCTGCCGGCCACCCAGTTCAACATGAAGTGGGTCGAAAGCGCCGGCCTGGTGAAGTTCGACTTCTTGGGCCTGAAGACCCTGACCGTACTGGACCGCGCGGTGAAGCACCTGAAGAAGCGCGGCTTCGAGATCGACCTTGGCAAGCTGCCTTTTGACGACACCACGACCTACGAACTGCTCGCCTCCGGCCAGACGGTCGGTGTGTTCCAGCTGGAAAGCCAGGGCATGCGCGACACGCTGCGCAAGATGCGTTGCGGCTCGATCGAGGAGATCACGGCGCTGATCTCGCTGTATCGCCCGGGCCCGATGGACAACATCGACACCTTCGTCGACTGTAAGTTCGGCCGAAAGCCCGTCGACACCCTGCACCCGTCCCTGGAGACGGTGCTGAAGGAGACCTACGGCGTTATCGTCTATCAGGAACAGGTGATGCAGATCGCCCAGATCCTGGCGGGCTACAGCCTGGGCGAGGCCGACCTGCTGCGCCGCGCCATGGGTAAGAAGAAGAAGGAGGAGATGGATCTCCAGAAGATCCGTTTCGTCTCCGGCGCCAAGGAGAAGAACGTCCCCGAGGAGCAGTCGGGCTCGATCTTCGAACTGGTGGCCAAGTTCGCCGGCTACGGCTTCAACAAGTCGCACGCCGCCGCCTATGCCTTCATCTCGTACCAGACGGCTTGGCTGAAGGCGAACACGCCCGTCGAGTTCTTCGCCGCCTCGATGAGCCTCGACTTGTCGAACACCGACAAGCTGGCCGTCTTCCATCAGGACGCCCGCAAGTTCGAGATCACGGTGCGGGCGCCGGACGTCAATGTCTCGGGCGCCGACTTCGAGGTCGAGAACGGCGAGGTGCTGTACGCCCTGGGCGCCATCCGCAACGTCGGCCTGGAAGCCATGAAGCACCTGGTCGCCATCCGCGACGAGGGCGGGCCGTTCCGCGACATCTTCGACTTCGTCGAGCGGATCGATCCCAAGCAGGTCAACAAGCGGGCCATCGAAAATCTGGCGCGGGCCGGGGCCTTCGACCAGATTCACAAGAACCGGGCCCAGATCGTCGCCTCGGCCGACGTGCTGATCGCCCACGCCCAGAGCTGCCACGCCGATCGCCAGGGGGGGCAGGGCGGTCTGTTCGGCGCAGATCCCGGGGCGGGGCGCCCGCGCCTGTCCAAGACCGAGAACTGGAACCAGGTCGACCTGCTGGACGAAGAGCTGTCGGCCGTCGGCTTCTACCTGACCGGTCACCCGCTGGAGGACGTGGTCGGCATGCTGCGCCGCAAGCGCGTGGCCCTGGTGACCGAGGCCATGGGGCAGGCCGAGGCCGGCATGGAGGCTCTGCGGATGTGCGGCGTCGTCCGTCGCCGTCAGGAGCGCGCCTCGCAAAGCGGTGAAAAGTTCGCCTTCGTCTCGTTGTCAGACCCGTCCGGCGAGTACGAGGTGCTGTTTCCGCCTGAGAGCCTGCGGAAGTGTCGCGACGTGCTTGAGCCGGGCAAGGCCGTAGTCATCAAGGTCCGCGCCAAGGCCCGCGACGGCGAGGTCCGCTTCTTCGGCGACGACGCCGAGCCGATCGAGAAAGCCATCGAGAACGTGGTGGCCGGCCTGCGGGTCCACCTGTCGCCGTCGGCCACCGAGATCGAGGCGCTGAAACGCCGCCTCGAACCGGCCCAGGGCCAAAAGGGCGGCGAGGTGACCTTCGTCGCCGCCATCGGCGGCGGCCGCGAGATCGAGCTGCGCCTGCCGGGACGCTACGCGCTGGATGCGGCGTTGCGGGGGGCGCTGAAGACCGCGCCGGGCGTGGCGCTGCTGGAGGATGTGTAGGAATATTTTCCTATTTCGGGGTTGGCGAAGTCGGAGGAATCCGAACCCGCGATACGTTCGAGACCGGAGTGAACTTGCAGCGACGCGCCCGAAGCGGGCTACGAACAGGGAGAAGGTCGATGGCCAGGCATGAAGGCGGGTGTCAGTGCGGGCGCGTGCGCTTTGCGGTCGAGATGGGTCTGGAGGACCTGATCAGCTGCAACTGCTCGCGCTGCGGCAAGCTGGGGGCGGTCATGGCTTTCGCGGGGACCGACGCTTTCGAGCTGCGGAGCGGCGAGGACGCTCTGACTGAATACAAGTTCAACACCCACAACATTGCGCATTTCTTCTGCGAGACCTGCGGCATCCAGTCGTTCGGTCGCGGGACCGCGCCGAACGGCCAGGCGATGGTGGCGATCAATGTCCGCACCCTGGACGACGTCGACGTCTTTGCGTTGCAGCCACAGCGGGTGGACGGCAAATCGTTCTGAAGGCGCGGGCGGTTGGAAACAGCTAGCGGGGCGACCTCGTCAGCGCATAGCAGTCGCTGGGACCCACCGTCTCGCTCAGTTGGGGGCGCCCTTCCCAGTTGGCGAGCTTGGCCTCATGGGCCAGGCCCACCTTGCGAAGAACGGCGGCTGATGCGGCATTGTCGGGATGACAGGTGGCCCATACGCGGAAGATGCCGTGCTGGGCGATCGCCCAGGCCACGACGGTCGACGCCGCTTCGGTGGCGAAGCCCCGCCCCCAGAAGGGTTCCCCCAGGATGTAGCCAAAATCGGCCTTAGGGGGCGACAGCCGGAGTTCGATGACGCCCATGAAGCGCCCGGAGATCTTTTCGATGATGGCCCAGGGGAAGGCCGAACTGGATGTCCAGCAGTCTTCGCAGCGCTGGGCGAAGGCCAAGCTGTCGTTCTCGTCGCGGTGGCGGACGAAGGGCATGAACCGCGTCGGCGCCGCCTCGGCGGCGTAGGTTCTGAAGATCGCCGTGGCGTCCGAACATTCGACCGGGCGCAGCCTTAGTCGATCGGTCTGGAACTCTTCTGGCGGTCGCATTCGCCAAGAATGCTTTCGCGGGCGGATGTCCGCAATGGGCGCTGGCGTATCGGTGCGAACCCTCGCCCTACCAGGCCGCCGCGCGCCCGTTCGCCAGCCCCGCCCGGAACAGCCGCCGCTCGGCCGCCTTGCCGCCCTTGACGATGACCGGCCGCTCGGCGCCGCGCAGCAGCGGCAGGTCGTCGAGGCTGTCGGTATAGGCATAGGCCCATTGCTCGCCGTGACCGGCCTCGGCCAGGGCCTGGCATTTGCGCTGGTTACGGCAGTGGATGTCGGCGACCCAGCCGCCGGCGCGCGGCTTGAGCGAGGTGCCGAGAACCTCAATCGGATGGCCGAGCGGTCCGATCAGGGCTTGCGCCAGGATGGCGGGGGCCGCCGTAACCACCACGACGCGGTCGCCCGCCCGCAGGTGCGCTTGCAGAGCCGTCATGCCGCCGGTCCGCCAGGAGAGGGAACTGCCCCCGGCCCGGAACGCCTCGCCGAACCGCGCGCACGATTCGCGTAATTTCTGTTCGTTGAGGCCGGCCGTCGCGATCCAGAGCAGAATCGAAGCGCCGGCCCGGCGCGTGCGCGGCATGATCACCATGGGCGCGGCGACGGGGGCCGCGGCCAGAACGGCCAGGGCGCGCAGTGGTGAGCGCTTGACCCGTTCCCAAAGCCACAGGCCTGTGGAATCACCGTTCAGCAGCGTTCCGTCCAGATCGAAGACCGCGAGCATGACACCTCCTGCAGCTATGCCGTGGTATCGACGTCACCGACCCGATGGGGCCACATCAGTATGTCGGAATGGCGACAGCTTTCCGGTCGTCCTGCGGAGCGCTGGCGGATATCCCTCGGTTCTTCGGGGATGGTTGTTGCGATAAACGGCGTTGCGGCCAGCCAAACCGTGCGATCGATGCGGCTTGTCGTCCCCAATCGCGCCCCCGATGAGGCCTGGGGGCTTGCTTTTTCTCCGCCGAGAGACTATTTGCGCCGCCATTCCACACGTGGACGTTCGGTTGCGCCGGGGAGACATCCCGGCGTCGCCGTTCCGGTCCCGCTCCAGAATGGTCTGGAACGGGGGTGTCCGCGGAGGTTCAACCGGAAAAAGGATAAAGGCCCGATGGCTCTTCCCGAATTCTCCATGCGTCAGCTCCTGGAAGCCGGCGCCCACTTCGGCCACCAGACGCACCGCTGGAACCCGAAGATGGATCGTTACATCTTCGGCTCGCGCTCGAACATCCACATCATCGACCTGTCGCAGTCGATCCCGCTGCTGCACCAAGCTCTGGTGAAGGTCCGTGAAGTCGCCGCCGCCGGCGGCCGCGTGCTGTTCGTCGGCACCAAGCGTCAGGCCAGCGACCCGGTCGCCACGGCCGCCAAGCGCTGCGCCCAGTACTATGTGAACCACCGCTGGCTCGGCGGCACCCTGACCAACTGGCGCACCGTTTCGGGCTCGATCGCGCGTCTGCGCGAGCTGGAAGGCGTCCTGTCGGGTGAAGGCCAAGGCCGTTCCAAGAAGGAACTGCTGCAGCTGACCCGCGAACGCGACAAGCTGGAACTGTCGCTGGGCGGCATCAAGGACATGGGCGGCATCCCCGACATCATGTTCGTGATCGACACCAACAAGGAAGCGATCGCGATCCTGGAAGCCCGCAAGCTGAACATCCCGGTGGTCGCCATCCTCGACACCAACTGCGATCCGGACGGCATCACCTATCCGATCCCGGGTAACGACGACGCCGCCCGCGCCCTGCAGCTGTACTGCGACCTGATCGCTGACGCCGTCCTGGACGGCCTGGCCGCTGGCCAGGCCGGCGCCGGCGTCGACCTGGGCGCCGCCGTGAACCCGACCGAGCCGGCCCTGGCCCGCGCTCTGGCTCCGGAAGCTCCGGAAGCCGCCGCTGAAGAAGCGCCGGCCGCCGAAGCGGCTCCGGAATCGGCCGAAGGCTAATTCCAACGCGCCTCCCGCCTGGCTCGGCCAGGCCGCGGAGGCCGTCGCGACCCTGACATGCGACCGGGCTAACAAGCCCGGTCGCTTACGCATTAGAGATACGGCTGGGTGCAGGCTCGGTCGCTAACCGTTTGAATCTGGAGATTTTCGATGGCTGAGATCACCGCCGCCCTCGTCAAGGAACTGCGCGAAAAGTCCGGCGTCGGCATGATGGACTGCAAGAAGGCGCTGTCGGAAAACAACGGCGACATCGAAGCGTCCATCGACTGGCTGCGCGCCAAGGGCCTGTCCAAGGCCGCCAAGAAGGCCGACCGCGCCGCCGCCGAAGGCCTGGTGGCCGTCGCCACCGCCGAGCAAGGCGCTGGCGAAACCGCCACGGCCGTCGAAGTGAACGCCGAAACCGACTTCGTGTCGCGCAACGACCTGTTCCAGGGCGCTGCCCGTCAGATCGCCGGCGCGGCTCTGAGCACCGACGGTTCGGTCGACGCCATCACCGCGGCCAAGTTGACCGGCGGCGAAACCGTTCAGGACCACCTGACGAACCTGATCGCCACGATCGGCGAGAACATGATGGTGCGTCGCGCCGCCAAGTGGACCGTCGAGAACGGCGTCGTCGCCTCGTACATCCACAACGCCACCGCGCCCGACCTGGGCCGCATCGGCGTGCTGGTGGCCGTCGAGTCGACCGGCGACAAGGCCGCCTTGCGCGACCTGGGCCGCAAGATCGCCATGCACGTCGCCGCGACCGCCCCGCTGTCGCTGTCGCCGGACGATCTGGACCCTGCCGCCATCGAGCGTGAAAAGGCCGTGTTCACCGAGCAGGCGCTGGAATCGGGCAAGCCGGCCGCCGTCGTCGAAAAGATGATCGAAGGCCGTATCCGCAAGTTCCTGGAAGAAGTCGTGCTGCTGAAGCAGGCCTTCGTCATGAACCCGGACCAGACCGTCGAGCAACTGGTCGCCGAGACCGCCAAGACCCTGGGCGCCCCGATCACCGTGAAGGGCTTCACCCGTCTGGCCCTGGGCGAAGGCGTGGAAAAGAAGCAGGACGACTTCGCCGCCGAAGTCGCCTCGATGACCGGCCAGGCCTAAGGCTTTGCCGCCGGGGTCCTTGAGGATCCCGGCAAACAATCAGGGCGCGGCGCGTCTAGACGCGCGCCGCGCCTTTTTTGCGCCTGCCGTACGGCTACTCTCTCTTTGAGCCTGGGCCGCGGTTGGCAAAACACATCCCACTTCTGTAGAACGCACCGTAATGTGCGTGCCGACGACTCAGGAATAGCGGTCCCATGTCCGATACCAACGCACCTCAGAAATACCGCCGTATCCTGCTGAAGGTGTCTGGCGAGGTCCTGATGGGCGACACGCCCTACGGTATCGACACCAACACCGTCGGATCCGTCGCCCAGGACGTGGCCGAGATCATGAAGTCGGGCGTCGAGCTGTGCCTGGTGATCGGCGGCGGCAACATCTTCCGCGGCATGGCCGGCGCGGCCAAGGGCATGGAGCGCTCCAGCGCCGACTATATGGGCATGCTGGCCACCGTGATGAACGCCCTGGCCATGCAGGACGCCCTGGAGCGCATCGGCGTCCAGACCCGCGTGCAGTCGGCCATCCCGATGGCCACGGTCTGCGAGCCCTACATCCGCCGCCGCGCCCAGCGTCACCTGGAAAAGGGCCGTGTGGTGATCTTCGCCGCCGGCACCGGCAACCCGTTCTTCACCACCGACACCGCCGCCGCCCTGCGCGCGGCCGAGATGCAGTGCGACGCCCTGTTCAAGGGCACCAGCGTCGATGGCGTCTACACCGCCGATCCCAAGAAGGATCCGACGGCCGAGCGCTACGACCACCTGACCTATATGGACGTCCTGGCCAAGGACCTGCGGGTCATGGACGCCTCGGCCGTGGCGCTGATGCGCGACAGCAATATTCCGATCGTGGTCTTCTCGATCAAGGGACGCGGCAACCTGCTGAACGTCCTGCGAGGCGAGGGGACGCACACCGTGGTCTCCGACCGCGCCGCCTAACCATATAGAAGCGAGGAGAGCCTCATGGCCGCCGCCGAAAAACCCGTCCTGTCGCGCTACCGCGATCGCATGGACAAGGCCGTCGCCGCTCTGAAGGAAGAGTTCGGCAGCCTGCGTACCGGCCGCGCGTCGGCCAGCCTGCTGGACCAGGTGATGGTCGAAGCCTATGGCTCGACCACGCCGCTGAACGCGGTGGCCTCGGTCAGCGTGCCCGAGCCGCGCCAGATCAATGTCAGCGTCTGGGATCGTGGCGTCGTCGTCTCGGTCGAGAAGGCGATCCGTGCGTCGGGCCTGGGCCTGAACCCGGTCGTCGAAGGTCAGAATCTGCGCATTCCGATCCCGCCGCTGACCGAAGAGCGCCGCAAGGATCTTTCGAAGATCGCCGGCAAATACGCCGAGCAGCAGAAGATCGCCGTCCGTAACGTCCGCCGCGACGCCAATGACGACCTGAAGAAGGCCGAGAAGGACGGCGCTATCGCCGAGGACGAGCGCAAGAAGATGGAAACCGAGGTCCAGAAGTTGACCGACGAAGCCATCAAGCGAGTCGACGAGGCCTTGAAAATCAAAGAACAAGAGATCATGCAGGTCTAATCGCCTCCCTTGAGAGTTAGTGGGGAGGCGACGAGGGAAGGTTGAAGACAATGCCGGCGACCACCGGTCTGCAGAACGTTTCGGAACGCGCCGACGGCGCATCCGGTCAACGTCTGCACGTGGCCATTATCATGGATGGCAACGGCCGCTGGGCGAAGCAGCGGGGGATGCCGCGCGTCCTGGGTCACCGGGCCGGCGTCAACGCCCTGAAGCGCACCGTCGAGGGCGCCCAGAGCCAGAACGTCGGCGTGCTGACGGTCTTCGGCTTCTCGACCGAGAACTGGCGCCGGCCGGCGCACGAGGTCTCCGAGCTGATGAGCCTGCTCAAGGCCTATGTCGAATCGGACCTCGAGCGCCTGGCCAAGGCGGGCGTTCGCGTCCGCATCATCGGCCGCCGTACGGGGCTGTCGGCGGACATCGCTGAGGTCATCGACCGGGCCGAAAAGCGCACCGCCGGCAATACCGAGTTCACCCTGCAGGTGGCCTTCAACTACGGCGGCCAGGCCGACATCGCCGACGCCGCGCGGGCCTTCGCCGAGAAGGTCGAGCGGGGTGAGGCCAAGGCTTCGGACCTGACCGAGGAGACGTTCGAGCGGTTCTTGTCGACCGCTTCGTCGCCGGCCCCGGACCTGATCGTGCGCACCAGCGGCGAGCGCCGCATCTCCAACTTCCTGCTGTGGGAATGCGCCTACGCCGAGCTGGTGTTCCAGGACGTGCTATGGCCCGACTACGGTCCCGAGGCCCTGGCCGCGGCCATTGCCGACTATCGCCGTCGCGATCGACGTTATGGAGGGATCGCGGCCGATGACGTCGCCGTCGCCGGCTAAGCGCTTCAACTGGGGCAATCTGAAGACGCGCGTGGTTTCGGCCACCGTGCTCGTGCCGATGGTCGTGGCTGCCGTTCTGCTGGGCAAGCTCTGGTTCCTGGCCCTGGCCCTGGTCTGCACGGCGCTGCTGGCGCGTGAGTGGGGCAAGATCAGCGCGCCCAAGGCGCCCAACGCCGTGGGCGGCGTGGTGGGTCTGTTCTGCGCCGTCGCGGTCGTCGCCGCCTTCCTGCATCTGTTCTTCATCGCCTGGTCGGTCGTGCTGGCCGGCGCGTTCCTGGCCGGGCTGATCGCTCGTGGCGCGGTCGAGCGCCGGGCCGACGCGGCCTATGGCGTCGTCTATATCGCCCCGGCGGTCATCGCCCTGGTCTGGGTCCGTTCGCTGCCGGACGGCTTGGGGTGGACGCTGCTGCTGTTCGTGGTGACCTGGTTCGCCGACATCTTCGCCTATGTGGCCGGCAGTCTGCTGAAGGGGCCCAAACTGTGGCCCCAGATCTCGCCCAACAAGACCTGGTCGGGCTTCATCGGCGGCTTGGTGGCGGCGACGATCGGCGCCGTGCTGGTGGCTCATTTCGCCCATCTGAAGCTGGTCTGGCCCGCCGCGGCCCTGGTCGGCCTGCTGGGCGGCCTGGCCACCATGGCCGGCGACCTGTGGGAATCGATGCTCAAGCGCCGGTTCGGCGTGAAGGACAGCGGCGATATCATTCCAGGCCACGGCGGCCTGCTTGATCGCGTCGACGGGCTGATGTTCGCGGCGATCGTGGTCGCCGCCGTCCGCCTGATCGACCATGTGGGATGGGCCCATTGACCTATCCTCGTAAGGTGGTGGTGCTGGGCTCGACCGGATCGATCGGCCTTTCCACCCTCAGCCTCTTCGAAGAATCCGGCGTCGAGGTTGACATCCTGGCCCTGACGGCGGGGCGCAATGTCGAGCGCCTGGTCGAGCAGGCCCTGCGTTGGCGGCCGCAGGTCGCGGTCATCGAGGACGAGACCAAGCTCCAGCAGCTGAAGGAGGGCCTGGCCGGAACCGGCGTGCGCGCCGCCGCCGGCGCGACGGCGATCATCGAGGCCGCCGCCATGGGCGCGGACTGGGTGATGTCGGCCATTGTCGGCGCGGCCGGCCTGGCGCCCACCCTGGCCGCTGCGCGCACCGGCGCCGTGATCGCCCTGGCCAACAAGGAAAGCCTCGTTTGCGCGGGCCCCGCCTTGCTCGCGATCGCCAAGGCGGCGGGCGGCTCGGTGATTCCGGTCGATTCCGAACATTCCGCAATATTCCAGGTGCTGCAGCCCGACTGCGCCCACAGGGTGGCGCGCCTGATCCTGACCGCCTCGGGCGGTCCGTTCCGGACCTGGGACAAGGCCGCGATGGCCGCAGCGACCCCGGAACAGGCCATCGCCCATCCCAACTGGTCGATGGGCGCCAAGATTTCGGTCGATTCCGCGACGATGATGAACAAGGGGCTCGAGATGATCGAAGCCTCGTACCTGTTCGGAACGCCGGAAGACCGCGTCGACGTCGTGATCCATCCCCAGTCCGTGATCCATAGCCTGGTGGAATACGCCGACGGCTCGACCCTGGCCCAGCTGGGCGCGCCCGACATGCGCCCGCCGATCGCCTGCGCCTTCGCCTGGCCCGACCGCCTGCCTTGGCCCGCCAAGCGACTGGACCTGGCCGCCTACGGCCAGCTGACCTTCGAATCGCCGGACCTGGACCGCTTCCCGTCGATCGCGATCGCCCGTGAGGCGCTTCGTCTGGCGGGGGCCGCGCCAGCCGCTATGAATGCCGCCAATGAGGTCGCCGTGGCGGCCTTCCTTGACCGGCGTATCGGGTTTCTCGATATTGCCGCCTCGGTGGCGGGGACCCTCGAGCGTATGAACAGTTTTGGCGCACTATCCGTCACGGATAATGACGACGCGGTCGAGAACGCGATGATGATTGACGCCAGCGCTCGCCGCATTGCGGCCGAGGTTGTCGCGCAAAAGCATCGCGGGCGCTGACCCGGGGGACCGGCCATCTCATGACCGACGTTTTGATCTTCATCCTGTCCACGGTCTTCGTGCTGTCCGTCGTGGTGACCATCCACGAACTGGGGCACTATTGGGCCGCGCGCGCCTGCGGCGTGGCGATCGACTGCTTCTCGCTGGGTTTCGGCCCGCCGCTGTTTTCCTGGCGCGACAAGCGGGGCGTCGAGTGGCGGATCGCCTCGATCCCGCTGGGCGGCTATGTGCGCTTCTCGGGCGACGAGAACGCCGCCAGCGTACCCGACCAGGACAATCTGGACGCCATGCGAGAGTCGATCGTGCGCCGCGAAGGCGAAGCGGGCGTCGCCAAGTACTTCCATTTCAAGCCGGTCTGGCAGCGGGCGATCATCGCCGCGGCCGGTCCGATCTCGAACTTCATCCTCGCCATCCTGATCATGGCCGTCTTCCTGGTGATGGTCGGCACGCCGCAGCGAGCGGCTACCGTCAACGGCGTCGTGCCCGGTGGCGCGGCCCAGGTTGCGGGTTTTAAGAAAGGCGACGTGATCGTCGCCGCCGACGGCCGCAAGATCGGAACCTTCCAGGACCTGCAGGGCTATGTCTCGCTGCGCGCCAACCTGCCGATCAAGTTCACGGTCACGCGTGGCCAGCAGCAGGTCCAGCTGACCGCCACGCCGCGCCTCGTTGAGATCAACGACAAGATCACCGGCCGCATGAAGACCGGCCAGTTGGGCATCGAGAACGCCGGCGTCACTCAGTTCAAGCGCTCCAGCGTCCTGTCGGCCATTCCCGACGCCACGGTCGAGGTGTGGGGCATGATCAAGACGATCGGCTTCTATCTGGGCCGCCTCGTCACCGGTCAGTTGCCCGCCGACCAGATCAGCGGCCTGATCGGCATCGGCCACACGGCCGGCGCGGTCACCAAGGCTTCGGCGCAGGGCGCGCCCGACGCGGCCACCATGGCCCTGCGGGTCTTCATCTCGTCGATGCTGCTGATCGCCAGCCTGTCGGTCAGCATCGGCTTCATGAATCTGCTGCCGATCCCGGTTCTCGATGGCGGCCATCTCCTGATGTACGCCTATGAGGCCATCGCCAAACGGCCCCTGCGGGCGGATTTCCAGGCCGCCGGCTTCCGCGCGGGGCTTGCGTTGATCCTGGGTTTCATGCTGTTCGCGGCGTGGAACGACCTCAACCGCTACGACGTGTTCAAATTCATCGGCGGCCTGTTCACGTGAACTGCGCTCGCCCTCCGTCCATGATTGGTCACATGAACAAACTTCGCGCCCACAGCGCCGCGTTCGCCACGGGTATGGCGCTGCTCCTCGGCTCGACGGCCCTGGTGGCTCCGCATCAGGCCTTTGCGCAGTCCGCCCAGACCGGGGTGGTCCAGCGCATCGTCGTGCAAGGCAACGAGCGCATCGAGCAGGGCACGGTTCTGTCTTATCTGCCGATCCAGCCGGGCGACACGGTCGACAGCCAGCGCCTCGACCTGGCGCTGAAGACCCTGGCCCGCACCGACCTGTTCGCCGACGTGAAGATCGAGATGCAGGGCGGCGAGCTGATCGTGAAGGTCGTCGAGAACCCGATCATCAACCAGGTGGTCTTCGAAGGGAACTCGTCCCTCAAGGAAGACAAGCTGAAGGACGAAGTACAGATCCGTCCGCGCGGCATTTTCACCCGCGCCAAGGTTCAGGCGGACGTCCAGCGCATCATCGAGCTGTACCGCCGCTCGGGCCGCATCTCGGCGACCGTGACGCCCAAGGTGGTCGAGCTGCCGCAAAAGCGCGTCGACCTGGTGTTCGAGATCGCCGAAGGCGCCAAGAGCGGCGTGCTGGGCATCAACTTTCTGGGCAACGCCGAGTACTCGGACAACGACCTGCGCGACGTGGTCGTCACCAAGGAAAGCCGCTGGTACAAGATCCTGACCAGCAACGACAACTACGACCCTGACCGGATCGAGTACGACCGCGAGCAACTGCGCAAGCACTACCGCAACCGTGGCTTCTTCGATTTCCGCGTCGTATCGTCGGTGGCCGAACTGGCCCCGGACAAGAATGGCTTCGCCGTCACCTACACCCTGGAAGAGGGTCCGAAGTACAAGTTCGGCAAGGTGACCGTCGAAACGGAACTGAAGAAGCTGGACGGCAACCTGCTGGCCCAGATCCTGCCGATCCGCGCCGGTCAACTGTACGAAGACGAGAAGATCGAGCAGGCCACCGACGCCCTGACCTTTGCGGCGGGCGCCGCCGGCTTCGCCTTCGTGGACGTGCGCCCGCGCTACGTGCCCAACCGCGAAACCAAGACCGTCGACGTCGTGTTCCAGGTCCGTGAAGGCCCGCGCGTCTATGTCGATCGCATCGACATCGTCGGCAACACCCGCACGCTGGATTACGTCCTGCGCCGCGAGCTGGAAGTGGCCGAAGGCGACGCCTACAACCGCGTTCTGGTCGACCGCTCGAAGAACAACATCCGCCGCCTGGGCTTCTTCAAGGAAGTGGATATCCAGGACGCACCGGGCTCGGCTCCGGACCGCACCAGCCTGCGGGTCAGGGTCGAGGAGCAGCCGACGGGCGAACTGTCGTTCAGCGCCGGCTACAGCTCGATCGACAGGTTGGTGCTGGACGTCGGCATCACCGAGCGAAACTTCCGCGGTCGAGGCCAGAACCTGCGCGCCCGCGCCTCGGTGGGCTCGCTGCGTCAGCAGATCGATCTCGGCTTCAGCGAGCCGCGCTTCCTTGGCCGCAACCTCGTAGCCGGCGTCAACCTGTACACCTTCCGCTACGACCTCTCGCGCTATGCGGCCTACGACACCAAGTCGGTCGGCGGCGATATCCGCCTCGGCTTCCCGCTCACCAACAATTCTTCGATGAGCCTGCGCTACACGATCCGCCAGGACAACGTGAGCGTGGCCGACAGCCTTTGCAGCAGCGGCTCGGTGTCGCAGATCCTCTGCCTGCAGCGCGGCGCCTACATTACGTCGCTGATCGGCTACGGCCTGCGCATCGACAAGCGCAACGACCCGATCAATCCGACCCGCGGCTGGTTCGCCGACCTGAACCAGGACCTGGCCGGCATCGGCGGCGACGTGAAGTACCTCAAGACCGAAGCCGACGCCGGTTGGTACTGGGGCTTCACCAAGGGCCTCGTGTTCAGCGCCACCGGTTCGTTCGGTTATATTGAGGGCTTGGGTGGCGACAACGTTCGCATCAACGACCGCTTCTATCGTGGCGGCACCTCGTTCCGCGGCTTCGAGATCGCCGGCATCGGTCCGCGCGACGTCTCGAACACCTATAACTCGATGGGCGCGAAGCTGTACGCCATCAGCACCTTCGAGTTGACGCTTCCGACCTTCCTGCCTGAACAATACGGCATCAGGGCCTCGCTGTTCAGCGATGTGGGTACGGCGGGTCTGCTGGATGATGCGGATCGCCAGAGGTCGCCCGGCGTCTTCAATCCGAACATCAAGGACAACCTTGGCCTGCGTGCCTCGGCCGGTATCTCGATTGACTGGAAATCGCCCATGGGCCCCATTCGATTCGATATCAGCCGCATTTTGGCCAAGGAAGTCTACGACCGAACCGAAACGTTCCGGTTCTCCACCTCCACAAGGTTCCAATAAACATGTCCAAGTTCCTGTCCGCGGCCGCGTCCAGCGTCGTCGCCCTCGCTATCGCGACCAGCGCTTCGGCCCAGACGGCTCCCGCCGCCGCGCCGGCCGCTGCGGCCATCTCGCACGGTCCGGCCCTGCCGGGCGTCTGCATCCTGTCGACCCCGAGCGTCGTTGGCGGCTCGCAGGTCGGCAAGGCCGTCACCGCGCGCCTGCAAACCATCACCCAGCAGGTCAACGCCGAGTTGGGCGGTGAGCGCACGGCCCTGGAAAATGAAGGCAAGGCTTTGGACGCCAAGAAGGCGACCACGGCTCAAGACGCCCTGGAGCAGCAAGCCGCCGCCCTGCAGGTCAAGGCCAACGCCTGGCAACGCAAGGGCCAACTGCGCCAGCGTGAAGTGGAAGCCACCGAGCAGAAGGCCCTCGCGCGCGTCTATCAAGAGATGGACACGCCGATCAAGCAGGCCTACCAGGCCGCCAAGTGCAGCATCCTGTTCGACCGCGAATCCGTGATGCTGGCCAATCCGGCCATGGACATCACCAGCGCCGTGGTGACCGCTCTGGACGCCCGCATCAAGACGCTGACCTTCGACCGCGAACGTCTGGACCAGCAGGTCCCGGGCGCCGCCGCTCTGCAGCCGTCCAATAAATAAGCGAATCGTCTCCCTTGGGTTTACCTAAGGGGAACGTTTTTGCCGTGAGGAGCCATGCCGGACCCGCGTTTCTTCGATAGCCCGGGTCCGGCGTCGCTTTCCGAGTTGGCCCGGGCCGGCGCCGCTGAACTGGCGGACGCGGGCGCTGGCGACCGCATGATCGTCCATGCCGCGCCGCTTGATGCGGCCGACGCGCAGGCGATCACCTTTTTCTCCGACGCCAAGCGCAAGGACGCCGCCGGGGCCACCCGGGCCGGCGCCTGTTTTGTGCGTCCGGAACACCAGGATTTCCTGCCCGCGTCCTGCGCCGCCCTGGTCACCAGGCATCCGCAGGCCGCCTGGGCCGCCGCCGTCGGACGCTTGCATGCGCCGCGCCGGCATGAAGGCGCCGCCGCCATCCATCCCGAGGCAGAGCTGGAGGACGGGGTCCTGCTGTCGCCGAACGTGACGATCGGGCAGGGCGCTCGCCTTGGGCGCGGCACGCGGATCGGCCCCGGGGCCGCCATTGGTCCGGGCGTTCTGATCGGCCGCGACTGCGTGATCGGCGCCAACGCCGTGATCGGCTTTGCCTTGCTGGGCGACCGCGTATCGATCTCGGCCGGCGCGGTGCTGGGCGAGGCGGGCTTTGGCGCCGCCGCCGGACCGCGCGGCATGGTCGACATGCCCCAGCTGGGGCGCGTGGTGATCCAGGACAACGTCACCATCGGCGCCAACAGCTGCGTCGACCGCGGCGCGTTCGCCGACACGACGATCGGTGAGAACACCAAGATCGACAACCTGACGCATGTCGCGCACAACGTCCGTGTAGGACGCAATTGCGTGCTGGCGGCCTATACGGGGCTGTCGGGCAGTACGGTCGTCGGCGACGGCGTCGCATTTGGCGGCAAGGCCGGCGTCGCTGACCACTTGAACATCGGCTCGGGCGCGAGCATCGGGGCGGCCGCCTCGGTGTTCAAGGACGTGCCGGAAGGTGAAACTTGGACGGGATTCCCGGCGCGGCCGCTCAAGCGGTGGCTTCGGGAGACCGCATGGCTGTCGCGCATGGCGGGCGGCCGAGGGACGAAGGGCTGACAATGACCGAGAACACCGAGCAAACGGTGCGGACCGACATCGATATCGCCGAGATCCTGGCGCGCATCCCGCACCGCTATCCGTTCCTGCTGGTCGATCGCGCCGAGGATTACCAGGCCCACAAGTCGATCGTCGGCATCAAGTGCGTGACGGTCAACGAACCCTTCTTCCAGGGCCACTTCCCGGGCAATCCGGTGATGCCTGGCGTGCTGATCATCGAGGCCCTGGCGCAGACGGGCGCGGTGCTGATGAGCAAAAGCCTGGAGGTCGACACCGAGGGCAAGACCATCTTCTTCATGTCGGTCGACAACGCCCGCTTCCGCACGCCCGTGCGTCCCGGCGACGTGATCCGCATGGAAGTCGAGGTGCTGCGCGCCCGCTCCTCGATCTTCAAGTTCAAGGGCGTGGCCAAGGTCGGCGACAAGGTCGCCGCCGAGGTCGAGTTCGCCGCCATGGTCGTCGAGACGGGCCCCAAGGCATGACGATCCATCCCACCGCCATCGTCGCCCCCGAGGCCAAGATCGCCGCGGACGTCCAGATCGGGCCCTACAGCATCGTCGGTCCCGACGTGACCCTGGAAGCCGGCGTGCGCCTGCTGTCGCACGTGGTGGTGGAAGGCGCGACGACCCTGGGCGAGAACTGCGTCGTCCATCCGTTCGCCAATCTGGGCGGTCCGCCCCAGCACCTGGGCCACAAGGGCGAGAAGACCGAGCTCTTGATCGGTCCGCGCAACATCATCCGCGAGCACGTGACCATGCACACCGGCACGGCCTCGGGCCGCGGCGTGACCACGATCGGCTCGGACGGCCTCTACATGGTCGGCTCGCACGTGGCCCACGACTGCATCGTCGGCGACTTCGTGGTGCTGGCCAAGGGCGCGACCCTGGGCGGCCACGTGTCGATCGGCGACTATGTGTTCATGGGCGGCCTGGCCGCCGCGCACCAGTTCTCGCGCATCGGCCGCTACAGCTTCATCGGCGGCCTGGCCGCGGTGACCAAGGACGTCATCCCGTACGGCTCGGTCTGGGGCAACCACGCCCATCTCGAGGGCCTGAACCTGGTCGGCCTCAAGCGTCGGGGCTTCTCGCGCGAGACGATCAACGCCCTGCGCGCCGCCTACCGCCTGATGTTCGCCGACGAAGGCACCTTCCAGGAGCGCCTGGACGACGTGGCCGAGATCCATGCCGGCAATCCGGAAGTCATGGAGATTGTCGACTTCATCCGCGCTGACGCCAACCGCCCGCTCTGCCTGCCCGAGCGGGAAATCTAGGGTAGAGGGATGCGCAAGCTGGGTCTGATCGCCGGCGGCGGGTCGCTTCCCGTCGAACTGGCGGCCCATTGCGAGGCCGCCGGACGCGCCTTCGCCGTCATGCGCTTGCGTGGCTTTGCCGAGCCGACCCTGTCGCGCCATGCCGGCATCGAGGTCGGCATCGGCGAGTTCGGCAAGGTGTTCAAGGCGCTGCGAGCCGAGGGCTGCGAGGTCGTCTGCTTCGCCGGCAACGTCAATCGTCCCGATTTCTCGAAGCTGTTGCCTGACGCCCGGGGCGTGAAGGTGCTGCCCAGCCTGATCGTCGCCGCGCGCAAGGGCGACGACGCCCTGTTGCGCCGGGTGCTGGACGAATTCGAGAAGGAGGGTTTCGAGATCGAGGGCGCTCACGAGGTGATGGGCGAGATGACCCTGCCGCGCGGTCGCTTGGGCAAGCACACCCCTAAGCCCGAGCAGATGGCCGATATCGACAAGGCCCTGCATGTCGCCCGCGAGATCGGCCGGCTGGACGTCGGGCAGGGCGCCGTGGTCTGCGACGGCCTGGTCCTGGCCGTCGAGGCCCAGGAAGGCACCGACGCCATGCTGCGCCGCGTGGAGCAGCTGCCAGGGGCCATCCGCGGCTCGGCCGAGCGTCCCAAGGGCGTGCTGGCCAAGGCGCCCAAGCCGATCCAGGAGACCAAGGTCGACCTGCCCACCATCGGTGTGGCCACCCTCCAGCGCGCCGCCCGCGCGGGCCTGGCTGGCGTGGTCGGCGAAACCGGCCGCCTGCTGGTGGTCGACCGCGAGGCGGTGATCGCCTGCGCCGACGATCTGGGCCTCTTCGTGCTGGGGGTCGATCCGCAGGGGCGGCCCTGATGCTTAAGGTGATGCTGGTCGCCGCCGAGGCGTCGGGCGATACGCTGGGCGCCAGCCTTGCCAAAGCGCTGCGGGCGCGGCTGGACGATCAGGTCACCTTCGTCGGCGTCGGCGGGGCCAAGATGGCCGAGCAAGGGGTCGAGAGTCCCTTCGACATCGCCCACCTGTCGATCCTGGGCATCTGGGAGGGCCTGAAAGCCTACCCGACGGTCAAGGCGCGCCTGGACGACACGGTGGCTCTGGCGGCCCGCGAGAAGCCAGATGTGGCGGTCCTGATCGACAGC
Organism: uncultured Caulobacterales bacterium; assembly: GCA_903900155.1. Classification (GTDB taxonomy): domain Bacteria; phylum Pseudomonadota; class Alphaproteobacteria; order Caulobacterales; family Caulobacteraceae; genus Caulobacter. Next base: position 47,231 of record CAIUMD010000007.1, on the reverse strand, counting down.
TGGGGTTTCAACATTCGCCTGGCCAAGGCGCTGCGGAAGCTCGATCCCAAGCTGCCGCTGGTGAAATATGTCGCGCCGCAAGTCTGGGCCTATCGTGAAGGGCGCGCCCAGGGCCTGGCCAGGGCCGTCGACCTGCTGCTGTCGATCCAGCCGATGGACAAGCCGTATTTCGACGCCGCCGGGCTGGAGAACGTCTTCGTCGGTAATTCGGCCCTGGCCAAGCGTTTCGACCATGCCGACGGCGCGCGTTTGCGGACCGCCGTTGGAGCCTCGGCGACAGACCAGGTTTTGCTGGTGCTGCCCGGCAGCCGACCGTCCGAGATCGAGCGCGTCATGCCGGCCTTCGAGGACGCCGTGCGCCGGCTGAAGGCGGAGCGGCCCGAATTGGTGGTCGTCATTCCCGCCGCCTACACCGTGGTCGAGGCCGTGAAGGCCCGCGTGGCCGGCTGGCCGTTCCGCGCTCACGTCATCGAGGACGAGGCGTTGAAGGACGACGCCTTCGTCGCCGGCGATGTCGCCCTGGCGTGCAGCGGCACGGTGACCACCGAACTGGCCCTGGCCGGCGCGCCCATGGTGGTCGGCTACAAGACCGGCGCCATCACCTACGCCATCCTCAGGCGCCTGATGAAGCCCAAGTGGGTGACGCTGTTCAACATCGCCGCCGGCAAGGCCGTGGCGCCGGAACTGCTGCAGGACGCCTGTGACGGTGAAGGCCTGGCGCGCGAGGTTGGCAAGCTGCTCGACGATCCGGCCCTGCGGGCGCGCCAGGCGGCCGAGCAGAGCGTTGCGCTGGACAAGATGGGACGGGGCATGCCCGATCCATCAGAGGCGGCTGCCGACGCTCTGCTGGGCTTCCTGAAGGCTCACGGCCAAGGTGGTTAACCGGAGTTTTACGCTCGACTCATAGGGTCAGGACAACTGTCGCCGTGGAGCCGTCGTCGTGGCCATCGACCCGACCACGCCCCTGACCCCGATCCTTCCTGCCCTTCCGGCCGGAACCCCTCCGGATTCGGTCGCCGTTCTGCAGGCCATGGCCCGCCAGGCGCTGACCAACATGAGCGCCGAGCTGGGGCAAATCGTGGGCCGTCCGGCCGCGCCTCAAACACCGCCCAAGACCGGCGCGCCGATTGAGCAGGCCGGCCAGGTCTCGCCTCAGGACGCTGGCCACGCCGCCGACGCCTCGAGTACGGCCAAGGGCGCGCTTCCACCTCAACAGGCTGCGCCCAAGGCGACGCCCGAGACCCGCATGGCTCGCGCGGTGCGCACCGCCGCCGCCGAGGCCGTGCCGCGCCAGGTCGGCGTTGCGCCGTTGATGGCCAATGTCCGCGCCGTCGTCGACCGCTCCGACATGCCGTCCGAGGTGCGCGAGGCGGGCAGGGCGCTGCTGGCCCAGACGCCCAAGGCCGCTGAACTGGCCACGCCCCAGGGGCTGCGCCAAGCTGTGGAGCGCTCCGGCGTCTTCCTGGAAGCCCGCATGGCGCGCGCGGCCGTCGCGACCTCTCCTGAGGCCGCTCCGACGCTTCCGCAGGCCAATGACATGAAGGCCGCACTGCTGGTGTTCCGGGGGGCGCTGTCGGCCTGGCTGGCCCGCGCCGTGCCTCAAGCGATTGCCGAGCTTCCGGCGGAACATGCCGCTGAGGCACCATCCGCCCCGGTGGATTCTAAGCAACCCACGGTCCGCGCAGCGCCGCAGGGCCCGGCCGCTCAACCGCCCCCCGCGCAGACCTCCACGCCGGCGTCGACGCCCGCGCCGACCCAGCCGAAATTGGCCCAGGTTCCCAAGGACGCTCCGACCGTGGCGACGCCGGCGTCGCCTTCGCCGCAGGCCCCGCAGACCGAGGGCGCCGCGCCCGCGCCCAAGCCGAACGCATCCCCGCCGCAGCCGCCGGAGGAAGAGCCGCTGGCCGCCCGCTTCGGTTCCTTCGTCGCCCCGCCCAAGGCCCCGCCAAATCCCGTGGCGGCCGCGCGGCAGGCGCTGTCGCCGCTGATCCAAGCCGGTCTGCTGGCTGAGGAAGCCCTCGCCGAGGAGCCGCCGCCGCAAGCCGAAGCCAAGGCCGTCGTCGCACGAGGCTACGGCGCCCCGGCTGTCGAGATCGCCCGCTCCAAGGTCCCGCCGCCGCCCTATGCCGGCGGCCCGATGGCCGGCCAGAAGCCGACATCGCCGACGCAGTCCCTGGGCCAGTCGACCATCGACGTCGTGCGCGGTCTGCTGAAGGGCGCGAGCGGCGCCCTGGCGCGACAGGACCTGATGCAGATCGCCTCTCTGCCCGACGCCCAGCAGCATGAACTCGAGACGCCCGAAGCCCGCCAGCCGGGGGCGCGCCTGAACCTGGACCTGCCGTTCGTGACGCCCCAAGGCGTGGCCGTCGCGCAGTTCGAGATCAGCCATGACGGCGGCGGTTCTGGCGGCGCGGTCGGTCCGGCCGAACGCACCTACAAGGCCCGCTTCTCGATCGATGTCGAGCCGCTGGGCCCGGTCCATGCCATGGTCACCTTGACGGGCTCGCGCACGCGGGTCTCGCTGTGGGCCGAGCGGGCCGAGACCATTGCCCGCCTGCGAGCTGGCGAGGAGAGCTTGGGCGCGGCCCTGCGTGAAGCCGAGCTGACCCCCGAGGTGGCCGTCCATTCCGGCGCGCCGCCGTCTCCCGGCGGCGTCAGTCCCCTGGGCCATTTCGTGGACCAGGCTTCATGAGCGGGATCAGCGGACCCTCGGCCCGGCCGCGCATCGCGGTGGCCTTGCTCTACGAAGAGCCCAACGCCCCCAAGGTCGTGGCCTCGGGCCAGGGCTGGGTGGGCGAGAAGATCATCGAGACAGCCCGCGAGCACGGCGTGCCGATCGAGGAAGACCCCGTGCTGGCTCAGGCCCTGTCGACCATCGAGATCGACGAGGAGATCCCCGAGGCGCTGTACCGCGCCGTGGCCGAGGTCCTCAGCTTCCTCTTGAAGCGCTAAACGAAAAAGGCCCCGCCGAAGCGGGGCCTGATCCTTGGTCCGAAGAACCGCGCCTTAGCGCTTTTCAACCGGGATGTAGTCGCGCTGCGTGGCGCCCGTGTAGAGCTGACGCGGACGACCGATCTTGCGGGTGGGGTCCTCGAACATTTCCTTCCACTGGCTGATCCAGCCGACGGTGCGGGCCAGGGCGAACAGCACGGTGAACATGTTGGTCGGGAAGCCCATCGCGCGCAGGGTGATGCCCGAATAGAAGTCGATGTTCGGGTACAGCTTGCGGTCGATGAAGTACGGATCGCTCAGGGCGACCTTTTCCAGCTCCTGGGCGACCTGCAGCAGCGGGTCGTTGTTGTGGCCCAGTTCCGCCAGCACTTCGTGGGCGGTCTTCTGCATGACCTTCGCGCGCGGGTCGAAGTTCTTGTACACGCGGTGGCCGAAGCCCATCAGCTTGTACTTGCGGTCCTTCACGCCCTGGACGTAGTCCGGGATGTTCTCGACCGAGCCGATGGTTTCCAGCATCTCCAGGGCTTCCTGGTTGGCGCCGCCGTGCGACGGGCCCCACAGGCAGGCGATGCCGGCGGCGATGCAGGCGAACGGGTGCGCGCCCGACGAACCGGCCAGGCGGACGGTCGAGGTCGAGGCGTTCTGCTCGTGGTCGGCGTGCAGGATGAAGATCCGGTCCATGGCGCGGGTCAGCACCGGGTTCGGCTTCCAGTCCTCGGCCGGCACGGCGAAGCACATGCGCAGGAAGTTTTCCGAGTACGACAGGTCGTTGCGCGGCGACACGAACGGCTGGCCGACCGTGTACTTGTAGGCGCGGGCGGCGATCGTCGGCATCTTGGCGATCAGGCGATGGGCGCTGATCTCACGCTCGCGGGCGTCGTCGACATTGATGCTGTCGGCGTAGAAGGCCGACAGGGCGCCGACGGCGCCGGTCATGACGGCCATCGGGTGGGCGTCGCGGCGGAAGCCCTCGAAGAAGCGATCGAACTGGGCGTGCAGCATCGTGTGATAGGTGATGTTGCGCTCGAACTTGGCGAACTCGTCGGCCGTCGGCAGTTCGCCGTTCAGCAGCAGGTGGCAGACCTCGAGGAACGAGGACTTCTCGGCCAGCTGGTCGATGGGATAGCCGCGGTGCAGCAGAATCCCGGCGTCGCCGTCGATATAGGTGATCTTGCTTTCGCACGACGCCGTAGACGTGAAGCCCGGATCGAACGTGAAGTGGTCGCTTTCAGCGTAGACCTTTCGGATGTCCAGAACGTCCGGACCCGTGCTGCCCTTGAGGATCGGCAGGTCGTAGCTCTTGTCGCCGATCGTCAGCGTGGCTTTATCGGTCATCAGTAGACCCCTTCATAAATTGGAACGAGCAGTCCAACTTTCGTTTTCGCAGGTGCGTTATAGCGCCTCATGCGCGCTAGGCCAGGGCGTCGTCAAGGCGCCCCAAACTCTCTTCGCGGGCGAGCGCGGCCATGGTCTTGTTCAGGTCCGGAGCCGGCGCGCCGCCGGTCAGGATCCCGCGCAGGGCAGGGCCGAACTTGCCGAAGCCGACGTCCTCGGATTCCGCGAACGTTTTCAACGCGGTTTCCAGGGTAGGGGCGTCGAAGCTGGCGACCGAGGCCAGTTGCTCCCGCAGGCGCTTGAGGCGCTCGACGGTTTCCTCGGTCAGCTGCTTTTGGGTTTTCTCTTCCAGCGCCAGCGGACGCGTCTTCAGCGCGAAGGCGCAGTGGTCGACCAACTCCAGGATGGTCTTGGCGCCTTCCTTCACTTCCGGAACGGTGCGGGCGATGCGCTCGCGAGCGTCGGCCGGCAGGCTCTCGCCGCGCTTCTCGGCGGCCGCAAGGGCCAGCTCGGTCAGGCGGGCGTCGTCGGCCTTGCGCAGGTGCTGGGCGTTGATGTGGTTCAGCTTGGCCCAGTCCAGGCGCGCCGGCGCCTTGACCACGTCGGCCACGTCGAACCAGCTGATCGCCTGCTCGTCGTTGAACACCTCGTCGTCGCCATGGCCCCAGCCCAGGCGCGCCAGGTAGTTGCGCATGCCCTCGGGGATGTAGCCCAGGTCGGCGAACTCGCCGACGGCTTGGGCGCCGTGGCGCTTGCTGAGCTTGGCGCCGTCCGGGCCGTGGATCAGCGGGATGTGGGCGAAGGCCGGCACGTCCCAGCCCAGGGCCTTGTAGATCAGGCTCTGACGGGCGGCGTTGTTCAGGTGGTCGTCGCCGCGGATCACGTGGGTGACGCCCATGTCGTGGTCGTCGACGACCACGGCCAGGTTGTAGGTCGGGGCGCCGTCGGCGCGCAGCAGAACGAGATCGTCCAGCTCGATATTGCGGAAGGTCACCGGGCCCTTGACCATGTCGTCCACGACGGTCTCGCCGTCCAGCGGACCCTTGAAGCGGATGACGTGCGGGACCGACAGGTCGCCGTCGGTTGCGTCGCGCCAGGGCGAGCGGATGGCGCGGCCTTCGGCGCGGGCCTTCTCGCGGGCGACTTCCAGTTCCTCGACGGTCATCCAGCAGCGATAGGCGCGGCCGGCGGCCAGCATTTCCTGCACGGCCTCGACGTGGCGCGGGGCGCGGGTGTGCTGGAATACGACCTCGGCGTCCGATTCAAGGCCCAGCCAGTTCAGGCCCTCGAAGATGGCGGCGACGGCCGCCTCGGTCGAACGCTCGCGATCGGTGTCCTCGACGCGAATAAGGAACTTTCCTCCCGTGTGGCGTGCATATAACCAGTTGAACAGCGCCGTGCGGGCGCCGCCGATATGCAGGAAACCGGTAGGCGAGGGGGCGAAGCGCGTGACGACGCCGGAAGAGGTGGGGTTCGACATGAGCTTCGAGTCTGTGGGGCTGGACGCGGAAATGGCGTCGAGGAACGCGAACCGCAAGGCGAGTGCTGAGCGACTTGGGGCGGCGCGTCTTAGCATGCCGCTTCCTTCCGGGACCAGCCATATTCCGCATAGCGGCGAACTTGGCTTAGTCGTCAAAAATACAGTGGTTTCCAAGTGTTAGGCGCGGAACTTGCCGATGTTGCGCCGGCGATAGCGGCAAGGCGGGTCTCCTGGCGGGACGCCGCGGCGCTGATGGTCGCCGAAGTGCGAGTCAACGCGGCGCGCGCCTTCCTGTGGACGCCGGTGGCGTTCGGCCTCGGCGCGGCGGGCTATCTGGAAGCGGGGCGTGAGCCGTCTTTCTGGTGGCTGGGCGGCGTGACGCTTGTGCTGGCGGCGGTCTGGCAGACGCTTCGTCAGCGGAACGCTACCAGGCTGTTGGTGGCCGTGGTCAGCTTGGCGGCCTGCGGCGCGGCTGGAGGCTTTGCCGCCAAGGTCCGCAGCGACCGGGTGGCCGCGCCGATCATGGCCGGAGAACGGGTCGTGCGGCGAGTGGAGGGCTTCGTTGTCGACGTGGTCAGCCCTGGCGCAGGCGGGCCGCGCCTGCTGATCGCGCCCGCCTGGGTGTCGGGCCTGCCGCCGGAGCGCACGCCGCGCCGGATTCGGGTGACGATCGGCGAGAACGAGACGCCGGCGCCGGGGCAGTCGATCCGGCTGAGAGCCATGCTGGGACCGCCGCCGCCGCCGGCCGCGCCGGGATCGTACGATTTCGCCCGCGACGCCTGGTTCGACTCGATCGGCGGCGTGGGATTCGTGATCGGCGACTGGGATGCGGCGCGGCTGGATCCGCCGCCGTGGCGTCTGCGCCTCTCCATGGCGATCAACGCCTTCCGCTGGAGCCTGGCTCAGCGGATCTATGCGCGCATGGGACCCACCAGCGGCGGCCTGGGTGCGGCCATGGTCACCGGACACGAGGCTTGGATCCCCCAGGCGCAGACAGACGCCATGCGCGCCTCGGGGTTGGCGCACATCATCTCGATCTCCGGCCTGCACATGGCCATTGTCGGCGGCTTCATGTTCGGCGTGGTGCGGCTGGGCGTCGCCGCCTGGCCTTGGCTGGCCCTGCGGGCGCCGGGCAAGAAGATCGCCGCCGTCGCCGGCTTGGTCGCCGTCCTGGGCTACCTGGTCATCTCCGGCGCGCCGCCGCCGGCCGAGCGAGCGGCGATCACGGCCAGCGTGGCGTTCCTGGCCGTCCTGTTCGATCGACGAGCGATCACGCTGCACGGCCTGGCGGTCGCGGCGCTGGTCATCCTGGCGCTGAAGCCCGAGACGGCCGGCGAGCCGGGCTTCCAGATGTCGTTCGCCGCCACCGCCGCCCTGGTGGCCTTGGCCGAGGCGTGGCCGCGGCCGGTGAAGGAGATTTCGACGCCCTGGTGGATCCGTTGGCCGCAGGCGGGGATCACCTGGCTGGCGGCTTCGGTCGCCGCGAGCCTCGTGGCGGGCCTGGCGACCGCGCCGTTCGCGATGCAGCACTTCAACCGCGTCGCCGTCTGGGGCCTGCCGGCCAATCTGGCGGTCGCGCCGCTGTCGTCGTTCGTGATCATGCCGTTCCTGGCGATCGGGACCTTGCTGGAGCCGTCCGGTCTGGGCGCGCCGTTCCTGGCCGTCGCGGGCTGGGGCATTGATGGCATGGTCGGGATCGCGAACGGCTTCGCCGCCGCCTACGGCGCCCAGAGGATCGTCGCCAGCGCACCGCCCCAGGTGCTGGTGGTCGCCTTCCTGGGCCTGATGATCCTGTGCCTGTGGAAGGGCCGCCTGCGCTGGATCGGCGCACCCTTGGCCCTGGCGGTCGCCCTGTGGCCGCGTCCCACGCCGCCGGACGCCTGGATCGCCGCCGATGGCGCTACGGCGGCCGTCCGTTCCGGCGATGTGGCCGTGCTGCTGCGCACCGACGCCAAGCGCTTCGGCGCAGAGCTGTGGGCGCGCCGGCGGGGTCTCGAGCCCGCGACCTGGAGCCTCTATGCGTGCGAGAAGCGGGTCTGCGCACCGGCCTTGGGCGCGCCGGTGCGGCTGTCCTTGGCCTGGAGCCGCAAGACGCCCGACGCCGAGACCCTGTCGGGCATGTGCGCAGCCAGCGAGGTCGTGGTGATCCGAGGACCAGCGCCGGCGCGGATCCCGCCGCTGTGCGCCGACACCGTGCTGCTGGCCGCGGAGGATTTCGCCCGGGGCGGGGCCGCCGAGCTCTATCGCCATCCGGACGGCTGGCGCATCGTCTGGGCGCAGCCATTGCGAGGCGACCGGCCTTGGAGCCGCCTGCTGACATCCAGTGACATAAGTGGCGGCTAAGTCTCGCGCGTCTTTTGGAGGATTGGTGATGTCGAACCCGTTCGCCGGCCGCCGCGCCGCTTTTCGCGCCTTGCATGTCGAGGGCTGCTTTGCGCTGCCTAACCCCTGGGACGCCGGCAGCGCCAAGCGGCTGCAGAAGCTGGGCTTCAAGGCCCTGGCCTCGACCAGCGCCGGGGCGGCCTGGGCTCTGGGCAAGGATGATGGCGAGATCACCCGCGAGGGGGTGATCGCCCACCTGGCCCAGCTATGCGCCGCCACCGACCTGCCGGTGAATGCCGACTTCGAGGCCGGCTTTGCCGACGCTCCGGAAGGCGTGGCCGAGAGCGTCAATCTTGCCATCGAAGCCGGTGTCGCGGGCCTGTCGATCGAGGACTGGTCGGGTTCGGCCCTCTACGACCTGCCGGACGCCGTCGAGCGCCTGAAGGCCGCCCGCGCCGCCATCGACGCCTCGGGCCAGGATGTGATCCTGGTCGGCCGCACCGAGGGCTATCTGCGCGGCAATCGTGATCTGGCGCCGACCCTGGAGCGCCTGAAAGCCCATGCCGCCGCCGGCGCTGACTGCCTCTACGCCCCAGCCGTGACCGATCCCGAAGAGATCCGCGCCATCGTCCAGGCCGTGGCCCCCAAGCCGGTCAACATCCTGTTCTGGAGCTCGGACATGTCGGTCGAGAGTCTGGGCGCGCTGGGCGTGCGCCGGGTCAGCACCGGGGCTTCGTTGGCGGCGGCCGCTTGGGCCGGCTTCGAGACCGTCGCCAAGCGGTTGGCGGAGGAGGGACGGCTGTAGCCAGCCCACCTCCCAGATCGTCATTCCCGCCCTTGTGGCGGGAATGACGGGGCAGATACGAAAAGGCCCCGAACCTCAGGCGAGATCGGGGCCAATTCTCAGGTCGCTACAGCAGTCTAGTGATACCGCCGGATCAGACCCACCAGCTTGCCCTGCACCTCGACCTGGTCGGGGCCGAAGATGCGGGTCTCGTATTTGGGGTTGGCTGCTTCCAGGGCGATCGAGCCGCCCTTCTTGCGCAGGCGCTTGAGCGTGGCTTCCTCGCCGACCAGGGCGACGACGATCTCGCCCGAGGTGGCGGTGTCGCCTTTCTTGATGATGACGTAGTCGCCGTCGAGGATGCCGGCTTCGATCATCGAGTCGCCTTGCACCTCGAGGACATAGTGCTCGCCGTTGCCCAGCATGGCTTCGGGCACCGGCAGGCGCTCGCGCTCGTGCTGGATGGCGTCGATCGGAGTGCCGGCGGCGATCTTGCCCAGGATCGGCAGCTCGCGGCTGTCATTGGCCGGCGCCGAAGAGGCGGCCGGAGCCGGCGGCGGCGAGCCGCCGCCTTCGAACACCTGCGGGCGGAACGCGCCGCGGCCCTTGGGCGGGGCGGCCGTCGTGGCCTGCTGCGGCAGCTTCACCACCTCCAGCGCCCGGGCCCGATGGGCCAGGCGGCGGATGAAGCCGCGCTCTTCCAGGGCCGTGATCAGCCGGTGGATGCCCGACTTTGAAGCCAGGTCCAAGGCCTCCTTCATCTCGTCGAAGGACGGGGAGACGCCGGTCTCCTTGATCCGCTCGTGGATGAACATCAGCAGTTCGTGCTGCTTGCGGGTGAGCATGTCGACCTCGGCTGGAGCGCGGAACAAACCGCAAACCTTTCGAATGTTCTCTAGGCGTTCCGCACTAAAGTCAAGTCGAGCGTCGTTCGCCCGAGAAAGGCGAGCAAAATCAATAGTTAGCTTGGCCGATAGGGTAAATGTCGCCCAGAATCAAAAGCTTAACAAAAGCTTTCAGGCGCGTTTGCGGGCCACGATGATGTCCTGGTCCTGCATCGGCTGGCGGCGCCAGACGCCGAGGGCGACGTTCAGCACGTCCAGGCCCAGGCCCTCGTACTGCGCCAGGATCGACGCCAGGGCGTAGGCGATGGTGTCCTCCGGCATGTCCGGATTGGCCGTCCAGCAGCCGTCCAGGGCGTGGACGAAGTCAAAGGCGATCTGGCCGTTGCCGGTGTTGGCGCGGGCCTCGTCGTCGATCAGGTACCAGGAGATGACGCTGGTCCCGGCGGGTTTCAGCACGCGGGCGATCTCGCGGGCGAACTGGGCCTGGTCGGCGGCCAAGAGGTGGGTGAACACCGAGCCCAGCCAGACGAAGTCGAAGCTGGCGTCCGGATACGGGAAGACGAAACGGCTGGCCGGCTGCGAGCCTTCCGGATTGTACCGGTCGCTGTGCATGTCGGCGTGGGTGAATTCGAAGCGCGGATCGCCGACGGCGATATTGGCCCGGCACCAGTCGATGGCCTGGGCCATGACGTCGAAGCCGGCGTAGCGGCCGGTCTCGTCCAGATAGTCGACGAGCGGCGCGGCGGCGCGCCCGATGCCGCAGCCGACGTCCAGGATGGCGTGGTGCGGCTGCAGGCCGGCGTCGATGAACAACTGCTTGAACTGCTGGCCCACGCGCACGTAGTCGGCGTCGGCGGCGCCGACCAGATGCCAGAGCTCTTGCGGGGCGGTCACGGCCTCGGCGGGGGGCGGGGCGGGCGACAAGACGCGACGCAGCTTGGACAGGAAGGCCCGCATTCGATTCCCTCAACTCGAACTGGCGCGGACCCTAGAGCATTTTCCGATCCGAACGGATCGGTGAAATGCTCCAGATCTTTGATTGAGAGCCCTTTTTATCCGACTGATCGTTTCGATCAGATCGGAAAGGGCTCTAGCGAGGGTTGTGGGCTCAGCCAACCTTGGGAGCCGGCAGCGCCTTGAGGGTGCGCTCCAACCGAAGGCCGTGGCCGTTCCACGAAAACAGCACCCGCTCGGCGCGGCCGACCAGGTTCTCGGCCGGGATGAAGCCCATGCCCAACTCCGGCGGCAGATCGGCGTCGCGGGCCACGTCCCAGGCGCACGAGGCATAGCCCTTGGGCGTCGAGCCGGGATTGAAGCGGCTGTCCAGCGAGTTGTCGCGATTGTCGCCCATCACGAAGTAGCAGCCGGCCGGAACGGTATAGACGCCGGTATTGGCCGCGAGCGTGTCGGCTCCAAAGCTGTTGGTGGCGTAGGTGCGGCCGTTGGGCAGGGTCTCGCGCAGGTGGCGAACCGGGATCGGCCAGGCGCCGGGGGAGCCTTCGGCGTCGATGCCGGTCAGGGTCTGGGTGACGGGGGCGCCGTTGATGAGCACCCCGCCGCCGTTCATCCGGATGCGGTCGCCGGGCAGGCCGATGACGCGCTTGATCACGTCCGTGCGGCCGTCGCTGGGCTTCTTGAAAACCACGATGTCGCCGCGCTCGGGCGCCTGGCCCAACAGCCGGCCGTGGCCGACCGGCGGGCTCAGCGGGATCGAGTGCCGGCTCACCCCGTACGGATACTTGGAGACCAGGATGTAGTCGCCGACCAGCAGGGTGGGCTGCATCGACTCCGACGGGATCGTGAACGGCTGGCAGAAGACCGTGCGCGGGATCAGGAACACCACCAGCACGATGGCCGCCGTCTTGGCGGTCTCGATCAGGCCTTCAGTCCACTTGCGCATCGCCGTCCCCTTGCTTGCAGAGGTCAAGGTTAGGACGGCGAGCTTGGCTAAATCGTGGCGCGTTAGAGGATGGTCTTCAATTCCGGATGCTTCGGCGTGACGGGCGCATAGAACGCCGCCAGCACGGCCAGGTCCTTCTCGTAATCGCCGCTGGGCGTCATCGCCGGGCCCAGGCCGACGACCTTGCGCTTATAGTCCATGAAGCCGGGCACCATCGGCACGCCGGCCTTCAGGGCGATGTTGTAGAAGCCGGTCTTCCAGCCGCTGGCCTTGCCGCGCGTGCCTTCGGGCGCGATCGTCAGCATGAATTCGTCGCGGCGGGCGAACTCGTCGGCCATGGCCTGGACCGTGTCGCGCGACTGCGAGCGGTCGATCGGCACGCCGCCCAGGTCCTTCATCAGCCGCTCGAACGGCCAGCGAAACAGCGAGGCCTTGCCCATGAAGCTGAGCTTCAGGTTCAGGGCGTCGGCCGCGCCCAGGAAATAGACGAAGTCCCAGTTGCTGGTGTGCGGCGCGGCGATGATCACGAACTTGCGGGTCGTGGTCGGGGCCGAGCCCTCGATCGTCCAGCCCTCGCGCTTGAAGAAGGCGACGAGGGACCAATTCACCACGCGGGCGAGCCAATGCATTCGCGTTTCCTCGCGCGGCGGCGTTCTTGTCGAGAGGACTGTGAGCGGCTGTCGGGAAAAACGCCAGATGGCGCGCACCCGATCCTTCAGCCTCTATTTGTCAGCCGATCAGGGTCTGGGTGGCCGTAGTGACGTCGGCGTTGCGCATCAGGCTTTCGCCCACGAGCATGGCCTTGGCGCCGGTCGCTTCCATGCGCACCACGTCCTCGTGGGTGAAGATGCCGCTTTCGGTGACCAGCAGGGCGCCTTTCGGGGCCTGGGCCGACAGGCGTTCGGTGACGGCCAGGTCGACGACGAAGCTCTTCAGGTCGCGGTTGTTGATGCCGACCAGATCCGAGCCCAGGGCGCCGGCGCGGGCCATCTCGGCCTCGTCGTGCACCTCGACCAGGGCGTCCATGCCCAGGCGCTTGGCCTCGCTCATCAACTCGGCGGCCAGCGCATCGTCGATCATGGCCAGGATGACCAGGATGGCGTCGGCGCCCAGGGCGCGGCTTTCGGCCACCTGCCAGGGATCGACCAGAAAGTCCTTGCGGATGCAGGGCAGGGCGGTCGCCGCGCGGGCGGCTGCCAGGTACTCGTCGGCGCCCTGGAAGCTGGGACCGTCCGTCAGCACGGAAAGACAGGCCGCGCCGCCGGCTTCGTAGGCGCGGGCCAGCACCGGGGGATCGAAGTCCTCGCGGATCAGGCCCTTGGACGGCGAGGCCTTCTTGATCTCGGCGATCAAGGAGAGCTTGCCGGGGGCGTGATGGACCTCCAAAGCGGCCTTGAAGCCGCGCGACGGCGTGGCGACCAGGGCGGCGGCGTCGACATCGGCCTGCGAGCGCTCGGCCTTGCGGGCCGCGACGTCCTCGCGCTTGTAGGCCGCGATTTTGGCGAGGATATCGGTCACGCGGGGACTTCCATATTCGTAGCGGCCACCAGGCCGGCCAGGGCCGTCTTGGCGCGGCCTTCGTCGATGACCTCGGCGGCCAGTTCGATGCCTTCGACCAGGGTCTCGACCTTGTCGGCCACCAGGAAGGCGGCGGCGGCATTCAGCAGCACGATGTCGCGATAGGCGCCCTTTTCGCCGTCGAACAGGCGGGTCAGGGCGGCGGCGTTAAATTCGGGATCACCGCCGGTGATGTCGGCCAGCGCGGCGCGGGGCAGGCCCACGGCCTCGGGCGTGATCGTGAACAGATGCATGCGGCCGTCGCGCCATTCGGCGACCTCGGTCTCGCCCGTCGTGGTCAGCTCGTCCATGCCCGAGCCGTGCACCGACCAGGCGCGCTCGGCGCCCAACGCGCCCAAGGCCTTGGCGATCGGCTCCACGAAGCGCGGGGCCGAGACGCCGACCACCTGCCGCTTGGCGCCGGCCGGATTGGTCAGCGGACCCAGAAGGTTGAAGATGGTGCGAAAGCCCAGCTGCTGGCGGATCGGCGAGACGTGCTTCATCGCCGCGTGGTGGGCCTGGGCGAACAGGAAGCAGATGCCGGCCTCGTCCAGGGCCCGGCGCTGCTGCTCGCGCGTGGCGTCGATATTGACGCCCAGGGCGGTCAGGACGTCGGCGGTGCCGGACTTGGAGGTGATGGCGCGGTTGCCGTGCTTGGCGACCTTCAGGCCTCCGCCGGCGGCCACGAAACCGACCGCCGTGGAGATGTTCAGGGTGTGCAGGCCATCGCCGCCGGTGCCGCAGACGTCGATGACCTCGTAGGGATGTTCCAGCTGCACGGCGGCGCGGCGCATGGCGCGGGCGCAGGCGGCGATCTCGCCCACCGTCTCGCCGCGCAGGCGCATGGCGGTGACGGCGGCGGCCACCTGGGCCGGGGTCGGCTCGCCGCGCAGGCAGGCGGCGAAGAACACCTCGGCGTCCTCGTCGCCCAGGGTCTGGCCGTCGGCCAGCTTGGCCAGCAGCGGCTTGAAGGCGTCGGACATGGCTAGACCCAGATCTGCGCGTCGCGCTTGACGCCCGACAGGTCCATGAAGTTGGCCAGCATCTGGTGGCCGCCCTCGGTGGCGATCGATTCCGGGTGGAACTGGACGCCGAACACCGGACGCGTCCTGTGCTGCACGCCCATGATCTCGCCGTCGTCGGTCCAGGCGGTCACTTCCAGGTCGGCGGGAAGGTCCTCGCGGCGGACGGCCAGCGAGTGGTAGCGGGTGGCGGTGAAGGGGTTAGGCAGGCCCTTGAAGACGCCCTTGTCGTCGTGGCGGACCTTGCTGACCTTGCCGTGCATGACGGCCTTGGCGCGGATCACCTCGCCGCCATACGCTTGCCCAATGGCCTGGTGGCCCAGGCACACGCCCAGGATCGGCAGGCCTTCGGGCGCGGCCTGCAGCAGGGGCAGGCAGATGCCGGCCTGGTCCGGGGCCTTGGGGCCCGGCGACAGCAGGACGGCGGCCGGCGCCAGGCCCAGAGCCTCCTGCACGGTCAGCGCGTCGTTGCGGTAGACGACCGTCTCGGCCCCCAGCTCGTTCAGATAGTGGACGAGGTTGTAGGTGAAGCTGTCGTAGTTATCGATGACGAGGATCATGACGCCGCCTTTCGAGGTGCGGTTCTAGAGCGCGTTAGGCGAAAGTGTAAGCGGTTTCGCCGCCCGAACGCGCTCCAGGTTTTGAGAAGACGCAGGCATTTTGGATGGTCATCCAAAATGCCTGTGGCCTGAGCGAAGCCTTTGTGTAGCGGCATTTTCGCGCGCGGCTTTCAGTTACGGTTACAGCGGTCGCGGTCTTCAAGCATCATATGGGCATGGACCCGCGTGATTCCGCCCTGGACCCTGTCGCCGTCGCCTATGTCCGCGCGCTGCTGCGGCCCAAGACTCGCGCCCAGAAGATGGCGCCGGTGCTGGCCGCCGCGGCCTTCGCCGCGATCTGCGCGCTGGCTTTCGCCACGGTGATGGTGCTGGCGCCGCCGGCGGTCACTCAGCACCTCCCGGACGATCGCCTGGGCGACTAGTCCTTCAGCGGAAGAACAGCCCTAAGGCTCAGCTGAATCGCCAGGCCTCTTCAGCCGCGCGCTTGAGGGCGCGGGACTTGTGCAGGGTTTCGTCGTACTCGGCGTCCGGATCGCTGTCGGCGACGATGCCGCCGCCGGCCTGGACGTACATCATGCCGTCCTTGACCAGCGCCGTGCGCAGCACGATGCAGGTGTCGACCGAGCCGTCGGCGCCGAAATAGCCCACGGCGCCGGCATAGCCGATGCCGCGCTTTTCGACTTCCAGCTCGTCAATGATCTCCATGGCCCGCACCTTGGGCGCCCCGGAGAGGGTGCCGGCGGGCAGGGCGGCCATCAACACGTCGACCGGATCGACCCCGTCGGGCGCCGTGCCCTCGACGTTCGAGACGATGTGCATGACGTGGCTGTAGCGCTCGATCTTGAAGCTTTCGGTCACGCGGACGTTGGGGCCCTTGGGACGCTCGGCTGGGGCGTTGCGGCCCTGGTGGTTGAGCATCGCGACACGACCCACGTCGTTGCGGCCTAGGTCCAGCAGCATCAGGTGCTCGGCGCGTTCCTTGGGATCGGCCAGCAGCTCGGCTTCCAGCGCCGCGTCCTGCTCGGGCGTGGCGCCGCGCGGACGGGTGCCGGCGATCGGCCGGATGGTGATCTTGCCATCGCGCAGGCGGACCAGGATCTCGGGGCTGGAGCCGATCAAGTTGAAGCCGTCCAGGTTCAGGAAGAACAGGAACGGCGACGGGTTGGTGCGGCGCAGCGAGCGATACAGCGCAAACGGCGGCAGGTCGAAGGGCGCGCGGAAGCGGTGGCTGGCCACGACCTGGAAGATGTCGCCGGCGGCGATGTAGTCCTTGGCCTGGGCGACCACGTCGGCGTAGTCGGCGCGACTGACCGGGGTGGTGAACTCCATCGGGCCGCGGGCCGGACGCGGCGCGTCGTGGCCCAGCGGGCGATGCAGGTCGGCCATGACCGTCTCGATCCGGGCGCGGGCGGCGGCGTAGGCGTCCTGGGCCGAGACGCCGGCTTGCGGACGCACGGCCGTGGTCAGGATGATCTCCTGGGCGATGGCGTCGAAGATCGCCACGATCTGCGGCCGGGTCATGATCCCGTCCGGCAGGCCCAGCGCGTCCGTATTGATGTCGGGCAGGCGCTCGACCAGACGGACCAGGTCGTAGCCCAGGGCCCCGAACACGCCGGCGGCCATGGGCGGCAGGCCGGCCGGCAGGTCCATGCGTGAACGCGCCACGAGATCACGAAGACTGTCCAGAGCGCCGCCCGGCTGGGCCGTGTAGCGGCCGGCGGGGATGTCGTCGCCTTCCGCGATCTCGGCCTGGTCGCCGCGGCAACGCCACACCAGGTCCGGGTTCATGGTCACGATCGAGTAGCGACCGCGCCAGGTCCCGCCTTCGACGCTCTCGAACAGGAAGCTGTAGGGACGCGTCTGGGCGATCTTCAGATAGGCCGAGACCGGGGTCTCGAGATCGTCGATCAGACGGGTCCAGACGACCTGCTGCCGTCCGGACTGGTAGGCTTCCGAAAAGGCGTCGAACGCGGGTTCCAGACTCATTACTCGGCTTTCTTTCCGGCCTTGGCGGCATCAGCCTTGGCCAAGGCGTCGGTGTCGACGCCGATGGCTTGGCGCGCCAGGGTCAGGTTGCTCTTGGTCTTCAGTTGGACCTTGGCGGCGTTGCGCGAGGCTTCGCCGAGGTCGCGCATCAGGCCGCCGGCCGTCTGCTGCTGGGTGATGGCGGCGATCTGGGCCACCTGGGCCGACGGGGCGGCCTTCACGCCTTCCAGCTTGGCGACGACATAGGCTTCGCCCTGCTGGCCGGCGCGGGCCACGAAGGTCTCGCCCGACTTGGCCGAGAAGGCCGCGCCCAGGAACGCCTGGCCCAGGCCCATCTGCTGGCGGGCGTTCTGGCGCGACAGGCCGGCGACCTTCTGGACGTTCGACTGGGCCGAGGCGGCGACGGCTTCCAGGCTCTCGCCCTTCTTGACCCGGGCGGCCAGCGCGTCGGCCTTGGCCTTCAGGCGCTTGCCCATCTCCTGGTTCAGCCAGATGGCGGTCAGCTGCGGCTTGATCTCGGCCAGGGGCGGCATGGCGGCCGGATTAATCTTCTCGACCTTCACGGCGTAATATTCGCCCTTGCCCAGCTCGACCAGTTCGCTCTCGCCGCCTTGCGACAGGCCAAAGGCGGTCTTGATGATGTCCGGGGTCAGGCCGGGCGCCGGCTGGCCGACGGGATCCGTACCCTGGGCGGTGAGGGGGGCGGTCGTGGCGACCATGGCGCCGGCCTTGGTGGCGGCGGCGATCAGGTCGGCGCCGGCGTCGTGGGCGTCTTGGTAGGCTTGGGTCTGGTCATAGGCCTTGCTCTGGGCGGCCTGGCTGCGGACCTCGGCCTCGATCTGCGGCCGGACGCTTTCCAGCGTGGCCACGACGCCTGGCGTGACCTTGGTGACCTTGATCACCGAGACGCCCAGTTCGCCGGCGATCGGAGCGCTGACCTGGCCGGCGGGCAGGGTGAAGGCGGCGTCGGCGACCTTGCGGTCCGGCACGGCGGTCTTGGGCTTGTCGGTCAGGATCAGCGGGGTCTTGCCATAGGCCTTGGCGACGGCGACCGGATCCTCGCCCTTCTTCAGGCGGTCGGAGATCGCGGCGGCGGCCTTGGCGTCCGGGGCGGCGATCTGGATCAGCGAGCGGGTTTCCGGCTTGGCCAAGCTGTCCTTGCGGAAGTCGAAGGCCTTCTGCACGGCGGCCTGGTCGACCGTGACGGTCGGTTCCAGGGCCTTGGCGCTGACGCGCATGATCGACAGCACGCGAGTCTCCGGACGGGTCAGGCGCTCGGCGTTTTCCTTCATGAAGGCGGTCAGCTGGGCGTCGGTCGGCGGGGCGGGGCGCTCCACCGAGGCCGGGTTCACGGCGAAGGCGGCGACGTCGCGGGCTTCCAGCAGGTAGGCGCCTTGCAGGGCGGCGTAGATGCGCGGGGCCTTCAGGCCGTCGGCCACGGCCGAGAAGAAGTGGGCGTTGGCGATCTCGTCACGCAGCGAGGCCTCGTAGACCTGCGGCGTCAGGCCGTTCTGGGCCAGCAGCGCGGCATAGGCCTGCTGGTCGAACTTGCCGGTGATAGGGCTGAACGGGCGCTGGCCGGGCGGCAGGGCGCTCATCTGCTGGTGGACGATGTCGCCGACCAGCTTGTCCGACGGGGTCACGCCCATCTTCTGGATCGCGGCGGCGATCGATTCCTGCAGGGTCAGCTCGGCGACGATCTGGCGATCGATGCCGCGCTCGACGGCCAGGTCGGGGGTGATGGCCTCACCGCCGCGCTGTTCCATCGCCTTGCGATAGTTGTCGAAGCGCGCCTTGAAGTCCTGGGCGGACACCGTGCGCGAACCGGCGCTGATGACGCCCGAGCCTTGCGGCCCCTTGAACACGTCGCTGATGCCGAAGATGGCGAAGCTGACGATCAGGAGACCAAACAGCAGCACCGCGAACGGCGATTTGGCGAAGGAGCGGAAACCGGCGAGCATGCGATCGAAAACCTTCCAGGCGGACCGCCAAGCGAATAGGCAAGGGGGTCGAGAGCAGCGGGTATAGTAGAGCCGCGGGGGACCGGGCAAGCGGCCTGGGCTTGACTTCCCAAGCGAGCGTGACGCCAAGAAGGCGTCCATGACCCTTTCGAGCACGACTCCCCGGCCGCTGATCGCCGGAAACTGGAAGATGAACGGCCTGTCGGCTGCTCTCGACGAGGCCCGCGCGGTCGCGGCCGGGCTGGATGGCCGGCCGGCCGGCGCCCGCGTCGCCATCTTCCCGCCGGCCACCCTGCTGCACCGCCTGGCCCAGGCCGTGGAGGGTTCGTTCGTCCTGACCGGCGGCCAGGACTGCCACGGCGAGGCCAGCGGGGCCCACACCGGCGACACCTCGGCCGAGATGATCGCCGACGCCGGCGGGACCCTGGTCATCGTCGGCCACTCCGAGCGCCGCACCGATCATGGCGAGACCTGCCAGATGGTGGCCGGCAAGGCGCAGGCGGCCATCGCCGCGGGCCTGGAGCCGATCATCTGCGTCGGCGAGAGCCTGGCCCAGCGCGAGGCGGGCGAGGCGGTCAGCTTCGTCATCAACCAGCTGCACAACTCGCTGCCGCTCAGCCTGAAGGGCCAGGCGTTCAACATCGCCTACGAGCCGCTGTGGGCCATCGGCACCGGTCACGTGGCCTCGGTCGACAACATCGTCGAGATGCACGCCGCCATCCGCGCCGAGCTGATCAGCCTGTTCGGCGAGCAGGGCGAGACCATCCAGATCCTGTACGGCGGCTCGGTGAAGCCCGAGAACGCCCGCGAGATCCTGGCCGCGCCCAATGTCGGCGGGGCCCTGGTCGGCGGCGCGTCGCTGAAGGCCAAGGACTTCCTGGCCATCGTCGAAGCTGCGTAACAGGCCTAGAATCCTTGACATCGGGGCGCCCACGTGCGCCTTACCGCGCCTTGCAAATCACCGCGTATTCAAGACTTTCATGACCTCCATGCACGCCTATCGCACCCACAACTGCGGCGCCCTGCGCGCTTCCGACACCGGTTCCTCGGTGCGCCTGTCGGGCTGGATCCATCGCAAGCGCGACCACGGCGGTCTGGTCTTCATCGACCTGCGCGACCACCACGGCCTGACGCAGCTCGTTTTGCACCCGGAAACCCCGGGCTTCTCGACGGTCGAGCGCCTGCGGGCGGAAAGCGTGATCAAGATCGACGGCGAGGTCATCGCCCGCGACGCCAGCGTGGTGAACCCCAACCTGCCGACCGGCGAGATCGAGATCCGCGTCTCGGCCGTCGAGGTGCTGTCGGAAGCCGCCGAGCTGCCGCTGCCGGTCTTCGGCGAGCCGGACTATCCGGAAGAGATCCGCCTTAAGCACCGCTATCTCGACCTGCGTCGCGAGACCCTGCACAAGAACATCGTCCTGCGCTCGCGCGTGATCCAGTCGATCCGCAACCGCATGTTCGCCCAGGGCTTCAACGAGTTCCAGACGCCGATCCTGACGGCCTCGTCGCCGGAAGGCGCACGCGACTTCCTGGTGCCCTCGCGTCTGCACCCCGAGAAGTTCTACGCCCTGCCGCAGGCGCCCCAGCAGTTCAAGCAGCTGCTGATGGTCTCGGGCTTCGACCGCTACTTCCAGATCGCGCCGTGCTTCCGCGACGAAGACCTGCGCGCCGACCGTTCGCTGGAATTCTACCAGCTGGACGTCGAGATGAGCTTCGTGACGCAAGAAGACGTGTTCGCGGCCATCGAGCCCGTCATGCACGGCGTCTTCGAGGAGTTCTCGAACGGCAAGCCGGTCTCGCCGATCTCGGGCGCGCACACCTTCACCAACGACCTGGGCGAGTCGTTCGAGCACCAGGGCTTCGAGCGCCTGACCTACATGCAGTCGATGGCCTGGTACGGCAGCGACAAGCCCGACCTGCGCAACCCGATTAAGATGCAGAACGTCTCGGAGCACTTCCGTGACGGCGGCTTTGGCCTGTTCGCCAAGATCCTGGGCGCGGACGCCAAGAACCAGATCTGGGCGATCCCGGCGCCGACCGGCGGCAGCCGCGCGTTCTGCGACCGCATGAACAGCTGGGCGCAAGGCGAAGGCCAGCCGGGCCTCGGCTACGTCTTCTGGTCGGAAGACCAGGGCGGCTGGGGCGGCCCGATCGCCAAGAACCTGGGCGAGCCGACGCAAGCCCTGATGGAATCGCTGGGCCTGGGCGCCGGCGACGCCGCCTTCTTCGTGGCCGGCGATCCCGCCGTGTTCGCCAAGTTCGCCGGCCTGGCCCGCACCCGCGTCGGCACGGAGCTGAAGCTGGTCGACGAGAACCAGTTCAAGTTCTGCTGGATCGTCGACTTCCCGATGTTCGAGTGGAACGAGGACGAGAAGAAGGTCGACTTCAGCCACAACCCGTTCTCGATGCCGCAAGGCGGTTTGGAAGCTCTGGAGACCCAGGACCCGCTGACCATCCGCGCCTACCAGTACGACATCGTCTGCAACGGCTACGAGCTGTGCTCGGGCGCGATCCGGAACCACAAGCCGGAGATCATGCTCAAGGCCTTCGCCACCGCCGGCTACGGCCCGGAAGTGGTCGAGGAGCAGTTCGGCGGCATGCTGAACGCCTTCCGCTACGGCGCGCCGCCGCACGGCGGTCTGGCCCCCGGCATCGACCGCATCGTCATGCTGCTGGCCGATCAGGTCGCCATCCGTGAAGTCATCGCCTTCCCGCTGAACCAGCAGGGCCAGGACCTGCTGATGAACGCGCCGGCCAACGTGCTCGACAAGCAGTTGAAGGAACTGCACATCCGCACGGCGCCCCCCATCAAGGTTTAGGCGATCAAGGTGTAAGCGGAGCGAGAGTCCGAAACGAAGAAGCCCTCCGATCTCGGATCGGAGGGCTTTTTGTTGATCAGTACTTCGGAGGCTTGGGCGGCTTCGGCGGAGCCGGCGGCGCCTTCGGCATCTCGCGCAGCAGCATGAAGCGGGCGTTCCGCATGCCGTTGCAGGGGCGGATGGTGAAGCCCGCGGGCAGGCGCATGCCGTCGGCGCAGGCTTCGTCCAGCTGGTCCTGGTCCAGGCCCCTGGCGCCCGAGAAATCCGCGCCGGTCAGCACGGCGGCGCTGAGGTCGGCGTTGCGAAAGTCGGCGCCGTTGAAGACCGCGCCGCGCAGGTTGGCGGCCGTCAGGTCGGCATTGCGGAAGTTGGCGCTTTCGAACTTGCCGCCGGTCATGTTGGCGTGGGTCAGCTCCGCGTTCGAGAAGTCGGCGTCGCGGGCGTTGACGCCCTGCATGTTCGAGCCGGTCAGCTCGGCGTTCGACAGGCGGGCGCGCTGCAGGTTGGCGCCGACCAGTTGCGAACCATGCAGTTCGGACGACGACAGGTCGACGCGGACCATGATGGCCGATTGCAGGTTGGCGCCGCTGCTTTCGACGCCCGACATCTTGGCGTCGGTGAAGTTGGCGGCCACGAAGTTGGCGCCGCGCATCTCGGCGCCGCGCAGGTCGGCGCGGGTCAGGTCGGCGGCGGCGAAGTTGCTGCCATAGAACATCGCGCCGCGCAGGTCGGCGCCGATCAGGACGGACTTGGCGAAGTTGGCGCCCGCGAACTTGGCGTTCATCAGCTTGCGGCCTGCGAGATCACAGTTGGCGCACATACCGCCGAAGGAGGTCAGCTTGGCGACGTCCTTGTCTTCGATCGAGGCGTGAGCCTGGCCGGCCAGGGCCAGCAGGCTCAGCGTCAAGGCGGCGATTGAAACGCCCAAGCGGGACATCGACTTCTCCGTGCCAGTCCAACGATACGCGACTGTGTGAGTTACGGTTTGAACCGTCGGAGGGCCGGAAGCCACTTAAATTGCGGTAATGACGGGGATTTAACGGCAGCGCGGAATGGAAAGTCCCCGCGGCAGCAACGTGGAGTCGTCGCCGCAGGCGCCGTTCAACTGGCCTTGGCTCAGACCCACGGCGCGGTTCATCTCGGCGCCCGAGAAGTTGACGCCCGACAGCCGCGCGCCCGAAAAGTTCGCGCCCTGCAGATAGGCGCCGACGAAGCTGGCGTTGGTCAGGTCCGCGCGGGCGAAGCTGGCGCCGGTCAGCACCGCGCCATAGGCGTTGACATCCCGCAGGTCGCCGCCGGCGAAGCGGGTGCGGTTCATGATCGCCGTCGAGAAGTCTGCCTGGCGCAGGCGGGCGCCGGACAGGTTCTTGCTCTTCAGCTCCAGGTTCGACAGGTCGGCCTGGAACAGGTTGCAGCGCGGACAGTGGGCGCCATTGCGCACGGCCGAAATCTGGCCGGCGTTCTGGGCGTTAGCCGTGCCAGCAATGACCAGCGCGGCGAGGGCCGCAAGAAGAGCAATCGGTTTCATTCTGGCGCAGGTCCTACGCGAAAGGGTCGTCTTCACCCTGACGCAGCAACCTTAATGCCAGCCGAACAGGCTCAGGACGAGGCGACAGGCCCGGGACGGTCCGACTGCGCGCCGCAGGTGTCGCACACGGTCATGCCGCCGCGACGGGTCAGCGAGAGATCGCCGCAGGCCGGGCACATCTCGCCCTCGGCGCCAGGACGATCGGCGCCCTCGACGCGTTTGCGGCCGAACGAGGCGAACACGAGGTTGTCGGGCGCCGCGCCGCGCGAAAAGCCCTTGGAGATGAACTTGCTGGCCAGGACGGGGTCCAGGCCGACATCGTCGATCTCGTCGTCCTCCAGCGGCTTGCCCCAGCCCAGGCCGTCGGCGTTGAACTGGCCGCTGTCGCCATTGGCCAGGTCATCGCGGCCCAGGTACGAGACGCCCAGTTCGCGGAAGATGTAGTCCAGGATCGAGGTCGCCGACTTGATCGAGTCGTTGCCCGACACCGGGCCGGCCGGCTCGAACTTGGTGTAGACGAAGGCGTCGACGAACTCTTCCAGCGGCACGCCGTGCTGCAGGCCCAGCGACACGGCGATGGCGAAGTTGTTCATCAGGCTGCGGAACGCCGCGCCTTCTTTGTGCATGTCGATGAACAGCTCGCCCAGCTCGCCGTCCTCGTACTCGCCGGTGTGCAGATAGACCTTGTGGCCGCCGACGGCCGCTTTCTGGATGTAGCCCTTGCGGCGATCGGGCAGGCGGCGGCGGGCGCGGTCGCGCTCGACGATCTTCTCGACCACGCGTTCGGTGACGATCGGCTCGCGGACGGGCGCGGCGACGCGGGCGGGTTCGGGCGCGGCCTCCTCGGGCAAATCGAGCTTGAAGTCGGCCGGAGCCGTAGCGCGTTGCAGGCGCAGGGCCCGGATGCCCGAGCGGGCCGCCGCTGCTTGGGCGCGGACGGCGTCGGCCGGGCGGCTGTCGAAGGCCACCGGCACGGTGACCGGCGAGGGCAGGCAGGCGAAGCTTTCGACGGCCGCCAGCATGGCCAGGCGGTCGGCGAAGGCCGGGGCCTCGATCGAGCGGAAGGCCTCGCGCAGTTCCGGGTTCAGCGCCTCGCAGTCGCCCAGCGCGCCCGCGCCCAGGGCGTGGCGTTCGGCGGCGGCGATCTCGGTGGGCGAGAAGTCGGCGAAGGCCAGGGTGTCGAAGTCGCGGCGGGCCACGTCCTCGGCCGAGGCGCCCAGCACGTCGCGCAGGAAGCCTGCGCCGACCAGGGCTGGAGCGAAGGCGGCGCGGATGCCGTGATGCTCGCGCAGGGCGTTCTCGGCCTTCTCGATCTCATGGGCGGTGAAGCCGCGCGCTTGTAGCATCACGTGGTCGATGGCCGGGCTGTCCAGCAGCGAGCCGTGGCCCAGGGCGTGACGGCGGGCGGCGTCCAGGTCGACGCCTTCGGCCGACAGAGCCTCGAAGGCGGCGGGACTGAAGGCCGGCAGCAGCCAGCCGTCGGCGGTCTGGGCGACCGACACGGGTGACACCGCGCCGGCCGCGCCGACGGGCGAACCGCCCAGGCGCAAGCTGGCCTCGACATCCTCGAACGGACCGACCAGGGCGGCCGAGCGCAAGCCCTGCTTGCGGGCCAGGGCGTGGGCTGTGGCCAGCGCGGCGGCAGCCTCGGTGGCCAGGGCCGAGCGCAGGGCGGCGGCGCGCACGCGGCGTTCGGCCAGGGTCTTGAGCACGCCCTGCTTGTCCTGGGCGAAGGCTTCGTCCTGGCCCAGCACGGCGGCGGCTTCGGCGCTGGCCGACAAGGCCGCGCCCACGGCCAAGGCCCACAGCGCGGCGGCGCCGTCACGGCCCTCGACGCTGGTCTGGGCCCAGCCCTGGGTCAGCAGGCAGTCGCCGACGCCGGCCAGGCCCAGGCGGGCAGGGCGGTCGCCGCGCGCCAGCTCCAGGGCCGTGCCCCACAGGTGGCAGACATAGGTGAAGCGCTCGACGTCGAAACCGTCCTCGTCGAGGAAGGCGCTGGCGTCGATGGCGGCGCTGGCGCCCGCGCCGCGCGAGATCAGCTCGGCGTCGTTCGGCGACAGGGCCAGGGTCAAGGCGCTGGTTTCCCAGCCGACCTGCGCCGCCAGGCCCGAGGCCTCGTCACCGGCGGCGACGGCCTGGCGCGAGGCCGAGGCGACCATCGAGAGTTCGCGCTCGGGCGCCTGCTCGCCCAGCGAGGAGCGCAGGGTGTCGGCTGTGGCGATGGCGTCCAGGATGGTGCGATCGTCGGCGCCCAGTTCGCGGGCCTTGCGGGCGGCGCGGGCCAGGGCGGGGTTCTTGTGGACGTCGCTGCAGGCGCGGGCGTCGCCCGAGCAGCGGCGCACGGCGTCGGCGACCTGGGCCAGGGCGGCGTCGAGGCGCGCGGCGGCCTGGGCGGCCAGCAGGCGCCCGCGACGCTGGGCCAGGGTGGTCTTCACCGCGCTCTGGAACTCGAACTCGCCGATGTCGGACAGCAACTCCAGACCGGCCTGGCCGCCGGCGGGCGTGGCGACGCCCGACAGCATGGTGGCCAGCAGGGCTTCGCGGAACGCGGCGGCGTCGGCCTTGTCGCCGAACAGGCCACGGGCCAGGCCCGCCTGGGCGATACGGTCGGCATAACGCGCAGGGCCGCCGCCCAGCGGGGCCTTGGGCTCGATCTCGCCGGCCCAGTCCAGCCAGGCCTCGACACGGGCGTCGCTCCAGGCCGCAGGGGCGGAGACCACGACCATCTCGTCGGCGCGTTCCAGGTCGCGCCACTCCATGGCGGGGACAAGTCCGGCGGCTTTGGCGGGCGTGCGCATGGGCGAGTTCCGGTCCGGGCGGCGGTCGTGATGTCTTACCAAATCCCTAATGACTGATTCCGTGCCGTCGGGATGCGCGTAAGGTCGCACCCCAAGCTAGAACCTCGCTCGCCGAGCCTCAATAGATGTCGTGGGTCTGGGGGCTCTAATCCACAAGATGTTGAAGTCGGCCTGGACCTAGCGGCGCTGGACGCTGCGAGCCTGGGGCGCTATGTTCCGGCCGCTTCGCCGCGCGTCTCGCGGTAAGCCAAAGCCTTGCAATTTCAGGTGCGAACGTAGTGCTGAAAGCGATCTTCACGTGGTGGAACGGCGCGACCCTGGGTCAGCGCTTCCATATCGGCCGCCGCGGCGTGTTTGTGGGCCAGGACGAGCAAGGCAACCGCTATTTCGAAGCCCGCGACAACAGCGACTCTTACGACCAGCGCAAGCGCCGCTGGGTGATCTACAACGGCTATGCCGAAGCCTCGAAGGTCCCGCCGGACTGGAGCGGCTGGCTGCACTACACCTTCGACGAGCCGCCGACCCAGGTTCCGCTGCCGCGTCGCGCGTGGGAAAAGGATCACCTGCCGAACCTGACCGGCACGGTCTATGCGTGGCGTCCGAAGGGTTCGCTGACCCGTGGCGGCGAACGCGCGGTCGCCACCAGCGACTACGAAGCCTGGAAGCCGGAATAAGCCGCATGGCCCGTCGGGCTTCCCTGGCAGCCGTCGCCGTCCTGTCCGGTCTGACCGTGGCCGGCGCAGCGTTGGCGCGCCAGAACTCGACGTTCCAGCCCCCGGCCGCGCCTCTGGCCCCGCAAGCGCCGCCCGCGCCGCGTCCGGCCCCCGCGCCGACGCCGGCCGGCGAGGCCCAGCCGACCCAGGTGACCCCGGCGGCCGCCAATCCCGTGCCGCCGGCCTCGCCCAAGCCCGGCGCCGTCGTAACGCCCAAACCGACGACTCCGGCCAAGCCGGTCGAACCCGCTAAGCGTCAGCGCTATTCGGTGGCCATCGTCCAGGCCCTGGACAAGGTCACGACCGAGACCATGCGGTTCGAGGTCCCGGTGGGCCAGCCGATCCGCTACAAGACCCTGATCTTCACCGTCCGCGCCTGCGAGACGGCCGCCGCCGACGAGATCGCGCCGGAAACCTCGGCCTATGTCGTCATCGACACCCAGCCCAAGGCCCAGGCCGGCCGCGCCGCGCCGCCTGGACGCCAAGTCTACAAGGGTTGGATGTACGCCAGCACGCCGGGCCTGCACCCGCTGGAGCACCCGGTCTATGACGCCTGGCTGATCGCCTGCAAGCAGTCGCTTCCGGACGCGCCGCCCGCCAAGCCGTAGAAGTCCCCCGGAACCAGCAGGGCCTTGGCCAGCCGTCGGCGATAGTCCGCGCGGCTGATTTCGAGCGTGCCGAACTGCGTCAGGTGATCGGTGAGGAACTGGGTGTCGAGCAGCTGATAGCCGCCGGCCACTAGCCGCGCCACCAGATGCACCAGCGCCACCTTGCTGGCGTCCCGCGCCGTCGAGAACATGCTCTCGCCGAAGAACGCGCCGCCCAGGGCCACGCCGTACAGGCCGCCGACCAGCCGGTCGCCGTCCCAGGTCTCGACGCTATGAGCTAGGCCACGGGCGTAGAGCTGGCCGTACAGGCGCTGGATGGGGTGATTGATCCAGGTGTCGAGCCGGCCGGGCTTGGAGGCCGCGCAGCCTTCGATCACCGCGTCGAAGGCGGTGTCGATCCTGACCTGGTAGGGACCGTTGCGGACCGTGCGGGCCAGGCGCTTGGGGATGTGAAAGTCCCCGAGCGGCAGGACGCCCCGCCGCTCGGGATCGATCAGGAACAGGCTTTCGTCCTCGCGGGCGTCGGCCATGGGGAAGACGCCGCGCGCATAGCAGGCGATCAGATCGTCGACCGTGAAGGCGTCTTCCATCGCCATTCCCGGGGTTAGGCTTCCTGGGCTTTGATCCAGCGTTCCAGCCAGTGGATGTTATAGTCGCCGGCCAGGATGTCGGGCTGCACCAGCAGGTCCTGGAACAGCGGGATCGTGGTCTCGACGCCGCCGACCACCATTTCGGCCAGGCAGCGCTTGAGGCGCGCGATGCACTCGGCGCGGTCGCGGCCGTGGACGATCAGCTTGCCGATCAGGCTGTCGTAGTACGGCGGGATCGCGTAGCCGGTGTAGATCGCTGAATCCAGGCGAACGCCCAGGCCGCCAGGGGCGTGGAAGTCGGTGATCACGCCCGGCGAGGGCGTGAAGGTCCGCGCGTTCTCGGCGTTGATCCGGCACTCGATGGCGTGGCCTTCGAAGACGACGTCGTCCTGGGTGAACGACAGCGGCAGGCCGGCGGCGATGCGGATCTGCTCACGGACGAGGTCGATGCCGGTGATGGCTTCGGTGACCGGGTGCTCGACCTGCAGGCGGGTGTTCATCTCGATGAAGAAGAACTCGTCGTTCTCCCACAGGAACTCGATGGTCCCGACGCCGAGATAACCAATGGCCTTGACGGCGTCGACCACGATCTTGCCGATCTTGGCGCGTCCCTCGGCCGACAGAGCCGGCGAGGGGGCTTCTTCCAGCACCTTCTGGTGGCGGCGCTGCAGCGAGCAGTCGCGTTCGCCCAGATGCACCACGTTGCCGTGGCTGTCGGCGATGACCTGCAGCTCGATGTGGCGCGGCTTCTGGAGGTAGCGCTCCATATAGACCGTGTCGTCGCCGAACGCGGCGCGGGCCTCGGCGCGGGCGGTCGCAACCGCTTCGGCCAGGTCTTCACGCGTCTGGGCGACCTTCATGCCGCGACCGCCACCGCCGGCGGCGGCCTTGATCAGCACCGGGAAGCCGATCTTGTCGGCGGCCTCGAAGGCCTCTTCTTCCGTGGAGACGCCGCCGTCCGAGCCGGGGACGACCGGGATGCCGGCGTCCTTCACGGCCTGCTTGGCGGTGATCTTGTCGCCCATCATCCGGATGTGCTCGGGCTTGGGACCGATGAAGGTGAAGCCGTGCGCGCCGACGATCTCGGCGAAGCGGGCGTTCTCCGACAGGAAGCCATAGCCCGGGTGGATGCCCTGGGCGCCGGTGATCTCGGCCGCCGCGATGATCGACGGGATGTTGAGATAGCTCTTGGCGGCCGGCGCGGGGCCGATGCAGACGCTTTCGTCCGCCAGGCGCACCCACATGGAGTTGCGGTCGGCCTCGGAGTGGACCGCCACGGTGGCGATGCCCATTTCCTTGCAGGCGCGGTGGACCCGGAGCGCGATCTCGCCCCGGTTCGCGATGAGGATCTTGTCGAACATGGCCGTTACTCGATGACGACGAGCGGCTCGCCGAACTCGACGGGCTGGGCGTCGGCGACCAGGATCTCGACGACCTTGCCCGCCTTCGGAGCCGAGATCGGGTTCATGGTCTTCATGGCTTCGACGATCAGCAGGGTCTGGCCGGCCGAGACCGTGTCACCGACCTTGATGAAGGCGTCCGCGCCCGGCTGGGGCGACAGATAGGCGGTGCCGACCATCGGCGACTTCACCGCGTCGCCACGAACGGCGGCGGGGGCCGGAGCGGCTTCAGCGGCGGGCGCCGGAGCAGCAGCCGGGGCCGGCGCGGCGACGGGCGCGGGGGCGTAGGCCGGCGCCGCGGCCTGGACGTAGTTGACCGGCGCGGCGGTCAGCTCGCGGGCGACGCGGATCTTGAGGCCGGCATGCTCGACTTCGATCTCGGACAGGCCCGTGTCCTTCAGGATGTCCGCCAGCTTGCGGACCAGACGGGCGTCGATGGCCGGAGCTTCGACCGGATCGGCGGGGGCCTTGGGGTTCGACATGGAAGCTTACCTTGTTCTTCTGAGCGCCCCGGCGGCGGAAAACGCCGGGCGTTATCGTTGCTAAACGCGGATCAGGCCGAAGGCGGCCTCGATCGCCAGGTCATAACTCGCCACGCCGAAGCCGGAGACGATCCCGGTAGCCGCGAGCGAAACGAAGGTGTGGCGGCGGAATTCCTCCCGCGCCGCCGGGTTGGACAGGTGGCACTCGATCACCGGGATGCTCAAGGTCTTGAGCGCATCCAGAAGCGCGATCGAGGTGTGGCCGTAGCCGGCCGGATTGAGGATCAGGGCCGAGGCCGACTCACGCGCCTCCTGAACCCAATCGATCAGCACGCCCTCATGGTTGGACTGGCGGAAGACCACCGAAACGCCACGCGAAGCCGCCCGCGCCTCACAGCGCGCACGGACATCGTCGAGCGTGTCCTTGCCATAAATCTCGGGCTCGCGGGTCCCCAACAGATTGAGGTTGGGCCCGCTCAGCACGTGGATCGGTTTTACCATGCGGCTCCGCCGTCGATTCCGGGAGGTCTTGTATAGCCGGTTCCGTCGGGTCACAAGCACGGCTCGCTTCGGAGGTGAGATGAGGCTTTTGCTGAACGGGGAAGAGCGGGACGTGGCCGACGTGGTCACCATCGCCGATCTGGTGGCCGCCCTGGGCCTGGACGCCCGCAAGGTGGCGGTCGAGCGCAATCTCGAGATCGCCCCGCGCTCGACCTATGGCGAGACCGCGCTGGCCGAGGGCGACCGTATCGAGATCGTCACTTTTATCGGCGGCGGTTGATCCTCGGCATTTGAAACGCGGGCTCACGGGGCGTAAACCGGCCTCATGAACGCGCACGTTTCCCCCGACTCCGCCGTCGCTGACGCCGACGAAACCTGGACCGTCGCCGGCCGCACCTTCCGCTCGCGCCTGATCGTCGGCACGGGCAAGTACAAGGACTATGCGACCAACGCCGCCGCCGCCCGCGCGGCCGGGGCCGAGATCGTCACCGTGGCGGTGCGCCGCGTGAACCTGACGGACCCGACCCAGCCGCTGCTGGTCGACTACGTCAAGCCGAGCGAATTCACCTATCTGCCGAACACGGCGGGCTGCTTCACCGGCGAGGACGCCGTGCGCACCCTGCGCCTGGCCCGCGAGGCCGGCGGCTGGGACCTGGTCAAGCTGGAGGTTCTCAGCGACCCCAAAACCCTGTTCCCGGACATGGAAGAGACCCTGCGCTCGCTGAAGCTGCTGGTCGCCGACGGGTTCCAGGTGATGGTCTATTGCTCTGACGACCCGGTCTATGCGCGGAAGCTGGAAGAGGCCGGCGCCGTGGCGATCATGCCGCTGGGCGCGCCGATCGGCTCAGGGCTAGGCATCCAGAACCGCGTCAACCTGCGGATCATCGTCGAGAACGCCAAGGTCCCGGTGCTGGTCGACGCCGGAGTCGGCACGGCCTCGGACGCCGCAGTCGGCATGGAGCTGGGCTGCGACGCCATCCTGATGAACAGCGCCATCGCCGAGGCCAAGGACCCCATCCGCATGGCCAAGGCCATGAAGCACGCGGTCATCGCCGGCCGCGAGGCGTATCTGGCGGGGCGGATGCAGAAGCGGCTGTACGCCGATCCCAGTTCGCCGCTGGCGGGGCTGATCTAGCTTCGGATGCTGAAAACCTCGTCCTGCGACAAACTCAGGATGAGGTTTTCAACTGACGCGCCGGCAAATTAGCCCTCATCCTGAGCCTGTCGAAGGACGAGGGCGGGTCCTCAGCCCGCCTTCGCCTTGGCCGCCCGCGTCTGCTCGATCGCCAGCTTCAGGGCGTTGATGTCTGCGCCCGGGATCAGGGTGTCGCCGACGATGAAGGCCGGGGTGCCCGACAGCTGCAGGGTCTTGGCCAGGGCCTCGGTGTCGGCCAGGTGCTGGGTCACGGCCTGGCTCTCGCCGGCGGCGCGGGCCTTGGCCATGTCGACGCCCATGCTTTGGGCGATGCGCAGGGCGCCGGCGGCGTCCAGGGCGTTCTCGGCCATCAGGGCCTTGTAGAGCTCCAGGCTCTTGCCCTGGTCCTTGGCGCCCAGCATCAGGCGGGCAGCCGCCTCGCTGTCGTTGCCGAAGATCACGAAATCCTTGAGCACCAGACGCACGTCCGGGTTCTTCTGGACCAGCTCGACGATCTCGGGCGCGGCGCGGCGGCAGTAGCCGCAGCGATAGTCGAAGAACTCGGTGACCGTGATCGAACCGTTCGGATTGATGACGACGTCGCGCGGGTCGCGCTCAATGGCCTGGCGGTACTGACCGATGGCCTTCTGGGCCGAGACGGCCTGCTGCTGGGCCTGTTTTTCCTGCAGCTTCTGGCTGGCTTCCATCAGCACCTCGGGATGCTCCAGCAGATAGGCGCGGACCTTCTCGCCGAAGGCCTTGTCGGGTTTGGCCGGACCGCAGCCGGCGAGGGTCAGGCCGGCGATGGCGAACGGAACGGCGAGGGTCGCGGCGCGACAGAAGACGGTCATAGAGGTCTCGGAGGAGGGGCCCTAGTGGGCCGGGTTGGATTGGGCGAGGCCTTCCTTGGCCAGGTCTTTCAGGTCCTGGTTGGTCGGTCGCGAGGCCAGGACGATGTCGGTGGCCCGACGCCATTCGGGCGTATTCTTGGTCAAGAGTTCGCGAGCCCGCATGGCGAAGACCTTGGCTTCGCGGACGGCGCCGAGGGAATAGTACTGCTCGGCGGTGGCCAGGCGGGCCTCGCCGTCCTTTTTCTGGGTGTCGTAGGCCTGGGCCAGCAGGCGCCAGGTCACGGCGTTGTCGGGATCGTTCAGCAGGCTGCGCTTCAGCTCCTGGACGCCTTCCTCGACCTTCTTGGGATCGTTCAGGCTGATCAGGGTCTGGCCCAGGTTAATGCGCAGCAGGGCCGCGTCGGGCTTGAGCTGCACCGACTTGCGCTGCGGCTCCTCGGCCTGGGCGATGCGGTTGAATTCGAACAGGATCTGGCCCTTCATCTCCCACAGGTAGGGATTGTCGGGGTGCTGGTCGATCAGCGGCTGCAGCAGGCTCAGGGCCCGGTCGGGGTCCTTCATCTGGTAGTAGGCGATGGCGCGGGCATAGCGGGCCGGAAAGCCCGTGTCGGTCTCCTTGTACTTCATCAAGGCGACCTGCGGGTTCAGGAACCCTTCCAACTTGGCCTTCATCACCTCGTGCTGGGCCAGGTCTTCCGGCGTGTCGACGGCGCTGAAATGCGACTGGCGCTCGACGCGGCTGCGCAGCACCTCGATCCGTTCGGATGACAGGGGGTGGCTGCGGAAATAGGCAAAGCGCCGGGACTGGTCGAAGACTTCCTGGTAGCGGAAGTTGTCGAAGAACTCCACGAGGCCGCGTCCCGATTGGTCGGTGGCCTCCAGGAAACCGGCGCCGGCCTGGTCGGCGCGTGATTCCTGCTCGCGGCTGTAGCCCAGGGCGCCCAGCGCTCCGGCATATTGGGCGTTGCCCAGCAGCATGGCGGCGCCGCTGGCCGAGCCGGCGAGGGCGGCCAGCACGCCCAGCCCCATGGTCAGGATCATGGGCTTGAGGCCCGCGCGCATCATCTCGTCGGAACGGATCGGGTGGCCGCCGGCCAGGTGTCCGGTTTCGTGGGCGATGACGCCGCGCAACTGGTTGGGATTCTCGGTCTGCAGGATCAGGCCGGTATTGAGGCCCATCTGCAGGCCCTGGGTCGCGAAGGCGTTCAGGGACTTGTCGCCGATGATCAGGATGCGAACGTTCTTGGGATCCAGGCCCGCCGCCGCGAAGATCGGGTCGGAGTCGTGGTGCAGGATTTCCTCGATCTCGGTGTCGCGGATCAGGGAGGGACCGTCGTCCTGGGCCAGGGCGACCTGGGGAATTCCGGACGCGAGCACGGCCAGGGCGGACAACGCCACGCCCAGCTTCTTCCCGGCATGCCCGCTACGCGAGGTCATCGAACGATCTCCAGATCGCGCCCCCGCGAACCGCGACCAGTCTAACTTGGAAGTCCGGCGGGAGGGAACAAGGGTTCTCGCCGAAACGAATTTGGCCCGCGCATCGGTCAGGACGCGCGGGCCATCATCAGGTCAGCCTACCGGCGCCACCAGCCCTTGCGGGGCTTTTCGGGCGGAGTGGTGATCTCGTTCGGGTCCGGCTCGACGGGAGCGGCCGGTTCGGCCTCCGCGACGGGTTCGGGCGCCGGCGCCGGTTCCGGAGCCGCCTCGACGACAGGCTCCGGCGGAACCACGGCGACGGTCTCGGTCACGACCTCGGCGACAGCCTCGACAGCCTCCGGCGCGGCCTCGGCGACAGCCTTCTTGCTGCGAGCGCGGGCGCGCTTGGGCTTCTTGGGCGCTTCCTCGGGCTCGGGCAGTTCGACCCAGACGTCGGCCGGCGGGCCGGCGATCACCGGCGGCGCCAGGACCGGGGCTTCGAACGGCTCGGCCGGTTCGGCGGCCTCGGTCACGACCTCGACAGGCGCGACAGCCTCGGCCTGGATCGTCTCGTCACGGTTGCGACGGCTACGATCGCGGCCACGGCGACCGCGTTCACGGCCCGACCGTTCCTCGCGCTCGGGGCGTTCGGCGCGTTCCGGACGCTCGACGCTTTCCTCACGGTCGGCGCGGGCTTCCGGCGCCGGGCGACGAGGCTCGCCGCCGCCGCCGACCAGGGCGGCCGGGTCGTGCCAGGTGAAGACGTTCTCGCCGAACGGGACGCGCGGACGGATCCAGACGAAGGCGTCGGTCGGACGATCGCCGTCCTCGCGACCGCCACGACGACCGCCACGGCGGCCCCGGCGGCGGCGGCGGCGGGCGCCGTCGTCATCGTCGCCGAACTCGGCGCGGTCGTCGGCGTCGCCTTCGATCTCGTCCTCTTCTCCCTCGGCGTCGGTTTCGGCTTCGGTCTCACGCTCGTCGCGCCGACCCCGTCCACGGCCGCGATCGCGACGACCACGGCGGCCCTTGCGGTCGCCGCGATCGTCGTCGCGAGCCTGCTTGCGGGCCGAGGCGTCGTCGTCGTCGGTGTCTTCGCGCTCGAGATCGTCTTCGTCCTCGTCGTCGATGATCTCGTCGTCTTCTTCCTCGTCCTCGAAGACCGCGGCGTCGAAGTCGTCGTCCTCGACGTACGGGGCCGGAGCCACGGCGATGCGCTCGCCCAGCTCGGTGCGCTCGATCTCCTGGTCGCCGGCATGCAGGCTGTCGTCGACCATGACCGTGACGTGCAGGCCGTGCGTGGTCAGCAGACGCTGCAGATAGGCGCGCTTTTCGTTCAGGATGTAGAGGCCCACCGAGCGCGAGACCTTCAGGATCACGCTGCCCGAGCCCTTCAGGGCTTCGACCTCGACCGCGCGCAGGGCGGCGAGAGCGCTGCTTTCGACCGAGCGGACGCGGCCGGTGCCTTCGCAGTGTTCGCAGACGTGGGTCGTGCCTTCCAGGACGCCGGTGCGGCGACGCTGGCGGCTGATCTCCATCAGGCCAAAGCCCGAGATCTTGCCCATCTGGATGCGGGCGCGGTCGTCCTTGAGGGCGTCCTTCAGGACCTTCTCGACCGTGCGGTTGTTCTTGGCTTCATCCATGTCGATGAAGTCGATGACGATCAGGCCGGCCAGGTCGCGCAGGCGCAGCTGGCGCGCGGCTTCCTCGGCGGCCTCGACGTTCGTCTTGAGCGCCGTGGCCTCGATGTTGCGCTCGCGCGTGGCCTTGCCCGAGTTGACGTCGATGGCGACCAGGGCTTCGGTCTGGTTGATCACCAGATAGCCGCCCGAACGCAGCGGCACGACCGGCGAATAGATCTGGGCCAGATGGTCCTCGATCCTGTTCTTCACGAACAGCGGGGTCGGGTCGCGGTAGTTGAAGACCTTCTTGGCCTGGCTCGGCATCAGCATGCGCATGAAGTCACGCGCTTCCTTGTAGCCGGCGTCGCCCTCGACCCAGATGCCGTCCAGGTCCTTGTCGTACATGTCGCGGATGGCGCGTTTGACGAGGTCTTCTTCCTCGTAGATCAGCGCCGGGGCGACCGAGTGCAGCGTGTTGTCGCGGATGTTCTCCCACAGGCGCAGCAGATATTCGTAGTCGCGCTTGACCTCGGCCTTGGTGCGCTTGGCGCCGGCCGTGCGGACGATCAGGCCCATGCCCTGCGGCACGTCCAGGCTCTGGACGACGCTCTTCAGGCGCTTGCGGTCGGTCACCGCGGTGATCTTGCGGCTGATGCCGCCGCCGCGGGCGGTGTTGGGCATCAGGACGCCGTAGCGGCCGGCCAGCGACAGGTAGGTGGTCAGGGCCGCGCCCTTGTTGCCACGCTCTTCCTTGACGACCTGCACCAGCATGATCTGCCGACGGCGGATCACTTCCTGGATCTTGTACTTGCGCATCAGGCGGCGCTTGCGGCGCGCCAGTTCTTCTTCGACGTCGTCTTCATCGTCGTCGATCGCGTGATCGGCGCCGTTGTCGTCCTCGTCGTCACCGCCCGAGGCGCGGCGCGAGATCGGGGTGTCGTCCTCGTCGTCGCCCGAGTCGTCGCGCATCAGCGCTTCCCGATCCGCGACCGGGATCTGATAGTAATCCGGGTGGATTTCGTTGAACGCCAGGAAGCCGTGGCGATTGCCGCCGTACTCGATGAACGCAGCCTGCAGGCTGGGTTCGACCCGGGTCACCTTGGCGAGATAGATGTTACCGCGAAGCTGTTTGCGGGTTTGGCTCTCGAAGTCGAACTCTTCAACCCGGGTTCCGTCCACGACGACCACACGCGTCTCTTCTGCGTGTGCTGCGTCGATCAGCATCTTCTTCGACATTAAGGAAGTCTCCGCGGCGCGCTGCGGGCGCGAGGCCCGGTCGCCGTTCTGAATGAAGGGCGCGCGCGTCGCCGATCGTCGCACCGTCAGCGCGGTTGCGAAGGATCGGGTGCCAAAGGCGATCGGGTGCGGCGCAGCCCATTGAGGTTTCGTTTGTCCCTACCGCGCCAGGCGCGGGCTTGGATGGCGCGTCGTCGCCAGGAAGGCGTTTGAGCCCGACGCGAGCCCCTCGACGCGGTGTCACGGCAGGGCTCTTGCCCGCCAGGTCGGCCGCGTCTCGAACACTATCTAGTCTGCCGTCTCCGCTTCGGAAGAGGTTCAGGACCACTTTCGAGGCACAGGCGGCCCGCGTGGAGTCGTGACGATCACGGACTTCGCGCGCGGCGGGACTGTAGCCACATCGGCGAGCAAAAGAAAAGCTTTCGACGGAGGATCTGGACTTAACCCTTTGGCTACCGCCTTCCAGCGATATTGACGTTCGGTTCACCAGTTCCGGCATACGCGGGCGGGGATGCGTAAGGTTCTTATCAGTTTGACCCGCATGGGCTGGGTCCGCGCGGCGCTGATCATCGGCGGCCTGACGACGGCTGGCGTCGCCGTGGCGACCGCCCAGGGCCCCGCCGCGCCCGCTGGCGTGCAGAAAGTCCGCTTCGGCGGCGATCGCAACGAAACCCGCGTGGTCATCGACCTGGACCGCGCCGCGGCCGGCAAGCTGCTGTCCGACGGCATGAGCGACCAGCGCCTGGTCATGGCTTTGCCCAATGTTCTGGTTTCCGGCGACCTGCAGGGCACGGGCCAGGGCCTGGTCAAGCGCTGGGTCATCGACGAGGCCGCCGGCGGCGCCCGTCTGCGCCTGGACCTGGCCGGCAAGGCCGAGGTTCGCCGCCGTTTCCTGCTGCCGCCGGGCGACGGCGCCAGCGCCTATCGTTATGTCATCGACCTGAAAGCCGTGGAGGGCGCCGGCCTCGCGCCGAGCGCCCCGCGCCTGACCGTGGCCAGCGGCCCGATCAAGGCCGCGCCGCTGCGCATGAAGAAGGTCATCGTCATCGACGCCGGCCACGGCGGCAAGGATCCCGGCTCTCTGGGCGCCAATGTCTTCGAGAAGGACGTGACCCTGGCCGCCGCCAAGGCGCTGAAGGAGCGCCTGGAGCGCACGGGCCGCTATCAGGTCGTGCTGACCCGCGAGACCGACACCTTCGTCCCGCTGGAAGGCCGGGTGCAGATCGCCCGCCGCGCCGATGCGGATCTCTTTATTTCCATGCACGCCGACTCGGGGCCCGACACCTCGACCCGGGGCGCGTCGGTCTACACCGTGTCGGACAAGGGTTCCGAACGCGTCGGTCTGGTCCTGGACAAGGACGACTGGCTGATGAAGGCCAACATGCCGGGCCGTGATCGCGCCGTCAGCCAGATCCTGCTGGACCTGAGCCAACGCGCGACCAAGAACCGCTCGTCCGCCTTCGCCCAGCTGCTGCTGGCCAATGTCAGCCAGGAAACGACGCTGCTGCGCCGTAGCCACCGCGACGCCGGCTTCATCGTGCTGCTGGCCCCGGACGTGCCCGCCGTGCTGCTGGAGATG
This sequence comes from uncultured Caulobacterales bacterium, assembly GCA_903900155.1. Classification (GTDB taxonomy): domain Bacteria; phylum Pseudomonadota; class Alphaproteobacteria; order Caulobacterales; family Caulobacteraceae; genus Caulobacter. The sequence goes on along the minus strand of CAIUMD010000007.1, from coordinate 9,249 downwards.
GGCTTCATCACCAATCCGGACGACGAGGCGTTCCTGACCACCAAGAGCAGCCGCGCTCGCCTGGTGGGCGCCGTGGCGGACTCGATCGAGGCCTATTTCTCTGCGGGTCTGCGCAAGTCCTAAGGGACTGCGCTTCCCCTTTTCCCCGCGCCGCTCTAATCACAGGGGGATCGTTCGCGCTTCGCTGGCCGAAGGTGCGACCGCAAAACCGCTTACGGTTCGGCGACAAGCGATCTAGTGAAGGGTGTGCGGCAGGCGAGGGGGTCTGCCCGACGGAGGTCGCGTGGATCTGAAACCCACCGAACGATGGATGGCCATCGCGGGCGTGGCGGTGCTTTCGGCCATCGCGGTCGCGGGATTCGCGATCGCGATCTATGCCGCCTGGCTGTTCCACGACATGCCCGACGCCGGTGAGCTGCAGGACTATCGTCCGCCGACGGCGACGCGCGTCTATGCGTGGGACGGCACCCTGATCGGCGAGTACAGCAAAGAACGCCGGATCTTCATCCCCTACGACCAGATCCCGCCGCAGCTGGCCCAGGCCTTCCTGGCGGCCGAGGATCGCAACTTCTTCCAGCACGGCGGCGTCGACGTGGGCGGCCTGTCGCGCGCCATGATCAAGAACGTCGGCAACGCCATTCGTGGCCGTCGCCTGGAGGGCGGCTCGACGATCACCCAGCAGGTGGCCAAGAACGTCCTGCTGACCAGCGACGCCACGGTCGGCCGCAAGTTCAAGGAAGCGATCCTGGCCCACCGCCTGGAGCAGTCGCTGACCAAGCAGCAGATCCTCGAGCTGTATCTGAATGAAATCTGGCTGGGCTATCGCTCGTTCGGCGTCGGCGCGGCCGCCTACAACTATTTCGGCAAGTCGCTGCCGGACCTGACCCTGGCCCAATGCGCCTACCTGGCGTCGCTGCCCAAGGGGCCCGACAACTACCACCCGATCCGCAACAAGGCCAAAGCCCTGGCGCGCCGCAACTGGGTGCTGGGCCAGATGGCCGAGCAGGGCTGGGTGTCCAAGGAAGACGCGGCCAAGGCGATGGCCGAGGACCTGGTCGTGCAGGCCGCGCCCAAGCGCGCCGCCTATCGCGATGCCGACTACTTCGTCGAGGAAGTGCGCCAGCGCGGCATGGCCACGCTGGGTCCCCGCCTGAACGAAGGCGGCTATTACATGCGCACGACCCTGGATCCGCGCCTGCAGACGGCCGCCCGGGTCGCGCTGATGGACGGCCTGGAAAAGTACGACCGCCGCCACGGCTGGCGCGGGGCGTGGGGTCACGTCGAATCTACTGACCTGGCCTGGGAGAAGACCGCGCTGGCCAAGGCCGCGCCGTCCGAGCGCCGCCAGTGGCGCGCGGCCCTGGTCACCTCCAACGACGGCCGCGTCCGTCTCGTCAAGAACGAGGGCGAGGGCCAGATCGTCGGCGAGGACATGACCTGGGCCAAGAACGGCAAGGGGCTGAAGGCCGGCGACCTGGTGTTTGTCGAGAAAACCGACGCCGGCTATCGCCTGCGCCAGATCCCGGCGGTCAACGGCGCCCTGGTGGCCATGGAGCCCTATACGGGGCGGATCGTCGCCCTGGTCGGCGGCTATTCCTATTCGCTGTCGAACTTCAACCGCGCCACCCAGGCGATGCGTCAGCCCGGTTCGTCGTTCAAGCCGTTCGTCTACGCCACCGCCTTGGAGAACGGCTACACGCCCGCCAGCGTCGTGGTCGACAGCGCCATCACCTTTAAGGGGGCGAACGGCGAGGACTGGAGCCCGGAGAACTACCACAAGGAGTTCTATGGGGCGCAGCCGCTGCGCAAGGGTCTGGAGCTGTCGATCAACGCCATGACCGTGCGCCTGGCCCAGGGCGTGGGCATGAAGAAGATCGTCGACTTCGCCCAGCGGGCCGGCGTGGTGAAAAGCATGGACCCCGTCCTGGCCATGGCCCTGGGCGCGGGCGAGACGACGCCGTTCAAGCTGACCTCCGCCTATGCCGCCTTCGTCAATGGCGGCCGCCGCGTCGATCCGCACCTGATCGAGCTAGTGCAGGACCGCGAGGGCAAGGTCATCTTCCGCGCCGACAAGCGCGACTGCGACCGGTGCGAGGCCGGCTTCAACGGCGATGAGAGCCCGCGCTTCGCCGCGCCGGGCGAGCAGATCATGGATCCGGTCACCGCCTATCAGATCACCTCAATGCTGCAGGGCGTGGTCCAGCGCGGCACCGCCGCCGCCGTCAGCGCGCTGGGGCGTCCCCTGGCCGGCAAGACCGGCACGACCAACGAGTACCGCAGCGCCTGGTTCGTCGGCTTCTCGCCGAACCTGGTGGTCGGCGTGTTCGTCGGCTTCGACGACAACCGCTCGCTGGGCGAGGGCGAGACGGGCGCCACCGACGCCGTGCCGGTGTTCAGCGACTTCATGAAGGTCGCCCTGGAAGGCCAGCCGATCGTCGACTTCAAGCCGCCGAAGACGGCCAAGTTCGCTATGGTGCGCGGCGTCCGCGAAGCCTTCCGTCCGGGCACCGAGCCGCGGGTCGAGGTCGCGCCGACCGGGCCGATCCCGTACGAGCAGCTGTCGCCGGGCCTGCCGCAGCCGGTCCAGCCGGCGCCGCAACCCGGCAAGCCGCCGCCGCCCAAGACCGATCCCCTCAGCGGCCTGTATTAAAGCGCGGTGACCTCATTGCGCGGGAGAGCGACGCGCGTTATCTCCCGCGCCCTTCAACACTGTCACGGAGTTACGTGATGCGACCGGATGTCGAGGCCGCCGCGGCCGACATCGAGCAGTCCGTGGGACTGCTCAGGAGGCGTCTTTGACTGGGATGTCGCCCTCCGAAAGCTCGATGAGCTGAACGCACGGGTCGAAGACCCGACCCTGTGGGACCGCCCGTCGGAAGCCCAAGCCGTCTCGCGCGAACGCGCCGCCCTGGCCGCCAAGGTCGAGGCCGTGCAGTCGATCGAGCGCGACGTCAAGGACGCCGTCGAATACGCCGAGTTGGCCGACATGGAGTCCGACGAGGACTCCCTGAACGACGCTCGCGCCCAGCTGAAGGCCATCAAGGAACGCGCCGGTCGCGCCGAACTTGAGGCCCTGCTGTCGGGCGAGGCCGACGGCAACGACGCCTATGTCGAAATCAACTCCGGGGCCGGCGGCACCGAGTCGTGCGACTGGGCCGGCATCCTGCTGCGCATGTACACGCGCTGGGCCAACGCCCACGGCATGACGACCGAACTGATCGAAGAGACCGACGGCGACCAGGCCGGCATCAAGTCCGCGACTCTCTTGGTCAAGGGCCCAAACGCCTATGGCTGGCTGAAGACCGAGGCTGGCGTGCACCGCCTAGTGCGCATCAGCCCCTATGACTCCAGCGCCCGTCGCCACACCTCGTTCGCCTCGGCCTGGGTCTATCCCGTGGTCGACGACAATATCGAGATCGAGATCAATCCGTCCGACGTGCGGACCGACACCTACCGCGCTTCCGGCGCCGGCGGTCAGCACATCAACAAGACGGACTCGGCCGTGCGTCTGACCCACATCCCGACCGGCATCGCGGTGGCCTGCCAGGCCGGCCGCTCGCAGCACCAGAACCGCGAGGAAGCCTGGAAGATGCTGCGCGCGCGCCTCTACGAGGCCGAGCTGCAAAAGCGCGAAGCCGCCCAGCAGGCGCTGGAAGACACCAAGACCGACATCGGCTGGGGTCACCAGATCCGCAGCTACGTCCTGCAGCCCTACCAGATGGTCAAGGACCTGCGGACCAACGTCGAGACCTCCGACACGCAAGGCGTGCTGGACGGCGATCTCGACGCCTTCATGGGCGCTTCGCTGGCCCAGCGCGTGGGTCACACCCGCGACGGCGGCGAGGCTTAAGCACTGCGTGGTCCTCGTCCTTCGACAAGCTCGGGATGAGGACCATTGCAGACCGCCGGCGACCCAGAAACCTCACCCTGAGCCTGTCGAAGGGCGAGGTTTCCGCCAAGGCGTCAGCGGGACATAGGTCGCCGCTTCGGTCGGCCCCTGGCGGCCGACCTCGATCAGACCCCGTCTTTCAGGTTCTCGACGGCGTTCTGGACGGTGCGGTGCGACGCGCCCGTCCGGCCAACTGGACGGTGCGGTCGAACCGCTAAACAAAAACGCCCCGGAGTCGTCCGGGGCGTTGATGTTTCAGGAGCCTGAAAGGGCTCAGCCGGCGACCGGCTTGGGCAGCGGCAGCGGCGCGGCTTCTGCCTGCGGCGCCGGCTGGGCGACCGGGGCGGGGCGCTGGAACTTCAGGCTGCGGCCCTGGAAGAAGGCGCCGGTTTCCATGGCCAGCTGCTCGTGGGTGATGTCGCCGTCGACATATGAGGTGCCATAGAGGCGGACCTGCTTGGAGGTGATGGCGCCGACCACGCGGCCGCGCACTTCCACCACCTCGGCATAGACGCCGCCTTCGATGTGGCCGGTCTCGCCGACGGTCAGGCGGCCGACGCGGACGTCGCCCTTGACCACGCCGTCGATCTGCAGCTCGCCTTCGCCGGTGACGCTGCCTTCGATGGTCAGGTCGGCCGACAGGAGCGAGGCGACCTTCGGCGGGGCGCGGCGGGCCTGCTCGACCGGGGCGACCGCCATCGGGGTGGGCAGGGGCTCGATACGCGCCGGGGTCTTGCCGGACTTAGCTTGCTTGCTGAACATACTCACCAGCCTTCAAGAAACGATTGGGGTTCTGGGCCTTGCCGTTGACCCAGACTTCGTAGTGCAGGTGCGGACCGGTCGAGCGGCCGGTCGAGCCCATGGCCGCGATCCGCGTGCCGATGGTCACGCGCTGGCCGACGCGAACGCCGATGGTGGCCAGGTGCGCGTAGCGGGTCTTGAAGCCGCCGCCATGGTCGATCTCGACCGTGTTGCCATAGCCCGAGCGCACGCCCGTGAACGAGATGACGCCCGGCGCGGTGGCCATGATCGGGGTGTAGAAGGCGCCCGGGAAGTCCAGGCCCGAATGGAAGGCCGGGCGGCGCGTGAACGGGTCGAAGCGGACGCCGTAGCTGGACGACAGGGCCGGATTGCCGGTCGGACGGTAGAGCGGCAGCTTCTTGCTGGCCGCGCCCAGGCTACGCATGTCCGACATGTCGTTGGCGGCGTGCTGGATGCGGCTGGCGAAGTCCTCATCGACGTCCAGGACGGCGGCGAGAGCCCGCGGATCCTTGGCCTCGATCAGCGGGCCGCCCAGCGACACGCCGCGGCCGGTGAAGTTGGAGGCGTCCAGGCCGGCCATGCGCATGGCCAGGCGCAGGCGCTCGGCGCGGCTCTTGGCGAAGCCCTCGGCGGCGTCGATCAGGCGCTCCTGATCCATGCGGGTGGCCTGGATGCGCTGCACGGGGCTGGCGGCCAGCAGGCGCGGCTTGGCGACCTTGAGAGCTTCGGCGGCGCCGGGCACGCCCTTGAAGTCGGAAACCAGCAGGGCCAGGGCGGCGTGACGCTTCTCGACCGAGGCGGCCAGGTCATCCAAGTTGCCGTTGGTGGCCGACAGCTGGGCGACGGCGCTGTTCAGGCGCGCCTGGCGGTCGGCGTTCAGGCGCTCGTAATAGGCCTTCTGCTTGATGACCTGCTGGTCGGTCGAGCTGACGGCCAGGGCGTTGACGGCCATGGCCGCGGTGCAGACGCCCATCCACAGCGCGGTCACGGCGACGCCGGTCGCCCCCAGCAGCTGCTTGTTGGTGGAGAAGACATAACCACGCATCTCGCCGCCGGAGCGGATGTAGATGTGCCGTTCGGGGAAAAGAGTTTCGAGAGACTGCCGCAGTCGCTTGAAGCGCTTAATCGCCATCGCCCGAGAACCCCCGTTTCAGGTTCGGCGATATGCTACGAGAAAGCGGGAACGTGCAAGACTCTTCACGCCCGAAGTGAGCGCGAGTCGCAAAATATAACCTTGCGCTCCGATCCTTAACGTTTCCTGACCGCGAACGTCACCTGTTAAGGTCGAGCTTGCGCCGAAAGGTCACAGGTAGAGGCGCGGATACAACACCGTCGCTGCGCGGCGGTTCCCCAGATAGGCGAAAGCCGGGGAGAATTTTACTTGATGGCCTTGGCGGCGTTCATCACGGCCTTGATGTGGCCGGGGACCTTCACCTTGCGCCAGACCTCGCGGACGACGCCTTCGCGGTCGATCAGGAAGGTCGAGCGGTCGATGCCCATGTACTTGCGGCCGTACATGCTCTTCTCGACCCAGGCGCCATAGGCCTCGACCACGTCGCCCAGCGGGTCGGCGGCCAGCTCGATGGTCAGGTCGTGCTTCTTGCGGAACTTGGCGTGCGAGGCGGCGCTGTCCTTGGACACGCCCACGATCACCGCGCCCAGCTTCTGGAATTCCTCGACTTCCGACGAGAACTGCAGGGCCTCGGACGTGCAGCCGGCGGTGTCGTCCTTCGGATAGAAGTACAGGACGACGTTCTTGCCCTTCAGGCCGGCCAGGCTGACGCGGCCGGTATCGGTCGGCAGGTCGAAATCAGGGGCCTTGTCGCCGGGCTGCAGCATCGAACGCGTCTCCAGAAGGGGAACCCCCGACCCTTGGCTACGCCAGGGCCGGGAGCACAATCAACCCATAACTAAACAGGCTTCACCAAGACGATCTTCTTCTTGCCGGCGGCCAGCTTGACCACGCCTTCGACGAGGTCCGCCGAGGTGATGACGCGGTCGGCGCTGGCCTCGGCCTTGTCGTTGACCTTCAGGCCGCCGCCCTGAGCCAGGCGACGGGCCTCGCCGCGCGAGCCGGCCAGGCCGGCGTCGGCGAACAGGGCCGCCAGGACGATGCCGGCTTCCAGCTCGGCCGCCGGGACCTCGAAGGTCGGCAGGTCGGCCGAAAGGGCGCCTTGCTCGAAGGCCTTCTCGGCGGCGTCGCGGGCCTTCTTGGCCTCTTCGTCGCCGTGGGCCATGCGGGTGGCTTCGTCGGCCAGCACCTTCTTGGCGTCGTTGATCTGGGCGCCTTCAAGGGCTTCCAGTTCCGCGATCTTCTCCAGCGGCAGGTCGGTGAAGAGCTTCAGGAAGCGGCCCACGTCGGCGTCCTCGGTGTTGCGCCAGAACTGCCAGTAGTCGTAGGGCGAGAGCTGCTCGGCGTTCAGCCACACCGCGCCGGCCATGGTCTTGCCCATCTTGGCGCCCGAGGCCGTGGCCAGCAGCGGCGTCGTCAGGCCGAAGGCGGCCTTCTGGTCGACGCGGCGGGTCAGCTCGACGCCGTTCAGGATGTTGCCCCACTGGTCCGAGCCGCCCATCTGCAGCACGCAGCCGTACTTGCGGTTCAGCTCCAGGAAGTCGGTGGCCTGCATCAGCATGTAGTTGAATTCGAGGAAGGTCATCGGCTGCTCGCGCTCGAGCCGCAGCTTGACCGAGTCGAAGGCCAGCATCCGGTTGACCGTGAAGTGCACGCCGTAGTCGCGCAGGAACTGCACGTAGCCGAACTTCGAGAGCCACTCGTCATTGTCGACCATGATGGCGTCGGTCGGGCCGTCGCCGAAGGTCAGGAACTTGGCGAAGACCTGCTTGATGCCGGCGATGTTGGCCTTGATGTCGTCGTCCGACAGCAGCTTGCGGCTCTCATCCTTGCCGGTCGGGTCGCCGACCTTGGTCGTGCCGCCGCCCATCAGGACGATCGGCTTGTGACCGGCCTGCTGCAGGCGGCGCAGCATCATGATCTGGATCAGCGAGCCGACGTGCAAGCTGGGCGCCGTGGCGTCGAAGCCGATGTAGGCGGTGACGATCCCGCCGGCGGCCGCGGCGTCCAGGTCGTCCGGATGCGTGATCTGATGGATGTAGCCGCGCGCCTCCAGGGTTCGCAGGAACTCCGACTTGAAGGCAGACGCGGCGGACATGGATCGACTCTCTGAATGTGATGGGGCGCCGTCTAGCACGGCGGGGTCGGCCAAATCGAGGGAATGTGAGGGTTTCATTTCAAACTCCGGGCAGGGAGCCGGAGCGCATGATCGACTGGAAAGGAGCGACCCCGGCGAGGCGGGGCGGCGACATGGCTTATCGTCCTCCCGCTATGGCAGCGGGCGGTAATAGGGACGGGCCAGGACGAAAGCGTCGATCATGGGGCCTAGCTACCCGTTCGCGGGCATGGCAGTCAACGGATCATGCGTATCCTTGGATTCATGACCGGCACCTCGCTCGACGCGGTCGACATGGCGGTGCTGGAGACCGACGGCCACGAGATCCAGGCCTTTGGCCCGGCGGGCGAGCGCAAGCTGCGCGAAGAGACCCGCGACCTGCTGCTGGTGACGACCGAGATCGCCCGGGGCTGGCCGCGCGACAAGCCCGAGCCGGAGATCTTCGCCGAGGCCGCTCGCGCCGTCGCCGACGAGCATCTGCACGCGGCGACGAGCTTCATCGCCAAGCACGGCTTGTCTTGGAGCGACTTCGACCTCCTGGGCGTCCACGGCCAGACCGTGCTGCACGAGCGCCCGACGCCGGAGCGGATTGGTCGTACGGTGCAACTGCTGGACGCCGAGCGCCTGGCCAAGGCGACGGGCCGGCCGGTGGCCTTCGACTTCCGCGCGGCCGACGTGGCGGCGGGCGGGCAGGGGGCGCCGCTGGCCCCGATCTATCACGCCGCCCGCGCCCGCGCCTCGGGCCTGCCCGCGCCGGTGGCGGCGCTGAACATTGGGGGCGTGGCCAACATCACCCTCATTGGCGACGACGAGCTCCTGGCTTTCGACACCGGGCCCGGCAACGGCATGATCGACCTGATGCTGCAGGAGCGGGGCCTGGGCCGTTTCGACGAGAACGGCCGCCTGGCCGCGTCGGGCCGGGTGGATCAGAAGATTCTCGATGCGTTCCTGGCCAGTTCCTATTTCGCTGGCCCCGCGCCCAAGTCGCTGGACCGCTACGACTTCCCGCTGGACCTGGTCGAGCCGCTATCGGCCGAGGACGCCGCCGCCACCCTGGTGGCCTTCACGGCCGAGGCGGTGATCAAGGCCTTCGAGCACGGGGCCAGGCCTAGCGCCCTGATCGTCTGCGGCGGCGGGCGGCATAATCCGCAGATCATGAAGGTGCTGACCGAGCGCGCCCCGGTGCCGGTCAAGACGGCGGAAGACTACGGCTGGCGCGGCGACAGCATCGAGGCCGAGGCCTTCGCCTACCTGGCGGCGCGGACGGCGGCTGGCCTGCCGATCAGCTTCCCGGGCACCACGGGGGTGAAGGCGCCGATGACGGGCGGAAGAATAGTTCAGCCGTAGCGGAATTCTCCTCCCCCGTTGGGGGAGGTGGCCCAGAGGGCCGGAGGGGGCAGCTCGGCCTAT
>CAIUMD010000006.1 GCA_903900155.1 uncultured Caulobacterales bacterium | reverse complement strand
TCCGCAGGTATCAAGCCGCGTTCAGGCCCATGATCAGCTAGCCACCCCGTCCAGAAATTCGGAGTGTCAATTCCGGGATAAGTCTTTCCAAGGCCCTGGTCCGGCCAGATGCTGCGGCCGTGGTCTGACAACAGCGCTTACGATTATTCTGACGGCTTTGAGTGCGCTTTTGCTCGTCACGATCAGCGCCTGCGCCAGCACGAGCGGTGATCGCGTCCACTGGCGTCCGGGGAATTCCAAGTTCACGACCGGATTGAACGCTCCGGCGCCCATCGTGGAGGATTCACATCGGTAGCGGCGATGACCTGGGCGCGGCTTCGGCCGCGTCCAGTGGTCATGCGCGAGCGCTCACTTGGGTAAGACGCGGGTGCGCGGCGCCGGGCGGGCAGGGGGAGGATCGATCCAATCCGCACTGGTTCCATCGGCAAAGCGCTGATGGACTTTCCACTGCACGCCAAAGCTCGGCTCCGTTGGATTCCGCGCCACGACCACCAACTGCTGCCGCCCGCCTGGCGGAATATTGACGCGCCAGGTGACTCCGACAATTCGGTCCGCTGATTTGGTCAGCGTGTACGCGGTCTCCGGACCGTTTACAGAGACGATGGTCATTTCAGGCGGGACCTCAAGTTCGACCGTCGTCGTCGGGCTTTTGCCCTCGGTAGGTACGTTGAACGTGTAGGTTTCCGTTTTTCCGGGCGTGGACTCGCTGGGCGAGACGGTGACATGAGCTTGAGCTGTGACGGGAAGCAGAACGAGCGCAAGCGCCATAGCCGTGAAACGGTTCACTGAAATAACCCCCCAGATTTACGGTCCGAGCTCGGCGCCGGATCAAGCGGCGAGTCTAACCTTGCGAGCGACCAGAGCAAGGGAGAAGCGGCCCCGCTAAAGGCGTCTGCGGCGTAGCAACAGATAGCCTGCCGGAATGACCAGCATCGAAAGGAGTGGCGCGGTGAGCATGCCGCCGATCATCGGAGCGGCGATGCGGCCCATGACCTCCGAGCCGGCGCCATGACCGATGAGCATGGGCGCCAGGCCGGCGATGATCACCGCAACCGTCATCGATTTCGGGCGGACCCGAAGCACCGCGCCGTCGCGAACCGCGTCTTCGAGATCTTGTCGGGTGGGGTTGGGTCCGCGCGCTTCCAAGGCATGCTTGAGGTAGATGAGCATGACGACCCCGAATTCGGCGGCGACACCGGCCAGGGCGATGAATCCGATGCCCGTCGCCACGGACTGGTGGAAGCCCAGCAGGTAGAGCGTCCACAGTCCGCCGGTGAGCGCGAAGGGCAAGGTCCCCATGACGAGCGCCGCTTCATCCCATCGGCCGAAGGTGATGTAGAGCAGGACGAAGATGATCAGCAGCGTGGCCGGAACGACGATCTTCAGGCGCTCCACCGCATGCTGCAGATACTCGAACTGTCCCGAATAGGAGAGGCTGATCCCCGGCGGAACCTTGACATCCTGCGCGACCGCCACCTGCAGATCCTTGACGACCGACGCCAGGTCGCGGCCGCGCACGTCCACATAGACCCAGGTCGAAGGCCGGCCGTTCTCACTCTTGAGCATCGGCGGCCCCTCGGCCACCTCGATCTTCGCGACCGTGCCCAAGGTGATCTGTTGCCCGGAGGGCGTGAAGATCGGCAGCGCGCGCAGCTCGTCCAGGCTGTCACGGATCTCGCGCGGGTAACGCACATTGATCGGATAACGCGCCAAGCCCTCGACCGTCTCACCGACGTTCTCGCCGCCGACGGCCCCGCCGATGATGTCCTGCACGTCGGCGATGTTCAGCCCGTAACGGGCCGCCGCGGCGCGATCGATGTCCACATCCACATAGCGACCGCCCGTGAGCCGTTCCGCAAAGGCTGTGCTGACGCCCGGAACGGTCTTGGCCACGGTCTCTATGCGCTGTGCGATCGCATCGATCTGGCTGAGATTGGCGCCGGACACCTTGACGCCGATCGGGCTCTTGATGCCGGTCGCGAGCATGTCGAGCCGGTTGCGGATCGGCGGCACCCAAACGTTGGTCAGGCCCGCCACCTTCACCTTGCTGTCGAGCTCCTCCACCAGCTTGTCGGGCGTCATGCCCTTGCGCCACTGGCTCTGCGGCTTGAACTGGATCACGGTCTCGAACATCTCGAGCGGGGCTGGATCGGTCGCGCTCTCCGCGCGCCCCGCCTTGCCGAAGACGGTGGCCACCTCCGGTACGGTCTTGATCATCCGGTCGGTCTGCTGGAGCAGCTCGGAGGCCTTCGCCGCCGACAAGCCGGGCAGGGCGGACGGCATGTAGAGCAGGTCGCCTTCGTTCATCGCCGGCAGGAACTCGCCGCCCAGGTGGGTGAGCGGCCAAGCCGTGGTCGCGAAGGCCAAGAGCGCGGCGAGCAAGGTCTTCTTGGGGTGCTTCAGCACCCAATTGATGGCCGGCCGATAGAGGGCGGTCAGCCCCCGGTTCAGGAAGTTCGAATTCTCCGGCGGGATCCGGCCGCGGATCAGGTAGCCCATCAGCACCGGCACGAGGGTGATCGACAGGATGGCCGCGCCGGCCATCGAGTAGGACTTGGTGAAGGCCAGCGGCTTGAACAACCGGCCTTCTTGCGCCTGCAGGGTGAACACCGGCACGAAGGACAAGGTGATGATCACCAGGCTGAGGAACAGCGCCGGCCCCACCTGGGTGGCGGCTTCGGTGACCACCCGCCAGTGCTCGGCGCCTTTCAGCTTCTCGCCGGGATGCTCGTGCTCCCACTGCTCGATGTGCTTGTGCGCGTTCTCGATCATCACGACTGCCGCGTCGACCATGGCGCCGACGGCGATGGCGATGCCGCCAAGCGACATGATGTTGGCGTTCACGCCCTGCAGGCGCATGACGATCAAGGCCATCAGCACGCCGATCGGCAAGGACAGGATGGCGACCAGCGCTGAGCGCATGTGCCAGAGGAACAGGGCGCAGACCAGCGCCACGATGATGAACTCTTCGATCAGCTTACCGCGCAGGTTCTCCACCGCGCGGTCGATAAGCCGCGAACGGTCATAGGTGGTGACGACCTGGACGCCCGGCGGGAGGCTGTGCTTGAGCTCGTCGAGCTTGGTCTTGACGGCGGCGATGGTCGCCCGGGCGTTCTTGCCGGATCTGAGGACCACCACCCCGCCGGCCACCTCGCCCTGGCCGTTCAGCTCGGCGATGCCGCGCCGCATCTCCGGCCCGATCTGGATGGTCGCCACGTCGCCCAGGCGGACAGGGACCCCGCCGGCGGCGGTCCGCAGCGGGATCGCGCGGAAGTCGTCCAGCGACTGCAGATAGCCGCCAGCGCGGACCATATATTCGGCCTCGCCCAATTCGAGGACGGACCCCCCGGTCTCCTGGTTGGCGCGGCGGATCGCCTCGACCACCTGTTGCTGGGTGACGCCGTAGCCGGCGAGTTTCGTCGGATCGAGCACCACCTGGTACTGCTTGACCATGCCGCCGATGCTGGCCACCTCGGCCACGCCGGGCAAGGTCTTCAGCTCATAGCGCAGGAACCAATCCTGCAGGCTGCGGAGCTGCGCTAGGTCGTGGCGGCCGGTCTTGTCGACCAGGGCGTATTCGTAGACCCACCCGACGCCGGTGGCGTCCGGTCCGAGCGAGGCTTTGGCGGACGGCGGGAGCCTGCTCTGCACCTGGTTAAGGTATTCGAGCACCCGCGAGCGGGCCCAGTAGAGGTCGGTTCCCTCGTCGAAGATGATGTAGACGAAGGAATCCCCGAAGAACGAATAGCCGCGCACCGTCTTGGCGCCCGGGACCGACAGCATGGTCGTGGCCAAGGGATAGGTGACCTGGTTCTCGACGATCTGGGGCGCTTGGCCTGGATAGTTCGTCCGGATGATCAATTGCACGTCGGACAGGTCCGGCAGGAAGTCGACCGCCGTCGATTTGACCGCGAGGCCTCCCGCGACGGTGATCGCCAGCACGGCCAGCAGGACGAAGAACCGGTTCCTGACCGACCAACGGATGACGGCGGCGATCATTGGCTCGCTTCCTTGCTGAGGCGGCGCAGGGTGGGACCGGCGGCCGGCTGGTCGAAGGCGAACCGCACGCGGTCGCCCTTCTTGATCCCCTTCAGCAGCGCCGGCTGCTCGACACGGAACGTCATGGTCATGGCGGGCCAGCCAATGGCTGGCACCGGCTGGTGGGAGATCGTCACGCCGTCCGCGCCGAGGGACTCGATGCGGCCGGTGGATTCGGCGAGTCCGGCCGCGGATTTCGGGGCGACGGCGGGCGTGGCCACGGTCATGCCGCCGCCGATCGGGCGGGCCTGCACGCCGGACAGGCTGGCCTCGGAGTCGATCAAGAACTGACCGGAGGCGACGATACGCTCGCCTTCGGAGAGCCCGGCCAGGATCTCGGTCTTGTCACGGGCGCTCTGTCCGATCTGCACTTCGGCCGGTTGGTAACGGCCGCCCGGCAAGGCCAGCATCACAAGGTTGCGCTTGCCCGTGCGGATGATCGCTTCGGTGGGAACGAGGATCGCGGGCCGTGCGGTGGAGGTGAGTTGGACGTTGGCGAACATGCCCGGCCTCAACCGACCGCCGCGGTTCGGCAGCTCGATGCGCACCTGCAGCGTTCGGCTTTCCACCTGCGCCTGCGGCAGGACTGCCGTCACCCGTCCCGAGAAGGTCTCCCCGGGGTAGGCCGCGAGGGTGGCGGTGGCCGGCTGCCCCGGCCGGACCTGTCCGGCCATCGCCTCGGGCACGGCCGCATTCAGCCAAACCGTGCCCAGGCCGGAGATCTCCGCCAGGGTTTCGCCGGCCGAGACCGACATGCCGCTGCGCACGCTGAGCGTCTTGATGACCCCGCCGATCGGGGCGGTGACGGTCACCACGTTGCGGGCGCGCCCGCTCTGGTCGATCTGGCGGATGAGCCCAGGCGACATCCCGAGCAATTGTAGCCGCTGCTGGGCGGCGCGGATGAGCGCTGGATCTCCCGTCCGACGCACCGCGAGGTACTCCGCCTGTGCGCCGCCCCATTCCGGGACCAGGAGGTCCGCCAAGGGCGCGCCAGCTGGAATGATGTCGCCGGGCGCGCGGCCATAGACGCGTTGCACGAAGCCCGCCGAGCGCGGCTGCACGATGGCGACGTCGCGCAGGTTGAACTCGATCGTGCCGGTCGCCGTCACCCCGCTGGCGAGTTCCCCGCGCGTGGCCGTCGCGATCCGCACGCCGAGGTTGGCGACCCTGGCGGGATCGATCTTGAATCCGACCGCCCCGGCGCCGACGCTCTCGTCGGCGTACTTGGGCACCATGTCCATGCCCATCGGCGACTTGCCCGGCGCCGGGAAGTGCTGCTGGGGAACCATGGGATCGTACCAGTAGAGGACCTTCTTGCCGCCTGGGGCGCTCGCCTCGGACGCGGCCGACGGCCTGGGCTTCAGTTGGGCGAGGCCGTAGCCGGCCGCTGCGGCGACAATGGCGATGGCGCCGGCGGCCGCGAGGGTTCGGAGGTTTGACCGGGACACGGAGCTCATGGCTGGCGGCTTTCGTAGGTGGTGCTGGCTTGGATGGGTTCACTCGGATGGGTCTGTTCCGTGACGCGCCGGGCAAGTCCGGGCCGCCTGAAGGCTGAGGGGGCGCTCATGGTCGGTCGCTCCCGTAGGTGAGCACAAGAGAGGCGGCGTCGGCGGCCACCGCAGCCTCGCGGTCCAGCAGGGTCAGCTGGGCGTTGGCCAGAGCCGTGAAGGCTTGAAGCACCTCGGTCAGCCCGCCGCGGCCCGCGCCATAGCTGGCGGTCTCCAGGTCGGCGCGCCGCTTGGCGAGCGGCAGCAGCACCTCCTTGGCCCGGCTCCATTGGTCGTGATGCATCAGGTGGTCGGCCAACCCTGCCTCGAGCTGGGCGGCGAGCTCACGGCGCGTCGCCTCGGCTTCGGCTTGGCTTTGCGCCGCGGAGGCGCGCTTTGCCGCGATCAGCGGGTCCTGCCGCCGGGCGGCGAACAGCGGCAGGCTCACGGTCACGCCCGCCGACACCATGTCGCCGAACATCGGATCGCGCCGCTGATAGGCGAGTTCCCAGCTCCAGTCCGGCCGTTTCTGGGCGCGGGCGAAGCGCACGTCGGCCTGGGCTTGCGCCGTCATCGCCTCCCGCTCGGCCAGTCGGGGATGGCTCGCGAGCCCGCTCCTCAGTGTCGTGGCGTCCACCTCGAAGCCCGGCGGGGATCCGGCGACGTCGGCCTGCGGATCGCCCGTCCAACGGACGAGGTCCGCGCGAGCGCGTCCCACGGCGGCCAGGATCTCGCTGCGCCGGTCCTGCAGGTCGGCCCGCATCTGCTCGGCCTCCAGGGGTTGGGCAGGGCGCGCGGCGCCCGAGGCGACGGCGGAGGGCGCGCTGTTCCACAGGGGATCGAGACTCTTCAGTAGCTCGTCGATCGCCGACAAACGCTGTTCAGCATAGTAGAGGTTGATCCAGGCGAGCGCCGTGGCGGTGCGCACATCGCGGACGCCGACCTGTTCGGCGGCCCCGGCCACCTGGATATCGGTCTGGGCCCGGGTGCGTTCGGCGGCGCGTTTGGCCCCGTTTGGCACATCCTGCATGACGCCGACCCGCGCCATGGTCATGCTGTCGCCTTTGAACCGCCCGGCTGGCGGGCCCGAGACCGGGAAGTTGTCGAGCCCGAAGACAATCTTGGGATCGGGAAGGGCGCCCGCGGCGCGCGCGGCGGAGCGTGCGCTCTCGATCTGCAGGGCGCGGGCCTCGAGGTTCGGTGAGGTTCTCTGTGCGGCGTCGAGCGCCGCGGCAAAGGTCAGGGGCGCAGCCTGCGCGCCGCCGGCCACGAGGAGGCTGGCGAGAACGATGGGTAGACGCATGTTCGGGATCCGAAGGGGCATGGAGCAAAGCCGGCCGGGACACGCCGGCGGAGCGCTGGGCTCCGCCGGCGGCCCGTCAGGACCGCGCCCAAGGGGATAAGAGGGCGCGGCCCGTCAGGCGGTTCAGCCGTTGGGCGTCTGTGACGCCGGCCCTTGCATCATCGGGCACGGGCAATCCTTGGCGGCCAGCGCGGCGCTAGGCTTGGCTGTTCGGATCACCGGCCGGAAGACGTCGTGCGGGTTGGAGGGCGGGGGCCCGACCCGGTACTCATATTGCCCGTCTGGGGCAGAGGCCGCGAAGGCGGAGGTGCTCACAGCGGTGAGCGCGGCGACGCAGGCGGCCGCGGCCAAGAACTTCGAAAGGTTCATCGTAATCGTCCTGAATGACTGATGAGGCCGCGGGATTGCGGTCCTCTTGCCCACATGCGTCACGGCCTCAGAAGAGTGTCGGCCACGACCTGTGAGCGAGCCCGCGCAGGTCGCGCGGACAGTTCAGGCGATCGATCTCGGTGGTCGCTCCGTCCGGGGCGGCGGGCGAGGCTTCAGCGGCAAAACCCGCTCGGCGACAACCGACGCCTTCGGCCGAGGGGCGACGTAGACGTTCGCGGTCGGCAGCGCTGCGGAGAGGCCGCACATCGTGGCGCAGGCCTGCGCGCACGCCTTGCCGTCCATCGTCTTCTTACCGTGGTCGCAGCATGGGTCGGGGGCAGTTGGCGCGGCCTGATCGGCCGTCGTCGCGGCCATCATCATGCCGGTCATCTCGGCGCCCGCCTCGACGCACGACTGCTGCGCCGCCAGGGCGGCGGCCGGGCTGTAGAGCAGGCCCAAGAGGGCGAAGAGGACGAGGAGACGCCGCATCGCTGCGGAACCTACGCCGGCGAAGGGCCTGAGTCGACGGCCGCCCTCATCCGACGCGGCCGCGCCATGGCGAGAGGGGCGGCGGCCGTTCATTGCGCCGACACCGGCGCGAGCATGCCCAACCAGGCGATTACGGCCAGCACCAGGAAGGCGAGCGCCGTCTCGACCACAAGGCTCCGACGCAGGGCGGCCAGCGCCTCTTGTCGCGTCTCGTTGTTCTCCAGGGCGGCGCCGAGGGCGGGCGTCAGGCGGAAGCGATTGGCCGCGGCCAATCCCAACATCCCGGCGAACAGCAGCAGCTTCAGGAGGAGGAGCTGTCCGTAGGGCGTGGTCCAGAGGCCGCTGATGCGCGCGGGACCCACCAGGAACCAGCTGTTGACCAAGCCTGTGCCGACGAGGACTGCGACCAGCCCGGAGCCGACGCCGGAGAAGCCGTGGAGAGCTCTGTGCACAGCGTGATGGTTTCCTGCATCCGCTGTGGTCGGGCGAAGCAAGCCGAAAAAGACCACCAGCGCGCCGATCCAGACCCCGGCGGCGAGCGCGTGAAGGATGTCGGCCGTCAGGTGGACGGGGCCACCCGCGCCTTGGGTCGCCGCGCCATGACCCATCCAGGCGAGGCTGGCGGTGATGACGGCGCCGAGCACCGTGCAGAGCCAGAAGAGGGGCCGGCCCGGGCGGAGCACGAGCACCGCGCTGAGCGCTAGTCCCGCGGCGACCGCGCGGACGATCGCGGCCTTGCCCAGCGACATGGTGGTGGCGACGGCGGTCAGCGACGACAGCTTCAGACCCTCGGAAATTGATCCGGCGAGGACTGACGTCTGCGCCGCCAAGCCGAGCAGGGTGGCGGCCAGAAGGGCGCCGGCGCTCCATCCCAGTAAGGGCCGGGACCAGTTCAATTGTGCCCCGGATCCAGGACCCGCGCGGGGCAGGGCGTAGATCAGGAAGAGCGATGATCCAAAGAGGATCATCGCCCCTGCGAACTGAACCAGCCTGAGGAAGATGACCGCAGGCTCGAGCACGCCCTATTTCACCGTAAAGGCGAGGTCGCCATTCATCTTGTGTCCGTCCGAGGTCGCCGCATGCCACATGACCTTGTAGGCGCCCGGCATCAGCGCGCCCTGTGGCGTACCGACCATAGACAAGCCGTCCTTCGAGACGGCGGTCTTCACCGGCATCTTCATGCCGCCGCCCATTTCCAGCTCGAAACCGGAGAAGGCCGGCGTCAGTTTCTCGTTGAAGGTGAGCGTGATCGTCTTCGGCGCAGCCACCGTGACGTTCGCGGTCGGGTTCGACGCGACCAGACGAGCGTGTGCCGAGGCGGTTCCGGCGGCTAGCAAGGCTACGCCGGCCACCAGGCCGGCGATGGAGAGGCTTCTGTGATGAGTCATTGGGATATCCCCGAGGTTTGAACGCTGTCCCTGCAGAGAATACGCGGCGACCTGCCCAATCCCCTCATCTGCGGATGAGTGCGACGGTGGGACGCACTTCCCATGGCCTGAGCCGGTGAATCTTTCGTTGTCGTAGCGCGCCGCGTTCCCGACCAGCCCGTGCCCCAGGCAGACGCTGGGTGAAATCGCTTGCAACGCCACGCGGCCAATTCTTCGGGGTCCGGAACAAGCCCAACCTGGACCGATACAGATGCGCGCGTGGACGCTGCGGTCTTCTATGCAGTGACCGCGCAGGTGAACCTGGCGAACCTGCTGGACCGGCGCGATTTCCTGTACGCCGACAACAATGACAACATCACCCCGCGCTCCGCCACGGCGGTGAAGGTGAGCCTCGCGGGGCGGTTCTGACGCACAGATCGCGCGCGGCGGTTAACGGCAGCGGCGTCCAGCCCGCCCGGGCTCAAGGTGGCTCTTGGCTGCAGACCGCCAGATGACTGGGCTTGTGGGACCTGGTCTCGACCCAGTCAGGGGCGCGCCGCCCTCGAGGCTCTTAAAAGGAGGGGTGTCCCGCGGCGACATCGCTCGCAACTTGCTCGTGCTGTGCGCAGATGGCGGGCCAAAGACCGGCGGCCTCGGGACACTCGATCCCGAACACCCGCCGAAGCACCCCGACATAGGCCTCGGGGCTGGATAGCAGCCGAACCGTGCTTCGTCCGTACTGCAAGCGACATAGGCTTCGTCCCAATAGCACCACCACGCCGCCCCGCACGTGGCGCTGGCAGACCGCGTAGCGGACGTGGGGGGACGTCGACGACGTCCGCAGCCATTCTGAGGCCGCAAGCAGGCGGTCCGGAGGCGCGGGCTCAAGCGTGAAGTCGTAGTAGGGGATACTTGCACATTCATGATTGTGGAGCCGCCACCACTCGGCGCCGAGGCGCTCGAGTCGGAAGGAGAGCTGGCCCTGCCGATGGAGCCCGGGACGGAATGGGATCGGTTCGCGCAGTCCGTCGCCGAAGCCCACATCGGCCAAGTAGGGCTGGTCGAGGTCGACCTTGAGGAGGGAGTGGACGCCGTCCTCGCCGCGCGATCCATCCCGCTTGATGATCGAGGCCAGAGTGGTCACTTGAAATCCGGTCTCGATGAGCGCGCTCGCGAATAGGGCGTTCATCTCGAAGCACCAGCCGCCGCGGCGGCGTCGCACCAACTTTTCGAAGGCGTGATGGCTGTCGATCCCCAGGGGCCGGCCGAGCAGCACGTCGAGGTTCTCGTAGGGGATAGCCTTCAGATGAGCCCGGTGCATGCGCCGAAGATACTTGAGGTCCGGCGCTTCGCCTCGGCTGAGCCGGATGCGTCGGAGGTAGGCGTCCAGATCCATCGGAGGCGCGTCAGCGCGGCCGCGACGACAGGTGAAGCTGCGCAATGCGCCAGGATCCGGCTGTCTGGACGAGCACGGCGGTGCTGACGCCCTGGCGCTGGATCAGCCCTTCGCGTCCCTTGGCGCGGATCACGTAGGCATACTCCTCGCGCGCCCAGGCGACGTCCCCGCGCACCTGAACGTCGACCTTTCGGTCTTTGATCTCGAAGCTCTCGAAGGCGGCAAGCTCCGGCCCAAGATGATGCTCCAGATACTGGCTGATCCGCCCTTCGTATTTCCCACCTTCCAGAACGGCGGCGTCCGGAGTGAATAGCCTGGCTATCTCTCCAACCTCGCGCCGTCCCAAGGCCGACGTGAACGCGTCGAGGACCTTGCGAGCCTCCGCCGCCGGAACCGACATGGTCTGGATCTGCGCGGACGCCGGGGAGGCCGTCGCCAAAGCCGCCAGAACGGCCAGATGATAATGCTGCATCTACTCTTCTCGTGATCTGAAAAGATCCCCCTCCGCCGACGGCGGAGGGGGCAAGGACCCTAGAACCGGCGCACGAGCTGCACGCCATATTGCCGCGGCTCTCCATAGACGGCGAGCGGCAGGGCCGGGTTCGAGACTCCGGTGGCGTTGGTCCCGACGGTCTTGTAGGTCGCGTAGCGCTCGTCGGTGAGGTTGCGCCCGAACACGGCCACCTCCCAGACATCGCCCGCCGTGGCAAACGTCGCCCGGGCATTCAGCAGCGTATACGGCTCGCCCGAGAACTGGCGCAGGTTGTTCGGCTTGAACTGGACGCGGTCACGCCAGGCGATGTCGCCCCGCAGGGTCAGACTGTGGCCATCGACGAACTCCCACCGGTACTGTGCGGCCCCCGTGAAGTTCCACCGTGGCGCATTCGGCAGGGTGTTCCCGGCCAGACTAACCCCATTGTCGAAGAAGCGGTCGTACTCCGCGTCGAGGTAGGCCGCCGTCGCGTTCAGGTCGAGGCCGTGGACCGGCCTCACCGTGACCTCCAACTCGCCGCCCTTCAGGGTGGCCTTGCCGGCGTTGGTGGTGGTGGCCACCCCGTTGATGTACTCAACCACCTGCAGGTCGGTGTAGTCGTAGTAGAAGACGCTGAGGTTCGCCCGGACACGGCGGTCCCAGAACATCGACTTCACCCCGCCCTCGTAGCTCCAGATATACTCCGGCCGGAACGGCCGGCCGTCGCCGAGCTGAAAGCCTCCCGACTTGAAGCCGCGCGTGATGGAGGCGTAGGCCATCACGTCTTCGCTGACGTCGTACTGAATCCCGACTTTCGGGGTCCATGCGCGCCAGGAGGCCTTGGCCGCTTCACCGCCCACATCGACCCCGCCGGAGAGGACACGGTAGGCGAAATCCTTCTCCTCGTAGCTATAACGGGCGCCGCCGGTGAGCCTGAGCCGATCGGTCAGGCGGAACGTCGCCTGGCCGTAGGCTGCGAGCGCATTGGTGACATTGCTCTCGGGCAGGCCGAGCGCGCGCGCGGGCTCCAGGATCTGCAGCTGGTCGCGGGCCTTCTCGCGCAGGTAGAAGGCGCCCACGATCCATTCCAGGCGATCGGGCTCGTTGTTGCTGAGTTGCAGCTCCTGGGTGAAGGAGCGCGACCGCTCGTAGAGGGTGATGTTGCGGAGGAAGAGATCCGTCGCATCGACGTCGAGAACCTGGTCCACCGTGCTCCCGCGATAGGCGGTGATTGACTTCAGGGTCACGGGGGCCGTGACGTAAGTGGCGGTAGCCGAGACGCCACCGTTCTCAACGTTGTTGCGCGGTCGCGTGTCGAGGATCAGCTCGTCCTCTCCGCGCGGGATGGTCGCGCCGGCCCGCGCCAGGTCCGCCGGGTAGCTTTGGCGGATGGACGGATAGCCAGTCTCGCGGTCGCGGCCAAAGTCGGCCCGCAGCGTCAGGTCGAAGTTTTCGGCGAGGTCGATGGCGAGCGTGGCGCGCGCGGCGAAGCGGTCGATGTCCTGGTATTTTTCGCCTGTCTTCGGATTGTCGTAGATGCCGTCGCGATCGTTCTTGAGAACGGTCAGGCGGCCACGAATCCGCTCGCCAAGCGGCCCGGACACGGAGCCGGAGAATGTCCGTCGACTGTAGTTGCCTACAGTCGCGCTGAGTATGCCTTCGAGTTCAGACGTTGGCGCCCGTGAGGTGATGTTCAGGGTGCCGCCGGCGGAGTTGCGTCCGAAGAGCACGCCCTGCGGGCCACGGAGCAGTTCGATGCGCTCCACATCGAACATGTCCTGATAACTGGTGGTAGGCCTCGGAATATAGACGCCGTCGTAGTGCACCGTCGAACTCGGGTCTGTGGCGACCCCGAAGGCCGAGGTGCCGATGCCTCGGATGTTCACGATCGCCATCGAGTCGTTGGTGATGGTGACACCGGGCGTAAAGACCTGCAGGTCCTCGAGGGTGGAAACCCCGAGCGCGCGAAGCGTCTCGCCGGTGACGGCGGTTACGGCGACCGGCGTGTCCTGCAGATTTGTCTCGCGCTTCTCAGCGGTGACTACCACCTCTTCAAGAGCTTCAGGCGCGGCGGACTGAGCGAACGCGGGCGCCGGCGCAAGGGCGAGCACTGTGAACATCGCGGACGCGCCGCGAAGCGTAATGCGATTGGAACGCATGAAACCTCCCCATATCTAAGGGATATACGTACAACCGTGCTGCTCCCCCTCATGGCCACCAAACAAAGTTGTCATACTGAGTATTCCATCGCCCGATTGTCCTTTGATCCGCGCCTTCATAACGGCTCATTTGCGCGTGCCCTGCCGCTGCTTTTGCGAAGATGGTGTCCGCGATGATCGGTCCCTTTGGGAACCCTCCGACCCGCGATCTGTTGCCTAAACCGTAGCCGGCGTCGGACGACGTCAGGCGCAGGAATCCAGAGTTCATGCCCCTTCCCGTGGCCCTCTTGTCGCTCGCGACGGCGTCTCCGCCCAACGTGCTGGCGCAAGCGCAAGTGGAGCAGGCGGCGCGAGAGCTGTTTGCCGATAAATTTCCACACTTCGAGCGTATGGCTCCGGTCTTCACCACGGCAGGCGTCCGCACCCGGCAAGTGATCCGGCCGATCGAGTGGTACTTCGAGCCGCGGGGCTGGCCCGAACGCACCGAGGCTTACCTCGATGGCGCGACGGACCTGTTCGTGCAGGCCGCCTCCGCGGCGCTGGCCGAGGCGGGGCTTGCCGGCCCCGACGTGGACGTCATCGTCACGGTGTCGTCTACGGGGATCGCGACGCCCAGCCTGGAGGCGCGCGCGATGGAGCGCATGAAATTCCGGCCGGACGCCGCCCGTGTGCCGGTCTTTGGTCTCGGCTGCGCCGGCGGCGCGACCGGCCTTGGCCTCGCAGCCAGGCTCGCGGCGGCGACTCCAGGCGCTATCGTCCTCTTCGTCACCGTCGAGCTTTGTTCCCTGGCGTTCCGGCTGGACGACCTTAGCAAGGCCGACATCGTGGCCACCGCGCTGTTCGGCGATGGCGCTGCAGCCTGCGTGGTCCGGGCCGGAGAGGGCGGTTTCGCCCAGGTGACCGGGATCGCCGAGCACACGTGGCCCGCCACGCTCGATGTCATGGGGTGGCGGGTCGAGCCCACGGGCCTCGGGGTGATCTTCGCACGCGCCATCCCACCGTTCGCCAAATCCAATCTGCGGCCGGCGATGGCGTCGATGTTGAAAGGTCAGGACCTTGAGGTCGAAGACATAGACCGTTTCATCTGCCATCCCGGCGGCGTGAAGGTGATCGAGGCGCTGGAGCTTTCGCTGTCGATCCCGCAGGGCGGCCTGGATCGAGAACGCGAGGTCTTGGCTGACCATGGCAACATGTCCGCCCCCACCGCGCTGTTCGTCCTCGACCGCGTTCGGCGCGGTGGCTTGCCGCCGCGCTCGGTTCTCACGGCGTTGGGACCAGGCTTCACCGCGAGCACCGTCACCCTGGATCGCGCGGCGTGACCCTGTCCGTCGCGGTCTTGGCCCTCGTGACCCTGCAACGGCTCGCCGAGCTCCTTCTTGCCCGCCGCAACGCCGGAAGGCTGCTGGCCAGAGGGGGCGTCGAGGTCGGGGCCGGCCACTACCCGTTCATTGTCTCCTTGCACGCTGCCTGGTTGGTTGGACTGTGGATCATGGCTTGGGACCGGCCGGTCGCACCTCTTTGGATGAGCCTCTTTGTGCTCCTGCAACTGTTGCGGATCTGGGTCATCGCGACGCTGGGAGATCGCTGGACCACCCGGATCATTGCCCTCCCCGGCGCGCCCCTTGTGAGGCGGGGACCTTATCGCGTCCTGTCTCACCCGAACTATGCTGTCGTCGTCGCCGAGATCGCGGTGCTGCCGATCGCCTTCGGCTTGCCAGCCTACGCCCTGATATTCTCAGTCTTGAACGCCGCCATGCTTTGGGTGCGCATACGTGTTGAGAACCGCGCACTCGCCCGGCTGACATAGGCAGCCTGCGATAACCGTTTTGTTATGGACCTCATCGACTTCATCGCTCGGGGGATGCAGCCCACGGCGCACCTATCAGAGCCGCAGCGACGGCAAGTCCTCCGACGATCCCTCTGCAACCAAGCGCGTGTGTGGAGTCCAGAGGTCGGCGTGTGATTGAACCCCCCTGATACTGCCGCGTTGTAGCCGCAAGTTCTACGGCGAAGCCAGAATCTAGAAATTGAGCTCGATAGGAGAGTGACGTGCAGGTGGAACATAAAGGCGAGGGGGCAATGGATCGCCAGATGACGAAGCATCACTACAGGATGCTGGCGCTTAATCTCGCCGCGAGCCTCGTCATCATGTATATTGCGATGTTCGCAATGATCTCGAGCATGGGCGAGTTCGTTCAGAACATCAACTTCTTCTATATGGCGCTGGTGATGTGGGCGCCGATGGCCGCACTGATGCTGCTGACGATGAAGTCTATGTATCAAAACACCAAACTCAATCTTGGCCTCTACGTCGCCTTCGCTGCTGTGTTCGTACTTTCGTTCGCAGGAATTCGCGCCCAAGGGTTTGTAGGCGACCGGCAGTTCGTTCGCTCGATGATACCTCACCACTCCGGAGCGATTTTGATGTGCGGCCAGGCCCCGATCAAGGATGCTGAAATCCGCGAACTCTGCTTTGGCCCGAACGGGATCGTGGAATCTCAGAAGCGCGAGATCGCGCAGATGAAGACCATTTTGAAGCGCCTTTAGCCTGGCGCGTCTTCTCCGCTCCTGTCTGATCTGCGAGTCCTGGGATCCTTTCGCACAGACGTGATGCCGGCCCACGATGACGGCCGCTCGCCGTTACCTGCCCCGCCGACGCACCAATCTGGCGAATTTAGCATCTGGGCCCGCACCCAACGCGCCTGTGGGACGGGGCGCCGCACGGACTGCCAGCCCGCGAGTCCCCGCCGCTCGAAACAAACTCTCATTTGACTGGCCCAGAAGTTGCGATTGCGACCTAGCCGCAGCCGCAGCCGCAGCCGCAGCCGCAGCCGCAGCCGCAGCCGCAGCGGAGTGTGGGGAGTTCGGTCATGAGTGAAGTGGCGAGAGGGCGGCGCCATCGGCGTATGGCTTTGCTGGCGGCACCGGCCGTTTGTTGGAACGGTGTGGCGGCGCCGAGGCGGCCTCTGAGGAAAATACCCTCAGCGGTGTCACGGTGATCGCTCAAGCCCGCGAGCAGGAGTCCAGACCAGCTACAAGATCACGCGAAGCGCCACGGCGCCGCGGACGACCGTTTGAGGCTTCGACGGCTTTGCGGAACTGTAAGCTCTGTTCTGACCCCACCTTCCCCTGACGCCGCTGGCCGGTGATGGTGGCGATCCGCTCTGGCGGATCGGTCTATGTCTGGATTTGACCCTACGCTTGACCTTAGCCGGTGCAGGTTCGTCGGCTGGAGGTGCTGACGGGCGTGGGCGGGCGGCGGTGCTGGTCGGCGGACGACAAGGCGCGGATCGAGGAGGAGAGCCTGGCGCTGGGTGCGACGGTGTCGGAGGTCGCGCGGCGTCACGACATCCGCCCGCAGCAACTCTTCGGGTGGCGGCGCGGGATGCGGATCCCTGAGCCTGAGCCCCCGATGAGCTTCGTGCCGGCGCTGGTGGAGGCGCCTGCGAAGGCGGAGCGGGCGCGGCCGAGGCCGGCGCGGGCCGGACGCGTCGACATCGAGCTGGAGATCGACGGTGTGGTGGTCCGCGTCTGTCGCGGCGCGGAGGCCAGGACCGTGGCGGCGCGTGCAGCAGGCGCGCCGGACCCGGGCGCCGGAGGCCACGGCAGGCTGCCAGAGGGCTGCGACGGGATCCGATCCGCCAGGCGTGGCCCATGTCTAGCGCCCGACCGCAAGGCCGAGCGGGCCACGGCGCACCTGGCGGGCTTCAAGGGCGTGCTGCAGGTGGACGGTTACGCCGGCTATCGGCCGCTGGCCGAGACGGGCGACCTCCGCCTGGCCTTCTGCTGGGCGCATGTGCGCCGGCGCTTCTACGAGCTGGCCGCCGCCGGGCCGGCGCTGATCGCCAGCGAGGCCCTGGAACGCATCGCCTCGCTCTACGCCGTCGAGACCGACATCCGCGGCCAGGCCGCTGATGAGCGCAGGCGCGTGCGCCAGGAGCGCAGCCGATCGATCATCGACAGGCTCCGCCCCTGGCTGAAGGTCCAGCTCAAGCGAGTCAGCTAGAAGGGCAAGCTTGCCGAGGCGATCCGCTACGCGCTCGTACGATGGGACGGGCTCAGTCTCTTCGTCGATGACGGCCGCATCGAGATGGATTCCAACATAGTCGAGCGGTCCATCCGCCGCATCGCGCTCAACCGCAAGAACGCCCCTTTCGCCGGCTCCGATGGCGGCGGCGAGCACTGGGCCGTGCTGGCCTGGCTGATAGAGACCTGCAAGCTGAACGGCGTCGACCCGCAGGGCTACCTCGCCGACGTCATCTCCCGCATCGTCCAGGGCCATCCCAACAGCCGGCGCGGCGCAAGCGCCGCGTGTCCCGGACACGAACAGGGGCCGCTGACGATCAGGCGATGTGAGGGCTTGCTGGGCACTGTCGCGTATTCCCAATAGACTTTAATGAGGGGTCGCCGTCGGTGAGGCAGTCGCAAGCTGGCACGCAAAACATCGACCAGGAGTTCGTCAAGCCGGGAGTGAGGGTCGGCTACATCGGCGCTCGTGCGGGGCCGCATGACGAAGACGTCACGCTGCTGACGTCGGTCGGCTGCCGGGTTGTTCGCAGCGAAAGTCCCCCAGCAGGCTCTGTGCTTTGGGCGATCCTCTCCGCCATCGGTCCGGAGGACGAGCTGGTGGTGTTCGCCTTGTCTGACCTCATCGGCCTTTCCGCGGTTGAGGTTCTAGACCGGCTTCATGAGCGCGGCGCCAGCCTATACGTGTTGGACGACGGCTTTTCGACCAAAGGCGATGGCGACCGCTATCTCCGCGCTGCCCTTAAAGCTGTAGCCTACCTTCAGCCCAAACGCCGCGCAGCCCATCAGATGGGGACGGAGGATGCCATTCTGAGTTTACAGCGCCGTGGCGTTGGTCCCACGGAAATTGC
The DNA here is from genome assembly GCA_903900155.1 of uncultured Caulobacterales bacterium. Lineage (GTDB taxonomy): Bacteria > Pseudomonadota > Alphaproteobacteria > Caulobacterales > Caulobacteraceae > Caulobacter. Next base: position 10,246 of record CAIUMD010000006.1, on the reverse strand, counting down.
GAGGCGTCTCGGCGTCTCTCGAATGACAGTTTGGCGCAAGCTGAAGAAGAATGAGGCCGGCGAAGCTTTGGCGACGCGGTCAAAAGCAGTGAAGGCCATCTGCAGCGTTTAGCGCAATGGTTCTGCTGGTTTCATGATTGATCTTTGTGCCGGCTACCCCGGCGCTAGAAGGCGCGAAGTTCAAGGCACGGCGGGGGTCACCCGCCATATGATGCCGCCGACATCATCGGCCACAAGGAGGGCCCCACGCCTATCGACCACCACCCCGACGGGCCTGCCCTGGATCTTGCTTTCGGCATCGAGAAAGCCGGATAGGAACAGCTGAGGCGCTTGGGGCCGGCCTTCGACGAATGGGATGAACACCACCCTGTAACCGTTGAGGGGCTGGCGGTTCCAGGATCCGTGCTGGGTGATGAACGCGCCGCCCCGGTAGGACGCCGGATAGGTGTCGCCCCGGTAGAAGACCAGACCGAGAGACGCTGTATGCGGGCCGAGGCCGTAATCGGGGGCGAGGGCGTTGGCCACGAGTTCCGGGCGGGGCGGCTGCACGCGCCTGTCGACATGTTGGCCCCAGTAGCTGTAGGGCCAGCCATAGAAGCCGCCCTCTTTCACGCTGGTGAGATAGTCGGGCGGCAGGTCGTTGCCGATCTCATCGCGCTCGTTAACGACGGTCCACATCGTCCCCGTGCTGGGCTCGAAATCGATCCCATTGGGGTTGCGGATCCCGGATGCGAAGATGCGGGTCCTGGCCGAGGCGATGTCATACTCCCAGATCGCCGCGCGGCCGTCTTCGTTCTCCATGCCATTGTCGCCAACATTCGAGTTGGAGCCGACCGTGGCGTAGAGCTTGGAGCCGTCGGAGTTCACCACGACGTTTTTCGTCCAATGGTGGTTGATCGGCGGGCCGGGAAGATCGAACACCCGCTCCGCCGGCCCCGCCGCCGTGGTCTGGCCCGAGCGGTAGGCGAACCGGACCACGCCATCGTTGTTGGCGACGTAGAGCGCGTCGCCGACGAGCGTCATGCCGAACGGACTGCGGAGATCCTGCGCAAACACCGTGCGGCTCTCAGCAGCGCCATCGCCGTCCTGATCGCGCAGCAGGACGAGCTTGTTGGGACTGGGGACCGCCGCCTTCATCTTTTTCATCAGCATCTTCTGGACGAAGCCGCGAATGCCGCGCTGCATCTTGTTCGCCTTCGAGGGCTCCCCGGCGGACTCGGCCACCAACACATCTCCGTTGGGCAACACGAGCAGCCAGCGAGGATGCTCCAGGCCGGCGGCAAAGCGATTGACCGTGAACCCCGCCGGAGCTTGAGGGCTCGCGCCGCTAGGCCAGCCTACGACGCTCGGTACGCCTACCGAAGGCAGGAGACCCCTTTGTGGCGCCGGCAGCATCGGATTGGGGCCGAATCCGACGAAGGGATCGCTAGAGCCCGGCGTGGTACACGCGGTGAGCGACAACACCGCAATAGTTGTGATCGCGATTGGGATCGAGCGAGGCATGAGCTCTCCTGTATCGATCAAAACGACCCCGGCTCCCCGATGTTGCGTGTCACGGTGTCGGCTAGCGAAAATCTACCTTTACGATACGCGCGGGTGGAGCCGTAGCCCTCGAAATGTCCCGCATGTCGGGGCGTCCCGACCAAGGACGCGCGGGGAGGGATCACCGCTGGGAGCGTGCCCACCTGCCTTGGGTTTGACCTACGCAGGAAGGGCTTGTGTTGGGCTTCTGCCTCAGCGAGGCTAGGCTATGTCAACTTCCAACCGTTGGGCGGCCGGCAATCCCGCGCTTCGAACGGCGGCCATATGTCGGCCCTTGGTCTCCTTGTGGTCGGGTTCGCGCACGCCAGCTAGAGCACATCCCGGCTGCGATGAATCCAATGTGATGTTGCTGCGGCGGATGTCGTGCCGCCGTGCGACCTCCGACAGCTTCGCGTGACGCGCCGAGGTCTCTTCGATGATCCGCCCCTTGTCGTAGCGCGACCAGCGCCGCCGCCCGTCAGCACCCCCAGTCGGCGCGGCCTCAATACTGCCGATCGTCGAGCTTACGCTTCCAAACGCTCCAGGCTCGCTCGGCGGCGGCGCAGCTCGCCGCCGAGCAACCCGAAGCCGGCAAGCATCATCGCCCACGTGGCCGGTTCAGGGACGGCGCCAGGGGTGTTGGTCGTGCCGATCCGCGCGAAGACAATCCCGTCAAGCAAGGGGTCATTGTTGCCGGTATTGGTCGATGACTTGAGGATGAAGCTAATGAACGTGCTGGAGCCGTCGGCGACATAGTTGTCGAGCACGCCTACGTCGAAGGGCCGGGCCTACGCGATCTCGCCAGGGCAGCCGGGGTGGCGCCCTCAACGATCACCCGTTTCGAGAACGGCAAGGGCGGGATGCACAGCGGAACGATGGACCGGGTGCAGCAAGTTCTCGAAGAAGCGGGTGTCGTCTTCATCAGAGCAGATACCGGTGGCGGCGCCGGAGTCCGACTGAAAGCGTGAGCTTTGCCGCTCGACCTCAGCCGTCGAACAGCCCCTGGAATTCTGCCTCCGCATAGTAGCACACCTTGGACACCCGAGCAGCGGCGACCGCCCCGGCCGCCCCACGAACTTCCCGAGCTGTCCGTCGGTCCGCTCGTATAGAAGGCCTCGGTGCTGACTCCGAGCGTGCGCGGCACCCAGCTCGCGGCGTCGATGATCTCCAGCACCTGGACCTTGAGGCTCGTCGGCGTCCGCCAGTTACTAGGTCGGCCGCGCTTCTTGGAGATGAGGGCGGTTGCACCTTGCTCCTGGTAGGCCTTCGACAGCCGGAGCACTGGCGGCGCTCCAGGCCCATCAACTCGCTGGCCGCCGACACCGTCAGTCGGCCGGCCGGCCGTCAGATCGCGCAGGATCTCGACTCGGCTAAGCTCCTTGTCGCTCATGAAGTGTAACGTCACCTGGAGGGCCTCCCGCGCAGCCGAGGGAGGGCGCCATTTCTAAATGGCACAGGTGCGACATTACTAAATGGGCGCTACAAGCATTTCGCGCCTAAGGTTCGTTATCGGAAATTATCGTATAATATCAGCATTATAGCTGTCAGTGTTCGCATTCGATGCGAGTCGCATCTTTAGATGACGGTTTGGTTCGAATTCGTTGCGACTAACCCTTGTGCTCTGCCGGCGGCGACGGTGCGGCTGATCGTGGCTTCGCTGACCTTGTAGAGTCTGGCCATCTCGGCGGCGGACTTGCGGCCCGACAGCACGTTCTCGACGACGTCAATCCGCTGTCCGAGCGTGAGTTTTGCGCGGCGGCCGCCGATGCGTCCGGCCGCGCGAGCCTCCGCCAGGCCGGCGCTGGTGCGCTCGCGGATCATGGCGCGCTCGAACTCGGCGAAGCTGCCGACCATCTGCATCATCATCCGACCCGCCGGCGTCGTGGTGTCGATACTCTCGGTCAGCGATCGAAAGCCGGCGCCGGCGGACTCGAGCTTCTCCAGGATGTGCAGCAGGTCCTTCAACGAACGCGACAGCCGATCGAGCTTCCAGACGACGACAGCGTCGCCTGGCCGCAGCTGATCCAGCATCCGATGCAGCTGAGGTCGATCCCAGCGCCCGCCGCTCGCCGCCTCTTCGAACAATCGACCGCAGCCCGCGTCCTTCAAGGCGCGCTTCTGGGCGGCCGTGGACTGGTCGTCGCCCTTTGAGACCCGGGCGTAGCCGATCAGCATTTCCGCACCTTTCACAAACGCTCGTTTTTGCAAGGCCCGCGAGGATCAATGCGGGCCGCGGCGCTCCGCCTTTCACAAATCTCTTTCATAATCGCCCCGAAAGGCAAGGGGTTTGTGCAAGCCGCCCCCGGCCTCGTCCGCCAGCGCCGCAGCCGCCGGGAGAGCGATCGCATCCGGCAGGTGTTGCAGGGCCGCCTCGAGGCGTCGCCGTCCCTCACTGCCGACATGGTCTAGGAGCGTCCGATAAGGTCCCTGGTGATCCGGCGCCGTTCGCCAGGACAGAACCTCGGTGACCTCCCCTTCGAGCCGCGCCGGCCGGCTCAGCAACGTGGCCAGCGCCGACAGGACATTGCGGCGAGACCGCGCGCTCCGGCCATGCAAGGCGTCCAGCCCCTGGATCGGATCGGAGGCGTGCAGGCTGAGGATGAACGGTCCGCCGATGCGCTCGGGCTCGAACAGCCACGCGAAGGGTGTCTGACCGAACTCTTTGTAGAGCACCAGGTTGATCAGGATCTCGCTCGCCTGCAACAGGTGCCGACCCGATCGGACCCGCCAACCGGCCCCGATAGCCAGGCCAGCCAGGGCGCGCGCCAGGGCCGACTCCAGGGCCAGCGTGCGCTCGTCCAGCACGCGCGCGGTCCGCGCGGCGCCAAGCGCCGCGCCTCCCTGCCGGGCCAATGCCAACACGCCGCCTGTCGATACGAACGCCAGGCCGTCGAGGTCCACGAGGGCGCAGCGGTGAATCGGGCAACTCACCCAGAGCACCATCTGGCTCTGCGCCGGCCACCAATGGTCAAACCCCCGTGCGGCCGCCTCGCGGCAACAGACTGGACAGGCGCCGCCGCGACGACCCTCAGCGTCGGACGCCGTCATCCAGGAGGATCGGCGCGCCTGGGGGATGCACAGATCAGCGATCGCCGCTGTCGCCACGCCGCCGACCTCGGCCAGCTTCTCGACCGTGCTTGGTGAGGGTTGCAGGTCGTCGATCGGGTCGATCCCCAGCCAGGCCCAGAATGCTGGGAGGTCAACGTAGTTGTGCGCCGCGAGCCGGGCCGCCCACGAGGACAGCCCCTCCCCCGTGATCGGGCGCGGCGCATAGGGCAGTCTCATCCCGCCGCGGCCCGGGCCCGAGCGCTTCGGCGCATAGCCATCGCCGTCCGCACATGGCGGACAACCTCCTCGGCGTGCAGGCTTTCCACCGTGATCTGTTCGCGGCCGCTATCGATGGCCGCGACGGCGGCGGCGTTCAGCAAACGGAAGGTCTTGCCGGGACTGCCGCCGCCGATCTCATGGACGGCGGCGACAAAGGCGCTGTCCACTTCGCTCTTCATCCGCAAGGGGAAATGAGCGACCACGGCCGCGACGATCGCGGCGTAGGTCTCGTCCTTGGCCAGGCGCGCGAGCCGGAAGGGCTGGGCGCGGCCTTCGATCTGCGGGTCGGAGGTCAGGGCGTTCAGGGCCTCCAGAGTGCCGAAATAGGCCATCGAGAGCGAAAGCGTGTTGGACAGCCGGCGCAGGGCGGCCAGCGTCTTGCGCTGGGCGGCGCCCGTGCCGATCATCAGGTTGTTGGTTTCATCGATGACCAGCAGCCGGGTGCGCAGGCGTTGTAGCTGACCATAGACGGCCCGCTCGGCCTCCATCGCCCGCCGGGTGGGGGTCGGCGCGCCGACCGCGTCCAGAATGGCGCCGTAGAGCCGCAGCTCGTCGGCTTCGGGCGGGGCCTCGATCGCCACGACCTCCATCTGCGATCGGCCGGTCTCCGAATCGAACATCGGCGAGCGACCGCGCATGAATTTTCGCAGGATCGTCGTCTTGCCCATGTCGGGGTCGCCAACGATGAGCAGCGAGGGCATCCGTGTCCGCTGGGCGCCGCGGAGCAGCTCCTCGAGGCGCTGCAAGGCCGTCTGACCTTGTGGATAGGCGACCCAGCGATCGGAGAGCACCAGGTCGATGCGCGCCGCGGCCGTCAGGCCCGAGGTCTCGGTCATTGCGCTCACCAGGGCTCGATCTCCACGACAAACATTGACGCCGGGTTCGCCAGAGCGATCACATCGTCGGGCTCCGCCGGGACCTGGCTCTCTACGATCGGAGTGGGCTTCACCTCCGCCCGGTGGCGCTCGCGCCTGACGGACTCTCGTCGCACCCGGCGGCTCTCACTTGCCGCAGTGGCCACCAGGGCATGGTTGGCCTCACGGGCCGCAAACAGGGCCGCCTCGTCGACCTGGGCCCGCCCTTCGGCGCGCAGCCGGCGGCGCGCGGCGAGCAGTTCCCAAAGGCTCATGGGCGGGCGGGCGAGATTGCGATAGCGAAGGGAGCGCACGCCCTGCGGCGTCTCCAAGAGCAGTCGCGACAGGTCGCGCGGGTCGTAGGCGAGCTCGACGCGGCGCTGGCCGCTGTCGAACAGTGGCCCCAGGAAGGGTTCATAGTAGCGAACGTGGTGGAAGCTGATTCCCTGGCGGGTGATGGTGCGCGAGATCCGCGGCAAGAAAGCGATCAACAGGCCCTCGGGGTCGAGGGGTTGGCGAGGCGTGACGGCCTGTTCAGTGCATAGGCGTCGCCAGGTCTCCAACGGCGGAGCCGAGAGGCTCGTGTGGACCCGGCGATTGTAGTCGCCGGCGACGAAGCGCCAGAGCCAGACCTCGAACTCGTCGATCGTCATGACCGCCGCCGCATCGCTGTCGTAGTCGCCACGAGCGGCTACGTCGGAGAAGGTCGCGCCTGGCAGCAGGCGCATCTCGCTCATCACCGATCCGATCAGGCGTTCGATGTGGCCGCCATAGCGGGGCGCGCCGACGGGGCGGCGATCCGTCTCGATGCCCAGATTGCTGCACGCGCGCGCGAACGATCGGCTGCGAAAATCGGACCCGTTGTCGGAATGAACCAGCTCGGGCAGGCCGAAGGCCGGCCATTCGGCCGAAATCCCCCGCTCGGCCAAGGCCTCGTCCTTGGCCAGGATCGCATGCTGCAGCGCCATGCCGACCGAAACGACGGACGGAGGATCCAACGAGACGTAGAGCCCGGTGATCACCCTGGACGCCACGTCGATGATTAGAGTCACCCAAGGACGGCCGATCGGCGCGCGCGAGTGCGCGTCCACGAGGATTACGTCCGCCGGGGAATGATCGATCTGCCAGATCGCGTTCGGCCGCGTCACTGTCAGGCTCCCCGGCCGCATCGTCACGGCCTCGGCCGCGCCCGGTCCCCTGCGGCGGCGGGCCAACTCCCGCTCGCCGATCCGTTGCAGCCGGCGGCTGACTGCCGACCGCGAGGGCGGCGTCAGGGTCTGCGAAGCGCAGCGCCGGGCGATCTCGCGTCCCAGCTGAGCCTTGGTGATCGACTGCCGGTCGAGGAACAGTTGTTCGATGGCCGTGTCGATTATCTCGATCACGCGCGCCGGCAGCCGCGGCCGCCCGGGTTTCCATCCCCCTACCCCGGTCACGACCGCCTGCGCGGTCTCTCCGACCGCGTAGCGGGCCAGCAGCCGATAGACCGTTGCCGTGTGGACGTTCAGTCGCCGCGCTGCGGCCTCGACCTCGGCGCGTGTACGGTGAGGATTGTCCAACAGCGGGCGCAGCACGCGCTGGCGCGCAACGGCCAACTCCCAGCGCTGTTCCTCACCCTGCGGCTGGTGGCTGGCTCTGCTCTCGGCCATCGGCGTGCGCTCCTGTTCGAGCCGCTCCCGCCCAAAACTCACCTGATTCGATGTCACGTCCGCAACGGTGCAGCATTCGCATCGAACGCGCAGTTTTCAGAACAGATTTCGTCCGAATTGCTTGCGACTAGCCCCTTCGGCTCACGTCCGGCCGCCCCGAACCGCAACTCTCGCCATCTATGTCTGGTCCCATTGAGGCGTCGCAGAACGGGGGCTCGCGAGACGGTCAGGGAGAACAGGTCGGCGCACCCTGACTCGCGCGAGCCGAGTCGTTGGGCCTCAGGACTTCGCCCCTAGTCCGGCGCCTCAGAGCATATAGCCGAGATCCGAAGCGCCAGTCGGATAGGCGAACATCGTCGATCGAAGGTCGGCGGCCGTGAGCCCATGGCGGATTGCCAGACCGAACAGGTTGATCACCTCCTCGGCGTGCGGGCCGACCAGATGGGCTCCGAGGATTCGGTCGGTGGCCTGCTCGATCAGCACCTTGTGGCCGTAGACCCGTTCGGCTAGACGGCGGGCGCTGAACCAGTTGGGCGTCGAGCCGGCATTGACCCGGAACTTGTGGCCCTGGCGGCGCGCCTCGTCCTCGGAGAGCCCGACGGCGGCGATGGACGGCACGGTGAAGGCGACACTCGGGACGCCGCGATAGTCCGGCCTGTGCGACGGGCCATCCAACAGGTTGGCGGCCACGACCTTGGCGTCCTGGCTGGAGACCGGCGTAAGCGGCGGCCCGACGCCGGCCGCGTCGCCGGCGGCATAGACCCGAGGGTTGGAGACGCTTTGCAGGTGCTCGTTCAGATGTAGGCGGCCGTCACGCGCGGTCACCTGGCCCGCCGTGAGGTCCAATGCGTCGAGGTCGGGCCCGCGGCCGGCGGCATGCACCACTAGGTCGGCCGGGACGGCGAGGTCGGGCGCGCCCGGACGGCTGGCGTGGACTATCAGGCCGCCCTGGACCCGCTCGACTCGGGTGACCGTGGCGCCGGTCTCGACGGCGATGCCGAGTTCCTCGAACCGCGGCAAGAGCCAGCCGACCAGGTCGGGATCGAAGTTCGGCAGGAGCCGCGGGGCACGTTGCAGGATGGTGACCTCCGCGCCGGCGCGCGCCGCCAGGTGCGAGAACTCGGCCGCGACATAGCCGCCGCCGATCAGCGCGATCCGGCGTGGCAGAGCCGGCAGCTCCAGGAAGTCGTCGCTGGTGCTGACCAGCTCTTCCCCCGGGATGCCCAGCGGGACCGGGCGGGCGCCGGTGGCGATCAGCACGTGTCGGGCCTGGAAGGCGCGGCCGTCCACCTCGATCGCGTCCGGACCGGCGAAACGGGCGAGCCCGTGGAAGGCGTCGACGCCCAGTTCGGTGTAGCGCTGCTCCTGCTTGGCGGGGATCGGATCGGTGAAGGTCCGCTTGAACGCCATCAGGCCCGGCCAGTCGATCGCCAGCGCGCCTTCCACGCCATGCCCGGCCATGCGCCGGGCCGCGTCGATGGCTTCCTCGCCGCTCACCAGCATCTTCTTGGGATCGCAGCCGCGCAACGCGCAGGTGCCGCCGAACGGCCGGTGATCGATCACGGCGACGGACCAGCCGGCGGCGCGGACCTTCGCCACGGCGACCTGGGCCGCCGTGCCGCTGCCGATGACGATCAGGTCGTAGGAATCCATGACGGCCACTCCATCCGCATCGGCGCAAAAATCGCGACGCCAACCTCCAGCGCTTCGGCGAGGCTCAGGCGCACGCCCTCCTGGCCAGCGGCCGGGCTGTTTGCGCGCCAGGTCTCCAGGTGAGCGTCCTCGCAGAAGAAGGCCTGCAAGGTGCAGAGCGAAGACGCGGCACAGCCGGCGGCGTAGCGATGGCCGGACCAGACCACGATCCCTATCGGCTCGACCTGATCCAGCTCGCGGCCGTGGCTTCGCGTTCGGATGACGAGCGGGCGCCGGCAGTGGCGGCAGGCCGAGCGGACGGCCACATCGCGCTCCAGCATCGCCCCGATGCCGAGCGCGTCGATGGCGCACATGGCGCCCGCCGAGAGGCCACCAGCCGCCACGTGATGCTCGGTCGGGCTATCGGTGAACGGATAGGCGCCGCTGATCCGGCCGGCAGCGTCGAGAACGAGGAGATCGCGCTCAGCCAGGCGCCGTAGCACGCCGTCGGCCTCATCGCGGGTGAGCCCGGCCGCTGCGGCCACATCCGCCGTCTCTGGCGCGTGCCCGGTTGCGGCGTAGCCGCTCAGGACGATGCCGTGGATTCGGCTCTCGGTCTCATCCAACCCATCCCACTTGGGGCCGATGAAGGCTTCGACGATGGCCCTCAGGGCATTCTGGGCCCGTGGCGTCGTGATCGCGCCCCAGTCGGGGATGATCGCGCCGCCTGGAAACGCTACGGCGGGCCAACCGGCGGCTTCAGCGCGTGAGGTCAGAGCCATCATCGTGCACGCGCCCTCTTCGCGGTCCCAGGTGAACCTTCAGCCGGCGCAGCAGGAGAGCTGCGTCACATCCTTGGAGAAAGTCTGGGCCGCGAGCTTCAGGCCTTCCACCATGGTCAGGTAGGGGAACAACTGGTCGCCCAGCTCGCCGACGGTCATGCGCGCCCGTATGGCCAGCGCCGCCGTCTGGATGATCTCGCCCGCCTCCGGCGTCACCGCCTGCACACCGATGAGCCGGCCGCTGCCGGCTTCCGCGACCAGCTTGATGAAGCCGCGGGTGTCGAAGTTGGCGAGCGCGCGCGGGACGTTGTCCAAGGTCAGGAGGCGACTGTCGGTCTCGATCCCGGCGTGGTGGGCTTCCGCCTCGCTGAGCCCGACCGTGGCGACCTGCGGGTCGCTGAACACGACCGCCGGCATCGTGGCCAGGACCAGAACGGCCTCGCCACCGGTCATGTTGATCGCCGCCCGGGTTCCGGCCGCCGCC
>CAIUMD010000005.1 GCA_903900155.1 uncultured Caulobacterales bacterium | reverse complement strand
CGCCGAACCCGCCGCAAGGGGGCGGTGGGGCGGCCAGTTCGGGCGGAGCCTCCTCGCCACCACCGCCGCCTCCATCCGGCGGACCTAGCGGGCAGGGCGGTTCGAGCGCGCCCAGCGGCCCGAACACGCCTGGCGATGCGACCGACCAGCCCGCCTGGGCCCGCGATCTCGAACGTCGCCAGACCATGACCCATGGCGCGGCCATGGCCGTCCACGCCGCCGGCAGCGGTGACGACCACAGCGCCGGCGCGGCGCCCAGCCTTTCGGAGGACAGATCATGACCCTGCTCAAGGGACCCGCGCGCTATGGCGAGACGCCCGCGCCCGAAACCCCGTACCAGCGCCACGGCCAGGCCTGGGACGACCTGCTGGGCGCCGCCCGCGTCCAGGCCTTCAACTGGCGCCTGATGGCGTTGGGTCTGCTGACGCTGAGTGGCGGGCTCACCGCTGGGCTGGTGACCTTGTCCCTGCGGGGCGGGGTCACCCCCTGGGTGGTCCAGGTCGATCATCTGGGCGAGCCCCGGGTCGTCGCCCCCGCGATCCAGGGCGCGCGGCCGACCGACGCCATGATCGCCTGGACCCTGGCGCGGTTCATCACCGACGTGCGCACCATCTCCACCGATCCGGTGTTGATGCGCCAGGCCTGGCTGCGGGCCTACGACTTCACCTCGACGGACGGCGCGGCCGCGCTCTCCGACCATGCCCGGCGGGCCGATCCCTTCAGCCAGGTCGGCAAGACCCAGGTGACGGTGGCGGTGACCAGCGTGGTGCGCGCCTCGCCCGACAGCTTTCGCCTGGCCTGGACCGAGCAACGCTTCGCCGATGGCCAGCTGGTCGCCACCGAACGCTGGACGGCGATCCTGACCGTCACCCTGCGGCCGCCGCGCACCGCCGAGGGCCTGCGCAGCAACCCGCTGGGCGTGTTCGTCACGGCCCTGTCCTGGTCCAAGGAGTTCGGCGCATGACCCGTCTGATTTTTTCGGCGGGCCTTGCCTGCGCCCTGCTGTCCTCGACCGTCTGGGCGGGACCGAGAACTGTGGATCCGGCGCTGGCCACCCCAGCCGGCATGCAGCCCTTCCCCTGGTCGGACACCGGCGTCTATCCGGTGATCGCCATGCCAGGCCGGATCACCGACATCGTCCTGGAACCGGGAGAGGCGCTGGTCGAAACGGGCGCGATCGCGGCGGGGGACACCGCCCGCTGGACGATCGGCGACACGACGAGCGGGACCGGGGCGCAGCGCCGCGTCCATGTCCTGGTCAAGCCGACCGAGCCGGACCTGTCGACCAACCTTCTGATCAACACCGACCGGCGCACCTACTATCTGGAACTTCGCGCCTCATCCCGGACCTGGCAGGCCCAGGTCTCCTGGGTCTATCCGGTCAGCCCGCCGGTGCTGGTCGAGGCGCCGCCCGTGGCGGCCGAGCTTGATCTGTCGCGGGTCAATCGCGGCTACCGCATCGAGGGCGACCATCCGCTCTGGCGGCCGCTGGCGGTCTTCGACGATGGTCACCGCGCCTATGTCGAGTTCGGGCCGGGCGTCGTCCTGGACGACCTGCCGCCCCTCTATCGCCTGGGCGTCGACGGCAAGACCAGCGAGATCATCAACTACCACATCGAGGGGCGGCGGATCGTCGTCGAGCGGCTGTTCGATCGGGCTGAGCTGCGTTTCGGGATCAAGCGCCAGGCCCAGCGCGTGCGCCTGATCCGCCAGGCCGCCAGTGTGGAGGCGGTCCGATGAGCGACGAGCGCACCCAGGCCGAAGAGGCCATCGCCAAGACCCTGCGGCTGCGTGGATCGCCCGCGCCCGTGGCCCGTCTGTCGCGCCGCGCCCTGATCATCGGCAGCACCGCCATCGCCATCATCCTGTTCGGCGCCGTCAGCTGGTCGATGCTGGAGCATCGCCGGGCCGCCCCGCCGCGGGCCGAACCGCCGCCGGTGGCGACGCCGTCGGAACGGGTCACGGCCCTGCCGCGAGGCTATGCCGGCCCCGCCGGCGTGCCGGCGCTGGGGCCGCCACTGCCCGGTGACCTGGGGCGGCCCATCCTGGCGGCGCAGCGCGCGGGCGCGATGTCGGATGCGCCGCTGGCGTCGCCCTCGGAGGCGTCGGTTTCGTCGCCCGCCCCGCCGCGGGCTCCGGTCGATCCGGACCGCGAGGCGCGCGCGGTGGTGCGGCGCGCGGCCCAACAGAGTGGCCTCTTCGCGGCGGGGCGGGCTGATCGCGGCGGCCAGGCCTCGCCGGCCGTAAAGCCCGAGGTCGCCGGGCCAGACGCCAGGACGACGAGCGTGGAGCGTCTTCAGGCGCCGGCCTCGCCCTATGTGCTGCAGGCCGGCGCGGTGATCCCCGCCGCCCTGGTCACCGGCCTGCGGTCGGACGCGCCGGGTCTGGCCATCGCCCAGGTCACCCAGGACGTCTACGACAGCCTCGGCGGTGGCTTCCTGCTGATCCCGGCGGGCGCGCGGCTGGTCGGGGAGTATGAGGCGGAGATCCGGGTCGGACAGAGCCGCCTGCGGGTGGCCTGGACCCGGCTGATCCTGCCATCAGGCCGCTCCATCGTGCTCGACAAGCTCCCGGCCGCCGACGTGCAAGGCATGGCCGGCCTGCAGGATGGCGTCGATCGCCACAGCGGCCGGATCCTGGCGGCGGCGGGCCTTTCGACCGTGCTGGCGATCGGGGCCGAGACCGGCTCGTCGAGCGACGAGTCCAGCCTGGTCCGAGCCATTCGACGTGGCGGCGCCGACGCCGTCAGCGATGTCGGGCGCCAAGTCGTGGGCCGCAGTCTCGACCGCGCGCCGACCCTGACCATCCGCCCCGGGGCGCCGCTGCGCGTCCTACTCAGCAAGGACCTCGTCCTTGAGCCCTACCGCGTGGGAGCCCGTCCATGAATAAGCTGAAACTGCGTCCGCTGGAGGACGAGACCCCGGTCAAGATGACGGTGGACGTTCCGGCCGCCACCCACCGCAACCTCGTCGCCTACGCCCAGGCCCACGCGACCCAGACCGGCGGCAAGGCGGCCGAGCCGGTTCGCCTGATCGTGCCAATGCTCGACCAGTTCATGGCCACCGACCGCGCCTTCGTGCGCGGGCGGCGGGGGCGCGCCGAGTAGGCCGGGGCATCAAGGCGACTGTGCTTTGACGGGCGCGGTCCCTCGACGTTAGCCTTGGACATGGCCAAACCGCCCAAATCGTTGGATGACGTCGACTGGGAGACGGCCTCGCGCCACCTGATCGAGGCCTTTCCCGGCGCCAGCCTCGCCGAGGTCGTGGCTCGCGCCGAAATGGCGGCCGTCACGCTGGATCACGTGGGCAAGCCCCGCGAGGCGGAATCCATGCGGCGCGCGGCCCAGCACATCCGCAAGAAGGTCATGAACTAAGCCCGGCCGGGGCCGTGGCGAGGTGGTCTTAGGCCGTTTCGCCGCCCTCAGCCGGCGTGGGAGTGGGCGGCCGGCGCAGCGGGCTGGCGTTGAACTCGGCGATCCGAGCCACGCGTTCGGCATGGCGGCCTTGGGCGTCGATCTTCCGGAACGCCGAGACCTTGGCGAACACCGTCAGCATGGCTTCCAGGTTTTCCAGGGTCGGTTCGGCGTCGAACAGCGGACAAGTGACCTCGTCGTTCAGCGCGAAGCCGACCTTGCAGGGCGCCCCTGTGCGCTCCAGGCGAAGGTGGGCGGTCGGGTCCTCAAGACGCGGCAAGCCCCTTTGGTCCAGCCGCCACCAGTAGTCTTCGACCTCGTCGCCGTCTTCGGTACGCAGGGCGTGCAAGGTCGTCGTGAACCGCTGACAGTCGGACGAACAGACCTCCTGCAGTTCGCCCAGCAGCTGGTCGATGATCGGCATCAGAAGCATGCTCTGGACGACATCGGGGTAGGGATTGTCGGGATCGCCCGCCATCAGCACCCGCAGCAGCTCCGTGACGGCGGTCGGGCCGAAGGCCTGCAGGGCGACCAGCACGACATAGGCCTGGGCGCGCAGCAGCGGCTCGGATCTTTGACCGGCGTCTTCGGCGCGTTGGATCAGATAGAAGATGTTGGCGATGGCGTATTGGAGGGTCTCGGCCAGCTTGGCCTTGTCGAGGTCGGCGGCCCAGGGCCGCTGCGCGATCGAGCCGGCCGCGAACTCGGTGGCGATCAGCGCAAAAAGCGTCATGCCGTCCAGGTCGACTTCGCGCCGGGCGGCCCAGAACTCGGCCAGCAGCTTGGGGGCGACGAATTCGAGCCGGCCCCAGAACCGATCCTTGGCCGCTTTGACCCGGCCCTCCAAGCTCAGCGCCTGGGCGAACAAGCGCATGACGACCTGCGGCTGGCGCGACAGCATCCGCTCCAGCGTCACGCCGTCCCACAGCTGCACGACCGGCGTGGGGTGCGCCTGCTGCCAGCGCACCACCCAATCACGGGTGGGGTTGGTGAAGGTCGTGTTGGTGACGATGACGATGTAGTCGAGGCCAGGCTCGCCCAGCGCGTTGTTGACCGCCGCCTTGACCTGGTCGGCCTCCAGCGTCTTGGAGCGGCCCTTGCATTCGAACCACCATCGCTTGCGGTCCATGTCGCCAGCCGGGGTGAGCGCATAGAAGGCGGCGGCCAGGTCGCGGCCGCCATCAGCGGCCCCGCCGCCCGTGCCGCCGACCCGCCATTCCAGGTCCTGCGCCCCCATGGCGTCGAGCAGCCAGTAGACGCATTCCTCCAGGTCCTTGCCCAGCAGGGTGTCGAACCGGATCTCCGAGGGGATCACCCACGGCGTGTCGCCGTCGGCCGCCGCTTCTTCGGTCATGGACTGCAGGTCTCGTTGGCCGAGTCGGCCTCGGCGTGGGAGGCAGGATGTCGAACCTGGCCGAGGGCTTCAACGGCCCGCTCGGCTAGGCGTCGAGTTGCTGACGCAGCTGGGCGATCTTGCGTTTGACCCCGAGCTTGGGGTCGGCGGCGACCGCGGCCTCGTAGGCGGTCAGGGCGGCGGCGATGTCGCCGTCCGCCTCGTAGCCTTCGGCGCCGTAGCGCAAGAGACGGGCTTTGTAGGCGGGATGCAGGTCCGGATTGGCCATGGCGCGGGCCAGGCCGTCCTTCCAGCGGCGGGCCAGGGCGGCGTCGACCTTGCCGCCGGCCTCGCGCAGCAGCGTCTCCAGCACCATCGGCTTGCCGGCCGCCAGGCCGTGTTCGATCCAGGCCTCGCGGTCGATGAACGTCCCGTCGAACCCGAAGGCGAACTCGCCGCCGTCGCGCTGGCGCAACCGAAGGGTCCGGGTCTTGGCGTCGAACTTGTAAGTGTCGGCCCAGCCGATCTCGGGTGAGAAACGGGTGATCAGCGCGCCTGCAGCCAGGTCGAAGACGAACAGCTGGTTACCGTCTGCGTTGGGCGCGTTGGCGGTCTGGGCGACCGCATAGGCGCCGTCGGGCGACAGGCCGTTGTTGTAGAGGTTGGCTTCGACGGTGTGGGCGACCAGGGCGCGGCCGTCGGCGGCGAAAGCGCAGACCCGTCCGCACAGGAGGCCCTGGCCGAACATCCAGTCGTTCAGCACGAAGACGCCGGTGTTGGCGACCCGGCCATCGTGGGGACGCTCCAGGCGGCCTTCGGCGATCACCTGTCCGCCGTCTAGAAGGACATACCGGCCAGGACCGTCCTCGCGCGGGCCGCTGCGGTGCGCGTCGGGGTCGGCGTCCGACCACACCAGGACGAAGCGGCCGTTGGGGGATTTGGCGAACTGGCCGTAGAGGTCGCGGCTGTGAACCCTGGCCGACCTCTTGGTCACGAACTTCAGGTCGTCGTCGACCTCGGGCGCGACCTTGGCCGGTTCGCCGAACAGCTTCTTGAACATCATCCCCCCGCCGCGTTCGGTCGGGCCAGCCTTCGCGGCGGCGTCGCCGCGTGATTAAGCTGGGCCATGGCCTACAAGTCCGCCGACGAGATCCTGAAGCCCGACAGCCGCTTCGACAACCTCTGCGTGCCTGAGGGCGAAGGCCTTCGGTTCATGACCATCGCCGACCATCACCAGATGATCGAGGAGGTGGCCCTGGCCGGCGCGGCGCCGGCTGAGGTGCGTGACGCCTACGACCGGGCGCGCAACGCCATGCTCTACGCCTTCTTCGACTACGACCTGTTCGTGGTCGGCGAGGTCCAGGCGTTCGGCGCCTTCGAGCTGGCCTTGAAGCATCGCCTCAACGGCCACGGCCTGCAGCAGAAGGGCACCTTGCGCAATCTCGTCGACCGGGCGCGCAAGGCTGGGGTCTTTCCCAAGCTCGTGCCGGGCGCCTCGATCCTCGACGACCAGGTCGAGGTGATCATCCTGCTGCGCAATGCGCTCGCCCACGGTAATTCCGAGATCCATCCGCCCGGCATGGCGTTGCGGACGCTCGAACTCTGCGCCTGGGGGATCGACACGGTGTTCCCGCTGCAGATCGCGGCTGACGGCGCCTAGCCGCGATTTTGCATCGAGACCGATCGACTGGCGCGGTGCAGACTGAGGCGACGGTTCAACAGAGCGCGCGGACCCATGAGGCCCTTCTTCGATCCGCAACCCGATCCGGACGGCGTCACCGCCATGGACATGCTGGTCATCGAGCCGGTGCTCGGCATGGGCGACGGCTACGTGCTGAATTTCAGCGACCGGACCTTCAACGCCTTCGTGGCGCGGCATTTCAACGTCGATGTCACCGCGCCGATGTACACGGGGCGCGGGCCGTCGAAGGCCAATCGCCTGCGGGCGCTGATCTACGCCTTTACACCCGAAGCCCAGGCCGAGGTGCTGCAGGCCTTCCTCAACCATCGTCGGACGCTGGAACGCGAGCACGGCATGGAGCCGCTGGAGCCGGGCTTGGCGGAGCGATACCAGGCCATCGTCGCGCGGCTGGCGCGGGATGCGGCCGATGCGCCGAACCTGGAGATCGAGCGGTTCACCGACGACGCCACCTTGAACGCCCTGGCCGACGCGATCGAACGCGACATCGCCGCCAACGCGCCGCACGCGGCCCTGGACCGGCTGCACACCTACTGCATGAAGAAGTTCGCCGCGCTCTCCGAAGCGGCCGGGCTGGCGGTGGTAGAGCACGAAACCCTTCAGGGCCGGGCAGGGCGGTACATGAACGCTCTGCGTCAGAACGGCGGCCTGGACGAGATCTCCCACAAGATCGCCAAGTCCACTGTCCAAATCTTCGAGCAGTTCAACCACGTGCGGAACAACAACAGCCTGGCCCACGACAACGATCTCTTGAAGCGCGCGGAGGGCCAGTACGTCCTGGAAACCGTGTTGAGCCTGCTGCGCTTCGTCCGGGCCTTGGATGAGAAGGCCTTCGGCCGCTAGCGCTGGAGCGGCCCAGAGGCCATGCCGGCCCCGCCGGCTAGCCTTGCTCAGCTTGATCGGAGGCGGCGGACGCGCCGTTCGGCGGAGCTTCGTCGCGGGCGGCCTGCTTGAACGGGCGCGCGAACCGCAGGGTCAGGAAGGTGGTCAGCGCCAGGACAACGGCGATGTCGTAGAGGCCGTAACCGACGGCCGCGCCCATCGCCCCGGTCGCCCAGAGGCTGGCGGCCGTCGCTGTCCCCGACGCGCGCGCGCCTTGTTTCAGGATTGCGCCGCCGCCGATGAAGCCTACGCCGGTGATCAGGCCTTCCAGGATCCGGGCCTGGGCCGACGAACCCCGGCCCAGCACGGCGATGCCGACCAGCACGAAGCCACAGGCGGCGATGGCGACCAGCGGGAACGTCCTGATGCCGGCGCTGCGCTCCTCGTGCTCGCGGTCCCAGCCCACCGGCAAGGCCAGGATGAAGGCCAGGGCCAGGTTGAAGATGTGGTTGGCGGTTTCCCACAAGGCGGTCGGATCAACCTTCATGGCCAGCAGGCATCTCCCAAGGGGGCGGTCTTGTCGCCATACTTTGACAGAAACCGCCGGGCCGAGCGCCACTATATGGCCTCGCGCGAGTTCTTAAGTGTTCGGCAGTCCTGGCGGGTTCCGTAGCCCGCCGCCATCGTCCAAGTGCAGCCTGTGCAAGGAGCATGCGCATGACCGATCCGACCTCCGCCGCCCGCCACGAGGGCGGTCTGCTCTGCCCCGTCTGTCGCGTCGATCTGGTCATGACCGACCGACAGGGGATCGAGATCGACTATTGCCCCAAGTGCCGAGGCGTCTGGCTGGATCGCGGTGAACTCGACAAGATCATCGAGCGCAGCCTGGCCTATGAGACGCCGCCGCCTCAGCCGGCTCCGACTCCGCGTCCGCAGGCGCCAGAATACGGCGGTCCCTGGGAAGGGGACTACCGGGGCGGCCACGATCGCGGCGGCCACGGCGGCAAGCATGGTGGCAAGCACGGTGGCGGGCATGACGGCGGCTACGGCGGTGGCCATGGCCGGCGTCGCGGCTTCCTGGGCGGGCTGTTCGACTAGATCAGCTCTTCCGGCAGTGGCATGAGGCCGCTGCCGGGCGTGGGCCCAGGCCACGCTCGCGGCGGCACCCGGCTCTTCAGGTCACCGGCGTTTCCTGCGGACGCTCGGATGTCTCATGGCTTAGGGGCGCGCACCATGAAACCGGCCGCGCGCCCGCCTGGAACCGTGAAGTCCCGCGACGAGAAGGTGTTGCGGGTGAAGGTCTTCAGGCCGATGGCGCTGGGCGGGTAGGGGCCTTCGACATGCAGGTTGCGCCACCGTTTGGAGGAGCGTGTGTAGCCTCCGGCCGATTGTTCTTCGCCGCCGCTGCTGTACCAGCTGGAGGAGGGGACCTCGATCATGTGCTTGTGCAGCACGCCACGCCAAAATTGCCCGCCCACCGGATCGATGAACCATAGCTCGCCCATGCCGTAAGCGTGCGCCCACTTCTCCCAGGGACGGACCGAATAGCGCGTGATCTTGAGGCCCCCGGCGAGAGGCTCGGCGCCGGCCAGGACCTCCGGCTTGATCAGGCCGAGCCAGACGACCGGCACGCCGGCGGACATGTAGGCGCGGGTCCGGCGGTCGATCTGCTCGAAATTGAGCGGCGTGTGCTGGACCTCCAGCGCGATCCGCAGCTGGCCCGGCGGCCGCCAGACCAGCACATCGGCGCGACGGTCTCCGTCCCCCGACAGCACCTCGGCCTCCACCGAACAACTGAGGCCCTGAGCGACGAAGGCGTCGTGCAGAAGCAGCTTGGCCTTGAGGTGCGCCTGGGTCTCGCCAGAAGCCCAACTGCACGTGACCGGCGGCTTGTGGGCGAAGTTGTGGGCGACCAGCGCCCCTTTACGGAGGATCACCTGGGTCTTGCAGTTGGGGCAATGGAACACCGGACCCTTCTGGGCGACCCAGGCGGTGATGTGCTGATCGCCTTGCAGCGCCACAAGCATGGCTGGGCCTCCCGATGCGCTCCGTCATCGAAGGTTGAGTCCAGGGCTATGGCAACGCTTGGAGGGTCGATATTTAAAGCCTGTTCGGACGTCCTGGGACCCGGCGGCGATAGCCACCGTCGCCACGCCGGCTTGGGGCTCCGCCCCCAGCGCGCGTCGGATCGGCTTCCGCCCAGCTTCGGCCCCTTCGGGGCCTGCAGCCGGGTCCCCGCGAAGCCGCCCCTCTGCTTGCACCCCCGGTCTCGCCGACGGGCAAGGGTTCGATGTCGAACCCCTGCGTTGAGGATGAGGATCATGGGACAAGCCGCTGATGACCTTGAGCCCCGCATCTATGTCGCCTGTCTGGCCGCCTATAACAGCGGCGTGCTGCACGGCGCCTGGATCGCGGTCGAGGACGAGGACGCCGTCTGGGCCGCGATCCGAGCGATGCTGAAGGCCTCGCCCGAGCCGATGGCCGAGGAGTTCGCAATCCACGACTACGAAGGGTTCGGCGGCGTCGAGATCGCCGAGTACGCCGGCATCGCCAAGGTCGTGGAGACCGCCGCCTTCCTGAGGGCGCGGGGGGAGTTGGGCGCCTTGGTGCTGGCCGAGGTCGGGGGCGACCTGGACGCGGCGGGCGCGGCGCTCGACGACCAGTATCACGGGGTTTTCGCCAGCCTGGCCGACTACTTCCAGGCGATGACCGAGGAGACCACGGTCATTCCGGAAAACCTGCGGCTCTATATCGACTACGAGGCCATGGCCCGCGATGCGCGGCTGAATGGCGAGGTCTTCACGGTCCAGATCGCGCACGATGCGGTGCATGTGTTCTGGACGCGTTAGGCGCGGGGCAGAGCCTTCACCACAGCGACGACCACGGCGGCGGCCGACAGGGCCAAGGCGGCGAGGCCCGCCCAGCCAGTGGGCGTCAGCAAGCGGGCGGTCGGGCGGGAGCGAGCGGGCATGCCCCATCATAGGGCGCCGCTTCGACCTTGGGCAGGCGTCGTCGCGCCTAGGGCGGTCTAGGCCTCGCGGGCGAGCTTTTCGGCCAGGTCCATCAGAGTGCGATCCAGCTCAGGGCGAATGGCGACGGTCTCCATGAGCACCACGGCTTCGCCCTGATCGAACATCGTCTCGATCAGGCCGTCCTTGGGCAGCTTGAAGCCAGGGTAGCGGTCCTTCACGGCGTCTACCGCCCAACGGTGCATCTGCTTGCCGTGGCTGCCGTCGTGCGCCGAACCATCACGGTTCATGGCGTAAAGGGTGTGGCCGCGCTGTTCGAAATGCAGGTGGTCTTGGGTGTTGGGCACGTGCGCGCGATGGAAGATCACCGCGCGGCCCTTGCCCAGGTCGAAGCGCCGACCACTTTCCTCCAGATAGCGCAGGGCTTCCACGGCCTCGGCGTCATTCGTGTCGAAGTAGTGGAAGATGAAATTGTCGGGGACGCTGATTTCGCTGTAGCGCAACTTCTGTTTCTCGCGGTGGGTTTCCGACAACCTAGGCGAGGTTGTGGTGCTTGGCCATGTCGGACCGCGCTTGAGGAACGCGGCCGCCCCGCGCCTTAGTGGGACTGGGTCGCCCTGAGCTCGGCGACCAGCCCGGCATGGGCGCTTTCCGCCTCGCTCCAGTCGGTGTGGTATTCGGTCCGGACGAGTTCGCTCGCCTTGAAGACCGCCGTCTCGAACAACACCGGGTGAGGGCTGGACGGCGATTCATCGAGCCGTTGGTCGAGTCCCGCGAAGACCGTGGAGACCGTCAACTGCGCGTTGACCCGTGACTTGGCGACGACGCGTGTTCCGCTTTCCAGGGCCGCGCGCATCCAGGCCTCCCAGGTCGCCGGATTGGGCTCGGGCTTGGCCGTCTTGCCATCGAGAATATAGGTCAGGGTCATCGCGGGGGAGCCTAGCAGAAGTTGCGGCTACGGCGAGCCCAGGACATGTCACCGGCGTCGGCGCCGCGGTCCTGCAGGGTCGAGAGCACGTCACCCAGGTCGTGCAGCTTGTAGGCGACGAGGTGGACGACATCGCCCTCGCGCTGGATGCGGCCTTCCACGCCCAGCAGGTGGGCCGACAGGGCCACGCGGCGCTGCTTTTCGTAGAGCGTCTTCCAGATCACCAGGTTGGCGACGCCGGTCTCGTCCTCCAGGGTCATGAACATCACGCCCTTGGCCGTGCCGGGCATCTGCCGGACCAGGACCAGGCCTGCCGTCCGGACGAACTGGCGGTCGCGGCCGCTCGCCGCCGCCTGGCAGGGCTTGTAGCCCCTGGCCTCCAGCGTCCCGCGCAACAGGGCCAGCGGATGGCGGCGAAGACTGAGGCCGACATGGCCGTAATCCTCGACGATCTCGCGGCCCTCGGTCATGGCCTTCAGCGTGGGCGCCGGTTCGTTGAGCTCGGACGCATCGGGCTGGTCGAAGAGGGGGAGGGCGGTGTCACGCAGCCCCTTGATCCCCCAGCCGGCTTCGCGGCGCGCCAGGCCCAGGCTGGGGCGAAAGGCGTCGGCTTCGGCCAGGCGCGACAGGGCTCCGGTCCCGACCTGGGCGCGCCGCCAGACATCGTCGATCGAACGGTAAGGGTCTTCGGTCCTGGCCAGGACCACGCGGGCCGCGTCGGCTTCGGCCAGCTTGCCGACCATCCGCAGGCCCAGCCGCACCGCAAGGCCGCCGTCACCCGTCTCCTCCAGGGTGCAGTCCCAGCGTGAGGCGTTGACGCAGATGGGACGCACTTCCACCCCATGCTCGATGGCGTCGCGGACAATCTGGGCCGGCTGGTAGAAGCCCATCGGCTGGCTGTTGAGCAGGGCCGCGCAGAAGACCTCGGGGTGATGGCACTTCAGCCAGGACGAGGCGTAGGCCAGGAGGGCAAAGCTGGCGGCGTGGCTTTCCGGGAAGCCGTAGGAGCCGAAGCCCTCCAGCTGGGCGAAGGTCTGTTCGGCGAACTCGACCGGATAGCCGCGCTCGACCATGCCGCCGACCAGCTTGTCCTTGAAGTGGCTGACCCCGCCCGTGAACTTGAAGGTGGCCATGGCCCGGCGCAGCTGGTCCGCCTCGCCGGGCGTGAAGCCGGCGCACTCGATCGCCACCCGCATGGCCTGTTCCTGGAAGAGCGGCACGCCCAGGGTCTTTCCCAGCACCTTCTCCAGCTCAGGCTTGGGGAAGGTCACCGGCTCCTTGCCCTCGCGGCGGCGAAGATAGGGATGGACCATGTCGCCCTGGATCGGGCCAGGCCGTACGATCGCCACCTCGATCACCAGGTCGTAGAACGACCGAGGCTTCAGGCGCGGCAACATGGCCATCTGCGCCCGGCTCTCGATCTGGAAGACGCCCAGCGTGTCGGCCCTCCGGATCATGGCGTAGGTGCGCGGGTCTTCAGGGGGGATGCTGGCCAGGTCGAGCGCAATCCCCTTGGCGTCCTTCAAGAGGTCCAGTCCGCGCTTCAGGCAGGTCATCATCCCCAGCCCCAGCACGTCGACCTTCATGAACTTCAGCTCGTCGATGTCGTCCTTGTCCCATTCGATGATCTGGCGGTCTTCCATCCGCGCAGGCTCGATCGGCACCAGTTCGTCGAGTCGGTCCTGGGTCAGCACGAAGCCGCCGGGGTGCTGGGAGAAATGACGCGGGGTGTTGAGCAGGAGCTGCGCCAGCTCCAGGGTCAGGCGTAGGCGCCGGTCCGAAAGGTCCAGGCCCATGTCGCGGGCGTGCTTTTCCTCGATGTCCTCGCGGCTGAAGCTCCAGATCTGGCTGGAGAGACCCTTGGTCATGTCCTCGGGCAGGCCCAGCACCTTGCCAACGTCGCGCACCGCGCCGCGCGGCCGAAAGCGCTGGACCACGGCCACGATGGCAGAGCGGTGGCGACCATAGGTCTCGAAGATCCACTGCATCACCGTCTCGCGGCGGGCGTGCTCGAAATCGACGTCGATGTCCGGCGGCTCGTCGCGTTCGGCGCTGACGAAGCGCTCGAACAGCAAGTCGTTGCGCTCGGGGTCGATGCTGGTGATGCCCAGCACGTAACAGACCGCCGAATTGGCCGCCGAGCCGCGACCCTGGCACAGGATGTCCTGGCTGCGGGAATAGCCGACGATGGAATTGACCGTCAGGAAGTAGGGCGCATAGCCGAGCTGGCCGATCAGCCCCAGTTCGTGGTCGAGGATCTTGCGGACTTCCGGCGTCACGCCGTCGGGGAAGCGCTGGGCCGCGCCCTCCCAGGTCAAGCGCACCAGGGTTTGCTGGGCTGTCTCTCCGTCGGCGACCACTTCGCGCGGGTACTGGTAGCTGAGTTCGGATAGCGAGAACTGGCAACGGGCCGCGATGGCGACGGACGCGGCGACGGCGGCCCGATGGCGCGGAAACAGCCGAAGCATTTCGGCCGCGGCCTTCAGATAGCGGTCGGCGTGACGGTCACGCCGGAAGCCGACATCGTCGATCGTGGTGTTTTCGCGGATGCAGGTGACGACGTCCTGCAGCAGGCGGCGGTCCTTGTCGTGGAACAGCACCCGGTTGGTCACCACCGGCTTCACCCCGGCCGTAAGCGCCAGGTGCTCCAGCTCGTAGAGACGCAAGGCGTCGCCGGGCCGTCGGCGCAGGGTCAGGGCCATGTGGGCGTCGGCGCCGAAGATCGCCGAGAGGCGCGAGAGCTGCTGGGCGCAGACCTCGTCGGCGTCCTCGGGCACGAGGATGGCGATCAGGCCCTCGGCGTGGGCGGCCAGGTCGGCGTGGTCGAGATCGCATTCGCCCTTGCCGGCCCGGGCCTTGCCCAGGCTCAGCAGGCGGCAGAGCCGGCCATAGGCGGCGCGATCGGTGGGATAGACCAGGACCGTCATGCCATCGCGCAGGACCAACTCGCAGCCGACGACCAGCCGCACGCCGGTGTCCTTGGCGGCGATGTGGGCGCGCACCATGCCCGCCAGGCTGTTGCGGTCGCAGATCGCCAGGGCGCGATAGCCTAGGCGCTGGGCCTCGTCGAAGAGTTCGCCCGGCGAGGACGCGCCGCGCAGCAGCGAGAAGTGCGAGGCGCACTGCAGTTCGACATAGTCGCCGAGATCCTCCGGGACTGGGTTCGTCATCCGAATACCCCGGCCATGAACCAGCGCTGGCTACCGGTGGCGGCGTCCTCGCCGTCACCGTCGCGGTAGATCCAGTAGCGCTGGCCGCCTTCGTCCTCGACCTGGAAGTAGTCCCGGCTGCGGGCCAGCTCGGCGTCGGCCCGCCACCATTCCCCGAACACCCGCTCAGGGCCGTCGGCCCGCCGCACGCGCCGGCGCGATCCGCGCCAGGTGAAGAAGGCCGGCGGCTGGTCAGGCAGGAGCGCGACCGTCTCGATGGGCTCGGGGCGGGGAAAGAAGCGGGTGGGCCTTGGCCAATCGACCGGCCAGGAATAGGCGACGGGGCGCTCGATGGCCGGGGCCTTGCGGACACTGCGCTCGGGGATGTCGCTCTCTGCGCTGGCCAGGCGGTAGACCGAGTCCGGACCCAGGCGCGCGGCCAGGGTGTCGATCAGACCCGCCAGATCGGCGACTGCCGGCTTGTCCCCACCCAGCCGCGCCTCGTCCTGCCGGTAGGCCAAGGGCTCGGCGCCCGGTGCAGCCAGGACCATCTTGTCGACCCCGAAGCCCGGATCGACCATCTCCAGCTTCTCGCAGAGGAGCTTGGCCAGACGGCGCGCGTCCCGGGCCGGGGTCGACAGGCCGATACGGGCGCTCTCGATCCGGTTGTCGACCCGGTAGAACCAGGCGTCGATCGACTTGGCCCCCAGGTTCAGGGCCTCCAGCGTGGCGCACAGTTCGACCGTCAGTTCGGTCAGATAGCGCGCCATGGTCTCGGGCGCGCCGATCGGTTCGGCGAAGATCTTGGCCGCACGTGGAGTTTCGGGGGCGAAGACCGGTTCGATCGGTTCGCGTTCGCGGGCGAAGGCCTGGTCGAGGCGGCGGATCGGCTCCAGGCCAAAGCGATGGGCTAGCGGCCCCGTGGCCGTCGCCTCCAGCTCGCCGATGGTGTCGAAGCCGGGCTTGGCCAGGGCCTGGACGAGATCCGGCGGCAGGCGCAGGGCCGCCACCGGCAGGTCCCTCAGCTGGACGCCCAGCGCGCCCGGCGGCACGACGAACACCGAGCGGCGCGAATAGCGCGCCAGGGCGTGAGCGCCGCCCCAGCTGTCGGCGATGGCCAGGGTGGCGGTATAGCCGGCCTTGGCCAGGCGCTGGCGGATATTGACCAGCATCTTCTCCTCGCCGCCGAAGAGATGGGTGCAGCCGGTGGCGTCGATGACCAGACCATCGGGCGGGTCCGGGGCCACGGTCGGCGAATAGAGGCGCTGGGCCCAGAGGGCCAGGCGCTGCAGGGCGGCGTCATCCCCGGCGGCGTCGAGATCGTGCAGCACAAGACCTGGGACCATGGCGGTGGCATGGGCCACGGCCTGGCCCAGCCGCAGGCCGGCCTTGGCGGCGGCGAGGTTCATGTGCGCGATCGCACGGCGGCGCCCGACCCGTCCGACCATGACGACCGGAATGTCAGGCGACGGCGCGGCCTTGCCCTGCATCCGCGCCAGCCGGTCGGTAGGCCAGCGGGGCAGGAAGACGGAGATGACCCTTTGCGTCACAGGCTTCTAGCTCGATGTCGAAGGCGTCGCCGGCCTTGCAGCGGAGGAGTTCTAGGAACCAGCGGGGGCGACCCACGCCGGGAACGGAAGGGGGCAGTGGAGAGGAGGGCAGGGTGGAGACCCGCCAGCGAGTTTCCGAGGCCGTCGGCTGGCCAAGGTCCGCCGCGTCGGCGATCCGCCGCCATCTTCGGACCGCGATGGCGATCTGCCCGCTCTTCTCGGCCGCCAGCTGCAGCCGGCGCGAGGCGGTCATGGAGAGCTTGCCGACCTCGCCGATGACCCCGGCCAGGCCCGGCCAGCGCAAACCTTCCTCCATGGCCGCCAGGACGCCGGCCTCGTCGCCCGCGTCCGCGAAGATCACCCGGCTGGGCGGCAGGCCGGCCTGGGCCAGCGACGGGGCGAAGAGATCGGCCTGGCGCCGGCACCAGAGAACCTCACCCTGGGCGCGGGCCAAGATCCCGGCGGCGAACCGGGCGGCCGTGGCGCCATAGAGCGCTTCCTCCGCGCCGCCGGCCACCTCGTGCAGCGCGCCCAGCGCCAGGCCGCCGCCTGGCAGGCGCGCGTCCAGCGGCGGAACGCCGAACGGCAACACCGCCCGGGTGACGCGATCCTGGGTTTCCAGGGCGCGGACCTTGCGGCGGAGGGCATCGAGGGCGGCGGGATGAAGGGCTGCTGACATGTTTGGAAGAACGACCTTGTTCCAGCTTTGTTCTCTTCGGCGTGCGGGAGTCAACGGGGCCATGGGTGCGGCGCAGGCGCGCGCCCACCGCTAGATCCAGACGCGGCAAGGGTTTGAGCGGAATCAGAATTTTTCAGCGGCGACCGAAGGTGACGTACCTTGGCAGCGCCGTCTGCGACCCTCGATCGCTAAACGGCGCCGTGCGCGCTAGAGTGGCGCGGGGGGAGCGTCATGGATGAGGATGAGCCTGAGGACGGCCGCCCGGTCTGGCGGGAGTGGCAGGGCTGGATCGGCTGCGCGCTGGCGGCGGTCATGCCGACGGCCATCCTCACCAGCCTCGTCCAGCGGATCGAAGGCAGGACCGAGCCCTGGTTCGTGCCGGGCCTGTTCATCGGCGTCTTCACGCTGATGGTGCTGGCCGCCAGGCCTTGGACGATGCGCTAGGCAGATCATCCTCGTGGACTTGGACCGCGAGCGCCGCGGCCGGGTCATGCAGGTCTCTGCCACGGCGACCGAAGCTGACGTAGGCGGGCGGTCCTTCTCTTTGTCAGCGGCTCACGGGCCGCCCGACCCCTGGCGGTGGCGGCCGGTCGAAGACCCGCTTGGGTTGCTGGCTTGACTGTGACTAGGGGGCTGGCCAGAAGTGGCCAGAATGGCCTGTGGGATCGCTTGAAAAGACAATGACGCTCGATGTCCGCGGCAGCATCAAGAACACCAAGCTCAGCAAGAATCCCTACGTGGTGTTCGAGGAGCTGATCTCGAACGCCATCGATTCCTACCTGATCCGCAAGCACGACGATCCGACCGCGCCCAGCCTCAGCATCCGGGTCGACGTGGCGTTTCAGAAAGTCGATCTGCTCGACGATCGGGATGTGATGACCATCACCTGCGCCGACAACGGCTGCGGGCTGGGAGAGGCCCAGCTGAAGGCCTTCCTGACCAAGGACACGTCGTACAAGGACGACCTGACGATCTCGGGAATCGGCAAGTGCAAGGGCGCGGGTCGTATCCAGTTCTTCCACTATTTCGCCGGCATGGCGATCGACAGCACCTTCCGCCGGGATGGGCAGGTGTTTCGTCGCTGGATGACCTACGACGAACGTCAAAAGCAGATCGAGGCCGACGATTTCGCTGAGGACGCTGGCGACGCTTCGAAGATCGGCACGACCATCCAGCTGCTGAACTTCAAGGATGCCGCACGGGTTCGCCTGCCGCCCAACGCGCTGCTCAGCGCGATGTTCTCGGCGGCGGCGCTGAAGAAGCAGATGCTGCTGGCCTTCCTGCAGCGCCTGGTCGGCCTGTCTAGCCAGCTTGGCGATTTCGAGATTGTCTTCTCGACCACCCATTGGGCCCAGCCCGACCAGACCGAAGTTCTTCGGCGCCAGGACCTGCCGGTCGTCACGGCCGTGCGGGAAGTCCAGGTCGAAGAGCGCGACCCGGACACCGGCGGCGGTCTGGGGACTTTCCAGACCTTCAGGCTGTCCCACTATCGGCTGGATGCTGCATCGTTCGGCCTGAAGCGTAACGCCATCGCGTTCTGCGCCAAGTTCTCGCCGGTTCGCGACATCACCAACCGATACCTGCGCAGCAAGACCGAACAGAACAATCCCGTCGGCGGCTACAATCACATCGTCCTGATCGAGAGCGACTTCCTCGACCAGCACGTCAATGAGCAGCGCGACAACTTCGAGGATATTCCCGAAGAACTTGAGGCCGGCGGGCTCTTTGGCTCCGAGCGGGTGTCCTACGAGACGATCCATGCCGCCATCGATCCGGTGATCGACGCCATGGTGATCCCGGGCGACTGGAAGAAAGAGGACGTGGTCAAGGAGATCACCGACAAGTACGGCGTCACCGAGGACATGCTGCAAGAGACCTCCACGCGGGTGGTCTACGGCGAGTCAGCCCAGAAGATCGTCGATCGGGTTCTGAAGAAGTACCAGGAAAAGGTCATCGACGAGACCGCCGAGATCTACCGCCTGAAGGAAGAGATTGTCGCGGCCGAGCCGGACTCCGCCGATTTCCGCAAGAAGATCAGCGAGATTTCGTGGAAATATACGACGTCGCTGAAAAACTTCGACATGGCCAACCTCTCGCAGCTCGTCGTGCGGCGCGCCTGCATCGTCGAGGTTCTGGCCCTGGCCTGCGGGCGAAACCTGTCGGTGCAGAACCTGGATGACGGCGCCCGACGCAAGGACGAGCGGATCATCCACAGCATCTTCTTTCCGATGCGCCAGGACAGCACCGAGGTCACCGACCACGACATCTGGCTGCTGAGCGAGGAATATCACTACTACGACTACATCGCCTCGGACATGCCGCTGGCCAACATCGTCTGGAACAGCGACGAGAAGGTCTTCGAGAACGACATCGATCAGGCCTTCAAGGACCTGCTGGCCCGCCGCGCGCAGGACCACGGCGCCAAACGGCCTGACATCGCGCTGTTCAGCAAGGAAGGCTCGGCGATCATCGTCGAGTTCAAGGCGCCGGGCGTGTCGATGGACGACCACGTCGGCGACCTCAACCAATATGCCCACCTCCTGGCGGCCAAGTCGGGCGGGAGGATCAAGAGGTTCTACGGCTATCTCATCGGCGACACGCTGGATCCATTGCGGCTCAACGGCTGGACGCCGTTCCCTACCGGCAAGGGCTGGTTCAATTCCGACAATCTCATAGACCCGACGACACGCACGAAGCTGGGCGAGACCTACTTCGAGATCCTGCACTTCGACGATGTCGTGGATCGCGCCCGCAAGCGCATCGGCGTCTACCAAGACAAGCTGAAGTTCAGCATCCCCAAGTAGCCGCAGACCGCGCTGGAAAGGACCTCGCCGTGGACTCGCCCTTCGTCAGCGATGAGCATCGCGAGGCCTTCGCGCGTTACGGCCGCGCCCACTTCGCGATCCAGACCCTGGAGTACGAACTGGTCAACACCTACAGCGTCCTGAGCCTGCTGCCCGAGCGCAACGGGGTCGAGGACGCGGCCTGGGAAGGGCGGGTGGACGACTTCTTCGACACCAGCTTCACCCACACCTTCGGGACCATGCTGGGCAAGATCAAGAAAACGGGGCGCCTACCAGCGGAGCTGCTGGCGCGGCTGGAGGCGTGCAAGCCCGAGCGCGACTTCCTGGTCCATCGCTTCTTCAGGTTCTACATCGAGGGCGGAGCGCCTCCAGATCAGCTCGAAGCCGCGATGATCGCGCGCAGCGACGCGGCCTGCGATGTCTTCATGGCCCTGAACCGGGACCTGGAGGCCTTCAGCCATGGCATGGCCGAACGCTTCGGGATCACCGCGCAGATGATCGCCGACGAGATCGAAGCCGACCAGACCGCCCGCCAGCGGTCTGGCGACGTCTAGATCGGCGCCGAGCGGCCCAGGATCTCGATCTTGCGGGGTGGGTCGTCTTCGACCGCTCTCCAGACCGCGTCGATGAGCAGGCCCTGGTAGGCCTCCAGCGCGGTCATCGCAGGCGTGTGCTCCAAGGCCATGGTCAGAACCGCGCGGGCGGCGACTAGGGCAAGGTCGCGCGTACGTTCAGCATCATCGTGGACGCCGATCGCGGCCAAGGCGGCGCGACGGGTCCAGCCGTCCAAAGGCCCGGTCAGTTCCGCGACCAACGTCGGGCCTTCGATCGTGCGTCGGACGCAGAAGCCGAGCGCGAGCACGCCACGGCGCGAGACCGCGCGCCAGTAGTCGATGGGCTCTAGGCTAGGTTCCTGAGGCAGGGTCATGTCCGGCTTAATAGCGTTCCGTCGACGAAGCGATTTGCGCATATCATAGCCGATGATGGACCTGGCGGGGCGCTGCCGCTGGCAGCCGAAGTTTTGAGGCCTATCTCGTATAGCGTACGTCGGAGAAACGCCCCCGGTGCCGAACCATCCGTCCTCGACGCTGCAGCGCCCGCCGGAGGCTCTGATCCGACGCTTCCACCTGGGCCAGGTCGGCAACGACACGGTCAGGACCTTTCTGACCAAGGGCTATTCCCTGGCGATCTGCTGTCGCGAATGTCCGCGACTGATCGAGTGGACGCCCGAGGATCTGCTGGAAAAGTTCGAGCATCGCGTGGACGTCAAGATCGCCGATATCGCCGCGCGGCTGTCCTGCACGGGCGTAGAAGGGTGCGGGTCAAAAGACGTCGCGGTCTTTCCCCACCTCTTCGACGGCGCGTGGTCCTGGACGCCGCCGGACCGCTAAAGCCGATCAGGCCGGCACGACGTCGTCGCTCTTGCCGCCGGTGGCCACCACCTTCAGCCGATCGGGCAGGGGCCGCTGCAGCTGGGCGACCTCAGTCCAGGGGGCGTCGCTCATCCATAGGTCCCATTCCTCCGGCTCGGTCAGGATCACCGGCATGGCCTTGGCGTGGTAGGTCTTCACCGGCTCGGCCGACTCCGTTGTCAGGAAGCCGTAGGCGACGATTTCCTCCCAGCCCTTGCTCTTCATCCGCACGCAGGCGTGCGGCGTCCAGATGCCGGCGAAGAAGGCGATCGGGCGGCTGTCATCCAACGCGAACCAGATGTTCTTGCGCGTCCTCTCGTGGTCTTGGTCCGGTTCGGCGAAGGACGTGAAGGGCACCAGACACCGGTTGCCCGCGCCTAGCCAGGGCGCCCAATGGGTGTTGATCCTGCCCGTCTTCTGGCTGACCGTGTTGCGCACGTTCGTGGTGCCCTTGTCCGGCTCCATCTTCAGTAGTTCGTCGAAATCGAACTCCGTGCCCTTGGCGCGCAGCTTGTCAGCCCGCTCCGTCGCGGCCTCGAACAGGGCCTGTTTCGATGACGGCATGCCCCAGCGCGCATCGCGCATAATCCTCTGGCCTTCCTGGCCGCGGGTGATGATCGGCGCGGCGTAGTCAGGGTAAATCCCCGGCATCGGCGGCTGGTTGTTGTTGAGGTCGCTCATAGCGCGCGCCAGGGCGGCGACTTCCGCCCGCGCCTTCATGAGGGCGTAGAGATTGCACATCCTCGAATGTCCCTGCCGGCCGATCCATTGAAGCTAGCGGTCAGGCGACCAGGTGCAAGGCCGTCTTCAATCGGCCTTCAACCACACGCGCGCATGCCACCAGCCCAGCGGGGCGCATTCCGGGTCGCCCAGGCCGTCGAAGAACATCTCGACGTGCTGGGCGCGGGGATGGTCGACCAGCGCCTGGCAGGGCGCGCCCTGGCCATGCAGTTCCACCTCCGGCGGCCGGTCAGGGCGCTCTTCGTCGAGCGGGGGGACGGTGTCCAGGGCGCTGTCCAGCCAGACGACCAGGCCGCCATCGCGGCCGGCGTCGACGTGGCGGACGGCGGGCAGGGTTTCAAGGTAGCCGGGCTCGCCAAGGACGCCGTCGATCTCCACGGCGGTCAGCGGCTCAGCGGTGACGGGATGGGCGTGGTTCATGAGAACGAATATAGAACATTGGTGGACGGAGTCGAGGCGCCATGACGCCGCGGGTGGAATGGGCCAAGGTTGCGGCGTAGCGCTTCGACACGCTGGGCGCTTTTAAGGTTCGAGGACAGGGCACGGTGAGGAATCTGGACGCAGCGATCAGGGCCGTTCAGCCTGGCGACTGGGCGACTTGGCTGACGTTCTTCGTGGCTGTGGTCGCGCTGGTGTTTTCCGTCCTGGCGTGGCGGACCTCGGCCAAAGCCCAGCGGTTGGCTGAACGGCAGGAGGCGCGGCGGACGCCGAAGCTGGAGGTCCGCTTGCTGGAATCCTTCCACCGCGACCTCGGCGAGGAGGGCAAGCTCTTCGCCTTCAAGGTCCAGATCGCCAATCCGACAGACACCGGAAACTCAGTCTCGCTGCTCGAACTAGCTATCCGCTACCGTCGCGATCTTCCGATGTCGCTGCGTCTGCCGGCGATCGCCTACCGCGATTTTGGCGAGGGCCACGGCCTTTCAACACCCTTTCGCATCGATGCACACCAAGTCGAGTCAGGATGGTGCTACTTCCTGGCCGCTCCGAAGCTTCTCGCGGGCTCCGTCACCGACGGCTACGAGGTGATCGCCAGCGATACTCACCAACAGGCGACGGGCGTCGAGGTGTTGGTGATGTCGGAGCGCCGAGCATGAGCATCTTCAAGCCGGCAATTTTCCGGCTCAACCATGATCATGAGCGGCTGGTGGCCCCCATTGTCGCTGACGGCGCCATCGGGACGGGCGGGATCGGGGACGGCCGCATCATCCCTCTCGTCATCCTCGACACGTCGCAACGATCCGACATTGACGCGGCGATCGAGGCGCAAGCCTCCGTCCACCAAGGTGACGTCAAGGTTCAGTGGGGGCAGCTGCCGGGCCACGACCATACGGTCGCGCTCTATCTAACACTCCAGCGGCCAGCTGAGGCCTTTGTCATCGTCGAGTTCGACCTCACCAAGAACCAGGGTGTCCTGGTGGAGAATATTCTCGCAAGCCGGGGTCTCTATATCCAAGCCGGGCGACCAGGGGATCGCCTGAAGCACGATGTGAATCGGCCGAAGCTCCTGGCCGAGGTCCCGGACACCGGGTTTCGGCCAGCGTGGGATCGGCTCTACTTCGACTATACGGTCAAGGCATTCCGAGCACGCGGGCTGCCTCGTCCTGCCGCCAAGCAAGCGGCGCGGGCAGCGATCAGGGAGATTCGCAAGATCGTTTCGATCCGCCCAGCCTTCGCGACGAGCGAGGACTAACGACGCCAGGGCTACGGCAAGGAAGACTAGCGCTTCCGGCGAAAGGCCCAGACAAGCTTGGCTAAGGCGGACGCAAGCGCAGCCAGGGCCAGAATGACCGCCGGATTGAAGAGGGCGTCCGTCAATCCAGGCTCTCCGTCTCCCAGGTTCCGGTCACCTCTCGACGGTCGAGGATAAGCAGCTTGCGCGTTTGGATCCCAGGATCGACGGCGAGATGACCTGCGGCGATGACAGCGTAGCGCTGTGGGTCGCGCTCGGGTTCATGAAGCACGCCGCAGACGAGCGCGATGCCAGCGCGACGCAGGAGGGCGATCTGGTTGGTGATCGCTTGATAGAGAGGGCGAACGCCGCCCAGTCGCGATCTTGGCGCCAGCGTCGGGAGGGCTAGCCGTACAGTCAGTTCGGACAAGAGTTCGAACAGCTTGAGCAACTGAGGCTGGTCGTTAGGGCAGTCGCCGATCGGCGCAAACACAAGGTGCATGCATCGCGCGATGCGCCGAAACTGCAGTTGCTTGGCAAACGGTTCGACCGAAACGAAAACCGTGTGCCCGTCGTACTGCTGCGCTACTTCTTCCTGCGTCAGCGGGGTTCGCGGCGCGGTGTAGTAGCCGGGCGGATAGCCGAACGCGGCGCCGACCTTCTCCATCAAGGCCGGCTGAACGGGCTCGCCGCGCTCGATGCGCTCGATGGTCGACAGCGACACATCAGCCAAGCTGGCTAAGGTGCTTTGCTTCCACCCGTGCAGCTTGCGACGGACATGAACATTGAACGCGATGATCTCGACTGGCGGCAAAGTCGCCTTGCCAGGTTCTGGGCGCGGTAAAGCAACAAGCCGGTCGTATAGTGAAGCGGGCATGGGGTGATCCTTTCGCCAGCCTATATCGACTGACCGCGCCTGCCAAAGGAGGGCTGTTCGTCCTTCAGTCGCTGTCGGCCGCGATCGAGGTGGGGCCGTTGTCGGCGGCTGCTTTGCCATCGTCACGCATTGCTGGGTGAGCCGTGGGGCGACTTGGGGTAGTCTCGAGGAATGATCGGTAGAGACCCCTCCCTCGACGCCTGGGCCATCGAGCAGCTTCAGGAAACTCAGGCGCGATCCGAACACGAAGTGCATGGCCTCGGCCTGCCGGACGGCGATCCTTGGCCGGGCGCTGGCGCCGTTCGGATTGAGTGCGAGGACAACCGGCAGGGAAGGCGAGAGCTGTTTCTGTCGGCCCGCCCCGTTCGCCTGGGACAGGTCGAGCTAATCCTTGACTTGAAGACGCAGGCGCCAGGGCGCGACCGACCTCACGGCAAAATCGTCAACATGGCTCTCTCACCCGACGCCCTGCGGGATTTCGCGCAAATGCTGCTCGACGCTGCTGACGAGGCCGAGCGCAACAAGCCCCGACCGAGGCCTGTTCGCTAGTCGTCTGGATCTGTCCAGGGCTTGAGAAGCGCGACCGCGGCGTGGACCGACTTGGCTTTGATGTGAGTGTAGCGGCGCAGCATCTTCCAGTCCTTGTGGCCGGTAATGAGGGCGACCTGTTCGATCTTCAGGCCGGCTTCGAACAGGCGGCTGGTCGCCTCGTGACGGGTGTCGTGGAAATGCAGGTCGTCGATCTTTAGCTTGGCGACCGTCCGCGTGAAGGCCGCGCTGATCGCCTCCGACGTATAGGGGAAGATGCGGTCGTCGAAGTTCGATCGGATGGCGCGCTGCTCCTCGATCAAGGCTAGCGGGTCGTAGCCGGTGATGCTGACCAGCGGGATACGCTGGTCGTTGCCGTACTTGTCGCGCGGGTCCTTACGATCGCGAATAATGATGGTCTTGGCCCGGAGGTCGAGATCGCTCCAGGTGATGCGGCAGATCTCGTCCTGGCGCATGGCGGTACCGATCGCGAACTGGATGATCCGCGTCATCGGGTTCTTCTGCCAGGGGTTCTCGTCGAACGCCTTGAAGATCAGGTCCAGCTCTTCCTGGGTCGGTCGTCGGTCGCGTTCCTGACTCTTTCCGATCAGGCCCAGATGCTTGAGGGCCAGACGTCCCAGCTCGATCGGCTCGATCTTAGTGTCGATCTCATGGACGGCCGAGGCATGGGCGAAGACCAACTTGATCCAGCCAACATACATGCCGATCGTCACAGGGCCGGTGCCGCCGCGCGCCCGGGTGCGGCCGAACTCGATGATGAACTGCCGATCGATCTTGGCGTAGGCGGTCTTTCCGATGGTGCGGCGCAGGTGAAGCAGCGCCTCCAGCTTCGTCCGCCCGATCGGCTTTTTCGCGGCCGCCAGATCGTCGATGTGCAGATCGATCAGGTGGGCCAGCGACGTCTTGCTAGCGATGTAGGTCTTCATCGGGGCCAAGCCCCGATCGATCGCGCTCTCCTGGGCCGTGGCCCAACGCCGCGCGTCCTCGCGCAGTTTGAACGTCTCGCTTATATAGCGGCCCTTCCGACGGATGATCGCTCGCCAGGCGCCGGAGGGCAAATTCACAAAGGTCGCCATTTTCGTGTACGCCATGTGTACAGTGAAATGTCGGAACATAGAGAAAACCTGGGTACATTTGGGTACAAGCTTCGGTTTTCGGTATCTCCTAACACATTGAATATACGACAAAAATGACGCGATTTGAACCCCATAGATTTTCTGTTGCGCCCATGATGGACTGGACCGACCGGCACTGCCGGTCGCTGCACCGCGTGCTGTCCAGCCAGGCGCTGCTCTATACCGAGATGGTGACCAGCGGCGCGGTGGTGCACGGGGATCGCGAGAAGCTGCTGGGCTATGACCCAGGCCAGCATCCGGTGGCGTTGCAGTTGGGTGGTTCGGATCCGGCCGAGTTGGCGCAGGCGGCGCGGATCGCCGAGGATTACGGCTATGACGAGGTGAACCTCAATGTCGGCTGTCCCTCGGATCGCGTGCAGAGCGGGCGTTTCGGCGCGTGCCTGATGCGCGAGCCCGATCTGGTGGCCCAATGCATGGCCGCCATCAAGGACGCGGTGCAGATCCCCGCGACCGTGAAGTGCCGGATCGGCGTTGACGACCAGGACCCGGAAGAAGCGCTGTTCACCCTGGTGGACCGCAGCGCGGCGGCGGGGATCAGCCACTTCGTGGTTCATGCCCGCAAGGCGTGGCTGCAGGGGCTGTCGCCGAAGGAGAACCGGGACATCCCGCCGCTGGACTACGCGCTGGTCTATCGGCTCAAGCGCGAGCGGCCACACCTGTTCATCGGCATCAACGGCGGCGTGCCGAGCATCGATGCGGCGCTGGAGCACCTGGCCCAGGGCGTCGACAGCGTGATGCTGGGCCGCGCGGCCTATCACGAGGCGGGTCTGCTGGGTGAGGTCGACCGGCGGGTGTTCGGTCTGGACGTCGCCGATGTCGACAGCTTCGAGGCCGTTGAGCGCTACAAGCCGTACCTGGCGCGCGAGCTGGCGGCGGGCGTGCATCTGGCGGCGATGAGCCGGCACATGCTGGGCCTGTTCCACGGCCTGCCAGGCGCGCGGGCGTGGCGGCGCATCCTGACGGTCGAGGGCGTCAAGGCGGGCGCGGGCCTGGAAGTCGTGAATCGGGCGCTGGACGCCGTGCGCGCGGCCCTGGCGGCGCGCGAAGAGCAGGCAGAAGCGCCCGCCCCTTAAATTACGGGTGCAGGATCAGCGAGTTCGGGGTGGCCTCGAACCGCGACAGGCGGCCCAGATAGCTCATGCCCAACAGCGAGTTCTCGAGGCCCTTCTCGATGACCAGGGCGTCGACGTCGCGGACCTTGGCGCCGGCGATGGCGACGCTGGCCAGGCGCACCGAGGCGGCGCGGGTGCGGCCGTCAGCGGTGATGACATTGTAGTCGTAGGTGAGCTTGCTGGTGTCGATGCCCAGGCGCTGGGCGTCGGCCATGCTGAGCGAGACGGCGGTGGCGCCGGTGTCGACCAGGAAGCGCACGGCCTTGCCGTCGACGGCGCCCTGGGCCCAGAAGTGGCCGTCACGATCCTTGGTGATCTGGGCCGCGCCGCCTTCGGCGCCGCCTAGGGTGGCCGAGGCCGCGGTCGGGGCGCGCAGCTCCGGGTGGCTCAGGTCGTCCAGCGAGACGACGGCCTTGGCCGCGCCGACTGCCGACAGGGCGCCCACAAAAGCGATCGCCGCGAACCTCAACATAAAAGACACCCTCGCCATACCGGCTTTGAGACCGCTTCTGCGGCCGTTACCTAAATCATTAGCAGGGAGGCGTTTTCAAGGCGTGAATCGGCAAGGCGATTTTCACACCATGGTTACCAATATCGTAACAAGTATAGATGTGTACTGAGCGGTGTTCATATTACATCGATTTAACATTGCACATTACGTGGCTGTAATGCTTTTCATGTCCTCGAATTAACTTCGGAAAGCTTAGGTCCGGCGTTATCTCTTCCTCAGACAATAAAGTGGCTTATCGAGGGAAAACGCCATGAAATCGCTGATCATCGCGACTGCCGCCGTCGCGTCGTTCGCCAGCGTTGCGCACGCCGGCCCGGTCACGAACCTGCAGTTCCTGGAAGCCGCGCGCTGCCGTGGCCTGGCCGGCTCCGAGAACCTGGGCAAGCTGGATACTGCCGCGCTCGACGCCTTCCTGCGCACCGAGGCCAGCGCCCGTGACCCGGCCGCGCTCAACTCGGCCCAGAACAAGATGAAGAGCGCCGCCAAGGAAGCCGACGCCGCCAGCGGCGACAAGAAGGCCAAGCTGCTGGCCGAGCGGGAGGGCGCCTGCGGCGCCTACATGGGCGGCGCGAAGTAGGTGGGCTTTAGCCCCCGGCGGCCGCCATCAGCGCGACCATCGGATCGGGGCGGTCGGGGAGGGCGGCCATGATCGCCGCGCGCTCCTCGTCGGTCAGCCTGGCCCAGCCGGCGATCTCCGGCAGGGTTCGGCGGCAGCCCAGGCAGTAGCCCGTCGTTCCCTCGACCGCGCAGACCTTCACGCAGGGCGTGACGATCGGGCGGGGTGGGGCGGCAGGGGCAGTCATTGAAACAGTTCTGAGCGTCCAAACGCCCGAGCGCAAGCGTCGGCGGCGAAAGCCTCGTCGTGCTCGGATCACCAGAGAGAGGGATACACGACCATGCGCAAGTTCATCGCCATCGTCCTGACCGGCGCCGCGCTGTCGGCCGCCGCCGCTCCGGCCTTCGCTTCAGAACGCTGGAGCGACGCCGAATATCTGAAGGCCAACCGCTGCCTGGGCCTGGCCCTGTCGGCCGAGTTGGGCGCGGCGGATCCCACCGCCCTGACCGCCCAGATCAAGGACCAGGGCCGGGGGCGCGACATCTCGATGCGCGATCGCGGCGACAGCACGCGCGACGACGCCCGCCGCGCCGGCAAGACCCGCAACGAAGCCGTGAAGGCTAAGCTGACGGCCGAGCTGGGCGGCTCCTGCCAGGCCTATCTGGGCGCGTCGGTCGCCACGTCGGGCGCCGCGTCCTAAGCCTTTCGGGGTTGCTTTGGGCGCGGACGGGTTTAAGTCCGCGCCCATGACTTCTTCCCCGTTCGCCGACATCCGCCAGCTCGCCGTCTCGCCGCCCGCGCCGGGTCCATCTCCGGTGCTGGAGCAGGGGGGGCGTCTGGCCGAGATCTCGGCGTGGCTGACCGCCTGGAGCGGCAAGAGCCCGCCGGCCGTCAATCGCCCTGTCGTGGCGCTTTACGCCGGCGCGCGCCAGGGCGTGGGCCCGCGCGGCTATGCCCGTGACCGCCTGGAAGCCATCGCCTCGGGCGGGGCGACCGTTTCGCGCATCGCCGGCGTGCAGGGCGCGGGCCTGGAGGCCTTCGACCTGGCCATCGATCGCCCGTCGCCGGACTTCATCGGCCAGGCCTCGATGAGCGAGAAGGAGGCCGCCGCCACCATGGCCTTCGGCATGGAGGCCTTGGCCAAGCAGCCCGACCTGCTGATCCCCGGCGTCATCGTCGCCGAGGCCGCGCGCACGGCCGCCGCCGTGTGCCTGGCCCTGTTCGGCGGCGAGGCCTCGGACTGGTCCGACGATCCCGAGCCCGTGGCCGCCGCCGTCGCCCGCGCCAAAACCGAGGGCATGGGCGATGATCCGCTGGAGATCCTGCGCCAGCTGGGCGGCCGCGAGACTGCCGCCGTCGTCGGCGCCATCCTGGCGGCTCGCACCCAGAAGGTGCCGGTGCTGCTGGACGGCTACGCCGCCTGCGCCGCCGCCGCCATCGTCCGCGCCGTGGAGCCGGGCGCGATCGACCACTGCCTGGCCGCCCATGTCAGCCCGGCCAAGGGTCATGCCAAGCTGCTCGAACTCCTCGACAAGCGGCCGCTTCTGGCGCTCGATACGGTCGACGAGGAAGGTATCGGCGGCGCCTCGGCCCTGGCCCTCGTCAAGCTGGCCTGCGAGGTCCGCTAGCCGGAGAGTCCGTTGCGTAAGTGAACGCGGGTAACATTCGCTTCCGTTGACGCTAACGTCATCTTTCCAAACGTTCGTTCGACATCTATCGTGGCGCCCGAAACTCAAATAACGGCCCTCCGCAGAGGGGCCGATTGAACGGGAGCCCGCCATGAATCTGGACTTCTCGCCCGAGGACCTCGCCTTCCGCGACGAGGTCCGCGCCTTCATCGCGCAGAACTATCCGGCGGGCCTGCGGGAGAAGCAGGAGGAGGGCGAGGAGATGGCCAAGCACGATTTCCTGTCGTGGCACCGCACCCTCGCCAAGAAGGGCTGGGTCGCTCCGGCCTGGCCGGAAAAGTTCGGCGGTCCGGGCTGGACCTCGGTGCAGCGCTACATCTGGTCGGAAGAGACCGCCCGCGCCGACTGCGTGCCGATCCTGCCGTTCGGCATCAACATGGTCGGCCCGGTGATCTACACCTTCGGCACGCCGGAGCAGAAGGAACGCTTCCTGCCGCCGACCCTGTCGGGCGACATCTGGTGGTCGCAGGGCTACAGCGAGCCGGGCGCGGGTTCCGACCTGGCCAGCCTGAAGACCAAGGCCGAGCGCTTCACCGGCGACGACGGCAAGGAATACTACCTGGTCAACGGCCAGAAGACCTGGACCACCCTGGCTCAGCACGGCGACTGGATCTTCTGCCTGGTCCGCACCGACCCGGCCGCCAAGATTCAGGAAGGCATCTCGTTCCTGCTGATCGACATGACGTCGCCGGGCGTCACGGTGCGCCCGATCATCACCCTGGGCGGCGAGCACGAGGTCAACGAGGTCTGGCTCGAGAACGTCAAGGTGCCGGTCGAGAACCGCATCTACGACGAGAACAAGGGCTGGACCTGCGCCAAGTTCCTGCTGGCCCACGAGCGTAGCGGCATCGCCGGCGTGGCGCGCAGCAAGCGCGGCATCGAGCGCATCCGCCAGATCGCCTCGGCCGAGCTGGGCGACGACGGCTCGGCCCTGATCCAGGACCCGATGTTCAAGCGCAAGGTCGCCGAGCTGGAGATCGATCTGACGGCCCTCGAATATACCGAGCTGCGCACCCTGGCCGGCGAGGCCGCCGGTCGTGGTCCGGGCCCGGAATCGAGCGTCCTGAAGATCAAGGGCACCGAGATCCAGCAGCGCATCACCGAGCTGGTGCTGGAAGCGGCCGGCCACTACGGCGCGCCGTATTTCCGCGGCTTCCCGAAGGACGGCGACAACGCCCATCCGATCGGCCCCGACTTCGCCCACCGCGCCGCGCCGACCTATTTCAACGTCCGCAAGACGTCGATCTATGGCGGCTCCAACGAGATCCAGCGCAACATCATCGCCAAGATGGTGCTGGGGCTCTGATCCTCATTTTCCTTCTCCCCTTGCGGGAGAAGGTGTCGCGAAGCGACGGGTGAGGGGTTTCTGGGCGGTTCCCGCGCGACCCCTCATCCGATGTCCTTCGGACGCCACCTTCTCCCGCAAGGGGAGAAGGGTTCGGGAACAACAATCAAACCCCTGACGGGGAACCATAAGAGGAAACGTC
This sequence comes from uncultured Caulobacterales bacterium, assembly GCA_903900155.1. Taxonomy (GTDB): domain Bacteria; phylum Pseudomonadota; class Alphaproteobacteria; order Caulobacterales; family Caulobacteraceae; genus Caulobacter. Next base: position 7,560 of record CAIUMD010000005.1, on the reverse strand, counting down.
CCTCATGGATTTCAACTTCACCGAAGAGCAGTCGATGGTCCGCGACACGGTCGCGAGCTTCTTGGCTGACAAGTACGACTTCGAGACCCGCCGCAAGATCGTCAGTTCGGACGCCGGCTGGCGCGCCGACTACTGGAAGGCCTTCGCCGAAGAGCTGGGCATCCTGGGCGCGTCGTTCAGCGAAGAGCTGGGCGGCCTGGGCGGCGGTCCGATCGATAACATGATCATCATGGAGGAGTTCGGTAAGGCGCTGGTCATCGAGCCCTATCTGGGCACGGTCGTGATCGGCGGCGGCTTCATGAAGCACTCGGGCTATGCCGGCGCGGCCTCGGTGATCGAGGGCATCGTCGGCGGGAGCACCACGGTGGCCTTCGCCTATGCCGAGCCGCAGGCCCGCTACACCTGGCAGGACCTGAAGACGACGGCCAAGAAGGACGGTTCGGGCTGGGTCCTGAACGGCCACAAGGCCGTGGTGGTTGGCGCGCCGTTCGCCAGCCACCTGATCGTCACGGCCCGCACCGGCGGCGCCCAGCGCGACGCCGGCGGTGTCGGCGTGTTCCTGATCGACAAGACCCTGCCGGGCGTCGTCACCCGCGACTACCCGACGGTCGACGGCGGTCGCGCCTCGGAAGTCTATTTCGAGAATGTCTCGGTCCCGGCCGACGCCCTGATCTCGGAAGACGGCCTGGCCCTGGTCAACCACGTCATCGACGAGGCCACCGCCGCCGTCGGCGCGGAAGCCGTGGGCGTGCTGCGCAAGCTGCACGAGGGCACGCTGGACTACGCCAAGCAGCGCAAGCAGTTCGGCACGGCCATCGCCAACTTCCAGGTGCTGCAGCACCGGATGGTCGACATGTTCATTGAGGTCGAGCAGTCGGTGTCGATGACCTACATGGCCACCATCAAGGTCGAGGAGAGCGCCGCCGAGCGCGCCAAGGCCGTCTCGGCCATGAAGGTGCGTATCGGTCGCGCCTGCAAGTTCGTGGGCCAGAACGCCATTCAGATCCACGGCGGAATGGGCATGACCGACGAGCTGTCGATCGGCCACTACTTCAAGCGCGCCAGCCTGATCGAGGGCCTGTTCGGCTCGGTCGATCACCACCTGAAGCGCTATGAGTCGCTGTCGTTCGACGCCGCGGCATAGGCTTTCTAGGGGCGCCGCCCACGGAATATTGACCGAACCCAGACGAAATCGCCTGCGTCATGCCGACGCGGGCGATTTTTTTGTGCGCTGATCCGCCGGATCCAGAAATCGGCCGCAATGCCGTTTGCGGTGTTAACCCTTTTCCGCAAAGGCTTTGTGCGTAAGGGGTGGATGAAAAATATGTCCGTATAGGGATGTTAATCGACGTGTGGGGATTGGATTTATCCGCAGGCTGATATGATCCTTATACGGATAAAATACACTTGCGAACGCTGCTTTGAGGGCCATTTTAGACGTCGACGCGCTGACGACTAAGAGGGGATCACTCCTGTAAGCCGCGCGCGTCTCCTGGTCCTAACGGCTATGTCTGGGAGACGCCGCCATGAATGTATCGAAGATGAACCACGCCATGTTCTCGTTCGCCCTGCTGGGCGGCATGCTAGTGGGAGGCCGGCCGAGCTCTAAACCGGCCAAGTCGTCGTCCGCGAAGTCTGGACGCAAGTAACAGCGTAAGGGTCCCACACCCAAGAAAAAGGCCTCCGCCATCACTTGGCGGAGGCCTTTGCATTTCAAGCCCCTGGAGAGCCTCAGCTCTTCTTGGCGGCCGTGTTGCAGTCAGCGAGACCGGCTTCGTCCAGCGACTTGCCGCGGTAGCTGAACATGGTCAGCTCGCCGATCTGACCCGCCACGCGACGGCAGGCGCGGCCGATCGGCAGGGATGGCACGGTGAGCGCGCTGCAGGCGTCGCCCTTGCAGCGCCAGACCGAGCCTTCGTGGATGAACTGTTCGGTGGTGGTCGCGGTCTTGAGCTTCAGCGAGGCGCTTTCGGTGTCGACGGCATTGGCCGAACCGGCGAACAACAGGGCGCAGGCCGCCAGGCCCGCGAAAACAGCGGTACGCATTCCTAGATCTCCTATCCCCGCGCCGGATGGGAGTTCCAGCGCATACGCTCGCGCCGTTCGACGAACGGTGAGCTTGTGGACATAGTGCGTTGCTTTTGAAAACTAAGTCAATCGCCGAAGCGTGGCCGGCGCGCCCGATTGGTAGATTTCTTCGTCCCAGGCCAGCAGGGCCGGGGTGACGTCTTCGGCCTTCTCGACCGCGCGCCAGGCGTTGGCCAGGCTGGGCGGGGTGAGGCCTTGCGCGATCGTGTGGTGAATCAGCGCGAAGAAGGGCTCCCAGAAGCCGCCGGGGTTATGGAACACTATCGGCTTCTGGTGAAGATCTAAACGGCGCCAAGATAGCAATTCGACGATTTCTTCCAGGGTGCCGATCCCACCGGGCAGCACGACGAAGGCGTCCGAGCGCTCGTACATCATCATCTTCCGCTCGTGCATGTTGTCGACGATGACGGTCTCGACATCGTCGAACGGCTGCTCGCGGCCGCGCAGGAAGGTCGGGATGATGCCCAGCACCGCGCCCCCGGCCTGATGTGCGCCTCGCGCCGTGGCGCCCATCAGACCCACGCCGCCGCCGCCATAGATCAGCTTCAGCCCCGCCCGGGCGAAGCTCTGGCCGATCGCGAAGGCGTCGCTGATGTAGCTGGGGTTGGCGTCATTGGACGAGCCGCAATAGACGCAGACCGATCCCAGGCGGCTAGACTCGTCAGGCATCGTCGTCCACTCCACAAAAAAGGCGCGCGGTTTCGCGCGCCCGTTCCTAACTGAGGCCGCATGATCAGGATTCGTTTCCAGGCTTTCAAGTCGCCGATCCTCGCCATGGGCCTTGTCGCTGCTCTCGCCGCCTGCGGACCCAGCGAACCGATCGCGCCGGCCAAGGTCGACAAGCCCGACAGCGCCGAAGCGGGTTACATGGCGCCGCCCGTCGTGGAGGCCGCGCGCAAGGCGGCGAACGGAACCTCGCTGTCGGGCCGTGGCGCGCCGGATTCGGATCTTCGTCTGGGTTCGCCGACCGGCGAGGTGGTGATGGGCCGGGTCGACGCCGTCGGCCAGTGGACCGCCACGGTGCCGAACGCGCCGGGCGTGCGCCTGTTTGGCCTGTCGACCACCCATGAGGGCCGCACGGTCCAGGCCGAGGGTTACGTCATGGTCGCCGACGGCGGCGAGGTCGCTCTGCTGCGCGCCGGGACGGGCGCGGTGCGTCTGGCGGCCGAATCCTCCTCGCCGCGTATCCTGACCGTCGATGTCGACCGGGGCGGCGGCGCCGTCGTCTCGGGCGTGGCCGCGCCGGGGGCGGGCCTGAATGTCCGGGTCGACCGCATCACCCAGGGCGGCGCCCGGGCGGACGACAATGGCCGCTTCTTCATCTCGCTGAGGGGGCTGCTGTCTTCGGGCGTCCATGACATCCAGGTCGCGGGCGAGGGCGGTGAGAATGCCGCCTCGATCGCCACCTCGCCAGCCGCGCCGCTGACCTACGGCCCCGTCCGGGCCGAGCGCGCCGCCAACGGCTGGCGGGTCGACTGGATGACGCCTGGCGGCGGGGTCCAGTCGACCTACCTGATCGGCGACGCACGATGAGAGGCATGGGTGGTCCGCCCTCGGCCGGTCGCGCGGCGACGCCGGGCGCGATCGCCGGCGCCGACCAGCCGGTCCGCTTCTGGCGGGCCATGGGCGATCTGTTCCAGTTGGTCCAGCGCTCCAAGGCCCCGGGCCTGCGCTGGCGGGTGACGGTGGCCCTGGTCCTGACGCTGCTTGGCAAGGTCCTGGGCGTCGTCGCGCCGCTGATGCTGGGCAAGGCGGTCAACCAGCTGTCGGTCGGGCAGAGCGCCGTGGTCGCCGTCACCTGGGCCTTCGCAGGGCTGGCGATCGGCTGGGCGCTGATCCGCTTCGTCTCCGCCGTCGCGCCCCAGGCGCGCGACACCCTCTTTACGCCCGTGGCCCAGGCGGCCCAGACACGGGCGGCGGTCGAGACCTTCTCGCACGCCCTGTCGCTGTCGATCGACTTCCACCAGTCCAAGCGCACCGGCGCCCTGTCGCGGATCATCGACCGCGGGGCGCGGTCGATGGACTTCCTGCTGCGAAGTCTCGTTTTCAACCTGGCCCCCACCGGCGTCGAGCTGGTCCTGGCCGCCATCGTGCTGGCCAAGGCCTATGACTGGCGGTTCGCGGCCGTGGCCCTGGCGACCGTCGGCGTCTACGGCTACCTGACCTTCGCCATCTCCGACTGGCGGATCGGCCACCGCCGCGCCCTCAACGAGGCCGATGCGGAAGCCGCGGGCCGGGCGGTGGACGCCTTGTTGAACTACGAGACGGTCAAGTCGTTCGGCGGCGAGGGCCGGGCGGTCGGCGGCTACGAGCGGGCGCTGGACGCCTATGGCGAGGCCCAGATCAAGGCCACCAACTCACTGAACCTGTTGAACCTGATCCAGTCGGCGGTGATGAGCCTGGGTCTGGGGGCCATGGCCGTGCTGGCGGGCGCCGAGGCGGCGGCGGGCAAGATCGGGCCAGGCGACGTCACGGCCGCCGTGCTGATCCTGATCAACCTGTATGCTCCTCTGAACATCCTGGGCTTTGCCTATCGCGAGATCCGCCAGTCGCTGATCGACATGGAGGCGATGCTGGAGCTGCGCCGCCAGACCGCCGACGTCGCCGACGCCTCGGACGCCCGCGACCTGCCGCCCTGCGCCGACCAGCGTGGCGGCGCGATCACGTTCGAGCAGGTCTCGTTCCGCCACGGCGCGCGCTCGGAAGGCCTGTCTGACGTCTTCCTGACCGTCGCGCCGGGGACGACAGTGGCCATCGTCGGCCCATCAGGCGCGGGCAAGACGACGCTGGTGCGCCTGGCCCTGCGGATGATCGATCCGCAGGCGGGCCGCGTGACGCTGGACGGTCACGACCTGCGCGACCTGAAACAGGCCTCGCTGCGCCGGGCCGTGGCCCTGGTCCCGCAGGATGTGGCTTTGTTCAACGACACTTTGGCGGCCAACATCGCCTTCGCCCGTCCCGAGGCCTCCGAGGCCGAGGTCTGGGCGGCGGCCGAAGCGGCCGAGCTGGGCGACTTCATCCGCAACCTGCCCGAGGGCATGGCCACCAGGGTCGGCGAGCGGGGCCTCAAGCTCTCCGGCGGCGAGCGTCAACGGGTCGGCATCGCCCGAGCCCTCTTGGCCGAGCCGCGCGTGCTGATCCTGGACGAGGCGACCAGCGCTTTGGACAGCCGCACCGAGGCGGCGATCCAGGCGACCTTGCGCAAGGCGAGGGCAGGGCGCACGACCCTGGTCGTGGCCCACCGCCTGTCGACCATCGCCGACGCCGACGAGATTGTCGTCCTGCGCCGGGGCAAGGTGGTCGAGCGCGGCCGCCACGAGACCCTGCTGGACGCCGGCGGCGAATATGCCGCCCTGTGGCGTCGCCAGACCCGCGAGCGCGAGCCGGCCGTTTAGTGGATTTCGCACCCTCTGCCGCGGGTCTATATCCGGCTCGAAGGTTAGAGGGAGTTTCGTCTTGCGCTATCAGCACAGCATGGTCCGCGTCCGCGATCTGGACGCCTCGCTACGGTTCTTCTGCGAGGGCCTGGGCCTTCGTGAAATGCGCCGCAAGGACAGCGAGAAGGGGCGTTTCACCCTGGTCTTCCTGGCCGCGCCCGGCGACGTCGAACTGGCCGAGGACCGCGACGGCCCGATGATCGAGCTGACCTACAACTGGGATGACGAGGACTACGGCGGCGCGCGCAACTTCGGCCATCTGGCCTATCGCGTCGACGACATCTACGCCGCCTGCCAGCGCCTGATGGACATGGGCGTGACGATCAACCGTCCGCCGCGCGACGGCCACATGGCCTTCGTCCGCTCGCCCGACGGCATCTCGATCGAGCTGCTGCAGGAGGGCCATCTGCCGCCGGCCGAGCCGTGGGTTTCGATGCCCAACATCGGCGCCTGGTGACGGGTTAAGGGCGAGGGCGAGCCAGCTCTTCCAGTCGCCGGCGCGGGGCGTCGGCGATGCCCGCCCACAGGATGCGGGCCAGTTCCAGTCGGTAGGCCGCAGCATAGCCGGTGACGAACATCGCGCTGACGTCGTCGGCGATGGCGCGGACCAGGTCCTTGCGGGCCAGGACGGCCTTGCGGTCGACGGGCGCTTCGGTGTCGGCGGCCGCCACGCGCTTGTCCAGCTGGACCGCCGCCCGGGCGGCCAGGCCCACCAGGGCCGGCAGCTGGCTGATGTCGCCGCGGATCTTGGCCCTGACTTCGAATTTCCCGCCGGCGAGGGGCGCGGCTTCGAAGTCCAGCACGCCGGTCACCCGTTCCAGCGTGGCGGGCCAGTGGTCGTCGGCGGTCGTCATGATGTAGCTTGGCCCCCCCGAGCCTTATATCAGGCTATCCGGATAGCGATGTTCGCTGGCGGATCAAATGCCGCGAATTGTCCCGTCCTCGTTTTGGGTTGGCTCTGGAAAAGCGGCGGTCGGCTCTCCAAATGTAACCGGCGTCGTTGCGAGCGCCAAAAGAGGTTCCCCCGCATGTCGGACCTGTCCGCCTTCCCCATCACCAAGCGCTGGCCGGCCCAGCATCCCGACCAGATCCAGCTCTATTCGCTGCCGACGCCCAACGGGGTGAAGGTGTCGATCATGCTGGAAGAGACCGGCCTGGCCTACGAGCCGCACACGATCAACATCGGCGCCAACGAGACCTGGGGCCCGGAATTCCTGTCGCTGAACCCGAACGGCAAGATCCCGGCGATCATCGATCCCAATGGTCCGGGCGGCAAACCGCTGGGCCTGTTCGAGAGCGGCGCGATCCTGGTCTATCTGGCCGAGAAGACCGGCAAGTTCCTGCCGACCGATCCGGCCGCCCGCTACGAGACCCTGCAGTGGGTCATGTTCCAGATGGCCGCCATCGGTCCGATGTTCGGCCAGGTCGGCTTCTTCCATAAGTTCGCGGGCAGGGACTACGAGGACAAGCGTCCGCGTGACCGCTACGTCGCCGAGGCCAAGCGCCTGCTGGGCGTGCTGGAGGATCGCCTGGCGACCCGCCAGTGGATCATGGGCGACGACTACACCATCGCCGACATCGCCACCCTGGGCTGGGTGCGCAATCTCAACGGCTTCTACGAGGCGGGCGAGTTGGTCGACTGGGCCTCGCTCAAGCATGTGCCGCGCTGGCTGGATCAGGGCCTGGCGCGTCCGGCCGTGCAGCGGGGTCTCGAGATTCCGAAGCGCCCTTAGAAAAAGGGCCTGGGCGCCTGCGACCAAATGGCCAGAGCGTTAAGAATTAAGTCTTGATTAACCATAAATCGCCGACTTTCGGCGTGTCTTCTTTGAAGGCGACCACCATCACTGACTTCCACAGCCCGGTCGCAAGCCGGGCTGTTTTTTTGAAATTAGGCGCTTGCATCGGCGCACCCGGGCGGCTATCACGCGGCCTCTTCTGAGAGCGACCTGTTCCGCGGTAGCTCAGTGGTAGAGCAGCCGGCTGTTAACCGGCTGGTCGTAGGTTCGAATCCTACCCGCGGAGCCACTCTTTCTTT
>CAIUMD010000004.1 GCA_903900155.1 uncultured Caulobacterales bacterium | reverse complement strand
ATAGGTCTCGTCCTTGGTCACCGACTGGCCGTCGATCGAGGCGATGTTGATCACCTTGGCGACGCGGTCCTTGGCCGCCGCGCGCAGCTCGCCAATCAGGGCCTGGGTCAGGAAGAACGGCGTCTTCATGTTGAGGTCGACGGTCTTGTCCCAGCCGGCCTCCGGGAACTCGTCGAAGCCCGCGCCCCAGGCGGCGCCGGCATTGTTGACCAGAATGTCCAGCTTGGACTCGCGCTCGGCGATCCGCTCGACCAGGCCCTGGATGCCCTCCATGGTCGAGATATCGCCCGGGAGCGAGACGCACTCGCCGTATTGGCTGAGCGCCTCGGCCGCGGCGTCGCAGGCGGCGGCCTTGCGAGCAGTGATGTAGACGCGCTTGGCGCCATAGGTCAGGAAGCCCTTGACGATCATCGCGCCGATGCCGCGCGAGCCGCCGGTGACCAGGGCCACGCGGCCTTCGAGCGAGAACAGGTTCTGCATAGGGATAACTCCTAGAAGCCGCGCGCGGCGGCCAGGGCGCCGAGGCGTCCGGTGATGGCGTGGAACTGGGCGACGGTCTCGTCGATGATCGCTTGAGCGGACTTCACCTCGTCGATCAGGCCGACGGTCTGGCCGGCGGATAGCGGGCGATCCAGCCCACCAGCCTGGATGATCGGGAATTTCGCGCCCGTGTGCTCAAGGACCCGGTTAGTCATTTTTGGTCTTCGGGGATCAGCAGCACGCGGCCGACGGCCTGGCGGCTCTCGATATAGGCGTGGGCGCCCGCCGCGTCGGAGAGCGGAAAGGTCTTGTCGATCACGACTTCCAGCTCGCCCTTGGCGGCGCGGTCGATCATCTCCTGGATCATGTCGTGCACGCGGTCGGTCATGATCTCCGCGCCCAGGAAGACCCCGGTCAGCGAGCGGTTGCCGCCCATCAGCGACGAGACGTCGACCTTCATCGGCTCGCGCCCGGCGTTGCCGACCAGCGAGATGCGGCCGCGATAGCCCAGGGCGCCGAGGCTGCCTTGCAGGGTCGCGCCGCCGACCGGATCGACGACCAGATCCACGCCCTTGCCGCCCGTCAGCTTCATGACCTGCTCGACCAGGTCGTCGCGGCCGTAGTTGATCCCGTGATCCATGCCGAACGCCTTCAGGCGCTCCAGTCGCTCGTCGCTGGAGGCCGAGGCCAGCACCGTCGCGCCGGCCTGCTTGGCCAGCTGGATGGCGGCCAGACCCACGGCCCCTGCCCCGGCCTGGACCAGCACGGTCTCGCCGGCCTTCAGGCGACCCGCGCCGAACAGGCACTCGTACGCCGTGCCGAACGGCACCGGGATGGCCGAGGCCTTGCGGATGTCGAAGCCGTCCGGGATCGGCCAGGCGTTGCGGGCCGGCACGGCGCGCAATTCGGCATGCGAGCCGAAGGCGTTCACGGTGACCACCTTCTGCCCGACCTTGAGGTGCGTGACCTCGGCCCCGACCTCGACGATCTCGCCGGCGGCCTGGTAGCCGACGATGTGCGGGCTGCCCGCCATCTGGCCGCCGCCGCGATTGAGGGTGTCGCCGCCCTCGATGCTGACCGCCTCGACGCGGATCACCACGCCCTGCGGATGGCAGACCGGATCGGCGACGTCCTCGTAGCGAAAGACGTCCGGCGCCCCGGTCTCGTAATAGACGGCGGCCTTCATCTCGTTCCTCCCACCTTGTTCTTGTTGTTCGGGTTTTTGTTATTTCTTCGGGTCGATCAGCGCGTCATAGACCAGCTTGGCGCTGTCATCGTCGATGTCCTTGATCGCCGGATCGCCGTCCTTGTTGAGGATGTGGATCATGCCCAGGAAGAAGAGGTCGTTGGTCGGGTCGATCCAGAACCAGGTGCCGGCCGCGCCGCCCCAGCTGAAGGTCCCATTGCCCTGCGGCCCCGCCTTGGCGCTGTCCTGCACCACGGCGAAGTCCAGGCCGAAACCCCGGCCGCGCGCCGTGTTGAACGGCGGGACGTCGCTGTTCATGATGGTGTCGTTGAGCGCGTTGGTCCGCATCAGCTTGACGGTATCGGGCTTGAGGATGCGCTTGCCGTCCAGTTCGCCGCCGTTCAGCAGCATCTGGGCGAAGCGGGCGTAGTCGGCATTGGTCGAGACCAGGCCGCCGCCGCCCGAAGCCACGACCGGCGGCTTGGTGATGTCGAGGACCATGAAGCCCTCGGCCGGGACCAGCTTCTTGACCTTGGGCCCCCAGACATACAGCGAGGCCAGGCGATCCATCTTGCTGGCCGGCAGCCAGAAGCCGGTGTCGGTCATCTTCAGCGGGTCGAAGATCCGCTTTTGCATGAACTCGGCCAGGGACATGCCCGACAGCTTCTCGATGATCATGCCTTGGATATCGACCGCGACGCTGTACTTCCAACGCGCGCCCGGCTGGGCGACCAGCGGCAGGGCGGCGACCTTCCGGACGAATTCCTGGCTGGACTTGGCGCCCAAAACGCCGGTGTCGACATAGGCTTTGTCGATCGGGTTGTCGGGGTTGAGGCCATAGGCGAAGCCGGCCGAGTGGCTCATGATCTCGCGCATGGTCGGCGGACGGTCGGCCGGCACGGTGTCGAACGAGCCGTCGGCATTGACGCCCTTGAACACACGCAAGCTGGCGAACTCGGGAACGTACTTGCTGACCGGATCGTCCAGCTTCCACTTGCCCTCCTCAAAGAGGATCATCATGGCCACGCCCGTGACCGGCTTGGTTTGGGAGTAGATGCGGAAGACGGTGTCCTTGGTCATCGGCGGACCGTCGAAGCCCTTCTTGCCGTGGACCTCGAAGTTCACGACCTTGCCGTGGCGCACCAGCATGGTGGTGACGCCCGGCAGGTGGCCGGTGTCGACCAGGCCCTGCATGTGGGCATCCAGCTTTTTGAGGCCCTCGGCCGAGAACCCGACGCTGTCGGGCGCTGCGGCCACGATCGTGGCGGGAGCGGCGGCATGGGCGGCGGAAACGCCGCCCGTCATCAAAGTCGCGGCCAGCACCGCCGCGATTGCTCTATGAAACGCCAACACGCTCTCCCGAACAGATGTTTGACCCGACCTTAGAGCGGGCCTTCCTACGATGAAACCCGCTTTTTTGAACGACGAACGCACGCGGTTTCCGTCCGGTCTCACGTCAAGGTTCGCGACCCAGACCTTCGGCCCTTTCCAGGATCGTGACGAAGCTCCCCCCGCCCACGGCGCTTTTTCGTTGCGGGCGACCGTCCTTCTTAAAAAATTCCGTCATTCCCGCCCTTGTGGCGGGAATGACGGCAGGTGGGGTAGTGCGAGATTCGCGCCTTACCGCGCCGCGGTCGTCTTCACGACCGGCGCCTTCGCCGGCTGTTGCCCCGGCGGCGCAGGCACGACCGGCGGCCGCTCGATGGCCTGGTAGACCAGCGCTCGCGATTGCGCGTCCAGGCCCGGCCCCACGCCGCCCAGGCGCTGGATCATGCCGACGAAGAACAGGTCGTTGACCGGGTCGATCCAGAACCAGGTGCCGGCGCTGCCGCCCCAGCTGACCGTGCCCGGCCCTACCGGCGCGCCCGAGGCGGCCGGGTCGACGGCCACGGCCATGTCCAGGCCATAGCCCATGCCGGCGGCGAACGGGAACGGCTTGGGCCCCGGCTTCAGGACGCCCGTCGTGCCGTTGGTGGTGACCACGAAGCCCGGCGGCAGGTGGTTCTGGGTCATCAGGGCCACGGACTCGGGCTTGAGAATCCGCGCGCCGCCCAGCTGGCCCTTGTTCAGGATCATCTGGGCGAACCGCGCGAAATCCTCGGCGGTCGAGACCAGCCCGCCCCCGCCCAGCGGCGCGGCCGGCGGCTTGCCGACATCACGCCAGGCGCCTTCGACCGCCGGGACCAGCTGGCCGGTGGCCGGATCGCCGTCATACAGCGCGGCCAGGCGCAGCTGCTTCTGCTCGGGCACGTAGAAGGCGGTGTCCTTCATCTTCAGCGGCTGGAAGATGTGCTCTTCCATGAAGACCGGCAGGCTCTCGCCCGACAGCTTCTCGACGATATAGCCCTGGATGTCGGCCGCCACGCTGTAGCGCCAAAGCTGGCCGGGCTCGGAGAACATCGGCAGGTTCGAGACCTTCCGCACCAGGTCGGTCAGCGACGACGACTGCAGGACGCCCGCGCGATAATACGCCTGGTCAGCCGGGCTGTTGGGATCATCGGCCAGGCCATAGGCGAAGCCGGCCGTGTGGGTCATCAGCTCGCGCATGGTCGGCGGGCGCGAAATCGCGGCCAGGATCGGCTGGCCGGCGGCGTCGACGCCCGTGGCGATGCGCAGGTTGGCGAACTCCGGTACATACTTGCTGATCGGGTCGTCCAGCTTCCACAGACCCTGTTCATACAGGATCATCATGGCCACGCCCGTGACCGGCTTGGTCTCGGAGCGGATGCGAAAGATGGCGTCGACCGGCATGGGCTCGCCGCCCAGGGCCCGATGGCCGAAGGCCTTGGCGTGGACCACGCGGCCGTGGCGGGCCAGCAGGGTCACGCCGCCGGCGATCTGGCCGTTGGCGACCATCGCCTGCATGTGTTCGTCCAGCTTCTTCAAGCGCTCGACGCTGAAGCCCGCCTCCTCCGGCTTGCCCTTGGGCAAGGCCAGGGCCGGAGTCGCGGCGACGGCCGCGCAGCCGAACACGCTGGCCAGAATGCTCAGCGCGCGACGACGCAGCCGTCCTGCCATCACTTAGGCCGGAACCGCTTGTTGGTGGCGAAGCCGCGCGGGGCCAGCTTGCCGGCCCCGGCCCGGCGACCGACCCATTCCTTCCACTCCGCCCAGTCGCGGCGGCGGCCGGCGGTGTCGATCCAATAGGCTCCGGTCTCGGCGTTGAACGACAGGCCGTCGCGCAGGCCGCCTTCACGATAGGCCTGCAACTTGACGCCCTTGCCGCGCGGCATTTCCGGCAGCTCTTCCAGCGGGAAGATCAGGATCTTGCCGTTGTCGCCGATCACCGCGAACTGGTCGCCCACGGCCTCCAGGCAAAAGGCCGCGCCGGCGGCGTCAACGGTCAGGACCTGCTTGCCGGCCTTGCGGTTGGCCAGGGCTTCTTCCTCGGGCATCAGGAAGCCGTAGCCCAGCTTCGAGGCCAGAATACGTTTGCGGCCGGCCTTGAACGGGAAGACGTCGATGATCTTCACCTTGTCGTCCAGCTCGATCATCATCCGCACCGGCTCGCCATGACCTCGGGCGCTGGGCAGCTTATCGCAGCCCAACGTGAAGAAACGGCCGTCGCTGGAGAAGATCAGCAGCTTGTCGGTGGTCTCGGCCGGGACCAGGAAGCCCAGCTTGTCGCCTTCCTTGAACTTCAGTTCGGACGGGTCGTCGATCTTGCCCTTGGCGGCGCGGATCCAGCCGCGCTCCGACAGGATGATGGTGATCTGTTCACGGACGATCATCGCCTCGATGGCGGCGTCGGCGTCCACGACCGGGGCGTCGGCGAAGATCGAGCGGCCGTTGACGCCCGTCGGACGGGTCTTGTCCCACGGGTGCTTGATCTTCAGCAGGGTCGCGCGGACCTCGGAGAGGCCCACGCCGACCAGCTTCCACTGCTTCTCGTCGCTGGCCAGCATGGCCAGGATGCCGTCGCGCTCTTCCACCAGTTCGGCGTGCTCGCGGCGGATCTCCATCTCTTCCAGCTTGGCCAGCTGGCGCAGGCGGGTGTTGAGGATGGCGTCGGCCTGGATGTCCGAGAGCCCGAAGGTCTCGATCAGCTTTTCCTTCGGCTTGTCCTCGTAGCGGACGATCCGGATGACCTCGTCGAGGTTCAGATAGGCGATCAGCAGGCCGTCCAGGATATGCAGACGGGCTTCGATCTTGGCCAGGCGGTGACGGGCCCGGCGGGTCAGCACTTCGCGACGGTGGGCCAGGAACGCCATCAGGGCGGCTTTAAGGCCCATGACGCCCGGCGTGCCCCGCGCGTCCAGCACGTTGATATTGACCGGGAAGCGGCTTTCCAGCGCCGAGAGCTTGAACAGGCTCTCCATCAGCACTTCGGGCTCGACGTTCTTGGACTTGGGCTCGAGGACCAGACGGATGTCCTCGGCGCTCTCGTCGCGGACGTCGCCCAGCAGGGCGGCCTTCTTGCTGTCGATCAGGTCGGCCAGCTGCTCCACCAGGTCCGACTTCTTGACCTGGTACGGGATCTCGGTGACGACGATCTGGTAGGTGCCGCGACCGGTGTCTTCCTTGTCCCACTTGGCGCGGATGCGCACGCCGCCGCGGCCGGTCTCGTAGGTTTCCAGCATGGACGCGCGCGGCTCGACGATGACGCCGCCGGTCGGGAAGTCCGGACCCGGCACCTTCTCCAGCAGCTCTTCGGTCGTGGCGTCGGGATTGACCAGCAGCAGCTGGCAGGCGTCGATCAGCTCGGCGGCGTTGTGCGGCGGGATCGAGGTGGCCATGCCGACCGCGATGCCCGACGAGCCGTTGGCCAGGAGGTTCGGGAAGCCCGACGGCAGAACCACCGGCTCTTCGTCCTGGCCGTCATAGGTCGGGCGGAAGTCGACCGCGTCCTCGTCGATGCCGTCGAGCAGAAGCGTCGCCGCTTCCGTCATCTTGCACTCGGTGTAGCGCATGGCCGCGGCGTTATCGCCGTCGATATTGCCGAAGTTCCCCTGCCCCTCGACCAGCGGCACGCGTTGGGAGAAGTCCTGGGCCAGGCGCACCAGGGCGTCATAGATCGACTGGTCGCCGTGCGGGTGGAAGTTACCCATGACCTCGCCGACCACCTTGGCGCACTTGCGCGCGGCGGCCTCTGGATTCAGGCGCATGTTGCTCATCGCGTACAGGACGCGACGGTGCACGGGCTTCAGGCCATCGCGCACGTCGGGCAGCGCCCGCGAGCCGATGGTCGACAGCGCATAGGCCAGATAGCGCCGCGACAGGGCTTCCGTCAGCGGCTCGTCGAGGATGCGGTCGCCGTCATCGGGACCGCCGGGGGGCAGGACAGGCTTGTTCATCGAGGGGATTCGTTACTCCGGGTAGCGACCCTAGCGGAATCCCCTCGACGATTCGACGGTTTAGGCCTGAACGATCCCCGGTTTTCCGGCCTCCAGCGCCCATTTGGCGCGGGTCGAGAGCTTGCCGTCCTTGCGGGTGACCGCGTCCAGCACCTTGAACTCGGTGACGAAGGCCTTGGGGGTCACGTCGCAGATCGCATAGCCGCGCTGGCTGTTGTTGAACTTCAGCATCGGGTTGCCGGCCTGGACCTTGGCCATGTCGGCCCGCTGGTCGACGCCGTCGCCACCCGAGGTGATCGAGGTGACCACGAACTCCGAGGCGATCGGCGCGCCCTCGGCCTTGGCCCCATCGATATAGAGGTCGCCGGCGAAGTTCTGATGCTCGTCGCCGGTCAGGACCACGACATTGCCGACCTTGTGGTCGCGGATCGACTTTAGCAGCCGGGTCCGCGGGATGCTGTAGCCGGCCCAGGAGTCCGGGTTGACGTTGCGACCGCCGCCCGGCTCGCGGTCCAGGTCCATCATCATGACTTGTTGGGCGATCACGTTCCAGGTCGCCTTCGAGCCGGTCAGGCCGTCGTTCAGCCACTTCTCCTGCGTCTGGCCGATCACCTCGGCCTTGGGCGAGTCGATCTCGGCGCACGAGGCCGCATACTTGTCGCCGCACGGCTGGTCGGTCCGGAACTGGCGGGTGTCCAACAAGTTGAGGTTCAAAAGCTGGCCGTAGGCCGCGCGGCGATAGATCTGGATCGCCGTCCCGGCCGGGAAGCTGGAGGCCCGCAGCGGCATCGCCTCGTAATAGGCCTGGGCGGCGGCCTGGCGGCGCAGGTTGAACAGCTTCGGATCGGCGCCGTCCTGGTCCAGGTCGCCGACCCAGTTGTTGTCGGTCTCGTGGTCGTCCCAGACCACGAACCACGGCGCGGCGGCGTGGGCGGCCTGCAGGTCGGCGTCCATCTTGTACTGGGCGTAGCGGCGGCGGTAGTCGTCCAGGCTGTAGATCTCGCCGCCGAAATGCTGGCGAGCGTTCTCGTTCGGGCCGCTGGCGCTGTTCCAGACCCGGTTGCCGCGACCCTCGTAGATGTAGTCGCCGTAGCAGAACACGAA
Organism: uncultured Caulobacterales bacterium; assembly: GCA_903900155.1. Classification (GTDB taxonomy): domain Bacteria; phylum Pseudomonadota; class Alphaproteobacteria; order Caulobacterales; family Caulobacteraceae; genus Caulobacter. The sequence goes on along the minus strand of CAIUMD010000004.1, from coordinate 4,482 downwards.
GTCCGGATTGTCCTCGGCAAGGCGGCGATAGGCCGTGTAGTAGCCCTGCTCATAGTGCTGGCAGCCCGAGACGGCGAAGCGGACGCGGTCCAGGGCCGCGCCCAGGGCCGGCGTGGTGCGGGCGCGGCCGGTCAGGCTGCGCTCCTTGCCGACGGTGAAGCGGTACCAGTAGTCGCGACCCGGCTGCAGCCCGCCGACCTCGACATGGACCGCGTGGCCCAGTTCCGGCGGGGCGATCGCCGTCCCCTTGGCCACGACGGTGCGCATGTTGGCGCTGTCGCCGACTTCCCACTCAACGGCCACCGGGGCCATCGGCATGCCGTAGCCGATCTCGAACGGCTCGGGCGCCAGGCGGGTCCAGATCACGAAGCCGTCCGGCGAGGGATCGCCCGAAGCCACGCCCAGTTGGAACGGATAGGTCCGGAACGCGACTTGAGCCAGGGCCTTGCCGCTCTCCAGCGGGATCGCCAGGGCGGTCAGCGCCGAGGCGCCGAAGACGTTCAGCAGGCGACGGCGGCTCAAGGCGTAGCGGTCGAGGACGGACATGGCGGAACTCCGAAACTGAAGCTCCGCCGATAGCGCTCGTATGTGACGGTTCTTAAAGCCGGCCGGCTTCGGTGAGCCGGTCGAGCAGCCACATCCGCGCCGGCGGCAGCGGGCGGTTCAGGGGGCCGAACACGAACTGCTCCAGGAAATGGCCGGTGATGTCCAGGCCGGCCTTCACGTCACCTTCCGCGAGGCCGCCTTGCGAGGACAGCATGAACTGGGGCAACGGCAAGAGCTTGTCGTGATAGGGCTTGCCCGCCGCGCGGCTCACCGCCCGCCCAGTGCGCGGGCTGACATAGACGAGATCGTCGAACGTCCCCGTGGCGGCGCACTTGGACAGATCCAGGCCAAAACCCAGTTCCTGCAACAGGCCCGCCTCGTAACGCACATAGACGGCTGGCCAGATTTCGGGAATCTCCAGCACGCGGATCAGGGCTTCCAGGGCGTGGAAGGCGCCGGGATGGGCCTCGCGTTCCGGCAAAGCCGCGGCGGCGACCGCCGCTGCTGCGGAAAGTCCCGCCAGCGCCAGGCGATCGTCGAACAGGCACGAAGGCCCCTCGCCCATCGGCTCCAGGTTGGCCGAGCCCAGCTGGCCCTCGACCCGGGCGCGATAGCGGGCGATGACCCGCGCGCCCGGCTGCAGGAACGGCTTCATCCGCCGCGAGGCCGCGCCGGCCACGTGGGCGGCGACCTTGCCGCGACCTTCCGTCAACAGTTCGACGATGGCCCCCGTCTCGCCGTGCGAGCGGGCCGAGAGGACGTAGGCCTCGTCTTCCCACTCCATGGTCATGCGCCCTCTCCCATAGGGAGAGGTTTCTTAAACATCGAAATCCAGTCCGATGTCGCTGAACAGGCCGCGTTCCTCGGCCCAATTCTCCTTGACCTTCACGTGCAGGAACAGGTGCACCTTGCGGTCGAGGATGTCGCACAGTTCCTCGCGCGAGGCCTGGCCGATCCACTTCAAGGTCTGGCCGCCCTTGCCGATGACGATGACCCGCTGGCCCTCGCGCTCGACCAGGATGGTCTGCTCAATGCGCACCGAGCCGTCCTTGCGCTCCTCGAAGGCGGTCGTTTCCACGGTGGCCGCATAGGGCAGCTCTTCGTGGACGCGCAGATAAACCTTCTCGCGGGTGATCTCGGCGGCCAGCAGGCGGGCCGGCAGGTCGGCGGTCTGGTCTTCCGGATACAGCCACGGGCCTTCCGGCATCAGGGTCACCAGCTTGGCGGTCAGGTCCTCGACGCCCGCGCCGGTGGTGGCGCTGATCATGAAGACGTCCGAATAGACGCCGGTGTCGAAGAAGTCCTTGGCCACGGCCAGCAGGGTGTCGCGCTTGACGCCGTCGATCTTGTTCAGCGCCAGGATGACCTTGCGATCGGCGGCCTTCAGCCCCTCGATGATGGTCTGGACGTCCTGGGCCGAGCGGAACTCGCCCGGCGTCGCCTTATCGGCGCGGCTGGCCAGTTCGGCCTGCACGTCGACCAGGTGGACGGTGGCCTCCGCGTCTTCCGAGCCGGCCCAGGCCGAGCGGACCATGGCGCGGTCCAGGCGGCGCCGCGGGCTGAAGATCCCGGGCGTGTCCACGAGGACGATCTGTGCATCCCCCTCGATGGCGACGCCGCGCACGGGGAAACGGGTGGTCTGGACCTTCTGGGTCACGATCGAGACCTTGGCCCCGACCATGCGGTTGACCAGGGTGGACTTGCCGGCGTTCGGGGCGCCGATGATGGCGGCGAAACCCGCCTTCGTTTGGGAGGTGGTGTCAGTCATTGCGCGTGCGTGTACCACCGATGACGGTTCGGCGGTAGCGAGGCCGCGTCAGGCCCCGGTTTCAGCGCAGGGGATCAGGGCCAGGAAGTTGCGGGCGCTGGCGGGGATGTCGCCGGCGCGGGTGGCCAGGGCCAGGCTGACGCAGGGCGGCTCGCCGTCGATCGGGCGATAGACGACGCCCTTCACCGCCAATTGGGCGATCGAGGCCGGGACCAGAGCCACGCCCAGGCCCGCGGCGACCAGATTGACCATCACCCCGATCTGCGGCGCCTCCTGGGCGATGGTCGGCTCGAAGCCCTCGCGGCGGCAAGCCTCGGCGATCAGACCCAGGAAGGTCTGGCCGATGCCGCGCGAGAAGATCACGAACGGCTCGGCGCGCAGGGCCGACAGCGGCACGCTGGCCCGTCCGGTCAGGGCGTGCCCCACCGGCAGGGCCACGATCAGCGGCTCGTCGCCCAGGGGGATCAGTTGCAGGCCGGCGCCATCCTCGACATTGTCGGGGCGCACGAAGGCCGCATCCAGTTCGCTATTGCGCAACCGCTCGACCAGGCGAGCGGTGTTGCCCTCCTCCACCACCAGACTGGCGTCGGGATGCTTCCAGTGGAAGACGGTGAAGGCCTCGGTGACGATCGGGTGGAAATTGGCCGATGAGGTAAAGCCCACCCGCAAAGCGCCGTCCTCGCCCCCGCCCGCCCGCCGGGCCGCGCGCACCGCGCGCTCGGCCTGGGCGATGATCTTGCGCGCCTCGGGCAGGAAGGCCTCGCCGGCCTCGGTCAAGGTGGCCCCGTGCGGCCGGCGGCGAAACAGCGCAAAGCCGATCTCGGTCTCCAGGTCGCGGATCTGCTGGCTCAGCGGCGGCTGGCCGATGCCGATCCGCGCGGCGGCCCGCGTGAAGTTCTGCTCCTCGGCGACCGCCAGGAAATAACGGATATGGCGAAGTTCCATCCTGGCGTCAGATCCGGATCGCGCGGCGAGGTTTCGGGGCGGGCATCGATAGTCTTCGGGTCGTCAGGCGCAGCTTATGGCGTCGTCGAGCGGTTCCGGGAGCCCCGCAAGGCGCCCGCGATCGTCTTTCCGATGATCGCCGCCAGCGCTAGCAAAGCCGCGGGGACGATCGCCAGGAGCCAGACCACAACGACGGCCGACAATTGCAGGATGGTCGTGACGACCACCAGCGTCTTGTTTTCCGGCTTCAGGTCACTGGAACGAACTAGACTGGGCACGGGGCATATCTCTTCGCAAGGCGACAAAAGCTCCTTGCCGCGCGCCGCCGTCGCCCCCCGTGGGCCACCGGACCGCGATCAAGAAAGTCGTCAATGGATGGGAGACACCTTGCGGTGTCGGAATAAATCCTATGTAGAGTTCAGGTCTCTTCGCAAACCCATTTGCGAGAAACTCATTTTGGTTTCTGTGGAAATCTGGGTTTTCCAGGTAAAAAATGTATTAAATTGTAAAATCTCAAGTAGTTATACGTTATAAGTATCGGGTGATTGCTTTTACTGACACCCCAGGGCGCAATCACGCCGTGAGCAACCCGGAGACGGCTCGGACGGGGATTGGCGAGGCTGGATGCTCGGCGTTCGCGAGATAGAGCGCAGCGAAATCAATCGCTTGTCGATTTTACCCGATCCTGAATGATCCGCGTTCAGCGCCGCCCCATACTCATCCTCACCTGACGGCGCGAAAGGGACGTCCGGCCGGCGACTTGGGCGGCTGTCAGGGGTGATCGAACGGGAAGCGCTTGCCGGGCTTTCTTTTGAGAGCTCGTCTTCGCGGCGGATCCAGCGGCAGGCTCCCTGAAACATCGGGACGAAGCCCTGGCGGCGAAGGTTTTGGCGAGCGCATCAGGCATGGGCTGAAATCGCCCATGCGGTCCGGACGGGGTGGCCAACCCCTCCGCCCGTCGGGGGCCTCAAGGCGAGAGCGGGTTAAAACCCCGCGCCTCGCTGGCTCACCGGATAACGGATCACGCGGGGCGTTCTGGCTTCGTCGAAACGGTATTCAACTCTCACACTTCCGGGCGTCGCCCGGACGCTCCGCAGTCCCTTTCACAAACTTCAGCGGTTTCCGCGTGAAGCTGAAGCGGTGCGTCCAGATCCTCCCCCTAGCGGGGGAGGTGTCGGCTCGAAGAGACGACGGAGGGGGAAGAGACCGGAGCCAGGACTTGT
>CAIUMD010000003.1 GCA_903900155.1 uncultured Caulobacterales bacterium | reverse complement strand
TCCTCGTCCTTCGACAGGCTCAGGATGAGGACTACTTTTGAGGCTGCTTCAGTAGAAACCTCATCCTGAGCTTGTCGAAGGACGAGGTTTCGGCCCCTCAACCCGGCAGCCGGATCAACGCCCGCAAGCCCCCCATCATCGACCGCGACAGCACCAGATCCCCGCCCAGCCCGCGCGCCATGTCCCGCGCGATGGCCAAGCCCAGCCCCACGCCCTTCTCGTTCTGGTTCCGGCTCTCGTCCAGGCGCGAGAACGGCTTGAAGGCTTCCTCGTACTTGTCCTCGGGGATGCCCGGCCCGTCGTCGTCGACGGCGATCTCCACCCCGCCGGTCAGGCGCGCGGTGGCGGTCACCTTCACCCGGTCGGCGTGGGCCACCCCGTTGTCGATCAGGTTGGCCAGGGCCCGGCGGAAGGCCAGCGGCCGCAGCCGCGCCTCCAGCCCCCGGGTGATCTCGGTCTCGATCATCGCCCCGCCGCGCTCGGCGTCGGCCACCACGCCCTCGACCAGTTCGGACAGATCCACGATCCGCGCGTCCTCCCCGCCCTCGCCGCGGGCGAAGGCCAGGTACTCGTCGATCATGTGCTCCATCTCGGAGAGGTCGCCCTTCATGGCCTCCAGCTGCTCGCTGGGCTCGGACATGGCCATTTCCAGCTTCAGGCGGGTCAGCGGCGTGCGCAGGTCGTGGCTGACGCTGGCCAAGAGGGCCGTGCGCTGCTCGATGTGACGGACGATGCGGGCCTTCATGGCGATGAAGGCGTAGGCGGCCTTGCGCACCTCGCGCGCGCCGTGCGGCTTGAAGTCGGGATCCTCACCCCGGCCGAAGGCGTCGGCGGCGTCGGCCAGGCGCTCGATGGCCCGCACCTGGTTGCGGATGAACAGGATGGCGATCGCCGTCAGCAGCATGGTCGCCACCACCATCCACAGGATGAAGATATGGCCTTGCGTGGCATAGGCCCGGTCGCGCAGGGCGTAGATTTGCAGGACCCCGTCCTTCACCTGCACGCGGATGTCGATATAGGCCGTGTAGCGGGTGGTATCGAACCAGAACGGGTTGTCGAGACGCTCCTCCAGCGCCCGGTCCAGAGAACGGTCCAGGGCCGCGAACAGCGAGGGGCGGTGGCCCGTCGGCAGCTTTCGGCCCGGCTGGAAGGCGATCGACAGGGACATCGAGTCCTCGGCCCGCTTGGCGAGCTTGTCGACGGCGGCGGGGCTGGGGTCGTCCTCGTAGGACTGCACGGCCCAGGCGATGTCGCCCGCCAGGCCCTCCGACAGGCGCGAGGTCACCGCCTGCCAGTGGGCGTCGAAGAACGCCCAGGTCACGGCGATCTGCATCACCGCCACCGGCAGGATGATGATCAGCAGGCTGCGCCCGAACAGGGTGGTGGGCAGCAGGCGCTTGAGCGGCCGGGGGATGTTGAAGCGAGCGGAAAGGGGCACTAGCGCAGCCCCCTCCGGCCCTTCGGGCCACCTCCCCCATAAAGGGGGAGGAGATATCCGGCATTTGCTCCCCCTTCATGGGGGAGCTGTCGGCGATCGCCGACTGAGGGGGTCTTCGCCATCAATCCGGCGCCAGCCGATATCCGATCCCGCGCACCGTCTGCAGATAGCGTGGGTTCTTCGGGTCCGGCTCGATCTTGCGGCGCAGGCGGGTGACCTGGACGTCGACGGCGCGGCCGGTGGCGTCGGCGGTGTCGCGGGCCAGCTCCAGGCGATCGACGGGCTCATGGGCCGAGCGGGCCAGGCGGCGCAGCAGCGTGACCTCGGCCTCGGTCAGGCGCACGGCCTCGCCGTCGCAGGTCAGCTCGCCGCGGTCGCCGTCGAAGGCGCACTTGCCCAGGCTCAGCGCCTTGCTGCCGGTGGGCCGGGCCTGCGAGCGGCGCAGGATGGCCTCGATGCGCAGCAAGAGCTCCTGCGGCTCGAACGGCTTGCCCAGATAGTCGTCGACGCCGCTGGACAGGCCTTCGATGCGGTCGGCGGTCTGGTCGCGGGCGGTCAGCATCAGGATCGGCGTGCGGCCGCTCTCGCCGCCCTTGGACCGCAGGCGCTTGGTGAAGGCGTAGCCGTCCTCGCCCGGCATCATCACGTCCAGCACCATCAGGTCAAAATCCAGCGCGCCGAACAGGCGGTCGGCCCCGGCCGCGTCCGCGGCGGCGGTGACCCGGAAGCCGGCCCGGCTGAGGAATTCCTTGATCAGCTTGCGCAGGCGATCGTCGTCGTCGACCACCAGGATGTGGCGCTCGCGGCGCTCTTCGGGGGTCATGGAGCCGTCCGCCGCGGGGCGCCGATGCCCTGGCGCGGGCCGGCCAGGGCCGCCAGGATCCGCCGGGCGCCCGCCACGCCGTCCAAACCGCCGGTGCGGTAGGCCCGCGCCAGCAGCGCCCGCAGGCGCTCGGCCGTGCGCTGCTCGAAGGCCACGCCCTCGGGGGTCAGGGTCGCCGGACGGCGGCGGCCGTCCAGGTCGCCCGAGCCGCGCTCGACCAGGCCGGCCTTCTGCAGGTCGGCCAGGGTGCGGCTGGCGGCTTGTTTCGAGAGACTTGTCAGCTTGGACAGGTCCTGCACCCCGATGCCCGGCCGGCGGCGCAGCAGGAACGCGGCGCGCCAGTGCGAACGACCCAGCCCCAGGGTCTCGCTTTCCAGCGCCGCGTCGACGGCGGCCCACAGGGCGGCCTCGGCCAGCAGGATCAGTTCCAGCCCGCCGTCCAGTTCCTCCTCACGGAGGATCAGACGGGGATCGTCCGAACCGGGCTGCAGCGGGGCTATCATCACCAAGAGTCCATTTTATTTGACGCGTTGGCCCTCGGGGCGTCTAAGGGCCGGGTTTCCCAATAAGGAGGTCTTGGGCCGATGTCTCTGGTTCCCTTCGATGATCGCGACGGCTGGATCTGGTTGGACGGGCAATTCGTACCCTGGCGCGACGCGAAGGTGCATATTTTGACCCATGGCCTTCACTACGCTTCGTCGGTCTTCGAGGGCGAGCGGATGTACGGCGGCGAGATTTTCAAGCTGACCGAGCATACCGAACGCCTGTTCAAGTCGGCAGAGATCCTCGATTTCAAGATCCCGTACAGCGTGGCCGAGATCGACGAGGCCTGCAAGGCGACGGCGGCCAAGAATAACCTCAGGGATTGTTATGTTCGCCCGATCGCCTGGCGCGGCAGCGAGATGATCGGCGTTTCGGCTCAACAGACCAAGATCCACGTGGCCATCGCCGTCTGGGACTGGCCCAGCTACTTCGACCCGGCCACCAAGGCCAAGGGCATCCGCCTGACCTGGGCCAAGTACCAGCGTCCTGACCCCAAGACCGCGCCCGTCGCGGCCAAGGCCGCCGGCCTCTACATGATCTGCACCATCTCCAAGCACGCCGCCGAGAAGGACGGCTATGCCGACGCGATGATGCTGGACTATCGCGGCTATGTGGCGGAAGCCACGGGCGCGAATGTGTTTTTCGTCAAGGATGGCGCGCTGCATACGCCCAAGCCCGACTGCTTCCTGGACGGCATCACCCGCCGCACGGTGATCGACATCGCCAAGGGCAAGGGCGTCGAGATCGTCGAGCGCCACATCCAGAAGGAAGAGCTCTCGACCTTCACCGAGTGCTTCATCGTCGGCACCGCCGCCGAGGTGACCCCGGTCTCCGAGATCGGCGAGTTCAAGTTCACGCCCGGCAAGCTGTCGCTGGACCTGATGGACACCTACGCCGCCCTGGTGCGGAACGAGGAACTGACGCCGGCGTAGGCGCAAGCGTCCGTCGCTAGAAATGATGACGCCGCCCCGGGGAGACCTGGGCGGCGTTTTTCGTTTGGGCGGACTTCTCCTCCCCCGCGATGCGGGGGAGGTAGCCCGGAGGGCCGGAGGGGGCCAACTCGGCCTATTCAGCACTTGCCCCCTCAGTCGCTCCGCGACAGCTCCCCGGCATCACGGGGGAGCAGAATGCGCGACGACCTACTTCCCCGCCGCCGCCATCGCCGCCGCCACCTCGGCCCGCGCCATGGCGATGTCGCGTTCGAAGGCCTCCGACGTGTGCTCCGCGCCGTAGATCACCGCGCCCGACATCACCCCGGCCTCGGTGGCGCTGACAGTGTGGCTGCCGCAGATCCAGCGGCTCTGGGCGTAGTCGCGGCCGCGGGCGTAGAGGGCGTCGGCGCGCGAGGGAACGACCTCGGCCAGGATCATGGCCACGTGCTCGCCGAAGGCCGAGTGGCCCGACGGATAGTCGGGATTGGCCGTCAGGTCGGGGCGCTTGGGCTCGCAGACGGGGGCGGCGTCCTTGCCGACATAAGGCCGCTGCGCGCCCCAGTGGGTCTTGGCCAGGCCGACCACCGAGCGATCGTCGCCGGCGCGTTCCAAAAGGGCGCTCAGGATCGGGGCGTTGGCCGGGGTCAGGGTCACGCCCAGGGCGGCCTCGAAGTGGTGGAAGGCCGTGCCGGTGACGTCGTCGGTGGCCTGCTTCCAGCGCGGGGTGTCCTTCAGGGCGCGGGTCTGGTCGAAGATCGCCGCGTCGGCCAGGGCGCGGGGCGAGCCGGGCTCGGGCGGCTGGGGCAGGATCTTGGTCAGGTCCGGACGGGCGGCGGGCTGCAGATAGCCGCGCGCGGGCGCGCCTGGCAGGGCCTCGATCGCCAGCCCGTTGCAGGCCTTGGCGGCGCGGACGGGATTGCACACCGCCACGTCGCCGCCGGTCAGGCGCACCGTGTAGCCGCCCGGCAGGCGCGGGTCGGCCCACATGTAGTCGGTCGAGACATATTGCGCGCCGCTGGTCAGGGCGGCGGTGCGCTGGGCGACGTCGTTCTTGCGCGCGGCCCAGGTGTCGGCGTCGGCGCGGGTGCGGACGATGAAGCCGGCCTTCACGGCGGCGGCGATGCGGTCCTTCTGGCCGATGGGGTCGTTCAGGGTCAGGTAGGCGGCGGCGGGGGAGGCCTCGTCGGTGTTGATGAACACCGCCCGGCCCTCCAGCGAGGCGCGCTTGCCGCGATAAACGGCGACCTTCTCGGGGCTCTCATCGAGGGCGAAGAACACCTTGCCGCGCGCCGCGCCCAGTTTCGGCCAGCCCCCGGCCAGCACGCCTTCGCGCAGGGTCTTGGCCTTGCCCTGCACCTGGTCGGGGGTGATCAGGCGGTCGTCCCCGAACACCGAGCGGATCTCGGCGTCCAGGTCGTCATAGAGCTTCTCGGTGAAGGCCAGCGGGACCACGCCGCCCGGGATCGAGGCCGCGCCGTCCTTGGCGTTCATCATGATCAGGATCGGGGCGTGGTCGCGGTGGGCGTCCGACCAGGCGCGGACCTCCTTCAGGCAGGCCACGAAGGTCACGCACGAGCTGCGGAAATCCACGTCGGGCATGTGGATGGTCTTGAAGCCGGGCCTCCCCATGGCGGCGGCGACCTCGGGGGTCATCACCGTCCCGCGCCCGAACACCGTCAGCGGCTTGGCGTAGCGGCCGCCTTCCGGGTCGGCGACGATGTCGATCTCCAGCTGGCGGGCGCCGGCGTCCAGCTGTTCCGAGAGCGGACGATGGCCGTAGTCGATGCCCAGCGCCGCCTGGCCGCGCGCGGCGACCATGGCCGCCATCTCGTCGGCGGGCGGCGGCAGCTTGTAGGAATTGTGCGTGCCCACGGCCATCAGGTCGTTCATGCCCAGGGCGTCCATGCGAGCGCGGACGCAAGGCGCGCTCTCGTCGCCGACGGGGCAGGGCGTGGCGGCGACCGCGAGGGCGGCGAGCAGGGGCAGCATGGGCGACACTCCGGGAACCAGAGCGTCGCAGTTATCGGCGGTTTGTGAAGCTTTGACGTCGGCGCTTACGCCGCCTCCTGCTCCTCGTTGGCCGGGACCTGGCGGATCAGGTAGTCGAAGGCCGACAGCGAGGCCTTGGAGCCTTCGCCCATGGCGATGATGATCTGCTTGTACGGCGTGGTGGTCGCGTCGCCCGCGCCGAAGACGCCGGGGATCGACGTCTCGCCGCGATAGTCGACCTCGATCTCGCCGCGGTTCGACAGGGCGACACCCGAGTCCTTGAGCCACTCGGTGTTGGGGACCAGGCCGATCTGCACGAACACGCCTTCCAGGTCCACGCGATGGACGCTGTCGTGGTTGCGGTCCTTGTAGGTCAGGCCCGACACCTTGCCGTTCTCACCGTGGATCTCGGTGGTCATGGCCGAGGTGACGATCTTGACGTTCGGCAGGCTGGCCAGCTTGCGTTGCAGGACGGCGTCGGCGCGCAGCTGGCTGTCGAACTCGATCAGCGTCACGTGCGCCACCAGGCCGGCCAGGTCGATGGCCGCCTCGACGCCGCTGTTGCCGCCGCCGATCACCGCCACGCGCTTGCCCTTGAACAGCGGGCCGTCGCAGTGCGGGCAATAGGCCACACCCTTGTTGCGGTACTCGGCCTCGCCCGGGACATTGACGTTCCGCCAGCGGGCGCCGGTCGACAGGATGACGGTGCGGGCCTTCAAGGACGCGCCGTTCTCCAGCTTCACCTCATGCAGGCCGCCGGGCGTCTTGGCCGGGACCAGGCCGACGGCCTTCTGCAGGTTCATCACGTCGACGTCATACTCTTTGACGTGCTGTTCCAGCGCCGAGGCCAGCTTGGGGCCTTCGGTGTGGGGGACAGAGATGAAGTTCTCGATGGCCATGGTGTCCAGCACCTGGCCGCCGAAACGCTCGGCCGCGACGCCGGTGCGGATCCCCTTGCGGGCGGCGTAGATCGCCGCGGCCGCGCCGGCCGGACCGCCGCCGATGACCAGCACCTCGAAGGCGTCCTTGGTCTTGATCTTCTCGGCGGCGCGATCGGCGGCGCCGGTGTCCAGCTTGGCCAGGATCTGCTCGACATCCATGCGGCCCTGGCCGAAGGGAGCGCCGTTCAGCAGGATGGTCGGCACGGCCATGACCTGGCGGGCCTCGACCTCGGCCTTGAACAGGGCGCCGTCGATGGCGACGTGGCTGATGCGCGGGTTCAGGGCGCTCATGGTGTTCAGCGCCTGCACCACGTCGGGGCAGTTCTGGCAGGACTGCGAGAAATAGGTCTCGAAGCGGTAGTCGCCGTCCAGCGCCTTGATCCGCTCGATGACCTCGGCGTCGATGCGCGGCGGGTGTCCGCCCACGTGCAACAGGGCCAGCACCAGCGAGGTGAATTCGTGACCCAGCGGCAAGCCGGCGAAGCGCACATCGGCGTCGTTGGCGGCGCGGGTGATGGCGAACGACGGCTTGCGCTCGTTGTCGCCGGCCAGGTTCAGGCTGACCTTGTCCGAGGTCGCGGCGACGTCTTCCAGCAGCGCGCGCATCTCTCGCGAGCCGGCGTCGTCCGCGAGAGAAGCGACCAGTTCGATCGGCTGGCGCAGGTTCTGCAGATAGGCAGTCAGTTGAGTCTTCAGACCAGCGTCCAGCATGAGGCGCTCCCAAAAAGCTGAGGGGGAGGAAAGGTAGGCGTTCGCCCAAATTCGATTTTCAGGGGAGGGATCGAACGCGGCGAACGATCAGAGGGTTGCGCGGCCGCCCGTCCAGCGGGCGGCCTGCGCGGTAGTCAGGTGGTCTTAGATCTTGCCGACCAGGTCGAGCGACGGGGCCAGGGTCTTTTCACCCTCTTCCCACTTCGCCGGGCAGACTTCGCCCGGGTGCGACGCCACGTACTGGGCGGCCTTGATCTTGCGCAGCAGCTCGATGGCGTTGCGGCCGATGCCTTCGGCGGTGGTTTCCGTGAACTGAATGACGCCTTGCGGGTCGATCAGGAAGGTGCCGCGGTCGGCCAGGCCGACGCCCGGACGCATCACTTCGAAGTTGTTGGTGATCGTGCCCGAGGGGTCGCCGACCATGTGGTACTTGATCTTGCCGATGGCCGGCGAGCTGTCGTGCCAGGCCTTGTGCGAGAAGTGCGTGTCGGTCGACACGGCGTAGATCTCGACGCCCAGGCGGGTGAAGACGTCATAGTTGTCAGCCAGGTCTTCCAGCTCGGTCGGGCACACGAAGGTGAAGTCGGCCGGGTAGAAGAAGACCACCGACCACTTGCCCTTCAGGTCGGCGTCGCTGACGTCGACGAACTTGCCTTCCTTGTACGAGGTGGCGGCGAAGGGTTTGATCTCGGTGTTGATCAGCGACATGAGACGCTCCGGTTAAAAACGATGCGCCCTTGTAGCGAAGGGGTTTCCGATTAATCAAATTGATAAAACTAGTTCATACGATAGATTGTATCTATCAATCTTGCAAAAGCGAGATGGGTCCGGGGCTTAGCGGCCGGCCTGGTTGATCAGGCGATGAATTATCGAATTTCGAGTACGGTTTTTGAGCGGACGCTGCGCAAGCGGCGGTCATAAAAACTTGTGGGAAAAGCGGCCCTTGAGCGTGTCCCGCAGGTGTTGCGAGGGCAGGCGGCTCTTCGGTCGCTGGCCCAGGCCGCGACTGGTCGATCGCGCCGTCTACATCGATCAGGCCGGCGACACGCTGTTCGAGGTCGAGGATGTGCGCTTCGCTGCTGACGCTCGGGGGAAGGCCAGGACAGCCCATCGCATCAACCACACCAGCACGTACACCCATGACCCGCGGATGTCCGCTGTGCGCAAGCTGGTGATCTATCGCAGCTTCAACGGTCTGGACGAAGGCGCAGCGGCCGCCTAGGCGTGTGCCGTTTGAAGGCCTAGGGCGCGGGCAACGGCCTCAGGCTCCCGGTCGATCACGGTCAGCAGGATGCGGGCGCTGGCTTCAGGCTGGCGCCTGTTTTGTTCCCAGCCTTGCACCGTGGCCTTGGTGAAGCCGAAGTGGTCGGCGAACTGGGCCTGAGACATGTGCAGCCGTCCCCGGATGGCCTTCACGTCCACCTTGGTGGGAACGTAGGTCCGCGCGGGCTTGGCGCGGCCGGCTTCGATTTCGGCGACCTCAGCGAGGCCTTCCATGATCCGGTTGAAGTTGGTCGAATCGGTTCCCATGCGGTTTGGTCTCCTCGGTTACAGCCCGCTAGGTCGCTGGCGCGACCTGTCGGGTGGCAGTGATTATCGAGCGGCGGCCTTGATTAACTTGGCGACTGTGGCCATCGCGGACACTTCAGCGTCAGAGAAGTTTTCGCGAGAGCCCTTCGCTAGGACGGCAAAGCAGTAAAGCGGACGGGTCAGGCTCGGCAGGAAGGTCACGACGCGGTACCCGCCTGATTTGCCTTTGCCGGTCTTGGCCAGGCGGAGCTTTCGGCAGCCGCCGGACCCGACGATCAACTCGCCAGCTTCTGGGTTAACCGCCAGCACATCGACAAGGCTGTCCATCTCTCGCTGCGTCATCCCTTCCGCTTTGGCCTGAGCCAGGAACGTGCCGGTGAACGCGACGGTGTGAAGGGGCTTTCCCATGCAGGAGTTGTACGTCAATGACGCATATGCCGCAAGAGTGTTGTGCGTCATTGACGCATGGGTGTGATCGTTAGATCGCGAGGCGCGAGTGCTGCCTTACACCATCCGTTGACAGGTCCCCGCATCAGCCCACTTTCTTCCGCCGACCGCGCTGGCGGCACGGCTGCTTCTAGTCCTGACCACCGTTCGAGGCGGCCAAACGCCAGTCTCGCGCAACTTTTGGTTCCGCCTCGCTGAAAATCCACCCTTAGCGCGGCTCTGCCTGATCGGCATGGGGATCCCCGACAAGCGGGCTTTCCGATCCGGATAGCGGAGCGCGACCCCTCACCCGACCGCCTTTGGCGGCCGCCCTGCTCCCGCAGGAGAGGGGAGATAGCCTCACCTCTGGATCTTCGCTTCCAGCTCGTTCAGCCTTGCCCGCGTCGCCGCCAGGTCCGGGCCGAAGCGCGCCGGGTCGGCGGCGGCGAGGCGGCCGGCGATGTCGTAGCTTTCGCGGTAGAGGTCCAGGGCCCGCATGCGGTGGCCGCGGTCTTCGCGCAGGTCGGCCAGGCGTTCCAGGTTCACCGACAGGGCGCGTTGGGCCTGGGCGTCGCCGGCCTCGCGGCCGCCGCGCGAGCGGCGCAGGGCCAGGGCTTCCTCGAAGGCCGAGAGGGCGGCGTCCAGGCGGCCTTCGGCTTCGGCGGCGTCGCCGACGCCGGAGAGCGCGCCGGCCAGCAGCTCGGCGGTGTCGTCGTTGGGGCGGGCCTGGCGCACTTCGCGGGCGTACGAGACCGAGGTCTCATAGGCCTCGGCGGCGTCGTCGGCCTGACCCTGGCCGCGCGCGAAGTCGCCCAGGTCGCGATAGACGATGGCCAGCTCTTCGTTGGTCTGGGCGGCGCGCTTCATCGCGGTCAGGATGCGGGCGGCCTCGGCCCAGGACTCGCCGTGGCTGAGCGCGACCAGGCGCACGCGCATCTGGGCGAAGGTCTCGGGCTTGGGTTGGGGCGGCGGAGCCTGGGGCTGCGGCACGAGCGCGGCGACCGGCATCATCGGCGGCGCGACGGGCTGCGGCTGGGGCTGAACCTGCTGAACGGGCGCCGGCGCCGGCGTGTGGACCGGCGGGGCGCTCACGGGTTGAGCCTGCACCGGCGGCTCCAGCTCCATCCCGAACGCCATCGGCGCGGGTTTCTTCTTGCGCTTACGGCGGGGTAGCAGGGCGGCGATGATGAGCCCTCCGCCCACGATCGCCGCCACCGCACCGGCGGCCGGGCGATGCGGCTCGAATGGTCCGAGATCAAGAGACGTGGCCCATGTCCCCAGCGAGCCCCAGCCCGCTGCCACGTATCCCGATGTCGCCAGGATCACCCCCAAGATGATCCCAACCAGTCGCGCCAGCATCACGTCCCCCCGAACGTCACCCAGGAAAAGGGCGTCCCACCGCCAGGGCGCACAAATCAGCGCACCACCCTATCTTCGTCGAGCCGTCTCAACCGGCAGGAGAAGCTAGCGGCGACGCTGACCGGCTGGCAGGCGCCTGGCGCGGAAGGCGCCTCTAAATCAGCCATGCGCGAGGACGCGGATACGCCTCGCCACGCACCAGATAGTAGATGCCCATGACGCAGCGGGCCACGAACCAAAGGCTGACCGCGCCCATGATGAGGCCGCCGGCGATGATCATCGGCAGGCCGACCAGGACGATCAGCATCGGGATGCCGAACAGGATCAGCGCGCCGCCGATCAGGAACCAGGCGATCGACAGCCAGAAGGTCCGGATGGCGAAGGTGTAGTGGCTCTCGTTGATCGGCCCGGCGCTGTCGCGGTTCGCATAGGCGACGATCAGGCCGATGATGAAGGTCAGGCCGTTGGTGAAGCCCAGCAGATACAGGCCGTAGACCACGGCGGGCAGGATCTTGTCCTCTTCGGCGCCCAAGGTCTTTGGGGGCGTGATGACGGTCGTGTCGGTCATGGCTTAGAGCATCCAGTTCTTGGGAGTGGGATAGGGTTGGCCCTTCAGCAGGATCGACAGGCCGACGACGCCGCGCACCACTAGCCAGACGCCCGTGGCGACCAGCGCCACGACGCCGATGCCGACCGGCGTCAGGATGATGCTGACGATGCTGAACATCAGGGCCAGCCAGAAGGTGCGGATCTGGAACTTGTAGTGGCTGGCCAGCTGCTCGGGCGCGTCCTTGCGGCTGATATAGGCGATGATCACGCCGATCAGGCAGGTCAGGCCGCCGGTCACGGCGCCGGCGATGTGCAGGGCGTAGACCACGCCCGGCAGGGTCTTGTCGTCTTGCAGCCGGCGCGGCGCGGCGGGGTCTAGAGCGGGGTCTGACAAAGCTTGAGCCTAAGAGAACGTCGTTGGCCCAATGGTCGCGCGGTTGGCGGCGGGATGCAAATGAAGGTCATGTCATGCGGAGGCGCGCCCCCTCCGTCTCGCTGCGTATCCGCAGCGATCCACCTCCCCCGCCAGCGGGGCAGGAGGGTGCAGCTTCCTCCTCACCCGTGAAACGGGGGAGGTGGCGCGGCGCGAAGCGACGTGACGGAGGGGGGCGCTCTACGCCGCTCCTACGGCAACAAATCCGTCGGCGGGTCGTGCGGGTCGAAGGCCGCGCCGCGGTTCAGCCAGGGCAGGGCGGCCAGCATCAGGATCAGGACAAAGCTCATCCGCGCCGCCATCTCGATCCCCACGGCGGCCATGCCGGCGGTCAGCGAGAACATCAGCATCGCCGCCGCGCCGAAGGCCAGGAGGCCGATCACCCAGGTGAAGGCCTCGCGCACCTGGAAACCCGCCGTACCGAACTTGGCGCGCGGGGCCAGATCGGCGCCGACGGCGGCCAGGGCGCGGGCCAGGGTAGAGAAGCTGGTCAGGCGGTCCTCAAACCGGCCGGGGGCGACATAGCTCTGCGAGGCGATGACCAGCCGGCGACGGCCGAAGGTGAGTAGAAGGCTGCGGCGGCGTCCGCCGTTCTTGTCGGCGGCCAAGCTGTAGCGGGTCAGGGCCGACAGCGGAAACTGGCGGACGATCTTGCCGCGG
Source organism: uncultured Caulobacterales bacterium (assembly GCA_903900155.1). GTDB lineage: Bacteria > Pseudomonadota > Alphaproteobacteria > Caulobacterales > Caulobacteraceae > Caulobacter. Next base: position 6,283 of record CAIUMD010000003.1, on the reverse strand, counting down.
GTCTCGGTCAGCGCGCCGGCGTCCAGGGTCCAGACCGTTTCGGGCTGGAAGGGGGCGAGCCGGGCGCTGTGCGAGACTTCCAAAGGCTAGCTCCGGACGGCGGTGATCTCGACGCCGGCGGCGGCCGCGTGCGGGGCCAGGGCCTCGGGCTTTTCGATCCGCACCCGGGCGCGGGTGACGCGGGGGTCGAAGAAGCAGGCCTGGGCCAGGCGCTCGGCGAAGGTCTCGACCAGGCCGACATGGCCCTCGGCGGCGATGGCGCGGGCGGCCTCGCCGATGCGTTCGTAGTTGACGGTGTCGCCCAGGCGCTCGAAATGGCTGGCGGCCACGTCCAGCTCGACATCGACCACCAGGGTCTGCAGGCGGCCGTACTCGTGGTCATAGACGCCGATGCCGGCGTCGACCTTGAGGCCGCGCACGAAGACCTTGGTCACGATCACGCGGGCCAGGTCCTGCGGCGCGGTGTCTTCGGCGAGAGGGGAAGCGGCCAAGCGGTGGCCCTCCTTAGGGCGCTACGATGTCCGGCGTCTGCCAGCCCAGGTGCTGGCCGCCGTCCACGGCGATCATCTGGCCCGTGACCGACGTTGCGTCAATCAGATAGCGCAGGGCGGCGGCGACCTCGTCGGGCGTGGCGCGGCGCTGCAACAGCACCCCGGCCGCCTCGGCCTCGAACTCGCCGGGGGCCTGGTGCGCCGACGGCAGGGTGGGACCGGGACCGATGGCGTTGACGCGCACGCGCGGCGCCAGCGCCTGGGCCAGCGTCTGGGTGGCCCACCACAGACCGGCCTTGGCCAGGGAATAGCTGAAGAACTGCGGATTGGGGCGCAGCACCCGCTGGTCGACGATATTGACCACCAGGCCCTGGACATCCGCCGGCAGCGCGGCGGCGAAGGCCTCGGCCAGCACGATCGGGGCGCGCAGATTGGTCTCGAGGTGCAGGTCCCAGGTCTGCCGCGACAGCCCGCCGACCCGGTCGTCCTCGAAGGCCGAGGCGCTGTTGATCAGCAGGGTGAGGGGAGTGATCTGGCTCGAGGCCTCGATCAGGCCGCGCACGGCGGTCTCGTCGGACAGCTCGGCGCGGACCAGGACCGCGCGGCGGCCCAGCGCCCGCACGGCCTGCGCCGTCTCCTGCGCCTCGTCGGCCGAGGCGCGATAGTGGACGGCGACGTCGTAGCCGGCGCGGGCGGCCTCCAAGGCCAGGGCCTTGCCGATCCGGCGCCCCGCGCCGGTGACCAGGGCCGCGCCGCGCGCCGGACCCGTCATTAGTCGATGCGGCCGAACTCGACGAAGTTCAGGGCGAGGACGACGCCCAGGAAAATGGCGATGACACCGATCGCGAGCATGGCGCGGCTCCGGAAAGAGAAAGACAGGTGTTGGGGCTTTAGCGGGCCAAGGGATCGACCGCAAGCGGTGGGGTCGCCCTCGTCCTTCGACAGGCTCAGGATGAGGGCTGCTTTTCAGGTCGCTCCAGTAGAAAACCTCATCCTGAGCTTGTCGAAGGACGAGGTTTTCGGGCCCTCGGCATTGAGGGTAGAACACCCGAATGCTCTGGCGACGCCGCATCGAACCCTTCACCCGGCCCCTGGTCTACGCCTTCTTCCGGTTCAGGCGCGGCCTGACCCTGGGCGTGCGGGCGGTGGTCACCAATGAGGCCGGCCAGGTGCTGCTGCTCCAGCACACCTACGTCCACGGCTGGCACCTGCCCGGCGGCGGGGTCGAGCGCGGCGAGACGGCCGAGACCGCCGTCGTCCGTGAGCTCCAGGAGGAGGCCGGCATTCGCGCCCTCTCCCGCCCGCGCCTGGTCTCGGCCCATAGCAATGAGGTCGTCCACCCCGGCGACCACGTCCTCGTTTACCGCGTCGACGCCTGGGAGCCCTGCGCCTCGGACGCGGCCGGCGAGATCCACGAGGTCGGCTGGTTCGATCCGCAGGCCCCGCCAGCGGACGTCTCGCCGGGGACCCGGCGGCGGCTGGCGGAGGGGTTCGGCGATTCCGACGCCGATCCGATGTGGTGACCCCTTCACACCTGAACGCCGATCACATTAAATGCTTGTTTGAAACCGCCCGCCGCCTCTCCAATTAGAGCGGGCTCCAATCCAAGGGCAGGAGAACGGCATGCGCGAGTACACCAAGTTCTACATCGACGGCGCCTGGGTCGATCCGATCGCCAAGAAGCCGCTGGACGTCATCAACCCGGCCACCGAAGCGGTCGCCGGCGTGATCTCGCTGGGCTCGGAAGCCGACGTCGACAAGGCCGTCCGCGCCGCCCGCAAGGCGTTCGCGACCTTCTCCCAGACCAGCCGCGAAGAGCGCATCGACATCCTCGAGCGCATCATCGCCGAGTACCAGAAGCGCTTCGAGGACATGGCGAAAGCCATCACCGAGGAGATGGGCGCCCCCGCCTGGCTGGCCCAGCGCGCCCAGGCCGCCATGGGCGTCGCCCACGTCCAGACCGCCGCCGCCGTGCTCAAGGGCTACAAGTTCGAGGAAGACCGCGGCGCGACCCGGATCGTCAAGGAGCCGATCGGCGTCTGCGGCTTCATCACGCCGTGGAACTGGCCGGTGAACCAGATCGCCTGCAAGGTCGCCCCGGCCATCGCCACGGGCTGCACCATGGTGCTGAAACCTTCGGAAATCGCGCCGTTCAGCGGCTATATCTGGACCGAGATCCTGCACGCAGCCGGCGTTCCGGCCGGCGTCTTCAACCTGGTCAATGGCGACGGCCCCACGGTCGGCGCGGCGCTCAGCAGCCACCCGGAAGTCGACATGGTCTCGTTCACCGGCTCGACCCGCGCCGGCATCGAGGTGGCCAAGAACGCCGCCCCGACCGTCAAGCGCGTGCACCAGGAGCTGGGCGGCAAGAGCCCCAACATCATCCTCGACGACGCCGACTTCGCGCGCGCCGTCGGCGGCGGCGTGGCCTCGGTGATGATGAACTCGGGCCAGTCGTGCAACGCCCCGACCCGCATGCTGGTCCCGGATGCGCGCATGGACGAGGTCATCGCCATCGCCAAGGCCGCCGCCGAGGGCCACACGGTCGGCGACCCGAACGGCAACCACAAGATGGGCCCGGTGGTCTCCGAGGTGCAGTGGAACAAGATCCAGGGCCTGATCCAGAAGGGCATCGACGAGGGCGCCACCCTGGTCACCGGCGGCGTCGGCCGGCCGGAAGGCCTGGACAAGGGCTACTATGTGAAGCCGACCGTCTTCGCCAATGTGAAGCCCGACATGACGATCTCCAAGGAAGAGATCTTTGGCCCGGTGATCTCGATCCTGGGCTACGACACGGTGGAAGACGCCATCACCGTCGGCAACGACACCGAGTACGGCCTGGCGGCCTATGTCTCGGGCACGGACGTCGACGGCGTGCGGGCGGTGGCCACGAAACTCCGCGCCGGCCAGGTGAACCTCAACGGCGCCAGCCCCGACCTGATGGCCCCGTTCGGCGGCTACAAGATGAGCGGCAACGGGAGAGAGTGGGGGGATCACGCGTTCGGGGAATTCCTCGAGACGAAGGCGATCCTGGGGTACGCGCCGAAGGCTGCGGCGGAGTAGGTTTGCTCTGAGCTAGACGAGTTGGAGAGGGCGGGGCTGAGAAGCTCCGCCCTTCTTGTTGGCAGAGACTCTTCGGTAGTTGTGAGAGAAATACACGCTTGAGTTATGTCGGTGCTGAGATCAAGCTTTGCCATACGGGAAACACAGGTGGCGATTCATGACTGAGAATACTGCTGATTGGAGAGAGGTTAAGGAGCCGAGGGCAGTTTTCGACCGGCCGGCCCCTTGGGTAAATCGGTTTAGGGCGCTTGTAATTGGCAATGCAATAGTCCGGCTTGCTTTCCTTGAGGAAGCTGTCGGTATCGAAGAGACTAGTGCGCGTGCTGCCGTGATGATGTCTGCTGCCGACGCTAGAGGTCTTGCCGAAATGCTGCTTCAGCTTTTGCCGGATCAAGCGGAGGGGGAGCCGAAAGTTGGCTAGATCCGCAAGCGCGGGTTCGGGCAGCAATGTCTGGAGTGCGTTAGCTGCTTCGTTCCCCACGACTGAGGTGCATTTCGTCGAAGCTCGTGACCTTACCATTGTTGAACAGGGTATCGGGGGCAAGCCTGAGGAGCGTCAAGCGATGGCAGCTGGGGCTGCTGTTGGTTCATTCCCAAAGGCTATTGTAGTCGCCGCCGCGATATTCGCGCCGCCTATCATCGGCAGTTTGGAAGATTTTGCTACCGCCGCGATTTTCGTTTTTGCAGTGCTATTTTGGCTAGCAACCAAGGCGGTTTCTTCTCCTAAGCGCGGGGCGGCTTTGGAGGTGATCAAGAAAGTTCGTTCGCAACCGGCGATTTCGTCAGGAAGTGCGGCCTTTGCGGCTGTGGCGTCTGCTGCGAGCGGACAGGGGGCGACAGGCGTGCGAAGCGGCTCTGGAGGCACACCTTGAATAACGCTTCGATATCAATGACCTCCCAGGTCGGTGATCACCTTACATCTCTTGGAGGCTGCAGCCCGGCGATCGTCTCGCCGTGAGATGTAAGGGGAGCGCCCTTCCCATGAGGGAAGGTCTTTCGCCTTCCTGGCAAACAAACCCCGTCATCCCGCGCTTTATGCGCGGGACCCATGGTTCAGCTTGTACGTGAGAGGTCCATTTGGCTCCGCACTTGCGGCGGACAGATGGGTCCCGCGCATAAAGCGCGGGATGACGATGGGTTTAGAGGCCAGCGGTGAAACCTCTCACCCTCCCACGCTTCGCGTGGGCCCCTCCCTCTCTCTATGAGAGAGGGGTATAATGCGCCGTATGACCGACGCCCCGCCCGACGAGACCCCCATCCAGCGCGCCCTGCGCCTGAAGCAGGCCGCGCTCGACGCGCGGCCCAAGCCGCCGCGTGGGGGCAAGTTCCAGCGGCAGCAGGCCAACCGCGCCGCGGCGGGCGATTCCAGACCGTGGAGCAGCCGCTGATGGCCGGCCTGAAGGACAAGCGCGGATTCATCGACAAGGACCGCCTGGATCTGTCCGAGCGCCAGGCCGTCGAATACTGGATGAAGCGCTGGGGCGTGACCCGCGAGCAGATCACGACCGCCCACCGCAAGGTCGGCCGGATGACCAAGGACATCGCGGCCGAGCTAGGCAAGAAGCGGTAGGGCGAGTCGACATTAGGCCGAGGGGCCGAAAACCTCGTCCTTCGACAAGCTCAGGATGAGGTTTTCTAATGACCTGGCCTCAAAAGTAGTCCTCACCCTGAGCCTGTCGAAGGGCGAGGGCGGCCCCGCTGACTTGAATGTCGTCCGCCCTAGCGCTTCGACGCCTCCACCCACACCTGGTGCTGGTCATCATAGGCCCGCTGGAACGCCGGCCGGGCCTCGGCGCGCGCCACATAGGCCGTCAGGGTCGGATAGTCCGCCAACAGCCCCGACGGCCCCAGGCGCCGCAGCACCCCGACCATCATCAGGTCGCCGGCGCTGAAGGCGCTGTCCAGCCAGTCGGCGTCGCCCAGGCGGGCGGCCAGTTGGTCCAGCCGTGTACGGACGGCCTGCTCCAGCATCGGCTGGCGGGCCTCGAACCAGGGCTTGTCGCGCTCCAGGATCGTGGCCATGCCGAACTCGACGATCGGCGGCTGCATCGTGCTCATCGCGGCGAACATCCAGGCCAGCGCGCGGGCCTTGCCGTCGGCGTCGTCGGGCAGCAGGCCGGGGTGGTTCAGGGCGATGTGGTGGACGATGGCGGCGGACTCGAACAGCACCAGGTCGCCGGCCTCATAGGTCGGGATCTGGCCGAACGGCTGGATCGCCACGTGTTCGGGCTGCTTCATCTCCGGGAAGGTCACCAGCCGCACGTCATAGGGCTGGCCGACCTCCTCCAGCGCCCAGCGCACCTGCATGTCGCGCGCCAGGCCCCGGCCGCGATCGGGGGAGGCCTTGAAGGCGGTGATGGTGGGGGTCATGGCGGGGAACTCCTTGGCTGTTACGTCTAGGACGAACGGCGAGGTCCGGCGACGACATCGGCGGGAATCTTTTTCTTCAGATCCTCCCCCGCTAGGGGGAGGGTCTATGAGCGTTCAGCGGCCTCTATCCTCGGCATTCGCGAGATTGAACGCAGCGAAATCAATCGCTTGTCAATTTTACACGCCCCTGAATGATCCGCGCTCAAATCCACCCCCATACTCTTCCTCACCCGATGGCGCGGAAGGGACGTCCGGCCGGCGATCGTGACGGCTGTCGGGTGTGGTCGAGCGGGTCGCGCTCGCCAGTGTGGGGGCGACTCCGCAACCGCGTCCTTCCCCGAGGTAGTCGACCCTGGAAC
>CAIUMD010000002.1 GCA_903900155.1 uncultured Caulobacterales bacterium | reverse complement strand
CGGATCTGGCCAAGCCGGCGACCTCGGAAATCTATCGCTCCGGCGACGTCGAGGCCGCCGCCGCCGCCGTTCGCCGGCTGTTCGCGCGCGATCAGAGCGCGCTCAAGGCCGCGGCGATCGAGGCCGCCGCCGGCGTCCGGCACGACACCGATCACTTCGCGGATCTGTTCGAGCACTATCAGACGGTCGCGGCGAGAGCGCCGGCATGATGCTGGGGGAGCACGGCGTCACCGCCCCCGGCGGGGCCTCCGCCGAGGCGCCGAAAGCCATCGCGCCCGGCGCCCGGTCGTGATCGTCGGACTGGCCGCGACCGATCTGGCGCGCGGAGCGACGAGCCTTTGGGATCACCGGATATCGAGCGGATCGGGCATGAGGCGGTTGTAGGCCGCGGTCTGGCCCAGATCGACAACGACGTCGCGATGACCCGCCCAGATCATGCTCAAGGCGACATAGAGCACGATCAGCAGGCCAAGATGGCCGATCCAGCGGTGACGCTCCAGGAGCTTGGCGATCCAGGTCGCCGCCACCCCCATCAGGATGATCGACAGCAGCAGCCCCAGCGCCAGGACGCCCGGGTGCTCGCGCGCCGCGCCGGCGACGGCCAGGACGTTGTCGAGCGACATCGACAGATCGGCGACGAGGATCTGCAGGAACGCCTGGCCGAAACTCTTGGCCGGCTTGCTCGTCGAAGCCTCTTCCGAAGTCGCCTGGAGGTCCGCCTGCTGGCGCAGGTCCCGCCACATCTTCCAGCAGACCCAGAGCAGCAGCAGGCCGCCCGCCAGCGCCAGTCCGACGATCCCCAGCATCCAGGTCGTGATCAGCGCGAAGCCGATGCGCATGACCACCGCCGCCAACAGGCCGTAGAAAATGACCTTCTTGCGATCCGACGCTGGCAGTCCGGCGGCGACCAGGCCCACGGCGACGGCGTTGTCGCCGGCCAGGACCAGGTCGATCATCAGGACCTGCAAGAAGGCCGTAAAGGATGCGGCGGCGCCGCCGCCGAGGAAGGCTAGGTCATGCATGCGGCTCGATACCAAGCCTGGCTGACAGCAGCCTTTCAATCGATCAGCGCGACGCGGGATCCGCCGGCGTGATCGCGCGGGTCCATTCCTCGATGAAACGGTTGCGCCGAGCCTGGTCGTCCAGGCCTAGCAGCACCGGTCCGACAGCCACGGGACTGACCAGGCGCGGCGAAACGCCGTGAAACGCCTCGAGACTTTCAAGGGGCGAGAGCTGGACAGCCGCCATCCGCTGGCCGCGCGCCGAGGTCAGATAGGCCACGAAGGCGATCGCCTCGCGGCTGTTGGGCGCATCGCGCGTGACCATCACCGAGCGGGTCTGCATCGCTTGATAGTCCGAGGGGATGACGACGCCGAGATCGGGATCTCGCCGCGCGCCGGCGAAGGCGTAGGATTTCTGGACGTTGTAGGCGAACAGGATTTCCTGTTTGGCGACGGCGTCGACCATCTCGTTCGAGCAGCAGTAGGTTCGGATCCGACTGCGTCCGAAGCTCTCGATCAGACGGCCGTAGGTCGCCGACTGACGCGCGTCCGAAGAGGCGTAGACATAGCCCGACCCGGCTTGCCGGATGTCGTAGGTGCCGATGCGCCCGCGCCAGAAATCGGTATCGCCGCGCAAGGCCTCGATGAGCTGCAGGTGATCACGCGGGACGCGGTCGGGCGCGATCAGCCGCTTGTTGTAGACGAAGACGCCGGGCTCCAGGCTGAAGGCCACCACGTTCCGTCGCCATTGGGCCCAATTGGGAACCGCGCGGGTGACCTTGGCCGGCAGCGTGGTCGCACAGCCGTCGTTGGCCAGGCGAACGAGGTGGTCGGTGGCGACGGTCAGGTAGAGGTCGGCGCTGGGCGAGCGCGACTCGCACAGGCTGGCGGCGTGCGAGAACAGCGCGCTGCTGAGCAGGTCGACATAGCGTACGGCCAGTTCGGGATAGGCGCGCTGGAAGTCGGTGATGAAGGCCCGGCTGAAGCTGACGTCGGTCGCGGCCTCAATGGTCAATGTGCGAACGGTCGTCCCGCCGGTCGCCGGAAACATCGTCACGACCGCGCCGGCGGGCGGCGTGTAGGTCGTGTCCCGCCGGGCGAGCCGCGGCGAAGACCGCAGGGTGACCGCCCCCGCGGCGGCGACGATCACGATGATCGCCAGGGCGAGGATCAGGGCGAACCTGGTCTTCACGAAGGGTCTCCCGCGACAGGCAGATAGAGTTCGACTTCGAACCCGCGGGGGGCGCCCTGACGAAAGCGAATGACGCCGTTGTGCGAATGCGCCGCTTCGCGCGCGATCGAAAGGCCAAGGCCCGCGCTGTCGCCGCGGCTGGCCGGGCCGCGCGAGGCGAACGGCTGGAAGACCGACTCCCAGTCGGCCTCGGGAATCCCCGGGCCGTCGTCGAAGACCGTGATCCGGCAGCGGCCGTCGCATTCCTCCACCCGCAGCTCCAGGATCGTGTCGGCGCCGTGCAGAGCCGCGTTGTGGACCAGATTGGTCAGGCCTTCCTTCAGGATGATCGGGTCGCCCATCAGCCAGACGGGCCCTTCGGGACCCTTGAACGACACCGTCAGGTCGCGGCCCAGCGCCAGCGGCGCCCCGTCCTCGAGGGCGCGCCGCGCGAGGGGAACGACATCGAATCGCTCGCGGGGCGCCATGTCCCGGCGATAGGAGATCATCGCGTGGCCCAGGAGTTGGTGGGTGAAGCGTCCAAGCTCGTTCACCCGGTCGCGGATCCGGTGGATCCTGGCCGTGTGCGCGCCGGTCTTGTCGTCGTGTTCGAGAACCTCGAGCTGGGCGGCGACGGCCGCCAGCGGCGTTCTGATCTGATGGGCGGCGACGGCCGCGAACTTTTGCAGGCGGTCCATCCGATCGGCCAGGCGCGCCATGGACTGGTTGATGGCCCTCAGCAGCGCGCGCGTTTCGCGGGGGCTGTCGATAGCCAGCGGCGTCACGTCGTGCGGTTCGCGCGCCTCGAGCGCGGCCTCGATGCGGCTTAGCGGCGCCAGCGCGCGGCGGGCGGCCGACAGTGACACCCAAAATCCCAGGACGCTCACGGCCAGGATCAGCGACGACATCCGGGCCATCAGCTTCAGCGCCAGGGCTCGCCGGCCTTGGCGCGACTGGCTGACCGTCACCACCGACCAGCCGCGGGCCTCGGGCGCGGAGATATAGCGCGCCAGGCTCACCGACCGGACCGGGATGCCGAGGAAGCGGTCGTCGGAGAGCCGGGGCAATTCCGAAGCGCGCTTGGGAGCGGCTTGCCGCAGGCCTTCATAGCCGGTCAAGAGCGCGCCGCCGGGCGCGCGGACGGCGTAGAAAACACGGTCGTCCTTGGCGAGGGCCAGGGTCTCGAACGCCGCGTCCGGCGGCGAGACCGTCAGGGCGCCGTTCTCGACGCTGATCGTTTCGGCGATCTGCACGGCCGCGCTGATCAGGAGCTGGTCGTAGGCGCCGTTGGCGGCGTCGTTCGAAAAATACCAGGCGCCGCCGAAGGCGATCGCCGAACCGCCGGCGAAGACCATGGCCAGGAGGACGCGAAGCTGATTGAAGACGGAGTCGCGCCACAGCCCCGCCCGCCCGCGGGCCACCCAATCGCGCAAGAGGGGCAGGGGCCGAGTCATGGCCCTGATTGAGACCGAAGCTGCGCGCGTGAGCAAGCGGCCCGCGCGTCGACAGCAAAGTGACAGGTTGGGAAGATAGCTATCACAGACTGGCCGGCGTCTCGCGACGACATCGCGACGAACAAGGCTATCGGAGGAAACGGACCGACGCGCGACGCATCGGTCCACATCAGGCGCGACAGGGCATGCTTTCTACGTTCGGCTTCGCGATGGTCGCGATCTTCATGACCCTGATCAGCACGCGGCGGCTGTCGGCGCTGGCGGCGCTGATTCTGGTGCCGACCGTCGTGGCCCTGGTCGCCGGCTTTGGCGGCCAATTGGGGCCGATGATGCTGGCGGGGATCAAGGATCTGGCGCCGACCGCGGTGATGCTGCTGTTCGCCATCCTCTATTTCGGGGTGATGATCGATGCGGGCCTTTTCGAGCCGCTGGTCCGGGTGATCGTCCGCGCCACGGCCGGCGACCCGGTGCGCACGCTGCTGGGCACCGTCGCCCTGGCCCTGGTGGTCGGCCTCGATGGCGACGGCTCGACGACCTACATGATCACCATCGTCGCCATGCTGCCGCTGTACCGGCGGCTGAAGCTGGATGTCCGCATGCTGGCCTGTCTGGCCATCATGGCCTCGGGGGTCAGCAACATGCTGCCGTGGGGCGGGCCGACGGCGCGGGCCGCATCGGTGCTGCGCCTGGATCCCGCCGCGCTGTTTCTGTCGCTGCTGCCGGCCATCCTGGTGACCGCGGGCTATGTCTTCCTGGTCGCCTGGTGGATGGGGCGGCGAGAGCGGGCGCGGATCGCCGGCGCGCCGGTCGATGACGCGCCGTTGCTGGTCGATAGCGAGGAGGCGTTGCTGCCCGAGGGCGGACCCAGCGCCAAGCGGCCCAAGCTGATCCTGTTCAACCTGGCTCTGACCCTGGCGCTGCTGGCGGGCCTGGTGCTGAGCGTGATGCCGCTGCCGGTGATGTTCATGCTGGCCTTCGCCGTGGCCATGGTCGTGAACTACCCCAAGCTGGAGGATCAGCGCGATCGGCTCTACGCCCACGCCGGCAACGCCCTGTCGGTCGGCGGCCTGGTGTTCGCCGCGGGCCTGTTCACCGGCATCCTCAGCGGAACGGGCATGGTCGACGCCATGGCCAAGTCGGTGATCCACCTGATTCCACCCAACGCCGGGCCCTATATGGCGCCGATCACGGCCCTGCTCAGCGTGCCCTTCACCTTCCTGATCTCCAACGACGCCTTCTATTTCGGCATGCTGCCGATCCTGGCCCAGGCCGGGGCGGCCTACGGCGTGACGCCCGAGCAGATGGCGCGCGCCTCGCTGATCGGCCAGCAGGTCCATCTGCTGAGCCCCCTGGTGCCCTCGACCTATCTCCTGGTGTCGATGGTCGGCATCGAGCTGGCCGAGCACCAGCGCTACACGATCCGCTGGGCGTTGGGCGCGGCCCTGGTCCTGCTGGTCTCGGCCCTGGCGATCGGGGCGTTCCCGCTGGCGAAGTTCTAGAGCGTTTTCCGATCCGAACGGATCGGTGAAATGCTCCAGGTCTTTGATTGAGAGCCCTTTTTATCCGACTGATCGTTTCGATCAGATCGGAAAGGGCTCTAGCCGGCCGCGCGGAGCCCGGCCCCTACGCCGCCGTCAGGCTCGATGCGATAGCCGACCCCGCGATAGGTGCGGATCGTGGCGCCCGAGCCGGCCAGCTTGGGCCGCAGCCGGGCGATGATCACTTCGATGGCGTTCTCGTTGGGCTCGGCGGTGTGATCGAACATCTGCTCGAGCAGGGCGATCTTGCTGGTCACTCGGCTCTGGCTGGCCAGCAGAACCTCCAGAAGCGAGATCTCCCGGCGCGTCAGCCAGATGGGCTCGCCATTGACCGAGACCATGCGGCCGGTGCGGTCGAACCGCAGGCCGGCGCAGACCAGCTCGGTCCCCTTGCCGCCGCCGCGTCGGCGCAGCAGCGAGCGCACCCGCGCCTCCAATTCCCGGAAGTCGAAGGGTTTGACCAGGTAGTCGTCGGCGCCGAGGTCGAGCACCCCGACGCGGTCCTCCACGGCGTCGCGCGCGGTGATGACCAGCACGCTGGCGCCGTCGCCGCGGGCCCGCAGCCGCTTGAGCACCACGGCTCCGTCCAGCTCGGGCAGGGTGAGGTCCAGGACCGTCAGCTCGTAGGGAATGTCCTGCAGCAGTTCGTCGGCCGACTGGCCGTCGCGCGCCCAATCGACGGCGTGGCCCATCCGCTCCAGGCAGATGACGATCGCCTCGCCCAGATCGACCGTATCCTCAACCAAAAGGACGCGCATGTTTCCCTCGCTTTGGGGGCGATCCTGTTCTGGATAGGTCTTCGCCGACATCTTTCGGAGATTACGCTATCATCCAGGGAGACTGTCCAGGCCTCCCGGCGAGTTTTCTGAAATCTTTCAACCTAGGTGAGAGCGTATCGCGAGCGCCTAGGCGGCGTTGCCGATCCGCGTGACGACCTGGGCGGCGAAGCCGGCTGTGTCGCCGCTTCCGCCGACGTCGGCGGTGCGGACGAGAGGGTCGGCGAGGGCGTCGTCGACGGCCTGGGCGATGCGGGCTCCGGCCTCGACCAGGCGCGGGTTCCCGTCACGCCGTCCGCGCCAGTCCAGCAGCATGGCGGCGGACAGGATCAGCGACGTGGGATTGGCTTGGCCCGTCCCGGCGATGTCGGGGGCCGAGCCGTGCTGGGCCTGGGCGACACAGATCTCGTCGCCGATGTTGAGCGATCCGCCCAGCCCTAGTCCGCCGGAGAGCTCGGAAGCTTCGTCCGACAGGATGTCGCCGAACATGTTGGTGGTGACGATCACGTCGAAGCGGGCGGGGTCGCGGATCAGCAGCGCGGCGGCGGCGTCGACGATGACTTCGTCGAGGGTCACGTCCGGATAGTCCGCGGCGACCGCGCGCACCTCGCGCAGGAAGAGGCCGTCGGTCATCTTCAGGACGTTGGCCTTGTGGACCGCGGTGACGCGCCGGCGACGGCCGCGGGCCAGGTCGAACGCGGCATGGGCCACGCGGCGGCAGGCGGCGGCCGTGATCTTGCGCACGGAAAGCGCCGTGTCGGCGTCCGTCATGAACTCCGGCAGGCCCGCGTGCATGTTGCGGTCGGCGTAGAAGCCCTCGGTGGCCTCGCGCACGATGATCAGGTCCATGGGCTTGTGGGCCACGGGCAGGCCGGGCGGCGTGCGGCAGGGGCGGACATTGGCCCCCAGCACGAACTTGGTGCGCAGCACCGCCGAGGGATTGAGTCCGCCTTCCTCGATCGGCGGATAGTCATAGGTGGACACCGGACCCAAGATCACTCCATCGACCTGGGGAACGCGCGCCAGCACTGAGGTGGGGAGAGTGCTGTGGTGCGTCGCCAGGCTGGCGAGGCCGATCTCGGCGACCTCGACCCGCAATCCCAAAGACAGGCGGCGATCCACCGCCGCCAGAACTTCCAGGGTCGCGAAGGTGATCTCGGGCCCGATGCCGTCGCCGGGGAGAACAAGCAATTTCATGTCGAACTCCCTGACGACGCGCCCGGTTCTTGGAAGACTAGAACCGGGCCTTGGCGCCGATAAAGAACGTCCGACCGATGATGTCGTACGTTGCTGAGTCGGTCGTCAGCGGCTGGCCGCTCACGAAGGGCGGAATCTTGTCGCCGATGTTGTTGAGGCCGGCCGAGATCTCGACCTTCTCCGTCAGGCGATAGGAGGCGTTGGCGTCGAAGTAGCTGTAGGCCTTGACGCCGGGCGTGGTCGACTTCGGATTGGCCACCAGATCCTGGTGTTTCATCTTGTCGATGTAGCGCCAGGTGAACGCGACGTTCAGGGGGCCGACCGCGTAGCCCAGCGAGGTGTTGGCCTTCCACTTCGGGTGCGAGATCTGCGGGCTGACCGACGAGTTGCCGGTGCTGCCGGCATAGTCGAGGATCGGCGAGCCGGGCAGGGAAGCGACCTTGAAGCTGCGCAGGTAGGTGACCACGGAATTGATCCGTAGCGTACCGGCCTCGCTGGGCAAGCCCAGCGCGTCCAGGCCAAAGCCCCAGTCGACCTGGGCGTCGATGCCGTCGGTCTTGTAGGTGGCGATGTTCAGCGCGCCTTCGCGGGCGAAAGCGATGGCGCCCGAACGGGTGTCGCGGGTGAACTGCTGGCAGAAGACGTTGGTCGGCGAATAGGTCGGGTTGCTGACCCCGTCGCTGTTGAAGCAGCGCGGGATGATCGTGGTCAAGGCCAGGGTGCCGATCGCGTCGGTGATGCCGATGCGGTAGTAGTCGATCGACAGGTTGAACCGCTGGAAGAACGGATTGTCGATCCGCGGCGAATAGACCGCGCCCAGGGTATAGGTGTTGGCCTTTTCCGGCGTCAGGTTCGGATTGCCGCCCGAGCTGCCGAACGCGGTGTCGTTGCTGTAGATGAAGGTGGGATAGATCGCCGCGGGCACGCCTTGCGCCTGACATAGGGCCTGGACCTGCGACGCCGCCGCGCCGGTGCGGAAGACGCTGCGGCTGTCGCAGGGATCACCGGCCCCGGGCGGCGCGCCGATGGCGTTGGCGCCGGTCAGGGTGGGGGCGTAGAGTTCGCCGAGGCTGGGCGCGCGGATCGCGCGCTGATAGCCGCCCCGCACCAGCAGGGTCGAGAAGGGCTTGTAGCTGAGATCGCCCTTATAGGCGATCGCCCGGCCGAAGCTGGTATAGTCCGCATAGCGATAGCCGAGGTCCAGCCTCAGGCTCTCGCCCAGCACCCAGTCCTTGAAGATCGGGATCGACAACTCGCCGAACAGCTCCTTGACGACCTGCTTGCCGCCCGCCGGTTGCGAGGAGTCGTAGGAGGGCGTGTCGCCGCGCACGAGGGCCGCGTCGGGTTGGTAGTCGAAGCTGTTGCTCTTGTAGTCGGCGCCCAGGGCGAAACTGACCTCGCCCCAGGGCAGGGCGAACAGGGGACCGTTGATCGAGCCTTCGATCACCTTCTGGGTCGTGCTGTTGAAGTTGTGGTTGTTGCGCACCGCGTAGGTGCGACATGCCGCGCTCAAGGGGTTCGAGCCGAACGGATTGTAGGCGAAACCAACGCAGCTGCCCGCCGGGCTGGTGAAGTTGGCGGTGCCGTCGACGATGGACTGGAAGGCGGCCTTGCTGACGTCGTTGTACTGGACGTTGGTGAAGTCGCTGCGGCCCAGCGAGCCGTAGACGTCGAAGTTGAGGGCCGTGCCCGGAATCTTGCCGCGCAGGCCGGCGACGGCCTGGTAGACATTGTAGCTGAAGACTTGGTTGCGGGGACCGGCGAAGGTCAGCAGCTTGGTCAGGGCGAGCGGCGCGGTGGACGCGGTCGGGCGCGAGGCCAGAAGGGCCTGCAGCCCGGCGTTTCCGGTCACATAGGGGCTGTTGAGCGGCACGAAGAAGTACTTGCCGGGACCCGACGAGCCCGCCGCGCTGTTGTCGCGACCGCTCGAATGCATGAAGTTGAACAGGCCGTAGGCCGTGATGTCGTCGGACAGCCGGTAGTCGATCTTGGCCATGGCGTTGTACTTCTTCAGCGGCACCTGCACCGAGAAGTAGTTGCCGAGCGCCGCGGAGACCTGGCGGCAGTTATTGGTGATGCCCAGGCCCAGCAGGCCCTGGTTCAGGCCGCGATAGTTCTGGACGCAGTTGGAGCCGGCCAGGGTGGTGAAGATGGTGCCGTCGGTGTTGACGCCGATCGCGCCGGTATAGGCTCCGCTGCCGGCGATCGGGGTCGTGCCGGGATAGGTGGCCAGCAGGGCGTTGACCGCCGCGATGGTCGGTTGAGAGCCGAACTGACCGGCCTCGATGATGCCTTCCGGCGGGCGGGCCAGCAGACGGATGTTCTGGAAGAAGGCGCGGCTGGAGCCGAACACCGCCGCGCGATCGGCATATTCCAGGGCCAGCATGGCGCTGCCGCGGTCGTCGGCGAAATCCGAGCCGATCAACGCGCTGACCTGGTTGGTCGTGCCGTCGCCCCGGGTGGTTCCGCCACGGCGCGCGGAGATTTCGACGCCATTGAACTTGGAGCGGAGCTTGAAGTTGACGACGCCGGCGATGGCGTCCGAGCCATAGGTGGCCGAGGCCCCGCCGGTGATGACCTCGACATTGCCGATCATCGCGGTGGGGATGGTGTTGAGGTCGATCGAGCCATTCGGGTTCGACGCGATAAGGCGGCGGCCATCCATCAGCACCAGCGATCGGTTCGAGCCCAGGCCGCGCAGGTCGGAATAGGATTGACCGCCGGAAAAGCCGGTGCGGGCCTGCACGTCGCCGACCTGGGACATCCCCTGCGCGGCCGAGAACTGGGGCATCTGCCCGATCGCGCGGTCCAGGGTCGGTTGGCCGGCGGCGGCCAGGGTGTCTTGACCAACGGTGACGATGGGGCTGGAGGACTGGAAGTCACGGCGCGCGATGCGCGAACCCGTGACGATGACTTCTTCGACGGTCGTTTCCGCGGCGGGCGCCTCGGTCGGCGCCGTCTGCGTCTGCGTCTGGGCCTGGGCGCCGCTGGCAAGGCCCAGGCCGATGGCCATGGCCGAGATCGCCAGCCAGGAAGCGCTTTGTTCAAGCGCGCGACGCGCATTGCGCGGCGCGGCGGTCCGGTTATGGATGTGCCGATGGATCGCCATTATGGATCCCCTCCCTTTTTTATTTTGTCGACCGGTCGGGCGGTCGATCCTGGCACGTTAGGCGGGCTTGCTGTCAGCAACCTGTCAGTCCGGCGGGCCCGGCGCGGTTCAGTAAAGGCTCGCGGGGCGCGCTCGATTGTGCTGGTTTCGGGATAATTGGAAGTCATAGCTTCTGATGAGAAGATTAAATATGACGAAATCGTCCTGCTTTTGAGTTCTCTTGAAGCGATGAAAACGATAAATCGGAAGATGAATACAATAACGACTGTCGGCGTCGACGCCGACGACACCCTCTGGCACTGCGAGAGCAAGTTTCGCCTGTCCCACGCCCGGTTTCTGGACTTGCTGTCCGACCATGGCGATCCGGAGAAGATCGAAAGCCAGCTGCTGGCCGTCGAGAAGCGCAACCTGCGGGTCTATGGCTACGGGGCCAAGGGCTTCACCCTCTCGATGATCGAGACGGCGCTGGAGGTCACCGACGGCGCGGTCGACACCCGCGTGATCCGCGAGATCCTGGCCGTCGGCCGCGAGATGCTGACCGAGCCGATCGAGCCGCTGTCGGGCGTCGACAAGGCCTTGGCGCAGCTGTCCGACCGCTATCGCCTGATCCTGATCACCAAGGGCGACCTCCTGCACCAGGAGCAGAAGCTGGCCTCGTCGGGGCTGGGCGACTACTTCGTGGCGGTGGAGATCGTGTCGGAGAAGGACGCGGGGACGTATCGCCGGGTTTTCGAGCGCTATGGCACCGGCGCCGAGCAGGCGGTGATGGCGGGCAACTCGATGAAGTCCGACATCCTGCCGGCGCTGGAGGCCGGCTGCTGGAGCGCCCTGATCCCGTATCCGCTGGTGTGGGCGCACGAGGCGGCCGAGGCGCCGGTCGGGCACGCGCGGTATGCGGAGCTGGCGAGCATCAGCGAGCTGCCGGGGTGGGTGGATCGGATCGCTCAGAGCTGACCTAACCCCTCTCCCCAAGAGGGAGGGCGCTTGGTCAGTGTTTCCCGAGTTTGGCGATCCAATCCCGCGCTGGCCGCTCGAAGCTGATGAGTGACAGGTATGCGATGGGAATCAACAGGATCACCCAGGCCAGGCACCACAGCCGCATCGCATCCCCGTTCAGCTTCCACATGCCAAACCCCACCCAGTTCAGCGCGATCTTCAGCACGATCGGGTGCAGCAGGTAGAGGCTGAAGCTGAGCTGCGCCCACGGGGCCATGGCCTTGCTGACGCCGCCCTGGACGCCTTGCGCATCGGCCGCCACGCCGGCCAGGCCGACGGCGTAGATCACGAGCAATAGGGCGGTGCGCGAGGCGCCCAGGCCCGACGCGACGACGAACGCCGCCAGCAGCGCCCACATCACGAAGCGAGCATAGGGCAGGCGGGCCAGAGTCTCCCGCAGCTGGAAGGCCAGCATGCCCAGCATGAAGCCCGGCGCGGCGCGGGCGACGCCCATGTTGAAGGTCCATTGCGAAAAGGTCTCGCCGGTGCGCGAGATCCACAGCAGGAGGATGAGGCTGCCGATGGCGGTGGTCGCCGTCGCCCAGCGGCCCAAAGCGGTAATGCGAAAAAGCAGGGGCAGGGCGATATACAGCCCCATCTCGGCGCTGATCGCCCAGCTGACGAAGTTCCAGGTCTGGGCCTTGCAGGTCCCCCAGGCCTGGATGAACAGCACGTTCTGCGGGATGCAGGAGACATCGTAGCGCGACGGGTCCCGCTCGTTCAGCACCCCCGCCCAGCCGAGTCCCGCGATGACGACGAACACCAGCAGGGTCGCCCAGTGCAGCGGGCCCAGCCGCGCCACGCGCTTTTGCAGGAAGTCGCGATACTTGGCGGCGGTGGTCAGGCGGCCGGTATAGATCGCGGCCATGACATAGCCGGAGATCAGGAAGAACAGGTCGACGATCAGGCTGAAGCTCTTGACCGTGTCGTCGGCGACTTGCCACCGGCCGTCCAGGTTGATGAAGCGGTTGAAGTGGAAGACCACGATCATGACGGCCCCGACGATGCGCAGGGCGTCGAGATGCAGCATCTGATCGGAGTCGGGTTTCAGGGGCGGCAGCTTCATGGGGAAGCTGTGGCATGGGAGGGCTGCGCCGACCAGATGCTCTCCCGTGATACGGGGGAGCTGTCGCCCCCGGGTCGCGTGAAGCGCGCGCCGGAGGATAAACGCCGCGACTGAGGGGGGCAGCTGGAGCGAGGCCGCGTTAGCCCCCTCCGGCCGTTCGGGCCACTTCCCCGCATCGCGGGGAGGATCTCCAACCTAAATCGCCACCCGCTTGGCGATCGCGCTGCGCCTTGCCTTGGTCTCCTGCTGCGCTCGCTGCACGGCTTCGGTCTCGGTCGCGTGCAGCAGGTGGTCGATGACCCGCTCCAGGTGGTCGCGCATCGCCTGCCGCGCGGTCGCCGGATCGCGGGCCTTCAGGGCGTCCACCACCCGGCGGTGCTCGACGATGCGAGGCTCCAGCCCCATCCCCCGCGCGCGCGTCAGGATGTTCCGGGCCAGGGGCGAGCGGTTGCGCCAGTCCCACAGGTTCTCGATCGTGGCGATGATCGCGCCGTTGCCGGTGGCGCGGGCGATGGTCAGGTGGAATTCGCGGTCGGCGTCCTCGCCGCTGAGTTCTTCTTCCTCGTGCATGCGCTGGAGGAGGGCCTCCAGGCCCTCGATCTGCTCGTCGCTGATCGAGGTGGCGGCCAGGGCGGCGGCCTCGCCTTCGAACAGGCGGCGAGCTTCGATCAGCTCGAAGGCGCCGATCTCGAAGTCGATCTCGGCCGACGGGGCCACGGGGCGGGTATTGCCGGTAACATAGATCCCGAGGCCATGGCGGGCCTCGATCATGCCCAGCATTTCCAGGGCGATCATGGCTTCGCGCAGGGTGGGGCGGCTGACCCCGAACTGTTCGGCCAGTTCGCGCTCGGTCGGCAGGCGGTCGCCCAGCTTGTACTGCCCCGCCTCGATGGCGTCCGCCACGGAGTCGGCGATCTTGCGGTAGAGCTTGACGTTGTCTGACATGGCTCGCGAGAGGGGCTCGAAGGGTCTGAGAAGGACGCTGGCGGGGCGAATTCCGTGAATCATTATCACGGAGACCGGTGGCAATTGTCCTACTTTCTCTCCCTTCTCACGCGAAAGGTCAGATCACCAGTCGTGCATCGAGCCGTCCAGGCGGCGGGCGACCGGCAGATAGGCGCGCTGGTAGGGGTATTGGGCCGCCAGCTCTTCGTCGATGTCGACGCCCAGGCCCGGCGCCTCGCCCGGGTGCAGCATGCCGTCCTTGAAGCTGTAGGCGTGCGGGAACACCGCGTCGGTCTCGGGCGTGTGGCGCATATATTCCTGGAGGCCGAAATTGGGGATCGACAGGTCGAAATGCAGGGCCGCGCCCATGCAGACCGGCGAGAGATCGGTGGCCCCGTGGCAGCCGGTGCGCACGTGATGGAGGTCGGCGAAGCTGGCCAGCTTCTTCAGGTGGGTGATCCCGCCGGCATGCACGACCGTAGCGCGGATATAGTCGATCAGCTGTTCCTCGATCAGCTGCTTGCAGTCCCAGACCGAGTTGAAGATCTCGCCCACGGCCAGCGGGGTGGTGGTGTGCTGGCGGATGATCCGGAAGCTGGCCTGGTTCTCGGCCGGGGTGGCGTCCTCCATCCAGAACAGGCGGTAGGGCTCCAGGTCCTTGCCCAGGCGGGCGGCCTCGATCGGGGTCAGGCGGTGGTGCACGTCGTGCAGCAGGTGGACGTCGTCGCCCAGGGCCGCGCGGGCCGCCTCGAACAGGGCAGGCGCGCTGCGCAGGTAACGCTCGGTCGACCAGACCGTCTCCGTGGGCAGGTCGCTGTCGGCCGGCTCGTAGAAGAAGCGGTCCTTGGAGACGCCATAGGCGCCCTTCATGCCAGGGACACCCGTCTGCAGGCGGATGGCCTTGTAGCCCTGGCCGGCATAGTGCCTGGCGTTTTCGATCGTCTCCTCGATCGTCTCGCCGTTGGCGTGGCCGTAGACCATGATCCCCGTGCGGCAGGCCCCGCCCAGCAGCTGGTAGACCGGCAGGCCGGCGATCTTGCCCTTGATGTCCCACAGCGCCATGTCGACCGCGGCGATGGCGGCCATGGTCACCGGACCCCGGCGCCAATAGGCCCCGCGATACAGGAACTGCCAGATGTCCTCGATCTGGTGGGCGTCGCGGCCGATCAGGCAGGGGATGACGTGCTGGGACAGATAGGCCTCGACCGCCAGTTCGCGGCCGTTCAGCGTGGCGTCGCCGATGCCGTACGCCCCTTCGTCGGTGATGATCTTCAGGGTGACGAAGTTGCGCCCCGGACACGTGACGATGGTCTTGGCGGCGATGATCTTGGGCATGAGGACGCTTGTGCTGGAACCTGCGGGCGGGACGAAAGATCGAGGACGCGCCGGACACGGGGCGCGCGACGTCCATCTTCCTCCCCTGACTATCGGTTTACCGCTACCATTATGCTTGTCAACCCAGTGGTCAGACCACTACACAGGGGTGACCCGACCTTTGAGATCGGGCGTGCGCGGGAGTGAAACGAATGCGGTTGCTGGCTTTGGTGCTGGGCCTGGTTCTGGCCGGTTCCGCCACCGCTCATGCCGAGGACGGCTATGACCTGTGGCTGCGCTACAAGCCGGTCGAGGCCGCCGCGAAGGCGCCGTACGCCGCCCGCGCCGCCGCGATTGCTCCGGTAGCCAGCACCCCGACCCTGAAGGTCGCGCGCGCCGAGCTGGAGCGCGGCCTCACCGGCCTGGTCGGCAAGCCCGCGAGCGCCGCCGCCGGCAGCCGTGACGGGGTCATCCAGCTGACCGTCTCTCCCGAGCAAGGCCTGGGCGACGAGGGCTACCGCATCCGCACCACGGCGGTGAACGGTCGCAAGACCACGGTGATCGCCGCCTCCAAGGACATCGGCGTCCTGTACGGCGTCTTCCGCTACCTGGAACTGATCCAGACCCGCCAGCCGGTCGAAAGCCTGGACATCGCCTCGTCCCCGAAGGTGAAGCTGCGGATGCTGAACCACTGGGACAACCTGAACCGCACGGTCGAGCGGGGTTATGCCGGCCAGTCGATCTTCGACTGGTGGCGGCTGCCCGGCCATGTCGACCCGCGCATGGTCGACTATGCCCGCGCCAACGCCTCGATCGGCGTCAACGGCACGGTGCTGAACAACGTCAACGCCAAGGCCGACAGCCTGACCCCGGCCTATATCGCCAAGGCCGCGGCCCTGGCCGACACGTTCCGGCCCTACGGCATCCGCGTCTACCTGTCGGCCCGCTGGTCGGCCCCGGTCGAGCTGGGGGCCTTGAAGACCGCCGACCCGCTGGACCCGGCCGTCGCCGCCTTCTGGAAGGCGAAAGCGAATGAGATCTACAAGGCCATTCCCGACTTCGGCGGCTTTCTCGTTAAGGCCAATTCCGAGGGCCAGCCCGGCCCGCAGGACTATGGCCGCACCCATGTCGACGGGGCCAACATGCTGGCTGACGCCGTCGGTTCGCGCGGCGTCGTGATCTGGCGCGCCTTCGTCTATTCGCACGAGCAGCCCGACGACCGCGCCAAGCAGGGCTACAACGAGTTCAAGCCGTTCGACGGCCAGTTCCGCGACAACGTGGTCGTCCAGGTGAAGAACGGCGCCATCGACTTCCAGCCGCGCGAGCCGTTCCACCCGTTGTTCGGGGCCATGCCCAAGAGCAACCTCGGCATGGAGTTCCAGATCACCAAGGAGTATCTCGGCTTCTCCACGCACCTCGTCTATCTGGGCCCGATGTACGAGGAGACCCTGCGCTCGGACACGATGGCCAAGGGCAAGGGATCGACCGTGGCCAAGGTGGTCGACGGCCAGCTGGACGGCCGCAAGCTGACGGTGATGGCGGGCGTGGCCAATATCGGCACGGACCGCAACTGGTCGGGGTCACAGTTCGACCAGGCCAACTGGTACGTCTTCGGCCGCCTGGCGTGGGATCCGGAAGCCTCGACGCGCGAGATCGCCACCGACTGGGCGAAGATGACCTTCAGCAATGATCCGAAGTTCGTGAAGCCGGTCGTCGACATGATGATGGGCTCGCGCGAGGCGACGGTGAACTACATGACCCCGCTGGGCCTGCACCACCAGATGGCTCGCAGCCATCACTACGGCCCGGGCCCGTGGGTCGCCGGCGGCGAGCGCGCCGACTGGACCAGCGTCTACTACGCCAAAGCCGGCCCCGACGGCCTGGGCTTCGATCGCACGCCGACGGGCAGCAACGCGACCGCACAATACGCACCGGCGGTGGGGGCCTGTTTCGCCGACCTCAAGTGCGTCGACGAGAAGGACCTGCTGTGGTTCCACCACCTGAGCTGGGACTACCGCCTGAAGTCGGGTGACACCCTGTGGGATGGGCTGGTCAAGCGCTACGGGCAGGGCGTGACATATGTGGACGGCATGCAGACGACCTGGGCGGGGATGACGCCGTATGTCGACGCCCAGCGCCATGCCGAGGTCACCGACTACCTGAAGATCCAGCGGGGCGAAGCCCAGTGGTGGCGCGACGCCTCGGTGGCGTGGTTCGGGTCGTTCTCGAAGCGTCCGCTGCCGGCGGGTGAGAAGGCGCCGCCGAAGACGCTGGAGGAATACAAGGCGATGAAGTTCCCCTACGCGCCGGGGATTTGAGGACCCATGCTCAAAAATCGGTGTCATCCCGGCCGAAGCGAGGCGTAGAGCCGGGATGGCACTTCGTCGAGCTGGACGGCCTGCCGATGCAGAAGAAGGCGGGCCTGCCCTCCCCCAGACGGGGGGGGGGAGGGATTGCGCCGGCTCCTACACCCCCAGCACCCGCCGCACCACGAACTCCAGCGCCTCAACCGTCACCGGCCTACCCGTCGCGTGGTTGTTCATCGCCAGGCCGCTCAGCACGTCGATCACCAGGTCGGGATCCGTATCCGCCGCGACCTCGCCCCGCGCCATGGCCCGCTCGACCACCGCGCGGTTGTGGGCCCGGCGGCGGGGGAAGACGTCCTGATGCCAGGCGACCAGTTCGGGGCGCACGGGGGCCTCGGCGATCATGAAGCTCATGCACGGCCCCAGCACCGGGTCATTGTAAAGCCGCAGCATCGACCGGCCCATGATGACGAGGTCGGCCACGACGTCGCCGGTGTCGGGCGGGGCCTCGAAGCGGAAGGCCTCGTCGAAGGCCTCGGCCACGGCGTCGATCGGCGAGGTCCAGCGGCGATAGAACGTGGCGCGCGGCGCGCCGGCCCGCTCGCAGATGCGTTCCAGGGTCAGGCCCGAGAAGCCGCGCTCGGCCAGCACCTCCAGCGCTGCGCGCTTCAGCCGCCGCTCGACCTCCGGGTCGCGCGGCCGGCCTGGGCCGCGTCGAGCAGGGGCGGTGAGGGCGGTCATGGCGTCAGCATAGGGGGCTCAGCCCGCCGCGCAATTCTCTGCGATAAACTGCATGTGCCCCGGCATCACCTCCGCCGACTTGGCGATCACCGACTTGATCTCGGCCATCCGCGCCCGGAACAGCCCGTCGTCCATCGGATCGGCCATCGGGTCCCAGCTCTCGGGCAGGATCCCCTGGCCGATCAGCACCGCGAACCATGAGGTGTCGTTGAACAGCTCCTCGTTCTCGCGGAACACCCGGCCCGAACCCCGGAACAGGGCGATCTTGTCGGCCAGGTACTCGGGGATCTCCATCTCGCGCAGATAGTCCCAGTACGGCGTGTCGCTGCGCTGCGTGGCCTTGAAGTGCAGGATCAGGAAGTCCCGGATCTTCTCGTACTCGAAGGTCATGGTGCGGTTGTAGCGGTCGATGTCGGCCTGGAAGAACCGGCGGTCGGGGAAGTGGGCCAGCAGGCGCGAGATGCCGACCTGGATCAGGTGGATCGACTGGCTCTCCAGCGGCTCCATGAAGCCGGCCGACAGGCCGATGGCGACGACGTTCCTGTCCCAGCTCTTCTTCCGTCGGCCGGCGGTGAAGCGCAGGACGTTCGGGTCGGCCAGGGGTTCGCCGTCCAGGTTCGCCAGCAGGTCGGCCAGGGCCTCGTCGTCGCTGACATGGGCGCTGGAATAGGCGTAGCCGTTGCCCAGGCGGTGCTGCAGGGGGATGCGCCACTGCCAGCCGTGCGGCCGAGCCGTGGCCCGCGTCGCCGGCGCCCGCGAGCCGCCCAGCGTGCACGGCATGGCCACCGCGCGGTCGTTCAGCAGCCAGTGGGACCAGTCCTCATAGCCGGCCTTCAGCGTCTGCTCGATCAAGAGGCCCCGGAAGCCCGAGCAGTCGATGAACAGGTCGCCCTCGATCACCTGGCCGCTTTCGAGGGTAACCGACGTTACATGCCCGCGCTCGCCATCCTGCTGCACCGACTGGATGCGGCCTTCCTGGCGCACGATCCCGCGCGCCTCGGCATATTCGCGCAGGAACCTGGCATAGAGCCCGGCGTCGAACTGGAAGGCGTAGGCGATGCCGCCCAGCGGCGAGTTGGCCTGGCCGTTGGGGCGCATGAACTTGCTCTGGCGACCGGCCACGGTCTGCAGGCTGAATTCGCCCAGGTCGTCGGTCAGCCCCATGGCCCGGGCCTTCAGCCAATAGGCGTGGAACGACACCCCCTCCATGTCGACGCCATAGGGGCCGAACGGGTGGTGGTAACTGTGGCCGATGTGCTTCCAGTCGACGAAGTCGATGCCCAGCTTGAAGGTCGCCTTGGTCTTCTTGACGAAGTCGTTCTCGTCCAGCCCCAGCATGCGGTTGAAGATGTTGATCTGCGGGATCGTGGACTCGCCGACGCCGACGGTGCCGATGGCCTCGGACTCGACCAGGGTCACCTTCGTATAGCCGTCCTTGAGGAAGCGCCCCAGGGCGGCGGCGGTCATCCAGCCGGCGGTGCCGCCGCCGACGATGACGACGCGGCGCAGGCGGTGGTTCTGGGTCATGCTTTGAACTCTGGCGCCGCGCAGTAGCGGGCGATGAAGGCTTCGTGGGAGGGCATGGACTCGGCGGTGCGGCGGATCAGGCCGCTCAATCGCTCCATCTGGCCCCGGACGAAGGCCTGGTCGTACTGGTCGACCAGCGGGTCGTGGCGCTGCGGCGTCACGCCCTGGCCCAGCAGCACGGCGATCCAGCTGGGCTCGGCGAAGAGGTCGTAGTCCGACTGGAACAGGCGCCCGGACGAGCGGAACAGCTCTATCTTGCGCGACAGGTCGGCCGGGATCTCCATCTCGCGCAGCGCCTGCCAGTACGGCTCGTCGCGCTGGTTGGCGTGGAAGTGCAGGATGATGAAGTCGCGGATCAGCTCGACCTGCAGGATGGTCAGGCGGTTATATTCGGCGATCTCGACGGGGTTGAAGCCGCGGTCGGGGAACAGGGCCAGCAGCTTGGTGATCCCGGCCTGGATCATGTGGATGCTGGTGCTTTCCAGCGGCTCCAGGAAGCCCGACGACAGGCCGATGGCCACGACGTTCTTGTTCCAGATCTGCTTGCGGCGACCGGGGCGGAACTTGATGAAGTTCGGCTGCTGGGTCGGCTTGCCGTCCAGCGTGCGCTCCAGCGTCTTCAGCGCGTCCTCGTCGCTGATGTGCTTGCTGGAATAGACATAACCCGTGCCGATCCGGTGCTGCAGCGGGATGCGCCACACCCAGCCGGCCTCGTGGGCGGTGGCGCGGGTGAAGGGCGACAGGCCGTCGCCGCCCATCTCGCATTGCAGGGCCACGGCGCGGTCATTGGCCAGCCAGTGGCCCCAGTCCTCGT
Organism: uncultured Caulobacterales bacterium; assembly: GCA_903900155.1. GTDB lineage: Bacteria > Pseudomonadota > Alphaproteobacteria > Caulobacterales > Caulobacteraceae > Caulobacter. The sequence continues at coordinate 693 of CAIUMD010000002.1, read as the reverse complement.
AGCCGGTCTTCAGGGTCTGCTCGATCAACAGGGCGCGGAAGCCGGTGCAGTCGACGAACAGATCCGCCTCCAGCACCCGGCCGTCTTCCAGCGTGACGCCGGTGACGAAGCCGGTCTCGCCGTCCTGCTGGACGCTGCCGACCTTGCCCTCGACGCGGGTGACGCCCCGCTTTTCGGCATAGCCGCGCAGGTACCTGGCATAGAGGCTGGCGTCGAAGTGGAAGGCGTATTTCAGCGCCGACATCACCTGGCCCGGATCCTTGGACGGCAAGGCGAAGCGGCCCAGGTTCACGGCGGTGGCCGGCAGGTTGTAGTCGTCGATGTCGCTGGCCCAGCCCTCGTGCAGGCTGCGCAGCCAGAACTGGTGGAACTTCAGCGCCTCGATATCCAGGCCGAAATTGCCGAACGGGTGCTGGTAGCGGTGGCCCTTGTGCTTCCAGTCGACGAACTCGATGGCCAGCTTGAAGCTGCCGTTGGTCGCCCGCATGAACTCGGCCTCGTCGATGCCGAGGATCTGGTTGAAGGTGGTGATCGGCGGGATGGTCGCCTCGCCGACGCCGACCGTGGCGATGGCGTCGGACTCGACCAGGGTGACCTCTACGCCCTTGGTGTTCAGCACCTTGGACAGCGCGGCGGCGGTCATCCAGCCGGCGGTGCCGCCGCCGACGATCAGGACCTTGCGGATGGGGTTGG
>CAIUMD010000001.1 GCA_903900155.1 uncultured Caulobacterales bacterium | reverse complement strand
CCTGTTCAACATCGAGACCTTCTTCGGCTGGGTCTCGACGACGGCCGATTTCAAGGGGGCGTTCGGGCAATTGGCGCCCAGCTAGCGCAACCCCCACCGGCCCGTCGGGCCACCACCCCCCTAAGGGGGGAGGAGGACCTAGGCCCAGCTCCCCCATTATGGGGGAGCTGTCGGCGAAGCCGACTGAGGGGGCAGCACAGAGAGGAGTTTTCGATGCCCAAGACCGTCATCACCCCGCCCGGAACCGGCGTCCCCATCGCCCCCTTCTCGCCCGGCGCGATGGCCGACGGCGTGGTCTATGTCTCGGGCACGCTGGCCTTCGACAAGGACAACAACGTCGCCTTCCCGGACGACGCCGAGGCCCAGACCCGGCAGGTTCTGGAGACCATCAAGTCGGTGATCGAGACCGCCGGCGGGACGATGGAGGACGTGACCATGAACCACATCTTCCTGACCGACTGGTCGCACTACGCGCCGATGAACAAGGTCTATGCCGAGTATTTCCCCGGCGACAAACCGGCCCGCTACTGCATCCAGTGCGGCCTGGTGAAACCCGGCTTCGTGGTCGAGATCGCGTCCGTGGCGCACATCGGGAAGAAGGAGTGACCAGCGGCGTCGTCGACGGCCTGTTCTACGAGCTGCACGGCGGTCCGGTCGCCGGCCGCGAGGTCGTGCTGCTGTCGTCGGGCCTGGGCGGTTCCGGCGCGTTCTGGGGCCCGCAGATGGCGGCGCTCACCGCGCGCTGGCCGGTGGTCACCTATGACCATCGCGGCACGGGTCGCAGCACCCGCGAGCTGCCGGCCAACTACACCGTCGCTCACATGGCCGACGACATGGTCAAGGTCATGGACGCCCTGGGCCTCTCCAAAGCCCACATCGTCGGCCACGCGGCCGGCGGCAATGCCGGGCTGCAACTGGCCCTCGACCACCCCGACCGCCTGGCCAAGCTGGTCGTGGTCAACGGCTGGAGCCGGCCCGACCCGCACATCCGCCGCTGCTTCGACACCCGCATCCATCTGCTGAACGACACGGGCCCGGAAGCCTATGTCCACGCCCAGCCGATCTTCCTCTATCCGGCCGACTGGATCTCGCGGAACCACACCCGCCTCCAGGCCGAGGAGGCCCACCACGTGGCGAGCTTCCCGCCGCGCGAGGTCATGCTGGCGCGGATCAACGCCCTCTTGGCCTTCGACATCGACGCGCGGCTGGAGGCGATCACCCACCGGGTGCTGATCTCCGCCTCCGCCGACGACATGCTGGTCCCGCCGCTGTGCTCGCAGCGCCTGGCCGGCCGCCTGCCCAATGCCGACTTCCAGCAGGTCGCCTGGGGCGGCCATGGCTTCACCGTCACCGATCCCGAGACCTTCAACGAAGGATTGGTGAAGTTCCTGGAGGGGACGTGATCTCAGATCCTCCCCCTAGCGGGGGAGGATCTTCAACAAATTCAAACAGGGGCACCAACATGCAGGTCGGCGTCTTCATCCCCATCGGCAACAACGGCTGGCTGATCTCGGAGAATTCTCCGCAGTACATGCCTAGCTTCGCGCTCAATAAAGAGATCACCCAGAAGGCCGAGAAGTACGGCTTCGACTTCGCGCTCTCGATGATCAAGCTGCGCGGGTTCGGCGGCAAGACGCAGTTCTGGGAGCATAATCTCGAGAGCTTCACCCTGATGTCGGGCCTGGCGGCCGTGACCAGCAGGATCAAGATCTTCGCCACCGTCGCCACCCTGACCATCCCGCCGGCCATCGTGGCGCGCATGGCCTCGACCATCGACTCGATCGCCCCCGGCCGCTTCGGCATCAACCTGGTCACCGGCTGGCAGAAGGCCGAGTACAGCCAGATGGGCCTGTGGCCGGGCGAGGCGCACTATACCGACCGCTACAACTACCTGGCCGAATACACGACCGTGCTGAAGGACCTGCTGGAGACCGGGGTTTCGGACTTCAAGGGCAAGTACTTCACCATGGACGACTGCCGGGTCAGCCCGCACCCCAAGGAGACCAAGCTGATCTGCGCCGGCTCGTCCGACGAGGGCCTGGCCTTCACGGCGCAGTATGCCGACTACAGCTTCGCCTTGGGCAAGGGGACTAACACCCCGACGGCCTTCGCCTCGGTCAACAAGCGGCTGGAGGCCGCCGCCGAGAAGACCGGCCGCGACGTGCAGTCGTTCATCCTGTTCATGATCATCGCCGACGAGACCGACGAGAAGGCTTTTGCCAAGTGGCGGTCCTACCGCGAGGGCGCTGATCAGGAGGCCCTGGCCTGGCTGACCCAGCAGGCGGCCCCGAACGCCAAGGCCGGCGCGACGACCAACACCCAGCAGTTGGCCGCGCCGGAGTCGGCGGTGAACCTGAACATGGGGACCTTGGTGGGCAGCTATGAGAGCATCGCCCGCATGATGGACGAGATCGCCGCGGTGCCGGGCACGGCGGGGGTGCTGTTGACCTTCGACGACTTCGTGAAGGGGGTCGAGGACTTCGGGGAGAAGATCCAACCGCTGATGAAGAGCCGGAAGGCCTAGAACTCTCCT